>NZ_BILY01000017.1 GCF_004000805.1 Paenibacillus glycanilyticus NBRC 16618
ATAGTCGTTCTCTGACTACTGTAGTAATTCTTACTTCGTAAGCGTGGATTGTTACTTGTACATAGGGAAAGCCATGAAATAAATTACAACCACGTAAAGAACCAATACGATCAAGCTGAACGTGCGTGCTTTCGCGATATGACCCGTCGCGCTTTGTCCGTCCTGAATCGAGGATACGATACGCTTAAGCGGCTTCGACATAATGCCGGAGATCGCAGCGATCGCAAGGAACAGGATCGTTACGATAATCATCCAGGCAACGGAATAATCCGCCTGGGACATCAGGTAACCGCCCGTCAGCAGCTGAATAATAAGCGCATATTGCACAATCCGGTTTGCCGATACGAGACCGTCAGCCAGTCCGCCTTGTCCGAGGCCGGCAAGCTTAGTCGCTTTGCCAATCATGATCGGAAGGACGATATAAAAGCCCATCCCGACTGCCCCTAGCAAGTGTAAAAAGAAAAACACATCATTCATGAAATACCCTCCTGCATATGCGTAATCTACCAATAAGTATACTAAATGCCTGTCTGAAACACAAAGCCGAGCCTTAAGGAATACGGCATTTCAAGGGCATTTTCGGCAATGTTCAAGATTTCGTCTTAAAGCCGTGTTTGGCGATTACTCCATGGATGGCGAAATAGTCGACTTCCTCCGGAAGAGCATCTTTAAGAGGCCTCAGCTTGTCCCAGCCCAGCTCCCCGATGACCTGTACAATCCGGTCCTCGTACTGCTCCGGAATGATCCGGCTCCAATCGAGCTCATGCCCTTCTTCCGCGCAGCGGATCAAATGGCCCTCTATCGTTACCCGGCTGAGTCCACGTTCTTCCGCGATAGCCGCAGTCTCCAGGCCGGCATTAAACCGCTCCAGCGTCTGAACATGGCTTGGCGTTTCCTCCCAGGATGCCGGAGGGCGCGCTGCCGGCTGCCGCCTTGGCGCTGCGCTGATGCTAGCCGTAGCGGTACCGCCCTCGCTTCCGGCATGAGCCTGGATAATGGCGAGCACTTCCTCGCCGTATTTGCTTGCCTTGGCTGCGCCAATCCCTTTCGTCTGCATCAGCTGCTCCTCCGTAACGGGCCGGACATCGGCCAGTTCCTTCAGCGTCGCATCGAAGAACAGCATAAACGGAGGCACATTCTCTCTTGCCGCCGCTTCTTTGCGCCATTGCTTGAGGGCGTCAAACAGCGGAGAAGAAGCTGCTCCGCCGTCTCCCGAGGCGCTTCGGCGAACGCTGGTCCGCAGGCGCTGCATCACGGTCTCCTTGCCCTCCAGGATCGGCAGGGCGCTTGCCGTAAGCGATACGGTCGGATACTGCCCTTCGCTCATCCGGAGATACCCTTCCGCTACCAGCCAATACAGCCAATCGGCAATCTCCTTCTCCGGCCAATTGCTGAAGAGCCCGTAAGTGGTCAGTCGGTCGAGACCGAACTCGAGCAGACGTTTATCCCTCGAGCCTTTGAGCACCTTGGCCGCCATCGTAACGCCAAACCGCCCTTTCATCCGTCCTACGCAGGATAAGGCTTTCTGGGCTTCGGCCGTCCGGTCAACCAGCTCGCTTTTATCTAGGCAGTTGCTGCATTTTCCGCAAGGCTCAACGCCCTTTTCGCCGAAATAATCAACGATGTATTGCTGAAGGCAGCGCTGCGTGCGGCTGTAGTTCATCATGTTATGAAGCTTGGACAGCTGGACCGATTTCCGGTATTCATCGCCCATGCCTTGTTCAATCAGGAAACGCTGTACCTGGACATCCTGCGGTTCGAACAGCAGCACGCATTCGCTCTCCTCGCCGTCCCGGCCGGCACGTCCCGCCTCCTGATAGTAAGACTCGATATCGCCCGGCATCTGCCAGTGAATCACGTAACGGACGTTGGGCTTGTCGATCCCCATGCCGAAAGCGTTGGTTGCTACCATAATGCGTAGCTCGTCAAACCGGAAGCGCTCCTGCGTCTCCGCCCGCTCCGTATCGGACAGCCCGCCATGATATTTACCCGCCGCAATCCCTTTTCGAACCAACAGCTCCTGCACCTGCTCCGCTTCTTTCCTCGTAGCCGTATAGATAATGCCGGATTGATCCTCGCGCTCGCGCAAAAACTGCTGCAGGAAGTTTTTCTTGTCCCCTCCGCTTACAACCGAGAGAGACAGGTTAGGCCTTGCAAAGCCGGTCACGAAAACATTCGGTTCCCGCAAACCAAGCATCGCCGTAATGTCTGCAGCTACCTCCTGCGTTGCCGTTGCCGTAAATGCCGACACTAGCGGACGGTTAGGCATTTTTCCGATCCAGCCGGCCAGCTGCCGGTAGCTTGGACGGAAATCATGCCCCCACTGCGACACGCAGTGGGCTTCGTCGATCGCAATCATCGGGATGTGGAGCTGCTCGGACAAGGTCGTAAACATAGGAGCATCCAGCCGCTCCGGCGCCACGTACAGCATCTTGTACTCGCCTCGAAGCGCATTACGCAGGATGGTCCGGTACTCCTCCGCCCCAAGAGAGCTGTTCAGAAACGCCGCCGGCACGCCAAGCCGGTTTAAAGCATCCACCTGATCCTTCATTAACGAGATGAGCGGCGAAATAACGATAGAGGTCCCGGGCATAAGCAATGACGGAATCTGATAACAGATCGACTTCCCTCCGCCTGTTGGCAGAATGGCAAGCGTATCGCGCCCCTCCAATATTCCTTCGATAATATCCTCTTGGCCTGGACGAAACGTATCGTATCCGTAGACCTTTTTCAGCTCGCTCCGTGCCTGCTGAAGCACGTCGATTCCCCCTTCCGTAATCACAATAAGGACCCTGGCAGCTAAGTGTCAGGGTCCTCCCAAACGAAACTTTATGAGTGTATGGCCTATCGGTTAGCCCGTCACTACTTTAATTACATTTTGAACGGATTCGGCCGATTTGTCCAGAGCCGCTTTTTCTTCCGCGGTCAGTTCAAGCTCGATAACCTTCTCGATCCCGTCTCCGCCGATAATCGTAGGCACGCCCATAAACAGATTGTTATAGCCGTACTCGCCTTCAAGCAGGGCAATGACCGGCAGAATGCGTTTCTTGTCTTTCAGGATCGCTTCCGTCATTTGTACAAGCGATGCCGCAGGCGCATAGTAGGCCGAACCGTTGCCAAGCAGGTTAACAATCTCGCCGCCGCCAACGCGGGAACGCTGCACGATCGCTTCAATGCGGTCAGCCGCGATCAGCTTCTCGATCGGAATACCGCCGACATTGGAGTAACGAACGAGCGGCACCATATCGTCGCCATGTCCGCCAAGCACAAAGCCGCGCACATCCTCTACCGAGACGTTCAGCTCCTGCGCGATAAAGGTGCAATAACGCGCGGTATCCAGAACGCCGGATTGGCCGATCACGCGATTTTTAGGAAAACCAAGCGTCTGGTAAGCCACGTAAGTCATGGCATCCACCGGGTTAGAGAGAATAATGACATAAGCATTTGGACTTGTCGCCTTTACGCTTTCGCATACCGAGCGGACGATTCCGGCATTGGTGTTAACCAGGTCATCGCGGCTCATGCCGGGCTTGCGGGCAACGCCGGCCGTGATAATAACAACGTCGGAGTCCTTCGTGTCGTCGTAATTGGATGTACCCGTAATGTTGGCATCCAGGCCTTGAACGGGCGTGGATTCCAGCATATCAAGCGCTTTGCCTTTTGTCGGATTCTCCAGTTGCGGAATATCGACCAGCACAATATCGCCAAGTTCCTTCTGAGCGGCCATCAGAGCCGTGGTTGCACCTGTAAAGCCTGCGCCTACAACTGTAATTTTTCTGCGTTTAATAGCCATTAATGTAACCCTCCTATACTTGTATTAACATCTGCATTATTGCCAAAAGTCATCCAAATAAGATAGAAGATAAGCGTAAAAGGCTGGTTTTATGGAAAAAAAAGAGGGGGCAAAAATGCCCCCGCTTTGTGTAAACTACATGTTTTTAATTACTTCGTCAGCAAATGCCGAGCATTTCACTTCAGTAGCGCCTTCCATCAGGCGTGCGAAGTCATAAGTAACAGTTTTGTTGTTGATCGAAGTTTCCATACCTTTGTAGATAAGGTCAGCCGCTTCTTGCCAGCCCAGATGCTCAAGCATCATAACGCCGGACAGAATAACGGAACCTGGGTTAACTACGTCTTTGTCTGCGTATTTAGGAGCTGTACCATGAGTTGCTTCGAAGATCGCATGGCCAGTCAGGTAGTTGATGTTAGCGCCTGGCGCGATACCGATACCGCCAACTTGAGCAGCCAGAGCGTCGGACAGGTAGTCGCCGTTCAGGTTCAATGTAGCGATTACGTCGAAGTCAGTAGGACGAGTCAGAACTTGTTGCAGAGCGATGTCGGCAATCGCGTCTTTTACGACGATTTTGCCAGCAGCTTCCGCTTCCGCTTGTGCTTTGTTAGCAGCGTCTGTGCCTTCTGCTTCTTTGATGCGGTCATATTGACCCCAAGTGAAAGTTTTGTCCGCGAACTCTTGCTCAGCCACTTCGTAGCCCCAGTTCTTGAACGCGCCTTCTGTATATTTCATGATGTTGCCTTTGTGAACCAGAGTAACGGATTTCTTGCCATGCTTGATCGCGTATTCGATCGCAGCGCGGGCAAGACGTTGGGAGCCCTCTTTGGATACTGGCTTAATGCCGATACCGGAAGTTTCAGGGAAACGGATCTTGTTAACGCCCATTTCGTTTTGCAGGAACGCGATCACTTTCTTCACTTGCTCGGAGCCTTCTTGGTACTCGATACCAGCATAGATGTCTTCCGTGTTCTCGCGGAAGATAACCATGTCAACCAGCTCAGGACGTTTAACCGGGGATGGTACGCCAGCGAAGTAACGAACAGGACGAAGGCAAGTGTACAGGTCAAGCTCTTGGCGAAGCGCTACGTTCAGGGAACGGATACCGCCGCCGATTGGAGTTGTCAAAGGACCTTTGATTGCAACGATGTATTCGCGGATTGCAGTCAGCGTGTCAGCTGGCAGCCATTCGCCGAATTCGTTGAATGCTTTTTCGCCTGCGAATACTTCGTACCAAGCGATTTTTTTGCTGCCGCCGTATGCTTTCTCTACAGCTGCGTCAAGAACGCGTTTCGATGCGCGCCAGATGTCGCGGCCCGTGCCGTCGCCTTCGATGAAAGGAATGATTGGGTTGTTAGGTACTTGGAGAGTACCGTTATCAATTGTAATTTGCTCGCCTTCTGTTGGAAGGGCGTATTTCTCGAATTGTGCCATTAGAATAAATCCTCCTTAAGGTATGTAAGCTGCGCCTTGTAATTAGCGCTGCTCGATTGGAATATATTTCGCGTTAACCGGGCCGACATAATCAGCGCGAGGGCGAATCAGACGGTTGTTTTCGTACTGCTCAAGGATATGCGCGCTCCATCCCGAAACGCGGCTGATTGCAAAGATCGGCGTGAACAGGTCGCGAGGAATACCCAATGTAGTGTAAACCGATGCCGAGTAGAAATCAACATTTGGTTTCAGACCCTTTTGGCCGGTAACCATGTCTTCGATCTTAATGGACATCTCGTACAGCTCCATGTTGCCTGTCAGTTTGCCCAGTTCGCGGGACATTTTTTGCAGGTGCTTCGCGCGCGGGTCGCCGTCTTTGTAGACGCGGTGGCCAAAGCCCATGATTTTTTGTTTGTTCGCAAGCGCGTTGTTGATGTAGCCTTCAACGTTCGCCATCGAACCGATTTCTTCGAGCATGACCATTACCGCTTCGTTAGCGCCGCCATGCAGAGGGCCTTTCAGCGCGCCGATTGCGGAAGTTACGCCGGAGTAGATATCGGACAATGTCGCAACGGTTACGCGTGCTGCGAATGTCGAAGCGTTAAGCTCGTGGTCGGCATGCAGGACCAATGCTTGATCCAATGCTTTGATCGCTACTTCAGCCGGCTCTTCGCCAGTCAGCATGTACAGGAAGTTATAAGCGATCGATACGCCTTTTTTAGGAGCAATAGGCTCTTTGCCTTCGCGGATGCGGGCGAAAGCGGCAACAACTGTCGGAAGCTGAGCTTGCAGCTTGATTGCTTTCAGCTGATTCGCTTCGGGAGACATGTCGTTTGCGGATTCGTCGTACAGAGCAAGGCTCGATACCGCTGTGCGAAGCGCTGCCATCGAGTTAGTGCCTTGCGGATACAATTTTATTTGTTCGATCACTTGCGCAGGGATAGCCGCGTGTTGATCCAGCTTTTGCTGCAAGCCTTCGAGCTCGGAACGATTAGGAAGCTTGCCGTACCACAGCAGGTAGGCAACCTCTTCAAATGTCGCATTTTCTGCAAGATCATCAATATTAATACCGCGATATGTCAAGACTCCATCGATAATGGAGCTGATCGACGAAGAAGCGGCCACAATTCCTTCAAGACCTTTAGTTGCTGTCATTCGTTCTCTCTCCTCTAACTTGAAAAGTTATTCGCCAAAAATAGTAAACCTCTCGTCGCTATTAATCATAAATGATTTTATCAGCGAAGTGAACAAAACCGGACATAGAAATGCTTTATCAGCGCTATAAAGTTTTTTTTCATTCCCTTTCTTCCACAAATTTCGCACGAATTGCTCCAGACGCATTTTTCCCTATTCCGCGCAAAAATACTCGCTTAACGTAATCATATTTCAATGTGATAGAATAGAAGAAATAACTAGCACGGAGGACCACGATGACAGAACAACGAATTGGCATCATTGATATCGGCTCGAACTCAGTCCGCCTTGTCGTCTATGAGCGGACCGCTAACGGCGCGCATCGCGTCATTGACGGAGGCAAGCGTCCTGCCCGTCTCGCGGAGCGGGTTGATGACAACGGCATTCTGGCAACGGATGCGATTACCGAGCTGCTCGGCACGCTAAACCATTTTACGATGATCTGCGCTCATAACCGGACCGGACATATCCGCGCGGTGGCCACGGCCGCTATCCGCAATGCGGCAAACCAGGCAGATATTTTGGAAACGATTAAATCCGAAACCGGCCTTACGATAGAACTGCTAAGCGGCGAAGAAGAAGCCTCCTTCGGCTTTCTTGGCATGATTAACGCCATGGATGTGCAGGACGGCTTTCTTGTTGATATCGGCGGAGGAAGCACGGAGGTATCCCTATTCCGCGGCCGTCATCTTGTCCAATCGGTATCTTTCCCGTTTGGCTGCGTCAGCCTCAACCGGAAGTACGCGGTAAAAGGAACGCTGAACGAAGAGGGACTTAAAAGCATTGAAGCGCTGGTCTCCGAAGCCGTCAAAAACGAGCCTTGGCTGACGAAATCCCCCTCCCTGCCGCTGATCGGGGTTGGCGGAACCGCACGCGCTATGGGTAAAACTCATCAAGCTGCGACGAAGTATCCTTTTACCCAAACACACAATTATCCGATGACGGGGCCCGATGCGGATGCCCTGTTCCAGGAGCTGTACCTAACGCCGCTCGACAGACGCAAGAAATTCCCGGGTCTGTCCAAGGACCGCGCAGACGTCATCGTGCCCGGCATTGCGGTGCTCCGCACCTTGTTCCGCCTGCTGAAGACCAGCCATTACCGCATCTGCGGCTCCGGCCTTCGCGACGGTCTGTTCTATGCGACCCGTTTTCCCGGGCGTTCCATTCATCAGGATGTGCTCGCATTCAGCCTTCAGAACGTAAGCGCTTTGCATCCGGCCGCGCCGAAACAGCATGTGATGCAGGTAAACCGTCTGGCCCTGCAGCTCTACGATGAGCTTAGACCCGTGCATCTGCTTCCGAACCGGGCAAAAGTGCTGCTTGATGCCGCCTCCACCTTGTTCCGGATCGGCGCCTCCATTGATTATTATGAATACGCGAAGCATACGTTTTATCTCATCGTGAATTCCCATTTGAACGGGCTTGCCCATCGGGAAATTCTCATGATTGCGGCTATTGCCTCTTATAAAAGCAAAAACCGGACCCGCCAGCAGCTTTTTGAGTACAAGGAACTGCTGGGCGAATCCGATTATGATAGCATCCATAAGCTTGGCATTCTGCTTCAGCTCGCGGCAGCGCTTGACCGCAGCGAGACGCAAGCCATCGGCCGGCTGGAAGCGGTCCAGTCCGGCAGCCAGCTTTTGCTTAATCCTGTGCGTTCCGAAGGAACATTGGCGGTTGAAGCCCGGGAAGTCGAGGAGCTGTCCTCCGATTTCAAAAAGCTCTGGGGACTAACTCCCGTCCTGGCCCTTCCCGACTATACGTAATTTTTCCACTGCGGAATCGATCTGGCTTCGAATTGACTGCGGAACGGCATCATTTCGTTCTTCACATGAACGTAGGTGCCGTTTGCCTGCAGCTCGCGGGCTTTCACGTTATCGTCCAAATTAAGCTGCAGCATATTGATCAAGGTTTTGCGAAGGTTCTCGTCAAATACCGGACTCATCAGCTCGATCCGGCGCGTCAAATTCCTCGTCATCCAGTCCGCACTCGACAAGTAGACTTCTTCATCTCCGCCGTTATGGAAGTACATCACCCTCGCATGCTCCAGGAACCGGTCCACGATGCTGATTACGCGAATATTCTCGCTGCGTCCGGCCACGCCCGGTCTCAGGCAGCATACTCCCCGGACAATCAGGTCGATCTTGACCCCGGCCTGCGAAGCTTCGTACAGCTTATCGATCATTTCCTGGTTGGAAAGGGAATTCATCTTCGCAATAATATGAGCCCCTTTGCCCTGCTTGGCGTTAGCAATCTCGCGGTCGATTAACCGGAACAGCTTCTCCTTCAAGTCTGTCGGAGCAACGCCGAACGCCTTCCATTCATATGGCGAAGAATAGCCGGTCACTTCATTAAATAAGGCCGAGGCATCGCTGCCGATAATCGGATGGGAAGTAAATAGACCGATATCCGTATACAAAGTGGCCGTGCTGTCGTTATAGTTGCCGGTTCCGACATGGACGTAACGGCGCAGCGTACCCATCTCCCTGCGGACAACGAGACATATCTTGGCATGCGTCTTGAGACCGACAAGGCCATAAACGACATGGCAGCCCGATTTCTCCAGCTGGCGTGCCCAGGCGATATTCCGTTCCTCGTCAAACCTTGCCTTAAGCTCCACAACGACGGTGACCTGCTTGCCGGCTTCCGCCGCCTTGGACAAAGCCTGTACAAGCGCGGATTGGCCGCTGACGCGGTATAAGGTCATTTTGATAGCCAGTACGTTAGGGTCTTCCGCTGCCAGATCGATAAAATCATTAACCGCTTCAAACGATTCGTAAGGGTGATACATCAGCACGTCGCGCTGGCGGATCACTTCGAACATATCGTCCGTCTCGTCGAATTCATGCGGGTACACCGGCTCAAGACGGCTGTAGCGAAGGTTGTCGTAGCCCGGCAGCGAGTTAGCGAATTTCATCAGGAAGCTGAGATCCAGTGGCCCGTCAATCTCAATCAGGTTATCTTCAATCTCCAGTTCTTCCTTCAAAATCTCAAGCGCCATCGGATGCATGCCTCTCGCGACTTCCAGCCGCACCGGAATGCCCCAGCGTCTTCTGCGCAGCTCCTTCTCGATCTCCTCCAGAAGGTCTTCCGCCCCGTCTTCATTCAGCGTAAGATCGGCATTGCGCGTAATGCGGAACGCATGAACGGCGAACGGAACGTAACCGTTAAACAAGGTCGTAATATGATTTTCGATAAGATCCTCGAGCAGCACAAACTCCATCTTTTTGCTGTTTGTCCGGCCTGGCACAGGCACGAAACGCTGCAGAATCGAAGGAACCTGCACGATGGCGAACAGCGGCTCATCATCCTTGTCCGAATCCTCCCGTTGCAAAAGCACCGCCAGATACAGCTCCTTCGTATGTACGAGGGGGAACGGGCGGCTCTGGTCAACGGCCATCGGGGTTAACACGGGGAAAACAATTTCCTGAAAATATTCCGACACCGCCTTGGATTGGCTGACGTTCAGTTCCTTGACGGATGAAATAATAATGCCTTCCCGACCGAGAGAGCGGAACACTTCCCGGTACGTTTTGTATTGATCATAGACCATCTGGGTCGTCCGTTTGATCAGCCTTTTCCAGAGTCCCGCTGGCGTATAGCCCGTGAAATCCATCTTCGTATAGCCCGCGCGGATCTGGTCCTGAATGCCGGCTACCCTTACACTCATGAATTCATCCAGATTGCTGGATACAATGGATAAAAATTTGGCGCGTTCAAGCAGTGGATTATTCGACTCCTGTGCTTCCTGGAGCACTCTGCGGTTAAACTCAATCCAGCTTAAATCCCGGTTCACATAGTGGGACAATTGTCTTGTCATTCCTCACGCCTCCCCAATTATGCCCCTATTATGACTGATGACTATTATAGGAATATTAACGATTTGTAAAGATCAGGTTAACGCTCCGGTTGTTTCGGTCGATTGCTCGCAATAGTTGCACTAGGGCTCGAAACAACCTCCGCTTACAGCGAATTGATTAAGGAAACAAAGAAATGAGAAGAACTATGCCATGGACTGGAGCAAAGCATATAATTCAGGCAGGCCCTTGTCTAGTCTTGCAGGCCGCCATTTTTCGTTTACCCAGACATGCTTCGTTCCGCCGGCTACCAGCCTCTCCCCCGGAAGATCCTCGTATTGATTGACAATAGCGGGATGGAATTGCTCCAGGTTTACCTTGCGGATTTCCGATTCAAAGGAAAGACGCACGGGCGAAAAATCTGAAATACGAGTGCAAATCAGCACCGTATCGTCATAACGGGCCGGCAGCGCGTATCGGCACTCAAGATCCACCACCGGAAGCAGCAGGCCTTGCTGCTCAATGGTTTTGTAATCATACCCCGCTGAACGGATCAGCTCGGTACGGCCGATTTCAAACCAGGTTATGTAATTGCCATGAAAAACAACCCCCATTTGATCCGTTTCCTGATAACGAACGCGCAGAGGATGAAGGAACCATTGCTGTGACGGCATGATGAAGCTACCCCCTATATTATTACGAACTTGAGGCGAAAAAAATTAGCTTTCTTTACAAAACGCAAACATAAATCGTGCAATAAACCGTGCATATGTATTTGTATTTCCCTATACGTGAAACAAAAGCGACGGTGAATGCTCACCCTCGCTTCTGTTCTTCTCTGCTTCTTAAGAGAAATATGAAATTCGTTCTTACAGGACTTTAGCTTGTCCGGAGTAAACAACGCCAGTCTCGCCGTAGACCGTTACTTCCGTACCGTCCATCAGCAATTCCGTTGCATTCGAGATGCCCAGAATAACCGGAATACCCAGGTTAATGCCGCATACAGCCGCATGGCTTGTAATGCCGCCTTGCTCTGTAATAACGGCAGCCGCTTTTTCGAAAGCAGGCATATATTCTTTATCCGTCGATACCGTAACCAGGATCGAACCGGAAGTTACGCGTGCATTTGCTTCTTCAGGCGTGCGGGCAACAACGATGCGGCCTGTAGCCGTTTGGCTGCCGATGCCTTGTCCTTGAGCCAGAAGCTCGCCAACATGGTGGATCTTGATCAGGTTCGTTGTACCTGCGCGGCCAACCGGAACTCCTGCCGTAATAACGATTGTGTCGCCAAGGCTGATCAAGCCCGTGCTTCTTGCGCCATCAACCGCGTTCTCGAACATGGCGTCCGTTGTTTCAGCGATTTCGCCAAGAACCGGTTTAACGCCCCAGATCAGAGCCAGACGGCGCATAACCTTTTCATCGTTTGTTACCGCGATGATTGGCGCTTTCGGACGGTATTTGGATACCATGCGAGCCGTGAAGCCGCTTTGCGTCGAAGTCACGATAGCCGCAGCGTTCAGGTCCAGAGCGGATACCGCAACCGCTTGGCTGATTGCTTCCGTTACGGAAGTTTGTTGAGCGTTAGCTTGTTTCGTGAAGATTTCACGGTATTCCAGAGCCGCTTCCGCACGCTCGGCAATACGGGACATTGTTGTTACCGCTTCAACCGGGTATTTACCGGCAGCTGTTTCGCCGGAGAGCATGATTGCATCCGTGCCGTCGAAGATCGCGTTCGCTACGTCGCTTGCTTCAGCGCGTGTAGGACGCGGGTTGCGCTGCATCGAATCCAGCATTTGAGTAGCCGTGATAACCGGTTTGCCGGCACGGTTACATTTTTCGATCATTGTTTTTTGTACCAGCGGTACTTCTTCAGCCGGGATCTCAACGCCAAGGTCGCCGCGGGCAACCATCAGGCCGTCGGAAACTTCCAGGATCTCATCGAGATTGTCAACGCCTTGTTGGTTCTCGATTTTGGAGATGATTTGGATGTGGCTTGCATTGTGGCGCTCAAGTAGCTCGCGAATTTCAAGCACGTCGCTTGCTTTGCGAACGAACGATGCCGCTACGAAGTCGATGCCCATTTCGATACCGAAGATGATATCGTTAGCGTCTTTTTCCGTAATGCCGGGAAGGGAAATCGCAACGCCGGGAACGTTAACGCCTTTTTTGCTCTTGATTTGACCGCTGTTGTTGATGCGGCAAATAATTTCAGTGCCTTGAACTTCTTCAACCGTCAGGCCGATCAAGCCGTCATCGATCAGAATAGTCGAACCTACGGAAACATCGTTAGGAAGGTTGTCGTAAGTAATAGGCACACGGTTAATGTCGCCCAGAATCTCTTCCGTTGTCAGAGCAACGCGCTCGCCTGCTACCAGCTCGATCGGCTCTTCTTTCAGCTTGCCGAGACGAATTTCCGGACCTTTGGTGTCGAGCAGAATCGCTACGTTAGTTCCAAGCTCTTTGTTTGCGATACCGATGTTTTTAATCCGGTTGCCATGCTCTTCAAAGTCGCCGTGGGAGAAGTTCAGACGGGCAACGTTCATACCCGCTTTAATCAGTTTTTTCGTGTTTTCCAACGATTCGCTGGAAGGTCCAATCGTACATACAATCTTAGCTTTACGCATGTTTAAGTATCCTCCGTTTAGTGCCTGCTATAGTCATTATAGTCAATAATCAAGATCTTGAGCCGCAGCTTGTACGACAGTGTAAAAATTTTATACCTTTGCCGATTCCGTCATTTCGGGAGCTTCAGCCTCTTGCGGGGCCTCTGCAGCTTCCTGCGCTGCGGCTTCCGCTACTTGGAATTCGCCAATCTTGCGGAATTTATGGTAACGGTCTTCAATGAGTTGCTCGGGTGTCATCGGCAGAAGTTCCGCCAAATGCTTCCACAATTTCTCCTTCATCCGTTCCGCCGTGAACGCTAGATCGCGATGCGCGCCGCCTTGCGGCTCTTCTATGATGTCCTCGATCACTTCGAACTCGAGCAAATCCTTCGCCGTAATTTTCATCGCTTCGGCCGCAATATCCGCTTTGGATGCGTCCTTCCACAGAATGGAAGCCGCGCCGTTAGGGGAAATTGCAGAGTAAATCGCATTCTCCAGCATCAATACCCGGTTGCCTACGCCAAGGGCTAGAGCCCCGCCGCTGCCGCCTTCACCGATAACGATGCAGACGATTGGCACGCCAAATCCGGCCATCTCTCTTAAGTTGCGGGCAATCGCTTCCGATTGGCCACGCTCCTCGGCCGTGTTGCCTGGATAAGCGCCCTTTGTATCGATTAAAGTAATGATCGGGCGTTTAAATTTGTTCGCTTGCTGCATAAGACGCAGCGCTTTCCGGAATCCTTCCGGATGGGGGCTGCCGAAGAAACGGGCAATATTATCCTTCGTATCCTTGCCGCGCTGATGGCCGATTACCGTTACCGGCAAGCCGTTCAGCTTCGCCAGGCCGCCGACAATCGCCAGATCGTCGGCAAACAAGCGGTCGCCATGCAGCTCGATAAAGTCCGTAAATACCGCCTGAATGAAATCAAGCGAAGTCGGACGCTGGTGAAGACGCGCAATGTGCATCTTCTGCGCCGGGGTCATTTCGTTGTACAACTCTTCTTCCATCTGCTTGCACTTTTCTTCAAGACGCGTTATCTCTTCGGAAAAGTCCATGCCGTTGCTTTCAGCCAGCGTCTTCAGCGTTGCGATCTTCTCGCGCAAATCGCTGATCGGCTTCTCGAACGGAAGCATCTGTTCAGCCGCCATGGGATAATCCCTCCCTTACGGTATGCATATCCAGCAGCTTGCCAAGCGTTGTCTTCATATCCTTGCGGTGAACAACCAGGTCAAGCTGTCCATGCTGCATGTTGAACTCCGCTGTCTGGAAGTTGTCCGGCAGCTTCTGGCGAATCGTCTGCTCGATTACGATACGGCCGGCAAAACCGACAAGTGCGCCGGGCTCGGCCAAATTGTAGTCGCCAAGACTCGCAAAGCTCGCGGAAACCCCACCCATCGTAGGATCCGTAAACACCGAAATGAACAAGCCTCCAGCCCCTTGAAACATGGAAAGAGCGGCGCTTGTCTTCGCCATTTGCATTAAGCTAAGTATACTTTCCTGCATGCGGGCGCCGCCCGATGTCGAGAAAATAAGAAGGGGCAGCTTTTTCTCATGCGCCGCTTCGATTGCTCTTGTTATTTTCTCGCCAACGACAGATCCCATGCTTCCGCTGAAGAAGTCAAAGCTCATGACCGCAACAACAACCGGATGGCCGTTAATGGTGCCCTCGCCCGTTACAACGGCTTCGCGCAGATTCGGATTTTTCTGCCGCTGCTGCTCGAGCTTCCCTTTATACCCGGGGAATTCGAGCGGGTCGACGGATTCCATATCCGCATCGTATTCAAACAAACGCCCGTCATCAAGCGTCATTCCAATCCGTTCCCAAGCACTCAGACGGTAATGATGCCCGCATGACGAGCATACCTTCAAGTTTTTATCCAATTCTTTGCTGTACTGAATGGTGCCGCATTTGGAGCACTTATTCATTAGACCTTCCGGTATGTCGCGTTTAGGCCGCTCAGAAGGGATGGTCGCATACTTCTTCTTTGAAAATAAGTCCTTAATTTGCAATGTGTGACACCTCTCAAGGCGCAATAGTATAAGGTATTACGGCTGCATAATGGAGTTGAATACTTCCTGTACTTCCTCCAATTCACCCGAAGGAACCAAAATCTCATATTGCTGTTTAGACAGATTAACTGGACGGACTTTTACGAGAAAGCCTTCTTCCGTAAGCCGCTTCTTGATGTTGTCCGCGATTCTAGCGGTTGGAGCGATGTAAATGACCGTCCACATTATGGTACCTCCTGAAAACTTTGCCCATAGCAAAGTTCGCATCTTCTAACAAGTCAATCCCGTTAAAGGCCATATGATGTCATAATGATACCACAGTCATGGCGAATCGGGCAAATGGTATCGGATGGCTTTTGGGTCCTGATGCGCGATCCTTGCTGATGCCGCCGCCGCCAGTCCTGCGACAAGATCGTCGAGAAACACGTGAATTTTCTCGCCTTTCAGATTCAGCTGACGAATAATGCCGGGCTTTACTTTATCCAAATATCCGAAGCTCGTCAAGCCGATCATCCCATAAACATTCGTTATTCCTAGTGCCAAAGTCTCATCTACGCCATACAGGGACTCGTCGGTTTCCATGATAGCCTGAAGAGGCTCCGGCAGCAAACGGCGTTCGGCCAGCTCGTCGAGAGCGATTCCGGTATACAGGACATACTGCACTTCGCGCTTTTCCAAAACGGCTCTTACGCTCTCTTCGCATTCGGCCACGGTCAAATCCGCATTGTAAGGACGCTGCAGTGTATATACAATTTCCGCAATATCATCCACGCTTACTCCACGCTTTTGCAACCACTTTTCGATTCCGGACGTCATGTCCATCCCTCCCGCATATGCTTGTACGTTTTCATGCAACGTAAGCCGGGAAAAAGCAGCGGCAGCAGCCGCTTAATCCCACTTGTAACATTAAATGTATGCGGGATGCGATAGAGTTGTGCATAAATTATCTGACAATTACGGCTCCTTGCCCAAGAAGCTGCTCAATGGCGCTGAATAATTGCGGAGAAGGCTTGGTGCGGTACGTTTCGCTCAGAGCAAGCGAACGCTGCTCCCGTTCATAGAACAGCACAGTATCCAGCTGGCCGTGATGGTCGGCGAGCAGCTTCTTCAGCTGTTCCAGCACGTCGGGATGCTCGCGCGAAGCGATGATCTTGATATAGACGCGCTGGCGCTTCTTCTCGGCAGGCTGGTTCGGGCGCTCGGCCGGCGCCGATTGCCTTGCAGGCTGCGGCTTCCGGACTGCGGGTGCCGCCGTTGCAGCCTGAGCCGTGCCGGCTCCTGCCGCTTTGCCTTGCGAAGAAGTATGAGCGGGCGGCTGATTGGCGCCTCCTGCCGGTCTCGAAGCACGGGAGCTCGCATGCTTCCGCATCCGCCTGACATGCTCGGCCAGCTGCTCCGCCGTTGCCGTTCCTTCCTGAATGGGCACAACATCCTCGATGATCAGCTTAAAGTCCTCGTCCTGATGCTGGACGGTAGCGTGAATAATCGCGAGCCCGCCTTTCGCAAGACGATCCCCGCAGCGCTTCCATACAGCCGGGAATACAACTCCCTCAGCACGCATAACCCTGTCCTCTACTTCAATAAAGCCCATCGCATTTCCTTTTTTATTCGTAAACGGTTTAAGGGAAACCACTCTCGCTCCGATAACGGCAGCAGCCCCTTCAGCGGCCTCCCCAAGCTCTACGAACCGGTCAAGGCCAAGCGGCTCCAGCTGTTCCTCTACCGCATCCAGCGGATGGCCGGACAAATAGAGGCCAAGCAGCTCCCGTTCCAGCTCCAGCTGTTCGCCCGTCGAATACGGCCTGATATCCGGCAGCTCGACATCCCAGTTCTGCACTTCGTCAAAACCGAACAGCTCGATCTGCAGCTCCTCGCGCTCCTTGCGCCACTTCAAAGCGGCATCAACGGTTTCTTCGAGAGCGGCAAGCTGCTGCGCCCGGTGGCCGGGCAGCGATTCCATCGCTCCGGCTTGAATAAGCGATTCCAGCACACGCTTGTTGACGACGCGCAGATCCACGCGCCGGCATAGGTCAAGCAGGCTGTCGAAAGGCCGTTCCCGGCGCTCTTTCTCGATAGCCTCGATAGCTTGAGTACCAACGTTTTTGATAGCCGCAAGGCCAAAACGGACGGCTCCCTCCACCGGCGTAAACGTAATGCCGCTTTCGTTCACGTCGGGAGGCAGCACCTCAATGCCCATCCGTCTGCATTCGTCCACGTATTCGGCGGTTTTCCGCTGATTGCCGGTAACGGAAGCAAGCATCGACGCCATAAACGGAATCGGATAATGAGCCTTCAGCCATGCCGTCTGAAAAGCGAGCACGCCGTAAGCCGCGGCATGGGCGCGTGGGAAGCCGTAGTCCGCAAACCGGACGATCATATCGTAAACCAGATTGGCATCCTCGCTGCTATACCCTTCGCTTACGCTGCCCTTCACGAAATGCGCGCGCTGCTCGTCGAGCACCTCCCGCTTCTTCTTCGATACGGCGCGGCGCAGCAAATCCGCTTCGCCAAGCGAGAAGCCGGCCATGGCCGACGCAATCTGCATGATCTGCTCCTGGTACACAATAATGCCGTACGTATCCGACAAAATCGGCTCGAGAGAGGGATGCGGGTATTTGACGGGAGCAAGCCCATGCTTGCCCTGAATGTAATTCGGAATAAACTCCATCGGACCCGGACGGTACAAAGCGAGCACCGATACGATGTCTTCGAATTCGCTTGGCTTCATCTCCTTCAGTACACGCCTGACGCCGGACGACTCCAGCTGGAAAATCCCCATCGTCTCGCCGCGCCCGAGCATCGCGTAGGTGTCCGGGTCATTATCCGGCACTTTGCGGAAATCAATCTCCTTGCCGTATAAGCCTTTCACCCAGGCAAGCGAACGCTCCACGATGGATAACGTTCTCAGGCCGAGGAAGTCCATTTTCAAAAGGCCGACCGCTTCCAGATGCTCCATCGAATATTGGGTCAGCGCCGTCCGCTCGCTTCCCGCCTGCAGCGGGACGTAATCGGTTAACGGACCGCCGGAGATGACAACGCCGGCCGCATGGGTAGAAGCGTGGCGCGGCATGCCCTCCACCTTCAGCGCCATCTTGATCATGGCGTCGGTCCTCGGTTGCCGCTGGCAGGCTTCGCGCAGGCCTTCGCTGATCCGAAGAGCTTCCTCGAGCGTAATGTGGAGCTGATTCGGAATCATTTTCGCCGCCCGGTCCACCTCCGCG
Organism: Paenibacillus glycanilyticus NBRC 16618; assembly: GCF_004000805.1. Taxonomy (GTDB): domain Bacteria; phylum Bacillota; class Bacilli; order Paenibacillales; family Paenibacillaceae; genus Pristimantibacillus; species Pristimantibacillus glycanilyticus. The sequence continues at coordinate 18,051 of NZ_BILY01000017.1, forward strand.
AACGGCACATTCATCGCGCGCCCGACGTCCCTGACCGCGGCTTTGGCGGCCATTGTGCCAAAGGTAATGATCTGCGCCACATGCTCATCGCCGTATTTGGCCGAGACATAAGCGATTACCTCGTCCCGGCGCTCGTCGTTGAAGTCGATATCGATATCCGGCATCGTAATCCGCTCCGGATTCAGGAACCGCTCGAAGAGGAGCTTGTACTTCAGCGGATCCACGTCGGTAATCCGGAGCACGTAAGCAACCAGGCTTCCCGCCGACGAGCCCCGTCCCGGGCCGGTCCGGATGCCTTGCTCATGGGCAAAGCGGACGAAATCCCATACGATCAGGAAATAATCGCTGAAGCCCATATTTTCAATAACGGAAAGCTCGTAAGCAAGCCTTCCCTCCGCCCGCTCCCGGAAAGCCGGATCCTCCGACCATTGCGGCAGACTGGCGTAACGGGAAGCAAGACCGGTTCTGCAAAGCTCCGCCAAATACGCCGACGAGCTCATGCCGCTTGGCACCGGACGGAAGACCGGCAGCGCTGCCCGCCCAAACGTCAGCTCCAGCGAGCATTTGTCCGCAATCTCGGCAGTATGACGAATCGCTTCAGGCGCATGGCGGAATAAGAGCTCCATCTCCTCGCCGCTTTTCATATACAGCTGATCCGTCCCTATCTTCATCCGGTCCGTATCGTCTACCGACTTGCCCGTTCCGATGCAAATCAGAACATCCTGCACGGCGGCATCCTCCGGCGTCAAATAATGTACGTCGTTCGTTGCCGTAAGCTTAATGCCCGTTTCCCGGGCCAATTCGATCATGGCTGCCGCTACTTTTTTTTGATCCAGCATGCCGTGATCCTGCAGCTCCAGATAGAAGTCGTCCCCGAAGATCCGCTTGTAGCGCAAAGCTGCCGCCAGCGCTTCCTCCCGGCGGTCGTGAAGCAGATGCTGCGAGATCTCCCCATGCAGACAAGAGCTCAAGCAGACCAGTCCTTCGGAATGGGCCTCCAGCACTTCCGGGTCGATCCGCGGCTTATAGTGAAAGCCTTCCAGATGGCCAATCGAGACCAGCTTCATCAGATTGCGGTAACCGGTCTCGTTTTTCGCTAGAAGAATTAAATGATAGATCGGATTGTCCTTGCGCGATCCCTTCTCGAAACGGGAACCCGCCGTAAAATACATCTCGCAGCCAATAATCGGCTTGATGCCCTGTGCCAGGCATGCTCTATAAAAAGGAATAGCTCCGTACATGACTCCGTGATCGGTAAGGGCAAGCGACTTCATCCCTAGCTCGGCAGCCCTTGCCACCAAATCGCGGATCCGGGCTGCGCCGTCAAGCAAGCTGTATTCGCTATGCACGTGCAAATGCACAAACGAGGAATCTATGTTGTTCATCCGCTGGCACCCTCTTTCGGTTCTTATTCCTTCTATTTTATCATAATAGACCGCACAGCGCCCATAGAATGGTAGTGAGGCAGCCGGACAGGCTGGACTATGCGCTAAAAGGCAGGTGTACGTTGTGAACGTCATTTTATCCAAGGCCGGGCTTGATTTTTTTATTGCCTTTGGCGTTGTCGTCGGAGGATCCATGCTGGCTGGAATCGGCTCGGTTTTTCTGCTGCTCCCGCCTACTTCCATGATGCTGAGCACGGCCGGCAATCTCAAAATATGGGCGATTGTCGCAGCCGTCGGAGGCTCTATCGATCCGATGCGCGTTATCGAAAGTAATATCGTAGAAGGGCATTTGTCGCCGGCCGTCCTTCAGATTGCTTATATTGCCATCGCTTTTCTAGGCGCCCATATGGGAACGGAATTGGTCAAGCTCATTTGCAAGGGGGCGGCTTGATGCATGCGCGTACCTCAGTTTGAGCGGTATGTCAAAGGGGTGCAGATGCTTGGCGTATTGCTGCTTGGCATGCTGCTTGGCGCAATCATTTACAATTCCATGTACCACGCCCAATTCGAGGCGTTAGTGAATCTGAAGAGCGATCTGGAGGTTAAGCTGGAGCAATCTGAAACGGATATAAAAAATTTAACGATGTTCAAAAATCAGCATACCGTCATCAAAAGCGTCGTGCCGCGGATCGAAGAGGAAGCCGGCCAAAATACCGACCGCCCCAAGCTTGATAAAGTAACCGAAGCGGAATTAATCAAGCGGATTAAAGCCGATCTTTCCGTTTTCCTCGGGCAAAGCATTTATGAGATCGACACGGACGCCCAGCTTGCGCGCAGACTATTAAGCAACAAGATTTATACCAATGTCCTTGAAAAAGACTATTCTATCGACATCACGACCATTCTGGTCGTGGAAAACAGGCTGCAAGTATGGGTGAAGGTCCGGCTCTACTCGAGACCTCCTTCTTAATCGCATTTATTTCCGGTTTTGGGTGAATTCATGCTACAATAACGCCATTGAGACTACAAAAGGAGCTGTAGCAAACATGGATTCACTCCTGCAATGGGTGTTTGCGCCGGGCATCATGATCACGCTCGCGCTTACCGTCTTTTTCAGCTTTAGATCCCGACGCTCGACGGACACGCGAGCCCGCGGCCTTCATGCTTCCCGGATGAACATCAGCATGGGCTTTATGCTTATGTTTATCGCCGGCGTTCAGCTGTTCCTCTCCGGCACTTCGACGGCCCGTATCGTGATCGGGGCGATTTTCCTCGTGATCGGATTTTTCAATTTGTTTGCGGGGCTGCGTAACCATAGTATTTTTCGGACGATGCAGCAGTAATGCGGTTGTAAAAACATTCTCTCCATGAACAAATGTCTCTTCCAATCGCTGTTGGTTCCGGATTCCTTTTATTAGATGTTTCACAAGGTAGGAATCCGGCAACCAAAGGCGAGCATTACATTTCTCCAGAGACATTTGTTCACTCCGTTCACCTTTTACAAAAGTCTACTGCTGCCCGTCCTTTGGGGCAGCAGATTGAGCCGACCTGGCATTTCGCGGGTCGGCTTTTTTGTTTGGGTAACGGAAAGTTTTCTTTTACTCAAAGTTGGCCTAGAGAATACGGTCTTCTTTTGCATATACTAAGCACATCTTACTACAGGAGGCTGATGTTAAATGATGAACCTATCGATTGTTTGCGCTGTTCATGTATCTCGGCCTATTCGGAACGCCTTCTAACCATTTAGAGACGCGCCGCGGGACCGAGAGGTCCTTGCGGTTTTTTTGTGCCTTCCGCAGGGGAATCCCTGCGGTTTTTTTGTTTTACACCATCCAATAATACGATTAAAGAGGAGCATCCGATTTGAACAATACCGATACCTTGCACCACCATCAACAACATCTGGCCTACGGCTGGAATACCGATTGGAACCATAAAATGGAGCAAATGCCGGAAAGCACGCGAGAGCTCGTGCCCGCGCGGGTGATCGCCCAGCATTCCCATTCTTATCAGATCATGACGCCAGACGGCGAGCACACGGCAACCGTTACCGGCAAATACGAATTTAATGCGGCGCTCAAAAGCGATTTTCCCGCCGTGGGCGACTGGGTTATGGCCGAGAAACTGCCCGGCGAGACACGTTCGGTTATTCATCGCCTACTGCCGCGTCAAAGCGCAATGATCCGCAAAGCAGCCGGAAGCACCGTGGATGATCAGGTCGTTGGCGCCAACATGGATTATTTGTTTATTACAAACGCACTGAACCAGGATTTTAACGTCCGCAAAATGGAACGTTACCTGATTGCCGCATGGGAAAGCGGCGCTTCACCGGTTATTCTGCTGACCAAAGCCGATCTATGCGGTGATCCGGAGGCTTTCGCCGCACAAATGGAGAGCGCGGCCCCCGGCGTACCGGTGCACCTCATCAGCGCCTTGCAAAACCAGGGCAAAGAGCAGCTTCTTCCTTATTTGCAGCCGGGCAAAACCATTGCCGTCACAGGCTCGTCCGGTGTCGGCAAGTCTACTCTGCTGAACTGGCTTGCGGATGACAACATTATGGAGACTCAGGGCATCCGAGAAAACGATGCCCGCGGCCGCCATACGACAACGCATCGGGAGCTGTTCCTTCTGCCGAACGGAACGCTTGTCATGGATACGCCGGGCATGCGCGAGCTTCAGCTGTGGGATGCGCAGGACGGATTGGAACAGGCTTTCTCCGATATCGAAGCTCTAGCTGCCGGCTGCCGTTACCGGGATTGCCGACATGAATCCGACCCCGGCTGCGCGGTCCTTCAAGCGATTCAAGACGGAACGCTTGAAGCGAAACGGCTTCATAACTACAGGAAGACGGCCAAAGAGCTTTCCCATCTTGCGCGCAAAGAAAACAGCCTTGCGAAAAAAGCAAAAAAAGCAGCCGGCTCCTCCTCCCGCAGGAGCGAGCGCAGAAAAGCCGGCGATTGGGACTACGATTAACTTGCTTCCCCCCCCCTTCAGGTGTATCAAAATGAAATATACTGCATGAAGTGCAGTATATTAGCCATTTTGGAAGGTAGCTGAAGAGTTATAATGCATAGAATGCAGGATATTGTACCGATTTGAACCAATAGGGACTGTTTTCCTTCAATATGCTGCATTCTGTGCAGGATATTCGGAACCAATGGACAGATTCGCCCCTTTATAGTGTATTTGGTGCAACGTAGCCGAGAGACAGAGCAGAACCAAAGTGAAGAGTCCAGATAAGTGACTAAAAACATTAAAAAGGGCTGCCAAACGAATGGCAGCCCTTTAAGCTGTCTCCCCTAAAGTATTAGGGAGTTTGAAAGTGGGGGTGGAGGGAATGTATCTCCTGAAGAGCGTAGCGCCTGCCTTTGTGAATCGTGAATTCTCGCATAAGCGAGTTGATTCAAAATTCACGATCACAACAGCAGCGGAAGGAGATACATTCCTGTAATCCCCATGCCCTCCCTAATACGAATCAATCATCTGCGCCGTCATCATAGCCTTCGCCGCCAACCCCGTCTGATCGATCAGCTCGATCTCGAGCTTGGTCGCTTTGCGGCTCATTTCGAGCGCGCGGGGGACGATCGTAATCTGGCTGTCGATCTGCACCGGTTTTACAAAGAACGCGGTCATGCCGTCAATGAGATAGTCCCGCTTGCCTGCGTCCCGGATCATCTGGCGTCCGGCCAGGGTCATCAGGGTAACCAATATTCCTTCGGACACCATGCCAAGAGATCCGGACATCTGAGGCGTAATGGCTCCTTTGTAGAGCGGAACGCCATCCGCTTCATCCGCGTCAAAGCCGGACCAGATGAGATCGTCGAAGGTCTCTCCGATCTCCTGCTGCTTGCCGGCAAAACGGAGAGCGTCCAGCAGCTGCTGGCGGGTGACGACCCCAAGCAGCTTCCGGTGGCGGTCAACGATCGGCAGCAGGTCAATTCCTTCGGCAGCCATCGTATGCGCGGCCGAAGTCACCGCAATGTTAGGCGCGGCCGTGATCGGATGACGGGTCATCAGCTTGTCGATTGAACTTTCATCCGATGAACCGGCTGCATCCTTCGAGGTCATCATCCCGACAACCCTGCCTCTGTCATCAATAACCGGGAATCGGTAATTGCCGGTCTCCCGGCTTAATTTGTGAAAGTCGAGCAGCGTATTGCCGGAACGCAGCACGTCTGCCGGCTTGCTGAACGTCATCAGATCTTCAATAAGCATAATTTTGCGTTTGATAAGCCGGTCGTACATCGCCCGGTTAATCATCGAAGCTACGGTAAACGTATCATGCCGGGATGAAATAATCGGCAGTCCGTTCTCGTCGGCCAGCGCCTTCACTTCCTCGCTTGGCTCGAATCCGCCCGTAATCAGAACGCCGGCTCCCTGCTCCAGGGCACAGCGGTGCGCGCCGCTCCGATTGCCTACAATAAGCAGGCTGCCTTCATCGATGTAGCGGAGCATCGCGTCCAGCTCCATTGCGCCGATTACAAATTTGTGGAGCGACTTGTCCAGCCCCGAAGTGCCTCCGAATATATGCCCTTCGACAATCTCCGCCACTTCGCCGAAGGTGAGCTGATCCAGCGCCTCGCGCCTTCTCCGGTCAATTCGGACCGTCCCGATTCTTTCCTTCGTGCTTACAAGTCCGGAAGCTTCCGCTTCCTTAATCGCTTTATAAGCGGTTCCTTCGCTTACGCCAAGCGCCTTGGCGATTGCCCTTACCGAGATTTTCTCGCCTATATCGAGCGTCTCTATGTATTGCAGAATTTGTTCGCGCTTCGTGCTTGTATCCATTCCGGAAACGGATGCCACCGGCACCGCCCTCCCCCAATTAAACCTTCGTTCGTTTCATTCCATTATACCAGTCGATAGAGACGGCTGCGACCTTTAGTCCTGCATCCACATCTTCCCCGTCTGCCCCGGTACAACGATATTTGTCGAACACCTGCTGGAGGGACTGCACCGTAAATGCTTCTTGCGTTCCTTTAAATATAAAGGAGTACCAATCATAATTGATAGGTACGGGATACTTGAGCTTCAGAATCGGATAATTCTCAAGGACGACCGATTGAGGCGGGATCTCGGGATATTGGCTGGAAAATAAAAAGGAACCCTTCTCGCTAAAAGGCCTTGCGATCGTCTCCGACCGCAGGCTCATCTGATACTCCACATGCTGCGTGCGGGGATTCACCCTGCAATTAAAGCTGCCGTGCGCCTTCGCCGGTTTATTGGTCTTATGTAAAATGCGGTACGTGAACTGCACCTGAAACCGCATATGCTGATAGTAAGTCTGTACGTTTCGAAAAAACTCAAACTCATCAACCATAAGCGTTGCTCCTTGTTAAAAAGTTCCTGTTTAGGAAATGATGTTAATAGGTAGAACCTTTTTACACAATTATAATAAAAAGCATAACCTTTGGTCAATGACTATAGGCACTATTTTTAATAAGGACTATAAGACGTTGTTGCCGGGATAGGAAAGCTCTATCTTAAGGCTGAGGTGACGAATGTGAACGAAATCAGCCGAAATATCGGTGAGAATATACGGGCAATACGCAAAAAAAAGGGCTTCAGCCAAGAGCAGCTTGCTCTGCGGGCCGAAATCAACGGCTCTTATATGGGCCAAGTGGAACGAGGCGAGAAAAGTCCTACGGTCGATGTCTTGAGCAAAATTGCCCACGCCCTCCAATGTCCGCTTGAGCAGCTGGTCCATATGCCCGGGACACCTCACGAAGAAAGCACCTATGCGGAGAAAATCGCATCTCAGCTTCAAGGTCTATCCGTCAAGGAACAAGAAGCGGTATATAAATTCGTCAAGCAGCTTGTTCAGTTCAAAGAAATCGATTAACAGGCATGCACGATTCCCCCCATCCTCAAAAAGCTTAGCAAATGAAAAAGCCCCCTTGCGGGGGCCAGCGCGTTTCGTCCATGCCTTAACCTCTTGCACTTCGGTTCGAACCCCTGTCCACCGCCTGCTGCAGCCTGCGCTCCCAGGTATTTCTCTTCATCCGCTTGATGCGGTCCAGTTCTTTCTTCCTCTGCTCGTTCATCCAGAGCAGCGCATTTAAATGAGCGGCAATAACGAGCAGCGCAAACAACGTCCACACTACGCCGAATATCGTCACAGCATTCCATGGACCCGTAAGATCCAGTTTCGTTACCCCGTAGAACAGCATCGCCAAAGCAACTGCCAGATACATAATATGCCGGGCTTTTCCCCTCATTCGAATCAACTCCCGCTTCAATAGCTTTTGCTTGTCCGCACCACTATCCTATGAAGACAAACCGCCGGATATGACCGCTCCACTAATTTCTTTGGCCAATCACCAAGGGATAGATGTCCTCATATGATGAAGTAATTCGTGTAAAACACCTATGGGCCTTTATCCGCTTTTCGTCATCCTCCTGCTTGGAAGGAGATTTACACAATGCAAAAATCGAAAGTAGCCGTTCAGCTTATCAGCTCCGGCATGCTTCCGGAAGATACGATTATGCTCGGTGAAGCCTACCTGAAGCAATGGCATATTTCTCACAGCGTGTCGATCGTATTGCGGTTCGGAACATTCAAGAAGACGGTGAAGGTCATTCCGGTACCGAAGTACGACGGAATGCGCATCAACCAATCGCTTGCCAGACAGATGGGCATTCTTAGCAGCACCTCCCTTCGCCTGAGCTACGATTCCTCGTCTTCCACGCTTAGGCTTGGGCCTCTGATCGGCGTTCTGATTAGCCGGGATTATCCGAGTACGCCCGACAAACCGTTTGGCACGATTACGATGTTCTGCAAGGAATTGGTCGACGGCTGCGCGAATCAGGGGGCGCATGTATACTTTTTCACTCCGAACCATGTCTCGGGAAGCAGCGACAAACAAATCGAGGGTTGGACCTTTGCGAACGGATGGAAGCGGGCAAAGCTTCCGCTGCCGGATGTCGTGAACAACCGTCTGACGTCTCGCAAGCTGGAAAGCCGCGCTCTTGTGCAGCAGTTTTTCAAGGAAATAAAGAGTACTCATCATGCCAGCGTCTTTAACGAAAAGTTCCTGGACAAAATGGAAGTCTTCGATGCGCTGAAAAAAGACGAAAGCGTCCGTCGCTATCTGCCGGAATCCCACTTCCTCCGCAACTATACCACGCTGAAATCAATGTGCTCCCGTTACGGCAACGTATTCCTCAAGCCTTCCAAAGGCAGTCTCGGCAAAGGCATTATCCGCGTGACAAAGCTCGAGGGAGACATCTATCAGGCGCATTTTACAACCGGCACCGGAACAAGGCGGCAGGTATACCCGAACCTTGTGAAGCTGTTCTCGAGCATTTCGACCAAGATGAAAACCATTAAATATCAAGCCCAGCAAGGACTCAATCTGATTGAGATCCAGAAGCGGCCGGTCGACTTCCGCGCAGTGGTGCAGAAGAACGCAACAGGCAAATGGACGTTGACTTCCGTAGTTGCGCGTACCGCGAGCAGCCAGCATTTCGTCTCCAATCTCGCACGCGGGGGAACGCTCAGCACCGTTAACGAGGCTGTCGCGCGCTCCAATATTTTTGCCGGCAAGGAAGGGGCCTCCAAACGTCTTCGAACGGCCGCCCTGACGATTGCCGAAGGAATCGATAAGCATATCCCGGCGCATTTCGGCGAGCTTGGAATCGATTTGGCGCTGGACACCAATGGCCGCGTATGGCTGCTGGAGGTTAACTCCAAGCCTTCGAAAAGCGACAACACGCCTCTCAACCAGGAAAATGACAACAAGATTCGTCCATCGGTCCGAAATGTCATTCAATACTCCCGCTTCCTGTCGGGATTCTAACCGGAGGCCCTTATGAAGGCTGAGCTTGTGAGAGTAGGACTGTATGTCGCTTCCATAGAAGCCGGCGCAGGGCAGGAGAACAGCATAAAGCTGCCGGAGCCGGCATTTGCTCAAATGCTCAGCGAAACGGCCGGCACTCTGGCCATTGACCTGTATGTCTTCTCCCCAGCCGAATACGAGAAAAAAACCGGACAGCTGAATGCCTTCCGGCTTCGTCATGGCAGCTGGGTAAAGGAACCCTGCCCGCTCCCGGATATCCTCTACGACCGCTGCTTCTATCGAACGGCGGAAGAACGCATGCTCTGCAAAGCGGTACTTGCGGCCATCCGGGAACAAAAGCCCGTGACGATGTTAAACGGAAGTCTTCCCGGCAAATGGGAGGTATACGGTACGCTTCGCCAGGACGCTCTTCTGGCTCCGCTTCTTCCTTCCACAACCAGGCTGGACCGTTCGGACACCCTATTGCGCCTTCTAAAGAGTAATAACGGAGAATTATTCTTAAAGCCCTCGGCGGGCATGCAAGGCAAAGGGGCTATTCATCTGAAGCACTCCCCTCTAACCCACGAATGGGTTGCTGCCGGGCGAACCGGAAGCAATCTCCCGTTCCGGCATCGCTTCAACCACTATTCTTCGTTGTCGCAATGGATCATTCGATTTATGGGAAACGCGTCTTATATCGCCCAGCCTTATCTGCAGCTGACAGACCCGGATGGCAATCCGTTTGATCTTCGCGTGCTTGCGCAGAAAAACGGGAAGGGACGCTGGGGCATCACCGGCGCCGCCGTCCGTGCCGGAAGCTCCGGAACCGTCACATCCAATCTTCATGGCGGCGGCAAGGCAAGCCGGCCCTCCGATTACTTGTCCCGTCTGTTTGGCGAAGCAAAAGCCAAGCGGATGATGAATAAAATAATAGATGCCAGCCTGCGGGCAGCAGAGAAGCTGGAAAACAACTACGGACGATTAGCCGAGCTGGGCATTGATTTCGGAATCGAACCGGACGGACGGATATGGCTGCTGGAAGTAAACTCCAGGCCGGGACGTTCCTCCTTCCGGCAGTCCGGCGACAACCAGGCAGAGCGTCTGTCCGTCGAGCTGCCGCTCCGATATGCCCGCCTGCTTACGCAGCGGCTTAACAAACCTTTGATCATAAACGACTCCGCAACAGGTCGGATTCAGGACTGTCAGGTAGACAAGAGGATCCGGTCTGATAACGTTCAGGAGGTTCACCCATGAGCTTGACAACTTGTAACGTCCATTTCTCGCAACAATCGGATAAAGTCATTTATTTATCCAACACGCTTCTCAAGGAGCTGAAGCTGTCCGGCAAAAAAACCGTTCACCTGAAGCTTGGCAAAGAAGTGATAACAACAGCCGTCCGGCCTGTCAGGCGCCAAGGCAATCATCTTTATTTGTCCGCCGGGGTCAGGCAATACATCCGGGTACCCAAAACCGGCAGCATCTTCGTCCATAAAAACGGCGAAAACGAAGTGCAGATCGGACCGCTTATCGGCGTATTGAGCGATGCGGGCTATAGCCAGTCGGATAGCCAGCCCTTTGGCATGAGAACAAACTTTATCAAGCAGATCATCCGGTCGGGGGATCGGAAAGCTTTCCTGTTCGGTTTCACCCCCCAGGATATTAACTGGCAGCAGGAGACGGTGCTCGGTTACTTCCTTAACTCGCAGGGCGGCTGGTACCGCAAGACCGTTCCGCTCCCCGATGTCATCTATAACCGGCTCCGGAGCCGCAAAGCGGAAACGTCCAATTATATCGGTTCGCTCCGCGAAAGGCTGCTTCGCAAAAAAATTCCTTTCTTCAACTGGGGCTTCTTTAACAAATCGGATGTGTATAAGCTGCTGGATAACGATCCGGAGGCTCTTCAGCATTTGCCCGAATCCGTAGCCGCGCCAACAAGCGAGAAGCTGAAGCAGCTTCTGGAGAAGCATCATTTCGTCTATTTCAAACCAACGGCAGGCAGCCTTGGCGTCGGCATCTACCGGCTCACCTACCATCCGAAGCGCGGTTATTTCGCCCGCTACCGGAAGAGCGGAAAAAACGTCCTGCTGCGCTTCTCTTCCTTCAACAGCCTGTATAAGATGCTTCAGGCGCGTCATGGCGCAACTCTGAGCAGCTATGTCGCGCAGCAGGGCATCAGGCTGGTGGAGATTGACGGCTGCCCTCTCGACTTCCGCTTTCATATGCATAAGAACGGCAAGAACGAATGGGTACCGGCAGGCATCGGCGCGAAAAAAGCCGGCAAAGGCAGCGTAACGACCCATGTGAAAAACGGCGGTTCGCTTATGACGCCTGAGCAGGCGTTGAGCCGCGCATTTGGCGCAAAGGGCAAAGAAATCTTGGAGAATGCGAAGAAGGTCTCCATCAAAATGGCTGAGGCGATTGAGCGTAACTATCCGCACCGGCTTGGCGAGCTGGGCCTCGATATCGGCATCGACAAAGATAACGACATCTGGATGTTTGAAGCCAACGCAAAGCCGGGACGCTCTATCTTCAAGCACCCTTCCCTTGAAGCGGAAGGCCGTGCATCCGTAGAATGCATCGTTGATCATTGCTTGTACCTCAGCAAGTTTCAAGGAGGGAACAGCTAATGGAGCTAAGAGCATCGAAGAAAGAAGAGGTGTATGATCGGCCGGCTGGACGCCTGGTACTCGCCATACTGACGATTGAGAACGACGAACAATTTTTCCGGGGCAACCGGAATAACTTCGCGGACATTATAAAAACGGGTCAAGAAAAGGGATTTCTTGTTTATGTGCTCACCGTAAAAAACCTGGTCTTGAACCGTTCCACCCTGCGGGGATTTGTCTATATTGAACAGAAGGATACATGGCAGCAGCGTTTGCTGCCTTTCCCGGATATTATCTACAACCGGATTCCGCAGCGCGAAGACGAGATGCTTCCTGCCGTCCGGAACAAAATTGCCGCATGCATGCGGGATCCGCGGATCAAACTGTTCAACCCTTCCTTCTTCAACAAATGGTATTTGTTCGAATGGCTGCGCGGCAGCAAGTCGACCAAACCTTTTATCCCGGCAACCCGCAAGCTGCTAACGGCCGCAAGGCTGGAGAGAATGCTGCAAAAGCATCCCTTTCTCTACCTGAAGCCGGAAAGCGGCAAAGCCGGCAAAGGCATCATGACCGTCATGGTGCAGCCCGACAAGCCACTCCCGTATCTGCTTAAGGTGCAGGAGAACAAAAAAAGCTCTACCTTTAGCTGCGCGGATTTTCAAAAGCTGTGGAACCGAATCAAGAAGGAATGCGGTAGCGAGCCTTATATCGCCCAGCAAGGCATTCAGCTTGCTTCCTTTAACGACCGCCGGTTCGATCTCAGGGCACTCGTGCAAAAAAACGATCGCGGCAAATGGGATTTGACCGGCATTGGCGCAAGGGTAGCGGGCTCCTCCAGCATTACGACCCATGTCCCGAGGGGCGGTTCCATCGAGGATCCCGAGAAGCTGCTGAAAAGCTCCTTCAATGCCGATCAGGCGAGAAGGATTCTGATTAAAGCGAAGCAAACCTCGATTATGATCGCCAGACAGATCGAGAAGGGCTCCGGCTTTATGCTCGGCGAGATGTCCATGGACCTAGGCATCGATAGCCAGGGACATATCTGGTTTTTCGAAGCCAACTCGAAGCCGATGAAGTTCGACGAGCCGCATATCCGGCAAAAGTCGCTTGAGCGGATATTCCAATACAGCACCTATCTGGCCAGAATGAGAAACGAACGAATAAGGCAGGAGGCGACGAGATAATGGAACTGCAGCTGCTTACCCCGGAACAGTGGGCGAAAGAACGGAAGAGACTGATTGATTTTGCCGTCCGTTTCGGGGAGAAGCGGCTGACGGTTGCAGCCATCCACTCCCTTCGTCGCCTGCCACCCGAGCTGCTCTCGCAAAAGGACAGCGGGACCGTTATGGCGGTCGCGCGGCTTGGCAGCCGAATAGTAGGACTTGGTTATGCCGAGGAAGCAGGCGAAAAATGCTGCGTCATCGTAACCCATCCCGAGGCTCGCGGCCTTGGGATCGGGTACGCGGTGATGGACACCATTATGAAGAAGCTGGGGAAATTGACCTGTCAGGTTGCGCTCGACAACGTGCCAAGCCTAACTCTCTTCTTCCGCCTTGGCATGAAGGCGGTATCCATGTCGACCGGACCAACCGGCAAGCCAACGCTGCGTTTCGAGTGGTCGCAAGAAGAGAAAAAAGGGGCTATCCCGCCGTCATTAATATGACGTGGGATAGCCCCTTTTGTTATTCGGACTTCACCGTCCAATTAATTCGAGCTTAGCTTTACGTTGTTTGCCGTTGCCCAGTTACCGACAGGAGCAACCTCATACTGAACGCCAGCCCCAAGCTTGCCGTTATTCTGAAGCTCAAACACGCCAACGGCGCCTTTACGGGTCTGCACTTTGTATTGCGCCGTCAAGGTTGTCCCGTCAGAGCCTTTAAGGGCAATGGAACGGTAAGCAAACAGCTCGTCGCCGGGATCCGCCGTCAGCGTAACGTTCAAGGTTGTGTCGTTCACCTTGTCGACGGCTCCAATCTCAAGAGGCGCAATGCTCTGCGCGGTAAACGTGCTGTTCTTCACGGCGAACCAGTCCGAAGTGACCGTATATTTCACGCCCGGCTGCAAAGTCTTGCCCGCCGGCAGGCGGAATTTAGGCTCTTGCTTGCCGTCGGTCGATTGCGTAAAGCCAACGTAATTAACCGACATCTGCTCTCCGGTCTCGGATGTAAGGACAGCTTGTCTTGTCGCAAGCGACGAAATAATTTGCATCTGCTGGCCGTTAAGCTTATTGTTGTCATCCAATACAACGGCATCGGCACCGCGGCCGCCGGCATAAGCCGAAATCAGATAGCCGTAATCAATAACGCCATCGGTACGGAACGACTCGACTTCAAACGTATCGGAAGTAACCTGGCGTGCATTTTGAAGCTGAATCCTTTCATCGCTTGCCAGAGCCGTAAAGTCCTGCTTGCCTTTATAGTTCAAGGAATACGTTGTACCCGGCTTCATCGTCTGAACGGGAATAATATAAGTCGCGATCGCTCCGGTCTTCAGGCGAGGCTGGTTAACCAGCTTAATGCCATCGCTAAAGGCGAAATTGGCATTGGCTTGGTCCGTTGTTTCGTCCGCGATAGTAAGAGGGGCCGTGAAGGTGACCTCGAAGGTGATTTTATTAAGAGCCTTGATGGATACAATCTCCGCGTTAGAGGAACGGATCGCTTGCTCCGACAGGACGAGAAGCTTGGCCGCATCGCCCCGGTTCAATTGCTTGCCGTCAATCTTCATGCCCGACATCCAGTATTGAACCGATTTCGCATCCCGCTGCAGCGCTTTGGCAATATACTGGGCAGCATCCGCGCTGGATGCCGGCTGATTAGGCTGGAAGCCCTGCGCGCTTTCGAGCAGTCCGGCAGCTACGGCCGCGTCGACATAAGGGGTATACCATTTAGGATTAGCGGGCTTGGAATCCGAAGTCGTCTCCAAATCAAGCGCAAGCACAATCATCTTGATAAGCTCGGCATTCGTTATCTTTTTCTCCGCGCGCATCGTTCCGTCTTCATAGCCTTGCAGCACCTTTTGGCTGACGAGCTGCTGGATGGCTTGCTCCAAAGGCTGATCGAAGGAAGCTGCTTTCGCGGATTGAACCGGAAGCAAAGCTCCCCCTCCAATAAGTACGGTTAGCGCCGCGATAGCCGCCTTTTGCTGGATCTTCTTCATAACTCATCTTTCCTTTCCCGTTTAAAGTGATGGCCTGTTCCTGAATCTATCTTAGGCCGCCGCTCTAAATTCGCTGAAAAGAAAGTATAAACAAACTATAAATTGTTCGATAACTTTTTACAAAATGACGTTAGACCGTAAAGCGGTACCCCGCTCCCCACACGGTCTCGATAAACTGGGGATTGGACGGATCGGCCTCAAGCTTCTCCCGAATCCTTGATATATGAACGGTCACCGTCGCAATATCGCCATTCGAATCCAGCCCCCAAATTTTCTCGAACAGCTGATCCTTGCTGAATACCCGGTTCGGATTCGTCGCCATAAAGACGAGAACTTCAAATTCCTTCGCCGTAAGAAATACCTCCTGCTCGTGCACAAATACGCGATGGGAGGATGGATTAATCGTCAGCTCGCGAATGCGCAGGCTATCGTCAGGATTCATTTTCTGCCCGCTCTTGAACCGTTCGTACCGTGCCAGATGGGCCTTGGCCCTTGCCACCAGCTCGTTGGGACTAAAGGGCTTGGTCACGAAATCGTCCGCGCCAAAGCCAAAGCCGCGGATCTTATCCAGCTCTTCGTTTTTGGCGGACACAATAAGAATCGGCACATCCAGCCGCTCCCGGATCGTCTTGCAAATCTCGAACCCGCTCATGCCCGGAAGCTGAATATCCAGTATGATCAAATCGAAATCCCCGCTTAAAGCCTGATTGAGTCCGTCCTGCCCGTCATGGCAAATCTCCGCCTCATACCCGTGCAGCGCAAAATAGTCCTTCTGCAGCTCCGCGATATAAGGATCGTCTTCCACAATTAAAATGCGCGTCATGCCGTCACCGCCTGTTATCGTTATCGCACTCGTTTGAGCGTAAAAGAAATGCTTGTCCCCCGGCCAAGCTCGCTGCTCGCCCGGATCTTGCCGCCATGTCCTTCTATAATCTGCTGGGCAATGGCAAGGCCAAGCCCGCTCCCTCCGGCGACCGCCTGATTCCGCGAAGGCTCCACTCTGTAGAAGCGTTCAAAAATATGAGGAATGGCTTCCTCGGGAATGCCGGGTCCGTTATCGGTTATCGCAATAACCACATCGTCCTCATCGTGATTAACTGCAATCGTTATGCGCTTTGGCGGCTGATTCATGTACTTGAGGCAATTATCAAACAGATTGATCAGAACCCGCTTCAGCTTCTCGCGGTCCGCAAGCACGAACAGGGGCTGCTCCGGCATGTTCTCCCAGGTTACATCCACATGCTGATTATGGAATTCAATCGACATGTCATCCGCCGTATTATAGAGGAAGGCGCTTAGTTCCAGCTTCTGGAACGAAAAAGGCTCCTTCTTCAAATCCAGCTTGGAGAAGTACAGAAGCTCGTTTACAAGCCGCTCCATATCCGAAGCGCGGGTATGAATCGCCGACACGTATTTGTTCAGCTTCTCTTCCGTGTTGGTGACGCCGTCCCGGATCCCTTCGGCATAACCTTTAATAGTTGTAATCGGCGTTCTCAAATCATGAGAGATGTTCGAGATCAGCTGCTTGCGGTTCTCCTCGTAATGAAGCTGCAGCTGAATCGATTCGTACAGCCTTTGGCGCATCTGGTCAAAGGTTTGAACCAGTTGGCCCACTTCATCCTTCGATGCCGCTTTAAGCTCAAACGTCAAATCCCCGTCCTTGATATGCTCGGCGGAACGTCTAAGCTGGTCCAGCGGCTTAATGATTTTCCGGGTAACGTAACGGTACAGCAGAAAGCCGGTCAGCAATAAGATGACCGCAAACAAACCGATCAGAATCGGAAGCATTCTGCGGATAACCTGGGCGAACGGGCTTCTCTCGTGGATGACAAAGATACTGCCTTTCTCCTTCGTTTCGGATGAAAAATAAAAATCAAACTTGGAATAAGAGAAAAACCGGCTTCCGGCGTTAAGCGTATTGCGGATCACGTTGTTTCCCATATCGTATTCCGGCAGGATAGACGGAAAATCAACGCTGCTAAGCGAAGGCGCCGCATACAGAATCGAATCGTTTACGCGGACAACAAGCGCCGCCTTTTCCATCTTCAGATCGGTATTGTACTTCTCCAGCAGCTGCATGTTTTTTAACTGCTCCGGATCGTTTTTCGCCAAATACTTCAGGTCAAGGAAGAGGCTCTCCTCTTCTTCGGATAGCGGATGGAGCGAATAATGAATTTTGTAGAAGTTATTGAAGCTGCGCACATCTCCCGTTACGGCAACGGACAGCAAATAGGAAGACAAGACAAACAGAATAACCGATACAATGACGACCGAGGTAAACGATAGGAGCAGTCTGAATCGCAAGGACAATGTACATCACCGCACTCTGTATTATTTTTGCTAAGTGTAAGCTATTTCGGCATAACCTAAACGCGATTTTAGGAATGGTGCCCATTAAAGCATAACAGAAAGGTGTAACAAGACCGCAAACAACATATAAACAATTTATAAACGGATATAATCAGAAAAATGGCGTCACAGTATGTATTCCCTGTGACGCCATCTTATTCGTTATTTTAATAAGGCTAAAAGTTCCGGCATAGCCTGAATGCACGCGTCCGCGTCTGCCAGCTCGGAGTCTCGTCCGTAGCCTGCATACGCACAGCCGATTGCGACAAGTCCGTTTCCTTTGGCCGCT
Organism: Paenibacillus glycanilyticus NBRC 16618; assembly: GCF_004000805.1. Classification (GTDB taxonomy): domain Bacteria; phylum Bacillota; class Bacilli; order Paenibacillales; family Paenibacillaceae; genus Pristimantibacillus; species Pristimantibacillus glycanilyticus. The sequence continues at coordinate 35,611 of NZ_BILY01000017.1, forward strand.
TCCACGTCCGAGGAACGGTCGCCGACCATCCACGCCGTCTTAACCTGATGGTCGCTTAGAAGCTTGGCGACGAGGTCAACCTTGCTCGCCGTCTGGAATTCGCCTGCGCTGTACAAGCCGTCGAACAGCTCCGCAATGCCTTGGAAACGCGCTACTTCTTTCACGTAAGCCTCCAGCCCGTTGCTTGCCACAAACAGCTTAATGCCCTGCTCCTTCAGGCTCTTCAGCGTTTCGGCGGTTTGAGGGTACAATCTGCCTCTTCCCGCTTCCAGCTCCTCCAGCTCATACTGCACCATCAGCTCATCGGCGCGAAGACGCGCGGCTTCCGAGCTGCCTGGCATCAGCTTCCGCCAAATATCGTCGAGCAGCATGCCGAGACAGCCAAGCAAATCATCGAGCGGAGGCGTCCGGTCGTAAAGCCCTTCCTCGCGCAAGGTGCGGAACAATCGCTCATGCACCGTTTCCAGCAGGGTAGCTGTTTCAAACAAGGTACCGTCCATATCGAAGATTACCGCTTCCGGCCGGTCAAATGGAATCGCCATGACATTTTCCCCCTTTGAAGTCTGCCATTATCATAATGGATAGGGGGGCATGCCGCAACCTTGCCGCCAAGATTACTTAATGCCTTCCAGCCACTTGTCGACCTGTTCCGTATGGCTGTCGGCCCAGGCTTTCGCTGCTTCTTCCGGCGACTGCCCTTCCTGAATGGCAACCATAACCTCCGCCATATCGTCCGCCGTCCACGTGAACTGGTCCAGCAGCGTATAAGCATCGGACTTATCCGATTTCAGGTCTTTGCGGGCAACGGTATGAATGCTTTCTTCACCGCCGTACACGCCTTTTGGATCCTCCAAATATTTCAGATCCATATTGGCGAACATCCAATGCGGCGTCCAACCGGTAACGATAATCGGCTTCTTCGCTTCATAGGCCTTCTGCAGCTCCGTTGCCATTGCGGCCGAGGAGCTTTCGATCAGCTTCCATTTGCCATCCAGGCCATAGTCCTTCAGCGCTTGTTCGGTTGATTGCATAATGCCGGCCCCAGGCTCGATTCCGATGATCTGATAATCAACCGATTTGCCGGTGGCGTCGTTGTTCAGATCTTCTATCGAGTTTTCCTTCATATAAGAAGGAATAACAAGCCCTGTTTTTGTTCCTTCCAGGTTAGGACCAAGATCCTCTACGCTGCTGCCGTACTTCTCCAAATACGACGCATGCGTTGTCGGAAGCCACGCCGCTACCATCGCATCGGCGCTGCCGTCCGAAATGCCCGCCCACATTGGGCCCGCATCTACCTGAAGGAGCTCAACGGAATAATCCAATTTCGATTCCAGAACATATTTGACGACATTCGTGCTTGCAATCTCCGAATCCCAAGCCACGTATGCCAGTTTAATCTTTTTCGAGTCCGTTTTCTGTGAGCAGCCTGCCAGCGCAGCCGCCAACACGATTACCGCAGTTAATGCCAATCCCCATTTTTTCTTCAACGTGCTTCACCTCTAGCGTTTATTTTTTTTCACGATATGGTTAGACATCCGGTCAAGTAAAATGGCCAATACGACTATGGAAATGCCCGCTTCAAAGCCGATACCGGTTTTGGTCTGGGTAACCGCGCGGTATACGTCGGCCCCTAGTCCCTGCGCCCCGATCATGGAAGAAATAACGACCATGGACAGCGACAGCATAATCGTCTGATTGATTCCCGCCATCATGGTAGGAAGCGCCATAGGCAGCTGCAGCTTGAACAGCTTCTGGTTAGGCGTGGAGCCGAACGCGTCGGCTGCTTCCACCAGCTCCGAGGGTACCTGGCGGATACCGAGATTCGTCAGGCGAATCGTTGGCGGTACCGCAAAAATAATCGATGCGATGACACCGGGCACAACTCCAAGCGAAAAGAACGATACGGCCGGCAGCAAATACACGAATGCGGGCATCGTCTGCATTAAATCAAGCAAAGGAGTTATAATACCTTGCAAGAATGAACTTCTCGCGCACAAAATACCGGTTGGCACGCCAATGATAATGGAGAGCAAAGATGCCGTAAGCACGATGGCTAACGTCTCCATGGCATGCTCCCAATAGCCTAGATTATCAATCAGCAGCAGTCCGATAAGCGCAAATGCGGCAACCTTCCATTTTCCGAGGAACCAGGCTAATGCCGTAATAATCAGAATCATAAGGATTGAAGGACTGAAGAGAAGAACATGATGCAGAAAATCAACGATGGAGCCTATGATCAGGCGGATGAAGTCAAACAAAGGGGTAAAATGATTTTCTAACCAGCTTTCCAACGATTCAATCCAATTGCCTAACGGAAGCTTAGGAATGTTATTCAATTTGCACCACCTGCCTCTGGTATAGCGTTTCCGGCAAGTGCGGCAAACACGGCTCCGCGAATGACGATGCCAAGCAGCCGGTTCGTGTCATCCGTTACCGCGAGCGGAATGCTCGAGGCCGCCATAGGTTCAAATAATTCATTAATCGGTGTTGCCGAGTCTATAGTCGGTACTTCCTTAATCAGAATATCTCCTATCGACAAATTCTCTTTCAGTGCCGCGGAAGCAAGCTCTGCCGTAATGACGCCAAGCAACTTCTTCCCTTTATCGGTCACATACAAGCTCGATACCCCTTGCTCCTTCATAAGCTGAAGCGCAACACGCGGACCGCGTTCTAAAGTAATCGTTGCAGGCTTCCTCATGACATGAGCAGCGGTCAACACTTTGGAGAGATCTACATCCTCTATAAATTTTTCAACGTACGGGGTAGCCGGCTTGATCAAAATCTCGTCAGGCGTGCCAATCTGAACGATAACGCCGTCCTTCATTAACGCAATCTTGTCCCCGATGCGCAGCGCTTCGTCAAGATCGTGGGTAATGAAGATAATCGTCTTCTTCATGGTGGATTGCAGCTGCAATAATTCATCCTGCATGTCTTTGCGGATTAGCGGATCAAGCGCGCTAAACGCTTCATCCATTAGCAGAATGTCCGGATCGTTGGCCAGCCCTCTGGCCAAGCCGACACGCTGCTGCATGCCTCCGCTTAATTGATCCGGATAGCTGTTCTCCCATCCGCCCAGGCCTACAAGCTGCAAAGCTTGCTCAGCCATTTCCTTGCGCGCCTGCTTCTCGATTCCTTGAATCTCAAGGCCGTATTCTACGTTTTGCAGAACCGTCCGGTGAGGAAACAGAGCAAACTTCTGAAAGACCATTCCCATTTTTTTGCGGCGGAATTGCCTGAGCTCTTTGGCGCTCATCTGAACGATATCCCGCCCTTCAAACAAGAGTTGACCGGATGTAGGCTCAATCAATCGATTCAACAAGCGGATTAAGGTGGACTTGCCGCTTCCGGATAAACCCATGATGACAAAGATTTGGCCTGCTTCAATCGAGAAGCTAGCCTGGTTTACCCCTACTGTCATTCTTGTTTCTTTTAGAATTCGTTCTTTCGTCCATCCCTGCTTGAGGAACTGCATCGCTTGCTCCGGATGACTCCCGAATATTTTAGTCAGTTGTTTGGCTTCGATGATGGACATACTTTCCCTCCCTATTGCTTCGTAAGCATAAGCTCACTTTTTTTGGTCTGACGCCAGTTTAGGCCTTGTGACCTCGATTAGTCAACGTTAATATCCGTACGTAATTTACGTACAGTTTAAACTGTACGATGCGAATACTCCTGATCCCTTCCATTTCCTCCATAATGCTTATGGAAATGAATGCTTTACTTTTAATTTCAGATCGGCTTACAATAACAAATGAAGTGTGACAAGGTGACCCAGGAGGCAATTATGGACGAAAATATAGGCGGTCTAACGCCTGAGCAATCACGGTCGCTGCACGTATCCCGCCAGCGTGTGATTGACTCAATCGGTAAAAATATGGATCTTTACGGCATAACATTATCAATCGGTCATCTTTATGGTTATATGTATTTTCAGAACGATCCCATTACCCTGGATCAAATGAGCCAGCAGATGGGAATGAGCAAAACATCCATGAGCACCGGCATGCGCACGTTAATGGATTTGAAGATGATCGATAAGGTATGGGGCAAAGGCTCGAGGAAAGACTTTTACGAGGTGGTTCCCGACTGGTACCAGAACTTTACGGACTTCTTCTCGATTAAATGGCGGAAAGCCGTGGAAAGCAACATGGCCTCTCTGCAAAAGTCATTAAAAGAGATACACGCGCTTCAAGCATCAGATCCCGACAACAACACCTTGCAGGAAATCACTTCAGTGGACGAGCAGAAAATTAACGAGGCTCTCAAATACTACCGCTGGCTGCACCGTTTAATCGATTCTTTCGAATCCGGTGAAATATTCGATTTTATACCTAAGGAAGACTAAATAGCAGAACCCTTTAGCGATGGGCTAAAGGGTTCTTTCATTTTCGATAAACCTTACATCTGCTTTCTTCTCCATGGAATAAAGGGCAGGTACATCAAGGAGAATAGAACAAGAGCAATCCCCTCTTCCGCAACTATATAATACGGATAGGGCCCCAATACATCCAATAGGGACGCGCCTTCCGGCTTTTCCCTCAGGAACATGTAGTTGGCATCCAGCCAATAATCCGTTCCTCCCACCGCAACGAGAAGAATGTTCAGAAAAATCATCGTAATCCAAACGGATTTCCAAGTCGGCCGGAAGCTCTCGATCCAAGTCATATAAAGAGGGGCAAGGATAATGGCAATATGAACAAGGAAGAAGTGGAAAAACCGGAAATGCGGATACGGATAATCCAAATCCGGCGTCAACATTGCTTGCATCGCACCGCCGATACCGGCGAAAAATACAATCTGATACAACAGTTTGCTTCGCGTAAACAACATGATAATCGCAAGCATTTGCGATATGCTGCAAAGCTCGAGCGGGAGCGTATATTTAACGCTCCAGAGGCCCACGCTGGCGTACCAATAATAAAGAACGATTTGAGGTACGAGGAGACCCGCAAGGATGCCGTACCGGATCATGGTTTTAACGAGAGTATTCCTCCGGATTCCCGCCCGAAAGCCATATAGAAGAAGCGCCAGCACAACCAATGCGGCAAGCACAACGGTATGTGAAGTGGAGTAGGGAATAAATTCTTCTTCCACGTACCGGGCAAAAAACGAAGTCAAATCCTCCCTCTCCCTTCTCGAATACGGCCTTACTTATGAACAATTGGAATGGATATCCTTGTATTATACTCCTTAATGTAATGGAATCCTTCTAACAGCAGAAATTCCGGTTTGTCCTGCGTCTGAACGGAGTAAGTCTGCTCTCTTAAAACATTCCCGTTCCCCAAATCCCAAGGACGCGATGCGGATACCGGAGCGATGGGAACTTTTTTGCCGCCGGCTTGCACAAGCATATGGGTCGTGTCCAAGATCGTAAATTCTTTTCTGGCGATGACGATATCATAGCCGCTTCCGGTTTGCGTTACGCTGCGAATCCATAACTTCTCGTTGTTGATTTTAATGGATTGATCGGAAGGCGACGTAAGCGGAATCGGTTCCGTTATCTTTTCGTAACCGCTGAATTTATCGAGTACGATTTCCAGCGACTCAATCTTATCCGTTGGGAGCACATCGTAATTCAATTCAAACGTGGGACTGTTTTTTCCGTCTACCCCGCCCGACCGGTAGCCGAAGTATTCCACCTCCGTACCATTAACAAAAAGCTTTGTTTTCCCCGCGAACATCGGGTGCCCTCCGTTATTATTCAGTTCGTAATGTCCTCTAATGACCGTTGAAGTCGGAGAAGCTATAACGGAGTCATAATGAACCGTTCCTGTATCAACAGGCACCGCTTTCGAGACTTTCTCGTTAATGATGCTTTTCATAGCCTTGTTGGCTTCAAACTTGAAGGAGACCGGTTGTATTTCTTGTTCGCCGCTATCCAGCCTCTCACTAAAGTTCGCTGTTAATGTTCGGGAAAACGGGTTTACGGGCTCGAATTTATAAACCCCTTGGAATTGCGTTTTATCCTTGTTGTAATTGCCTCCGCCTTCCGTCACTTTGGAATTGGTCAAAAATCCTTTTACTTTGGTTACGCCGTAACGGATAAATTCATCCTCCTTAAAGGTTAAGCCCTCTGGCAGCTTGATGGTGTAATACATTAAAAAGGCATTATCGTCGGCAATAACTCCGTTAATTGTAATAACGGTACCGTCTTTGAACGATTTGCTCTTATTAACGGTCTGTCCGTACCCTTGCTCCGCGACTTCGGAGAAGCTAAGCGAGATTAATTCCATTCGGTTAAGCAGCTTACCTCCAATGTATGCGAATGCCGGGTATTGATACGAGGATACGATAATCAACAGAGCCGCTGCTGCGGAAATGCTCCACATAAGAGGCTTGTTATTCTTGCGTTTTTTCTCGGGAATCCGATGGAGAGCCTGCCGCAGCCGATCCTCCAATTCAGCAGGGGCCTGGATCTGATTCAAATTTTGTTTATGCCTTTGGATTTTATCCTCAATCGCTTTCATAACGATCACCTCCGATAATGACCTTTAATTTCTCTATGCCCTGCGAAATTCTTGACTTGATGGTTCCGAGCGGAGCACCCGTCATGTCGGCAATCGTCTGATAAGGAAAATCATGGACATACCGAAGTTCTATAGCTTCCCGCTGATGGGCATTCAGATGGGAGAGCAGCGTCTTCATATCCATCTCGGCTTCCGTGCCGAGATACGGATTTTCTGCCATTAACTCATAGGCTACCGCATCCTGCTCATCCTCAAGAGGCGTGAACTTCCCGTTCTTGCGAAGCATGGCCCTGCATCGATTAACCAGAATCGTTTTGCTCCAACTGTAAAAGGCTTCTCTCTTTTGGAGCTGGTCAATCTTCTCGTATAAAGTGACAATCATATCCTCCATAGCATCCATCGCGTCATGCTCGTTCCCCATGTACGTATAGGCAAGGCGATAATATGCGTCCTGGTCGGCCATGATTAGCTGCAATAACGCTTCTTTATTGCCATTCTGGGCTTGTCTGACTAACCGGCTTACCCTCAAAGTTCTCTCCCCTTTCATAGATAAGAGCAAGCTGAGGCTTAAAAAGTTCATTTTATTTATAATTATTTAGGAATAAATCCGGCGCATAACGTTATAATCCGGCTTTTTCCTTAATAAAAGCGACAAACCGCGCAGTCGCGGGAGACAAGAATCGTTCCTTTTTGAGGTGCAATCCAACCTCCCAGCGCCATCCCTCTTCAGCAATCGGAATCCACTTTATCCCTTCGAGATTTAAACCGGCCGTTCTCGGCAGCACGGATACACCAAGTCCAGCCGCCACAAAACCAGCCACCGTCTGAAGATCTTCCGCGTCATAGGTGGCGGCAAGAGTAAAATTCTCATGATGAACCCGAGCCAGCAGCGAGTTTTTCAAGCTGCAGTTATGCTTCAGGCCGACAAACGGCTCCCCTGTAATCTCTCTTAAATGAACGGATGCCTGATCCGCTAACCGATGCTCGTTCGAGACGACAAGGTATAGCGGAAGGGATAACATTTGTACCCACTCATAGGTTTCGTTTACCGGTTGTTCGGAAGTAATCATAAGATCCGAATAGCCTTCCTCCACCTGGTTCAGAATAGCGCCTTTATCGCCTTGCGATAATTCAAAGGTGATTGCCGGGTTTATAAGCTGATACTCCCGGATGAGCTTAGGAATCAGATCAACCCCGAGTATATTCAAATAAGCGAGATGAATCACGCCGGATTCCGGATTGGAATGCTCCTCGATCTCTTTTTTCCCGCGCTCTACTTCCTGCAGAATCATCTCCACATGCTTCGAGAACATCATGCCGTACCGGTTGATCTTTAGATTTCTACCTTTCCTCTCGAATAAAGGAACTCCAAGCTCCGCTTCCAGCTTCAAGATCGAATGGCTGAGAGCAGGCTGAGTTATGGATAAGGATTCAGCGGCCCTTGTTAAATGCTCCATTCTTGCCACTTTCAAAAAATATTCCAATTGGGTCAGTTCCATTTGTCTACGCTCCTATGGTCTAAACTCATTTATTCTAGTAATGAAAATAACTATAAATATAGATTATATTTATTATTTAACCAATAGTAAACTTATACCCGTGAAAATGAACCGGCCGACTATTTAACTTTTTGCTGCCATTGCGATTCCGGATGCATATGCCCTCACGTGACGGAAACAATAAGGGAAATTACGGAAGAGATGGTGGCATTATGTACGGGAAATCTCTAACGAGAGGATTTCGGAAGTATCGCGGACCGAAAGCTCGCATCCAACCTGCGGATTCCGATTCGCTGGAGGCCAATCTAAGACTTAATCAGGAAAGGCTTAAGCAAATATTCTCGAATACCCCGGATCTGATCCACAGGCATTTTATTCTAAAGGCTAACCAATGTCAGGCACTTCTCGTTTACCTTGAAGGATTGTCGGATAAAAACGCCATAAATCGCGATATCCTTCATCCGCTTAAGCAAAGCGCTGCGGAAATAAATGAAGAGAATGATTTCCCCGCAACCATTGGAGAGATCCATCGGGTAAGCGGCTGGCAGCAGATCGAACGCCTGTTATTCGCCGGATACAGCATTCTGTTTGTCGATGGGCAAAGCCTTGCATACGGCTGCGGGACGCAGGGCTGGCCGCAGCGAGCGATTGAGGATCCGCAGCTGGAAACGTCGCTGAAGGGTGCCCATCAAGGCTTCGTAGAGACCGGAAGCGCCAATATCGCATTAATCCGACGGTATATCCAGAATAGAGAGCTTAAGATTAAAGAATTCACCGTTGGGGCCAGAAGCCAGACCCGGCTGTCTATCCTGTACCTGTCCGATGTTGCTAATGCCCACACGCTTGGCGTGTTGGAAGACCGAATTCGCAAGCTGGACGTAGATGCCGTTATTAATACGGGGGAATTAGCGGAGCTCATCGAGGATTCTCCCTTCTCGCCTTTTCCCCAACTCATCCTGACGGAGCGCCCCGATGCCGCATCGTCTCAGATTCTCCAAGGCAAATTCGTCGTTGTCGTGGATCGTTCGCCAAGCGTGCTGGTTGGGCCGGCGAATTTTATTTCCTTCTTTCAGAGTGTGGACGACTACAGTACGCGCTGGACGATCGCTACGTTTATTCGATTTTTGCGGCTTCTCGCCTTCTTTGCAGCCATTCTGCTGCCCGCAATCTACATCGCGGTCGTATCATTTCACTTCGAGGTTATTCCAATGAAGCTGTTGTCGACGATTGGCCAGTCAAGAGCGAAGGTTCCCTTCCCTCCTTACATGGAAGCCGTCTTCATGGAACTGACTCTGGAAATGCTGCGGGAAGCTGGCGTCCGTCTGCCCGCGCCCGTTGGTCAAACGGTCGGAATCGTGGGTGGTATCGTCATCGGCCAGGCTATCGTACAGGCTGGCTTAATCAGCAATATTATGGTCGTTGTTGTCGCTTTTACCGCCATTTCTTCCTTTATCCTGCCCAATTACGATATGGGTGCTGCGGTTCGGCTTGTCCGATTCGCGATGATGCTGTTTGCTTCCCTGTTCGGCTTCGTTGGGATCGTTATCGGACTATTGACCTTGATTGCCCATCTTCTCTCCCTTCAATCGCTTGGCGTTCCTTACAGCACGCCGTTTGGTCCCGTACGATTCAGCGATTGGAAGGATACGATGGTGAGACTGCCGCTGTGGCTGATGAAGAATCGTCCAACCAGTTCTAACGCGCAACAGGACAAAAGGCAAGGCGACACCGGCCATCAGGAGGGAGACAAGAGCAAATGAACCAATTAGAAAAACACTCTTTGTCGTTCCTGCAATTCGTATTCATCATCGCGGGTATTCAAATCAGCATTGCCGTTCTCTCGACGCCAAGAGAAGTCTCCCTTATCGCGGGGACGGATGGCTGGATCACGATTATCATTGGTTGGTTGATTACGAGCATTCCCAGCTTTGTGGTCTTTAAGATTATGCAGCGCAGCTCCGAGGGCACCATTCTGGATCTGCTTCGGAAGAAGCTCGGCAGGTGGATAGCCATTCTCTTTACTCTAATTATGGCTGTATATCTCGGAGCTATGGCCTATATCGGATTACTTCGAACTTTGCTGATTATCCGCGTATGGTTATTACAAAATACGTCACCCTTCGTCGTTCTGCTGCTTCTGTTTATTCCGACTTACATCGTCGCGAGAGAAGGACCCAAGCTGCTCGGACGATATGCCGAGGTGATTTTCTATTTTTTGTTCTGGCTTCCTTTGGTTTATTTACTCCCAATGAAGCAGGGACGATGGTTAAACCTTATTCCCATAGCAAAGGAAGGATGGGGGCCAATCCTTTCGGCGGTTCCGGGCGTTCTCTTTGCCTATACGGGCTTTAGCGTCGCTTTCTTCCTGTATCCTCACTTAACGAACAAACAGTACGCCGGGGTTGGGATTCTGCTTGCCAATACGATTACGATGGCTACCAATTTGCTTATTGCGATCGTCTGCTTCATGTATTTCAGTCCCAACGAGATGGTGGAGATTAATCAGCCCGTCATTACCGTGCTCAAAACGATTCAATTCAAGTTCGTGGAGAGGATCGAGGTTATTTTTATCTCACTCTACATCGGGATCTATTCCTTGGTTTGGATCCCTTGTCTTTACTATATGGCCTATTGCCTGAATTGGGTGAGAAACGGCTCCGGCGAGAGAAAATACCTCATTGGTCTGCTTATCCTTATCGGGATTGGAACCTACATCTTCATCCCGACGTTCAACCAAAGCGATTGGCTGGAGCATCATTTGACCAATTTCGGAATCGTTGTCGAGTATATCCTCCCGATAGCGATTTGGATCTGTCTCGTCATCAATGAACGTATGCGACAAGAGGGGCAGCCGGGATGAGAAAATCAATGAGGATAACGATGATTCTTCTTATGTTTCTTTTGTTTCTTTTGTTTCTTTTGTTTCTTTCCGGGTGCGGGGATAAGATTGATCTCGAAGAAGCGGCTGTACCGCTAGCAGCGGGCATTGATCTCGATGAGAACAATAAGCTGCGGTTTTACGTCTCCAACCCGGTATTCGGGGATAAGAGCAATGACGTTCAGCAATACAACATTCCGGTAACCAGCCTCCGCGAATCTAGAAGCTTGCAGGATGCATACACCTCGGGTGCCCTGGAGGGGAGGAATTATCAGGTTTATGTCGTAGGGCGAAAGCTGCTGCAGCACGAGGACTGGTTTAAAATTTTGGATGTCATTTTCCGGGATGCGCGGAACACCGTTCTCGACCGGATGGTCGCGTTCGACGGCCCCGTGGAAGAAATGTTTGCCGTAAAACCGAAAGAGCAGCCTCCCTTGCCTGCAATATTGCGCGGGATGGTTGATTCCAAAAGCAAACGGGGAACAACGGTCCTTACCACCCTTCAGGACATGCACCGGCAAATTTACGAAGAAGGACTTACGCCCGTTTTGAGCGAGGTCGATTATGACTCCAAGCAGAAAAGCTTTCGTTTATTAGGAACCGCCTTATTAACCCATAAGGGGAAATATGCGGCCTCGCTCGGCTATCAAGAGAGCGTACTGCTAAACCTGCTCAAGAAAAAGGCAACCAAAGGGGTTAATCTCTCCTTCGCCATTCCCGGGGAGCCTAATGCAGACGTCTTTGAATTGGACAGGGCCAGCTTTGGAATTCGAAAGATTAAGACAAAGATCGTATCTTCCTATTCGGATAATCGGTTTCGCTTCCGGGTTCAAATGAAGGTGTCAGCGGCTTTGACGGAACAGCTGTTCAAGTACGATATCCAAAAACACGCAGATATACTTGAGGCGCAGCTCACGCAGCAAATGCAGGATCAATTGGAGAAATTAATTCGCAAATTCCAGCGTAATCGAATCGATCCGGTGGGGTTCGGTATTTATGCGCGCGCATACCAATACCAGCATTTCAAACCGTTAGAGGAGGAATGGGGCGAGGTCTTCTCGCATGCGGAGGTTGATTTCGACGTTCACGTTAAAATCATTTCGATGGGCACAATCAGGTGAGTACGGCTTGTTCATGAACTGCTCTCTAATGACAACACGGTATCTTAGTTAGAGTGCAGTTCATCTCTTTCAGCCGCCGATTCATCCCTTATTTCGCCGGCTCGTAATGCACGTGTACTTCAAGTACTTCCGACGTTTTTTTCAATTCATTCTCTACTTCTGTCGCTACATCATGCGCTTTATGGAAATCGAGGTTCTTATCAATCGACAGAACCACGTCAATTACTGCATTGCTGCCATAGTTCCTCGCCTTCAGATCCTTAACATCCTCAACGCCCTCAACTTGCTTTGCCTTTTCTCTAAAGTCCCGTAGAGCCGCCTCATCAAAACCGTCCGATAAGTGGTGGGAGGCTTCACGGAAAATATCCCATGCCGTTTTGCAAATGAGGAGACCAACCGCGACGGCTGTAACGGGATCAAGCCAAGGCAGTTTGAATTGAGAACCCACGATGCCAATTACTGCGCCTATACTCACCAAAGCATCCGAGATATTGTCCTTGGCGGCAGCCATAACGGCTTGGCTTTTAATTTTTCTAGCCAGATTGATATTGTAACGATAAACAACGTACATAACCGCTGAGCAAAATAATCCTGTCCATACCGCAATGAAGTCCGGGGATTGCCCGCTGCCTCTAAATACGGATGAAACAGCATTTATTAACACCTCTATACCAACCGCCATCATAATAAAAGAAGCGATTAAGGAGGCGATCGTCTCCGATTTCCAGTGGCCGTACGGATGATCCTTATCGGCCGGCTTTTGAGCCAGCTTTAAACCGATAAGCACTGCTATAGATGCCGCGATATCCGTCGCATTGTTTAATCCGTCCGCTTTTAAGGCTTCCGATCCCGATATATTCCCTATAATCAGCTTGAGTGCGGATAAACAGATGTAGGCAATAATACTGACAATAGCTCCGCGTTCGCCTAGTTTAAGATTTTCATATCGTTGCTGCTGCTCCATGCTTCTCCAAAAACTCCCTTCGGCTCATCCATGACTTTTTCAATCGTACCAGCCAAAGTTCAAGTGGGTCTAGAGAAACGTTTTTTCAATAAGCGAACATTGTAAACCCGGACAAACTATGTTGACTGAAGCAATTTTTATTGCGGCAAGGCAACTTGCATATAAAATAAAAAAGGCAACGGATAGGAGTCCCGCTGCCATTCTCGTATTTCAACCATTAATTCGGTAGCTCGGAAGGCACGACAAGTCCTCGTATTCGAAGCCCCTGTTCATCCCGCAGCTTTAGATCCCGCAGGAAATCGATAAATCCAACCCGTGGCTGCCACCCCATAACTCTTTTGGCTTCGGATAGATCATGCTGCTCAACTTCCTGCGGCAATTCGATGCCATAGCTGTCCAGCAATTTGGCGCTGCCCGGAACCTGCTGTTCACACCAGCCCGCCCCTAATCGCGCAAAATCAGCCCGGATAGACTCGGGCATGCCATGGCTCGTATGGATAATCGTCTGGAACAGCCCGAATTTCTCCGCAGCCGCGGCTTCCAGCGCTTTAACCGTCGCCGAAGCAATATCCCTGCGGTCAACGCCGTTGCGGAGCAGTCTCGCTCCGAACTCCAGATACGGCCGAGGAATAAATTCATGGTATCTGAGCATCGCGATGGAAGCACCCGTCATCTCATGATATGCCCGGCACAGATCTTCGCCTATTACTTTGCTGACGCCATAGACAGACCCCCAGCCATAAGCCATCGACGACGCGTAAACAATGGAACGAATGCCTTCTTTTCTGCATGCCTCCAATACATTGTAGGTACCGTCCACGTTAACCGCGAAAATCGTATCGTCGCTGACAGGCGGTTGATGGGCGCAATGCCAAGCCGCTAAATGAATAACTCCGTCCATCCCCCGCACGGCCTGCTGAACATCCGAGACCGTCCGCGTATCGCAGCGGACAAATTCGGCAGCTCCCTCATTTATTACCCCGGAAGGCATAACATCCGCCATTCTCACTTGATGGCCCGCTTGCAGCAGCTCCCGGCATACCGCTTGTCCCGCATTGCCGGATGCGCCAGTTACTAGTACTTTCATCGTGTGACGCTCCTCCCTATGAAGTAGCTAAATTTATTTGTTCGATGATCTTCAAATCATCCCCGGATAATAGCGGACGAACAGAGAGGCGGATACATAGGCTCCAAAACCGATCTCGGATACTTCCATTCCCGTTTTGCCCAGCTTTCTCGTATACATGACAAACCTCCTTAAGATAGCGTTCTGCCCTATCTTAATCGAACTTCAACGTTTCCGTAAGTACGCACTTTAACCATAGTTTGTTACCTTGCGGTGACTATTGGAAGGAAATCCGGCCCGCTTCTTCGAATACTATCAAGGAAATGTTCACCTAAACGTAGGAGGCAATCAGCAATGGGAAACCCTGAAATCTATGAATGCGAGATTGAAAAGTCATTGCGTATCATTGGCGGCAAATGGTCGTTTCTTGTTATTCGCGAGCTATTCTTTCATGGAACAAAAAGATTCACCGAGCTTAAGAGCGCTATTCATGGGATCAGCTCCAAATCCCTTACGGAGACGCTTCGCCACCTGGAGGAAAATCAGGTCGTCATTCGCTCGATCCATGCCACCGTCCCGCCAACCGTTGAATACCGGCTGACAGCCAAAGGAGAAGCATTCAGCGGCATTTTGCTCGAGATGAAAAAGTGGGTCCGCGACTGGGCTTAATCAACCTGCCATGCTGCAGCGAGGAATACAAAGACAGCAGCCGGAAATTCCCGGCTGCTGTCTTGTCCCAAACCTTATTTACCCATGCGAATATTTTTGACCGTTTTTCTTTCAATGGTCAGATTCTCGTAAATTCTTTTGCCGCCGTTTCCTAACGGCGCTTGTGCCAATAAACCGACTTTGAGGGTCTCTTCCGCTGGCAAGGCGAAAAACCTCATCATATAAAAATTCTCGCCATCCGTGGAATAATGGAAGGCAAAGGAATTCCCGCTTCTGCACGCTTGGAGCCATACCGTGTTATCCTCGATATTGCAGCCGTTCGCATCATCCGATTCTTCCTTCGTAACAACGCTAACAACCGCGTGAGTATCAAAATCCGTTAATTCAAAGCAAGCCTTTGCCCAATGCGTGAGATCCTTCATGACCATAATGGAAGAAGAATCGTATGTATCTTTGAAATCATGCGACACCTTCACCCGCATAACAAAATCCCCGGATATATGCGTATAATAAAACGGCGCATTGCATAGTGATTCCGGCGTGATCCCTTCATCGGCTACTGCCCCGTGGTTAATGAAAAAGTCGCTCTTCTCTGTCGCCAGTATCTCTATTCTTCCATCCGTTTCAATGATTTCGCTCTCATTCATCCATTCAAAATTCATCGTTCTGCCTCCAATTCATTTATGTAAATTACTTATAAAAGTAACACATTTAGTAATTAAGAGCACTACAAAAATGCGTATCCGACTGGAATTCGCCAGGCAGTGATGCAATCGATAAACCGGGAAAGCTAGTGAAGCACAGGGAAGCTTTTCCTGCAATCGTTTGAGAATAGTGAAAAAGCGGGTAAGTATAATCATAAACGATGTGAGGTGATGGCGATGAATCCATTCGAGCGCAGCGCCGACCACCGGTGCAAACAGCAGGGCAAGCGCGACAATCCGGAGGGCGTTCCAACGGAGAAAGAGAGTCTGTTCGACAAGTTTGCCAGCGAACGCACCGTTGATCCCATTCCGGTCGAGGACCAGACGATTGAGGAGCAGGACGAGAAGGAGAAAGACCGCACGAAACGGGATTCCTCCAGTGAACGCAAGTATCGTACAGGGATTTGACCAACCCGTTATCCTGAGCAGTTCAGCTATTGCGGGGACAAATCGGGCTTGTCTCCATAACGGGGGCATCGAACGTGACAGGCTGCGTAAACCCGATTTATGAGGCAGCCGAACTGACACACCGATACGGAGCAAAACTACACGTCGATGCCGCCCAGCTCATTCCCCCTGAATCCATCGAAATGATGCGTCGGAACGGCTGTGCTGATTGGAGGAAAAGATGAATTTCAAGAAGCGGAGCCGTTGCTTAAAGGAGGAGGAACCGCTCAAATCGCTTTGAAATCTTTAGTTCAGTGGAATGAAGCCCGTGCTTCGAACCACAATCTGCCGCAAGTGAGCGTTCTTTCGTTTACCATTGAGGGGCTGCATCATCAGGACATTGCGCAATTCTTAGCGAAAGAAGCGGGCATTTCCGTCCGGAGCGGCTTTTTCTGTGCGTATCCCTATGTGCAGAAGCTCCTTCGGCTAAGCGATGAGAGGCTGGATGAAATACGGAAAGATCCCGTCATTCCCTCTCCAGGCTTAGTCCGAATTAGTTTAAGCTTTTACAATACATCTGATGAAGTCGATCGACTAATAATGGCGTTGCAACAAATCACTTCTAACAAGGAATTCTATATGAATAAGTATGCGGATGTGCAAAAAGGAATTTGCGGCGGACGCTAATCGCTCGGAAAATTGATCATTTTTGCTTCAAAAAAAAGCCGGACATCGTTACTCCGGCTCTTTTTTGAGTTTCGTATTAATCCTCGTGGTCATGCTCTTCATGTTCTTGGTGTTTACCATGATTGCCGTCATGGCCGTGGTCCTCGCCTTGATCATCATCGTCTTCGTCATCTTTTTGACCTTTATTCTGGTCGTGGTCCCGGTCGCTGCGATTCAATTGCTTTTGCTGTTTCTTCTTTTCTTGCTGCTCTTTATGAGCCTTCTGCCAAGCTTGCTGCAGCGCTTTTTTCTGTGCAATCAAAGCCTTTTTCTGCTCTTGCTTCACGGATTGCTCCTTAGCTGCAAGCTGTGCCTTCTGATTATGTTGCACCGTTGATTTTACCGTTTGAGCTTCAGTCTCGTCCTTGTCAGCTTCATCGTCAGCGTCGTCTTTCTCGTCCTTGAATTTAAGTTCTTCCGAACGATCCTTCCATTTCATATCGATGTTCATGTCGACTTTAGCAGGCTCGACGGCAAAATGAGTGAACAACGCATCCATTACTTGCTGCTTGTCCATGTTTGCTTGCAGCTTGAGTGCCGCGAGCAGCTGCTCGATGAATTGAGTCGCTTCATTTCCCGTCAAATATTTTTTCTGATCCTCGCCGATTTTAATTTCTACCTTGGACTCGGTCTTTGCTTCTTCCTTTTCAAGCTCGATCTTAACTTTCACGTTATTGCCATCGATTTTCAACTCCAGTGCTTTCAGCTGATCAAGCTGAATTGGAGCTTCGCTGGCGGTCGGTTGAGCTGATGCAAACTTAACTTCAGCCTCAGCCGTCTTTGACGGCACAACGTATGAATCGCTTGCTGCACGGTTGTCCTCTTTTATTGCGGAAGAATCGTAGTCTGCGTAGGCAACAACGCCGTAAGAAAGCATAATTGTGCTTAAAGCACCGATTAATATATAGGAAATTTTCTTCTTCAAAATATACCTCCTCAGGTTGCAAACATGCATGTTTTGGTTCTTGGCAGCCAATATAGGGTTTCGTTGCGTAGGGATCTATTTAAGTCCGTATTTTAGAAAAGTCCAATAAACCGAATATCAGCAACACAAAAAAGCCGCGATTTTCGCGGCTTTCATGAATTCATATGTTTCTCAGACATATAAGAAAATCGAAAAGAAATGGCAAATCGATCCGGCGATAACAAAGAGATGCCATACAGCATGATGGTAAAGGAATCCTCTCCATACGTAAAAGACGCTGCCTACCGTATAACACACGCCGCCGATGACCAGAAATACAAGACCGCCATAGGCTAAATGATCAACTAAAGCTCCCCATGCAAAGACGATCATCCACCCCATAATGACGTAACCAAGCGTAGATAGGAATAGAAATCGCTTAACAAAGAAGCATTTAAACACCACGCCGCCGATCGCAAGCCCCCAAACAACGCCAAATAAGCTCCAACCCAGCGGACTTCGTATCGTAACGAGCAAGTACGGTGTGTATGTGCCGGCAATAAACAAATAAATCGATCCATGATCGAAAATTTCAAACAAATCCTTTACTTTTCCTTCCGGAAAGCTATGCAAAAGGGTTGATGACATATATAAAATAAACATAAAAAATCCAAACAGGACAAACGATACGATATGCCATGCTTCACCAATGTAACTCGCCCTGACAATGAGCAGCACCAATGCGGCAATACTCAATCCGGCACCAATGCCATGGGTGATTGCGTTAGCTGCTTCTTCTTTTTTCGAATAGACATGCGTATTTGCCATAGGTTCCTCCATTTGCTTCCGTTCCGAAAAAGTTTTTACTTCTATCTTAACATGAGCGCATACGCCGGTAACAGCAGACCCTTTAGTGCAGTTCTCATAGCATAATCAGTGATCTCTGCCGAATGACTCCACAGCTGTGGTTAACGCTTCAAACAATCTTAATTTTCTCTACCTCACTCCTATATCTAGCCACATCCCAACATAAACTAATTATGGTATAGTTCTGTAAATATATTGAACAAGGTGGTTAAAACGATTGTTAGTCAATACCGATACTTATTTCTGCATGCATTGCAAGATTATCCATTTCCGCCGGCAGGGGGACCTCGTTATGACGACCGGTTGGGTATATATCGGCAGCGTCACCCATGCGGTTGGTTTCTGCAGTACCTATAAGCCGCTGCTGCCTAGCCAAGTTCATAAGTCGCCTTTTCGTGATTAATCCGCGATCATCAAGAAAAAAACCGGTTCAGCGCATGCTGACCGGCTTCTTTCATCTACTGAATGCTATCCGCTTAGGTTTTTAAATTTTTAATCAGATCGTCGCAGAAAGCGGCAACGTCGCTACCCGTCACTTCAAGCACGCCTTTCCCCAAGGCTGCCCCCTCTTCGAAAAGATCGATAATCCCCGACAGCCCCCCCATCCAGTCGGTGAGCTCGACAGGGCCGACCTTAAAGAGATACTTTTGGATCTCTTTATAAACGATCTGATAATCACGCGGGAGGGCTTTGATGCGCGCCACGTGCGCACGCCACTCTTTTTTGCCTTCGATAATATCCCGTATGCTCATTTTACCCTCCTATTTGCCTAGTTTTTTGGCGATGCTATTGTTCAGCTGCTCACGCCATTTGTCGCGGAAAGATTTTGCTCCTTCTTCGCCGGCTAGCGCCGCACAGAAGCCTTTGATATCGTCACCCAAAACCTCCCGAACGCTCTGACCGTCCGCAGCCGTTTCTTCAAGCAGCCCCAGAACGCCATCAAGAATCGGCATGAGGTTACGACCGGTAAAATCGGAATACTGAAATAGATTGGATAAAATTTCTTTCCATGCCGCTTGATAATCAGCCGGCAGCTTTTTGGCGCGCGATTCAAAAGCTTTGAATTCTTTAGTCATGTCGCTGCCCGTGATTTTTTCCCAGAAATTCATCGTTTCTCCTCCTTTAACTCGTTCATTTTTAATGATATGAACTCCCACTTATCCCAGAACTTCCGCAATTCCTGGCGCCCCGCGTCATTGATCGCGAAAAATTTCCGAGGCGGTCCCATGTCGGAGGGTTTCTTCGTAATCTCCACCAGCTTGTTTTTTTCAAGCCGAATCAGGATGGTGTACACCGTCCCCTCCACAACATCCGTAAAGCCAAGTGCGTTCAGCCGCCGCGTGATTTCATAGCCGTAAGTTTCTTTGCGGCTTATAATTTCAAGGACTGACCCCTCAAGCACGCCTTTAAGCATTTCCGTTAGATTTTCCAGCACAATCACTCCTTGCTATTCTGCACCGCCAGTATTCAGCAATACTTACTACCACTATAAAGTAACACGCAGTAGTGAAGATGTCAATATCGCCAACTTCTTCAAAAAACGTCGATAAAACTACCTAATATGCGACAACGGGAAGTGACATTATTTATCCGCCACCTTCTATATAATCGAGTAGCGGCAAAAACTATGAATACCGAAATGATAGTCAAGGTAGCGTGTATTTGAAAGTTGCCGCCACTAATAAGAGACACAGGGAAGGTGGAACTGCATGTACGTAAGTCAAACGATGCAACAGGTGAAAGAAGAAATGTTAAATGGAGAATGGGTGGGTAAGCTCATTCATTTGCGTGACACCACTAAAACGATTAAGGTAATACTTGAACCTATACAAGCGGGAAATGGTTTTTTAGAGTTGTATGAGGGGCTGGGATACGGCTTTTTCAAATGGAGTCAAGGGGTAAGTGCATAGCAAATCTAGCTATCAATTAAAATAGGATGACCCGAACAGGCAAGCGATCCTCACGATCGCTTGCCTTTAATGGCTTCAAGGATGCGGCGAGCACGCTGGTTTAAGATTGGCAATGGGTCTGAAAACTCGCTTTACCCTCCAACACGTCCATTAAAAATATTTTTGATGATTCCAACTTTGCTTTTTGCTCCTGAATATGTTGAATTTTCTCCTGTACCAAGGCTTTCTTCTCCGTATACGAATTTTCGCTTTCATTGATGAGCAGGATTAATTCCTGAATCGTAAAGCCTACGGAGAGCAGCGTTCTTACATCTTCGAGAAAGCCCACCACTTCTTTAGCGTAGACGCGATAATTATTTTCATCCCTCGATACAAATTGCACCGGAATCACCTGCTTGCGTTCATAGAAGCGCAAGGTGGATATCGGCAGCCCCGTCAGCTTGGATACTTCACTCGCTTTCATTACCTATCCCCCTCTGAACCCTAAAATAAATTCTTACTTGCTATGAACCAAGGTTCATAGTTCACAATAAGCACATGTTAACCAGTGACATAACGAAAGTCAATTTTACTGGTCTATCAAAAGGAGAGATCTCATGCCGAAACCAATACCGAACAACGATTTTAACAACATCATCACTGGCCGGCGGTCAGTACGCCATTATGATGAGAACATTAAGATTTCAAAGGAAGAAATGTTGGATATCATCAAGGAAGCGAGCCTGGCGCCTTCTTCCGCGAATATGCAGCCATGGCGCGTTATCATCGTTCATACCCCTGAAGGTAAAAACAAGCTTCGGCCACTCGTGCAATTCAATACGGGGCAAAATATTACATCAGCCGCTATGCTTATTATTTTGGGCGACACTCAAAGCGAACTTTACGTAGAGGAAATTTATGATTCAGCTGTAGAACAAGGGAAAATGCCGAAGGATTTGCGCGATAAGCAAGTCACGCAAATTATGGACATGTTCCCTCTGCTCCCTAGAGAAATTAAAATCGAGGTCGCCAAAATCGATGCAAGTTTATTTGCCATGCAACTGATGCTGGTTGCCCGCGCGCATGGTTATGATACCAATCCTATGGCGGGCTTTGAACGCGATACGATTGTCCGCGCATTCGATCTGGACGATGAACGTTATGTACCGGTTATGATCCTCTCAATCGGCAAAGCCTCGCAAGAGGGACATGAATCTGTACGTTTGGGCAGCGAGCAAATTACTTTTTGGCGCTGATTATAACTCGCAAATGAACAACAGCCGATTTCATATAATCGGCTGTTCCATTTGTCATCCCTAGGCAAGGGGGAGTTCCAATGTGAACGCATATTGACCATTCTCATACTCGAGTGTAAGGCAACCACCCTGATGCTCTGCTAGTTGCCTCGCAATGGCAAGACCTAGACCAGCACCTACTTGGATATGAGTATTGGGGTCCATATTCTCCGGCTTATAAAAACGATCAAAGAGTTTAATTTCTTGCTCTTTCGTGATTGGTTCTCCCTCGTTCGCTACTGTTAAATATACGAATGCTTCGTTAGACGTTAGCCGTACATCAATAACTTTGGGTGGCTTTGAATATTTCAGAGCATTCATCAGCAAATTATCCAAGATTCTTGCGACCTGTTCGGGGTCAATATGGACGGCTGCCTCCTGTATACTTATATGTTGCCTTACGACCACATGATTTTCTTCGGCAATGGGGATAAACTCAAACAACACCTGCTCCACTAGCTCCCGCATATCTGCTTGTTGCTTGGTCAAAATCATGTCTCCAGAAGTTAGACGGGTATAGATAAATAAATCGTCAATCAGCTTTTTTAGTTGTTGGGCTTTGCTAAAAGCATTGTTTATAAAACGGTTGTATTCATTCTCGTCTATATAGGATCTTTTGCGAAGCAGATCTAAATAGCCAATCATACTCGTAAGCGGAGTGCGAAGATCATGAGACACACCCGTGATAAGATTCATTTTAGATTCCTCGGCCTCTTTTTCCTTCCTTTTTTGCGAGGAAAGTTGTTCCGCCATCTTGTTCATATTTCTGGCCAGCATGCCTAACTCGTCTTCCCGTCGAACAGGAACCCTATATTCAAAATTACCTCGAGAAATAAATCCGAGTCCCTCCGAAAGCACGGAGAAATAATTAATCATACGCTTCGTTAACAGATAAAAAGTTAAAAGAAAAATGACGATGAAAACAGCCAGCGATGCGAAGATTAATATCGGAATATACTCAAGCTTTCCTTTGGACGTAATCGAATCGAGCAGTTGTCCGATAAGGCCAATAATATACAGACTAAGAAGGTAGGACAATAGAAGGGTAAAAACCGTGGCCCCCAGAAAAGAATATCTTACGCTGCGTTTTATTTTGAATCGCTTATTTATCCATTTTATAGCCAACACCCCATACCGTTTTGATATACTCTGGCTTTCTTGGATTAATTTCGAGCTTCTCCCGCAGATTTCGAATGTGTACCATAACCGTATTATCCGAGAATCCGATCCGCTCTTTCCACACCGATTCATAGATGGTATCCGCACTAAAGACTTGTCCCGGGTTAGACGCGAGCAGGCTTACAATCGCGAATTCAAGCGGTGTCAGCATGACTACTTGCCCCCGAATCGATACAAAGTGCTTGGCAATGTCGATCACAAGTTCATCAATGGTTATCTGGTCCTGCGCGGCTTCTTTCGATGCAAGCATGTTCTGTCGCCTTAACTGTGCTTTCACGCGGGCAATCAGCTCCATCGGATTAAACGGTTTGGTTACGTAATCGTCGGCGCCTGTCGATAGTCCCATGATCTTATCCATATCTCCTTCCTTCGCGGAGAGCATGATGATGGGGACGGAATATTGTTCCCGAATATGCATGCATGCTTTTATACCGTCCATTCTTGGCATCATGACATCCAAAATAACAAGATCCACCTTCTGCCGAGAAAGCCTTTCGATTGCTTCTAATCCGTCGCCGGCTTCGAGAACCGAGTGTCCTTCATTTCGCAAGTAAACGTGAATAACGTCTCTGATTTCGGTATCATCATCTACGACTAATATGACGCCCATATGACTTCTCCCCTTCGAACTTCACTGGTTTCCTACAAACATAAACAAAAGCTGGCGGAATATTAAAAGGAACCAAAGAAATGGTTTCAATCTCAAAATGCTCCGAAAGCAGGTTTTTCATTTGCAAGGAATACTGAAAAGCAATTAGTTTACCACCCGGTTTTAACGCTTCTTTGCATTGCAAAATCAATTGGAGACGCATGGCGGGGGAAAAATTATAAAATGGCAATCCGCTAAAAATGTAATCCACTTCATGGATATTATGCTTTTTGAGCTGGTCAACTAATCTTAAAGCGTTACCTTCCCTCGTAAACTGCGGAAAATCCTGTTGAAGCTTTTGGGCCATTTCTTCATCTTTTTCAAATAAAATCACCTTGCTTTTAGGCATGACGCGTTTTGCAATCGCTTGTGTTATTGCACCAGTGCCAGACCCAACTTCCACAATATTCTCTGCTTCCTCCCATTTGGCTGCTGCAACCATACGATTCGCCAAATAACGCGAGCTTGGAGTAATACTCCCCACATATTTAGGATTATGAATGAATTTTTTGAAAAAAAGTAGTGAATTATTCCTTAACATGTAATCACCTCATTGGAATATTTAGATGCCGAAATCAGTTTAGAGAAAAAAACTTAGTTCCTGCGTAGGTTCTTTCTGAAGAAATCCTGAAGATTTTTTGGTCCACAAAAAAAAGCAGCCACATTTGTGGCTGCTGCTCGCAGTGATACCTCTAATGCCATACGTATTCTAATGATCTTTTCTCCCTAGGTTCTCGCTGCTCATGCCTAGTCGGAATAAGTTCGCTTCCGCCGCTACTTCAAATTTTATTTTTGGAAATATTTCGTCCCAATCTTTTCGATATGTTTTGGTCCATATTTGCGGGTAAGCAAGATACGCTTTTAATCCAAAGCCGATGGCATCACTATTATTTTGCTGCATCTCTTTTAGAGCAAGATTAATATTATGGACAATATTTTGTGCGATGCTTTGCTCTATTCGTTTTCGTTGCTCCGAATAATCATAATTTCTTTCCTGATTTTTATCTTCGCTAATACTCGCCTTCACCTTGGAGTGAATGCGATAGGACAATTCGCCATTCTTCACAATGGGCTTAATGCTTATAATCGCATGATTAATCGTTACTGTTAAATAATTCCCGTCTAAATGAAGGGTCTCATCATAATCACGAACCGACTGATTTAGAAGCCGGAAACCTATAGCCGATGCCCCTTCTAATTTCCCAGTCATTTTCCCATCATGGAAAAGGACAAAACCTTCGCTTCGAATATCTTCAGATCCCTGGCCCTTTATGTTTGTTTTTACCTTCTGTACATACGGGAGAAAGACATCTTCGCCTACGGTAATTAATTTACAGACCGCTTCCTTTAAATTGATGCGAGCAGTCGTTTCTGATTGTAATTGCTCTCTGATCGATTCTGCAGAGAAACGCTCAATACGGGTATTCGCGTTAAGCAAATCAATCGCTTTCCCTTCAGAAACGGCTATAAAAGTGGACAATCTCTTTTCTGGGGTACGAGTTATAGCATCGATAACGGTTTCGATTCCTTCCGTTCTTGCCAGTTCTTCTCCAATAATGATTACACGTCGATGACCGAAGAACAGATGCCGCGGGAGACGATATTGAAGCTTTGAAACGGCATCGCTAACGGTCTTGCCTGTCTCTGTCTTAATGGTGAAAGGTTTCTGTCCACCGGATCCACCCCCGCCGCCCGTGTTACCCATATTCCCCGTAAGCGGAATAAGGACGCTGATACGAATAAGATCTCCTTCTTTATCAGCCCCACCTGCTAAGACAAACGCAACATCGTTTATCTCGCGGCGATCCCAGCAGCCGGTCAGCAAGAGTAGCACTGCCAAACATATAACAGACAACACACGGTTTAAAGTGTTTATCTTCATAACTGTATTGGTCAATCCTCCTTGCTAGCATCCGGTCATACCGTGAATTGGGAACGACATGGATATAATCCCCTAAACACGCTAAATTATAACTTTCCATTTCGCTCTGCGATTCCCGTTGAAGCATGAGTTGCTTCTCCAACAATAAAAAGCCGCGAATTTTCGCGGCTTTATCTTCCTAATACATCAGCAATCGACACAACCGGAAACATTGGTTCCCGCTAGCGACAATCTGCCATCTTCCATCCGATACACTTTATCGCAATATTCAAGCATGCGTTCATCATGCGTGACCATAATTGCTGCTTTACGACGCGACTTTACCTCATTTGCAATCAGACTGACCACCTCATGGGCACGCTTGGTGTCCAGACTGGCCGTAGGCTCATCCGCCAAAATAACGTTGGGATTGTTTATTAAAGCACGCGCGATGGCCGTACGCTGCTTTTCACCGCCTGAAAGTTCCTCTGGGTAGCTCTTCAATTTGGATCCGAGCCCTATCTCCTCGAGCAGCTTAACGGCAAACATCCGATCCTTGGATCTCACCTTTCCCGACATTTTCTTCACTAAAAGCAACTGGTCAAGGACGTTCAAATAGGGGACCAGATTGGATGATTGCATAATAAAGCCGATTTCTTTCAATCGTACATTCGAAAGTTCTTTCTCGGAAAGCTTAGAGAGAAGATGCCCATTCAAGTTGACTTCTCCTTCTGAAGCTTTAAGCAATGCACCCGCAATGGAAAGAAACGTACTCTTGCCTGACCCGGAAGGCCCGACGACAGCAACAAGCTCCCCAGGCTCCACCGAAATAGAGACCTTTTCAAGCGCGGATATCCGATTCCTTCCCTCGGCATAATACTTCGTAACATTGCTGATATGGAGTCCTGTTGTCATTATTCTGCCCTCCCAAGCGCCTTCAGTGGATCAATCATCGTTATTTTACGAACCGAGACCAGTGAACTAAGAACGGCTATGACAAGAAGAATGACAGAGTACTCGATAACGAGGTTCGTCTCCAACTTGAACGGCATTCCCTTCGGCATGATTGCCGCAGTCCCGTAAGTAAGCAGAACGCCAATAACGATACTCGTCAATGATAGTACAACGACCTGTGAGACAATGGCAGTGCTTAGAAAACCGTTTCTTGCGCCGATGGCTTTCATTACGCCGAATTGATTGGTCTTCTGCATCGTAATGACATAGAAGAATACTCCGAGCACGAATGCCGATATCGCAAGCAAAAAGCCCAGCATCATCATAATCGAGCCGTTTTCCTCCTTATACCCCGGCATGCCGTGAATAGCCGCTCCGCGCGTGACGGCATCGGTATTGGAGAGCTTGCTGCTAATATAAGTAGGATCGATATGCTTGCCCTGCAACATGATTGCATTAATCGGGCCAGCAATTCCCTTATCCGAGCCCGGCGCGGCGAACGCAATCTTCCGCCATTCGGACATCGGAACAAATACGGCTGAGAGGTGGTTGTACGTCTGATTATCAACGAATCCGATAATTGTCAAAGCTTGTGTCGAGCCGTCAAGTTGAAAAGTATCCCCAAGCTTAAAGCCTTCATCCTTCATCGTCTTGTTCACAATGACGCCTGTTGGATTGGCTATAGATAATCCTTCACCCTCAATTACTGTCGGCTCCAGGAAGCTGCCGGGAAGTATCCCTAACATTGCGATATCGACTTTATCCTCGTTCTTTGTGCTATTTCCTTTCAAAGCGGTGGCCATCGTACTTCCCATTGGGGATGCGGCTGTTACATTAGACAATTTCTCCGCTTGCGCCACCAATTCATCGGATATCAAGGACTTGCCCATGGTCGACTGCGCTCCTTGTTCAAAGACGACATAATCGGCCTTCATGTTTTGGAAAGTGGACGCCGCAAGCGTCGATAATCCATTTCCAAGTCCCGATAGGATGAATACTAACCAAGCAACTAAAACAAAAATAATGACAATCATCAAAAATTTCATCTTGCTGTGCATGAGTTCCTTTAAAGCTAAAAACATGCTCTCTCACTCCTCGCTCTTCATTTATGACACATGTGTCATTTTTGTTATAGATGAAGCACTTTCACAGATTCCGTCCCCCCTATTAAACAACATATCCGACACTTGTGTCAAATTAAAAAAAGAGCCACCTACCTTTGTGCTCCTCCTATCCACATTTGAAACAAAAGCTTGCTCCACTCAGGATTAGGGAGGTTTATCATATTAGGAGTGTTAATGAGGTTGAAAAAACCACCGATCAGTACCGGGAGCGGAATGTCTTCTCTGAGATTTTTCTCTTGTTGCGCTCTTTGAAAGAGACGCGTAAGTTGAATTTTTAGCGTAGTATGGCCTTGCTCAACAACATCTAGATCCCGACTAGCCGCAGCCGAATTTGTTGTATTAATTTTATGAGCATCGCCTAAAAGTTGATGAAGCTTGGATTCGTCAACATAAATGCCAAGCAGTTCCTGAAGGGCTTGCATCGTATCGGTCTCATCGATTGCCGAAGCCTTCTCGATGACGCTCGAGATCACACGCTTCATGCAGGCAGCCACAATTTCTTCTTTATTGGCATAATACTGATAAATCGTACTCCTGGCACCGGGTAAATGCTGCGAAAGCAACTTGAGGTGAAACCCGTCATATCCATGCTCCAGCACTAACTTTTTTGTTATGTCCAGTAGTTCTGACTCCGTATATGATGGTTTTCTTCCCATAATTACTTCTCCCTTCAGCATTTCAAAATACATTATTCTCGGTATTCCTTTTCTGAGAATGAAAGAGAACTTCTAGTTTGAAATATCAGTCTAACATAACTGCAAGTGAAATGGTAATCTCACAGCCAGCTACTGTGTCATTGCGTTATCCTGCCCTTTACTTCAGCATAAATGGCAACTGATCCGGATCAGTTGCCATTTATTGTTCTTGACTAACGTTTTCCCTCTAGTTCAATTTCCCAATCCGAAAAATTCAGCTTGATTCATAAAATATTCATCAATTTTTTCGACTATGAGCCCTCCGTTTTCTTCCGAGTTGCGTTTTACTTGAATCCATTCAATGTCTTTCTTAAACTGCTCCCATAGCCTTTGACGCTGCGCCATATCCTTAAATTCCATCACATAATATAGTTTATTTTGGCCTGTTGCATCTATCCAGAAATTCACGACCTTCATTCCCAGTCTTGTAAAAATTCTAAACGTATGCTCCTTAAATCTGTCTTGAATGGCATCCATTCGACCTTCGTAAATCGTATAGATTCGCAACTCGTATAGCATGTTTAACCCTCCCTGAATGAATCGGATTGGTAATCCAGCACACATCTATTTCGACTTTTTCTATATAGTACCATATATTGATAGTCTTCCATTACCTAAATTCAATGTACAAATCTTTCTTTATTTCAGTTCCGTTTTCCTCCGTTATTAATGGCCTGCGACTACTTTCCTATCCTCGGTTGAAGTTTTGTTTGCTCTTTTTAAAGCGACGAACGCCACGAGTATACCGACCAGCGTAACCACTGCTGCAACCATAAACGCTGTATGAATGGACGAATTAAGAGCAGCTGGACTCATCGATTCCATTGCAGTATCGGAGCCGAGGGCAGCCGAGATTATGGCCATGATTACCGCAAGCCCAATCGCTCCGCCGATTTGCTGACCCGTATTGATGACAGCGGAAGATACTCCTTGTTCACTTGAATCGACTCCGGTGCTTCCGGCGATAAACATCGTCGTGAAAACAAGCGCTTGCCCAAGCCCAATGATGATTGTTCCGGGAATAACCCCCCAGGCATTGCCTGAAACCGATAATTGGGTCAGCAGCAGGAAGCCGATGCCTCCAAGCGCCATCCCCGATGCAATCGTGCCGGCAATCCCGACTTTGGTTATCATGGGGGTTATAAGCCTTGCTCCAAGAAACGCGCTCAGCGTCAGCGGAAGGAAAGTAAAGCCGGACTGGATGGCCGAATAATGCAGGACATTCTGGGTATACAGCATCAGGAAGTAATAAAGCGTTCCGAACGAAGCAGAGAACAAAAAGGCAATAAGAGCCGCGCCAGTCAAATTGCGGTTACGAAACATGCGGAAGTTAAGCAGCGGACCTTTCGAACGTTTTTCGATCACGACAAAGGATGCGAGAAGCGCGGCACCGACTAGCAGGAATGGCAATGTGCTTGCGCTAAGCCAACCCGAGACGGGAGATTGAATCAGATAATACACGATGAGAAGCATGCCGGCCGTAACCGAAACGGTCCCAGCAATATCGAAATGCTTGCTGCCGCTCGATGCTTTGCTCTCTTTGAGAACAACCGGAGCTAGCAAAACGGTGAGCAAAGCGATTGGAACGTTAACGAAAAACGTCGCTTCCCAGCCGATAAAGCTGGTGAGCACGCCGCCAAGCAGCAAGCCAAGCGACATACCGACACCGCCCATTGCAGCCCAGATACCCATTGCCCGATTCCGTTCGGCGCCTTCTTCGAAGTTAGACATGATGAGCGATAGCGTTGCCGGCGATAGGAGGGCTCCACCCAGGCCTTGCAAGCCTCTGGCTATAATCAGCATCAATTGGGATTCGGCCAGTCCGCCAAGCAGCGAACCTAACCCGAACAAGGACATAGCTATTATGAACATTCTTCTTCTGCCCATCATGTCCGAGAGTCTTCCCCCGATGAGCAGGAATCCTCCGAACGCTAGCGAATACGCGCTAACGACCCATTGCAAATGGTTTGCAGAGAAGCCCAGTTCCATTCCTAGCGAGGGCATCGCCACAAAAATAATCGTATAATCAAGTGCCATAATTAATTGGGAGACGGCAAGCACCAAAAGCGCGGCCAATCCCTTAAAAGGGCTGCTATTCATCTTTTTCATCCTCCTATTTCGGACTGATTGGTCTAAAAAATGCATTATTGACTGAACGGTCTAATAAAGGCAGAGGAAAGCAAAACCTTCCCGTCAAGCCTCAAGTGTCGATAAGGACACTTTTGCAAAGTCTTCGAGCACTTCTGGATTGCTTGTTAGTTTAGCCACTTGGGTCAGTGCATATCGTGCATGGTATAGATATCTGGCCAATGCTTGCAGGTCCTGTTCGGTGCTCAGCTCCTGCTGCCGTTTTCCCCGAACCAAGGCGTCATGGAAGGCACGCTCAAGTTTTATCCGATCTTCTTCGAACAAGGCGGCAATTTCCGGTTCGTGAGGAACCTGATCAATAGCGCTGTTTAGAATGAAACATTCATTACGCCGGTCCTCATCTTGAAGGACGAAGACGATCTCGCGGAAGATGGCATTGATCGCTTCCTTCACGGATTCCGACTTCTCCAAATAAACGACAACGGCGGATGATTTTTCGTTTACATAGTGCTTTACGGCCTTAATGAAGAGATCCTTCTTCGTACCGTACGTATCATATAAGCTCTGTCGCGCAATGCCCAGCTCTTGGAGCAATATCGGAAGTGACGTTCCTTCGTACCCGTAATGTCCAAACACTTCCATTGCCTTTCGCAAAACCACGTTCATATCGAACTCTTTGTTTCTTGCCATATGGGATACCCCCTTATCTCGTCCCTATACTACCTTTAATGGATCGTTCAGTCAAGATTACGGCATACGCATTATCCGGAAAACCGTACGGCGTCGCTTTCGCTGCCAACGGACTCAATTGCCACCAAAGGATTCCAGAAATCGCGGTAACTTTCGATAAGGCCGTCTTTGGTTCGAACGACACTGATATACGTTTGATTATACGGGTTACCCGTCTCCCGATGCTTGCCTGCAGACTTGAATTCGGCAATCGTCAGCTCCGGATCCTGTGCCGGATGAAAGACGAGATCGGTGAATTCGACCTCAAAGTGCTTCGGAAAGTTCTGCATATATTCAAAGAGCTCAGCCTTGCCTTGCTTTCTGTCCGGGAATCCTGCTGGTCCGTACGGGAATTCCAATACACCGTCCTCCTGCCACAAGTCGACCCAAGCCTCAATATTGCCGCCGGACAAGTGCTTCAGATGATTGCGGAACGTTTCTTGCGCTCGCTCGCGAATAGTTTCTTGCGATTCTTTCATTTCGATGGTTTGTTGATTTAACATGATTAATCCCTCCGTTTTCTTTTTCTTGACCATTCAGTCTAAAATGTTGTAAAAAAAAGCCCTCTATCTGCATCGCGTGAAAGTCTGCTTCTTTAACGTTTGAGCTTCCCTCCGCTTGATGAGTTTATAATAACATTTCCGGACTGAACGATCAAGAATTAATTTACATTCTTTTCCCCTCCTTTTTCAAAAACCGGCAGCACATCGTTGCTCTGCTGCCGGTTTTTTTGTTTTAAACTAATGTGTACCGTTTTTTATTCCTCAGTAAGAAACAAGCATATCTTCTCATCGCTAAGCGACGAGACTGATTAAATTGTTATCGGGGTCCTTAATAAGCGCATATCGCTCTCCCCACGGTGTATCTCGCGGCTCGAGGAAGCCGTCATACCCAAGCGTCGTCAATTGACGGTACACGTCATCCAGCGCTTCGTTGCTGGAGAACTGAAAGGCGAGCTCGGTCCGGTAGCCGACAGGATCTTCCCAGCCTTCAAAAACATTCTTTACCGATTCCACCATATCGAATGCAAACACAATTCCTTCTTGCTCCACGTCTACGTGATGCGCTTCGTCTGCGCCGTCCGGAATAGCCAGCCCCAGTACGCGATAAAAATCCAACGCCCTCTTCATCTCTTCTACATAAATCGCGACTCGTTTCAACTTTACCGTCATGCTTTGCAGCTCCCCTCGCCTTGCTTAATTTCACTCCCATTATAGTAATTGTCCCTCATTGCAAAATAGTAAAAAACGGACTTCCTCACTCCTGCTTGGTCAGCCGTTTGAGTGGAAGTCCGTAATATCGCTTAAAAACGCCAGCAAAGTGCGACTGATCGTAGTATCCGTGTTGAAGCGCCAAATCCGTTAAGCTGAAATAGTCTCCGCTGTACAATTCCTCAAGCACGCTTTGAAAGCGGACGATGCCAAGCATCTCCTTCGGGCTGAGGCCAAGCTCGAGTTCAAAAGCCCTTCGCAGATGCCTCTCGCTGAAGTTCACTTTATCCGCCAAATCCGTTACGGAAAGATTACCTTTGACCTCGTATATATACTGCATGCTCTGGTAGACCAAAGTGGGAGCAGGCGCCTCGTTCGTAGCCAATATTTGGCCGAATTGCTGCTCGACGATCTCGATCCTTTCTTGAACCGATTGGGCAATCAGCAGCTTTTCGACCCAATCGAGAGCCTCTTGTCCCCAGAGATCCTCCAAAAACACACGATTTGCCGTTAATGTCGATATGGGAGACTTCAGAATCGTGCGAGCCGACTCCGAATAGAGCCGGATTCCCCATACCGAGCGTGCTTTTGCAAATTGCAAAACTTCGACCTGCGTCGTTAGCCCCACGACATAAGCGGCCTGCCTGCTTGATGAAGCGAACAGGTCCACTATAATATCGACACAGCCATCGGGGATGACTCGATGCCCCGGATTTCCCGGTACTGGCAGGAAATTCACCGTCCAATAGGCAGCTACATGCGATGCCAGATGACGGCTCGGCGCAAACCCCGGAAGTTGTGGGAGTGGAAATGCAGCTGCGGCTGCAATTGCGGGGCATGCAAGGGTCGGTAAGGATGGCTCATCTGCGCATCTTCCTCCTATTACGTGAAAAATCTTGACACCTTGGTGGAATTCAAGGCTAGCTTGGCTCGCCGAGGACTGTATCCCACCTTATGAATGTATTGTAACAAATAACTGATATAAGCCGACATATGTCCTTTTCATCTCATTCTGAATAAGGGATCTCTACAAGTGAACTTGTTTTGTTATCCAATCATCAATAGATCTATGTCTACCAAGCCCGACTGTGTGGAACTCATCTTTACCATCTAACTTTGATACTTAGTCGTCGGAAACGTTAAAAGCTCCTCTAGAGCGGTTACCCGGCAGTCTTAGAGGAGCAGAAAAAAAGGTTATGTACCTATGGTAGACAATTCGGGCGCGTTATGCCAATTAGAATAAACTAAGACGGATTAGAATCTACTAATTTACATCGATATTTCCTTCAAATTGGAAAGCCCCCCGAACACCCGAATGCGGGATGGCGAAGCGTACAGTAATACCTCAATCGTTTGTTTAAAACTCGTTCCAGAAAAGCATAATAAAGGTAATCTCAGCGCGGGCTGATTCAGGAGGTGAACGATACAATGACGGCAATCTCTTTAGAAGCTTTAAAGCAGCGCCTCGCCCTAATGGAGGACGCGGAGATAATTGATCGAGAGACTACAAACGGACTTCGTTTGACATTTATTTATCTTGAAACCTTAATCGATCAGGAGCGTCTTAACGAATCGATTCTTGAGCCTGTCGTTCGATCATTCCAAAGTTCGGTGGAAAAAAGCCTGACCACAGTCAAAATGAATCGCTTATCCAATTTGGAGCAAGCCCTCCAGTATCTCATGATGGGTTCAGTTCTGGTTCACGACTCATCCAGCGCGCGATGGCATGCTATTATGCTTCCCAACTCGCTCACCCGGTCCATCGAAACATCCGAGACAGAAACAATAATGTTCGGCCCAAAAGACAGTTTCAGCGAGCAGCTGGAGCAAAACATTTTGCTGATTAGAAGAAGGCTTCCTTTAACAGCGCTCAAAACAGAGAGATTCTCCGTCGGCTCCTTAACCCAAACAACCGTAGTCCTTATGTACATCGACGGGCTTATCAATCCAGAATTTGTTACGATCGCGAAAAAAAAGCTTTCCAGCATCGACTTCGATATCTTTTTAGACTCTTCACATATTGCAGCGTTTATGGAAGATCATTATCATAGCATCTTTCCTCAATATCTTCAGACCGATCGGCCGGATTCCTGCGCATATGCACTAGGTATCGGAAAATTGGTCATTTTAGTCAATAACACTCCTTTTGCCTTAATCGCTCCGATTACGCTGTTTCACTTGTTTCAGTCGCCGGAGGATTATATAAACCGCTGGTTGGTAGCTAGCTTTTTGAGGCCGTTACGCTATCTCAGTTTCCTTCTTTCCATTACTCTAATTCCGCTTTACGTGGCATTAACGACTCATCATTATCAAATGCTACCCCTGCAAATTTTATATGTATTCATCGAGTCTCGTAGCAAACTGCCACTATCCCCCTTCTGGGAAGCGTTTTTTATTCTTATTACGCTAGAAATTATGAAGGAAGCCAGCCTAAGAATGCCGACCAAAACGAGCCAAAACTTGGGGGTAATTGGAGGAATCGTAATTGGACAAGCTGCGGTAGAAGCGGGATTCGCAAGTAAAGTGCTAATCGTATTGGCAGGCATTTCGGCGATTTCCAATTTTCTCGTTCCGAACTATCTGGTTACCAAATCCAGCTTACTGCTTCAATTCATGTTCTTGATTCTCTCGTCCTATCTGGGCGTTCCCGGTATCTTGCTTGGACTTGTCGGCATGATTGCCCATTTGAACGGGCTCACTTCCTTGAAACAGCCCTACCTGGCGCCGGTATCTCCGTTTTATTGGAGAGATTGGGTAGATCTCTTCGTCCGAGGGCCGTTACACGCTATGCGCATTCGTCCCGAAGCATTGCGTCCTTTGATTAAGTATCGTATTAGCCGAAGGAGAAAATGAACCTATGAAAGCTATATCGCTGTTTCGAAAACCTCACAGCAAGAAAGCGGTTTTTACGCGCTCTTCCTCACCAATAGGATTCAAATGCTTTATTACATGATTATCATGCCCTCAGCCATCGTGCAACCTTATATGTTATTGGCGATTGTAGCAATGGGCATAGCCTCCCAATTTTGCCTATATATGCTGTCCAAGTGGTTCGCAACTCCCTACTCTACCCAAGGGTACAAGGGTTTTGAAGAATTATTTGGAAAAACAGGAATTAAAATATTAGCTTTGACAGGCTTGCCGTTCCTTCTGTTCAAGATCTCTTTCATTTCAATCAGTTATGCCGCTATCATGCAGCAATTTGTTTTTCCCACTATGGACCGAGAATGGCACATTGTGTTTCCTTTTATCTTATGCTGCTATTTGGCGCTGTTTGGAATGGAAAACATGATACGGTTCGTAACGGTCGTGTTCATTGTAACGATTGGGATCTTTTTTATGTATATTCCGTTTTTTTTGGTGCAATCAAATTCGATTCACGATCTATACCCTCTCATTCCCATTGGCCCAGAGCCGTTTGCATGGAAATCCCTACTGCTCGTTTTTTCGTCGTTTTCTGGACCGGAATTTTTAATTGCTATTTCATACTGGCTGAATCCGCAACAGAAAATGCTGAAATATTTGACGATTGCTAATACCATCTCGGTCGTCGAGTATCTCTTTATTTCCATTGCGGCCTTGCTCTTCTACGGTTCCAAATACTTGCCAACCATCAAATACCCGAACTTGGAGATGGGACGTTACCTGCAATCACCTTTATTAGAAAGGGTGGATATTATCCTGATCTCAGCATATATGTTCAGCATCCTTTACTCGCTCGCCTTGTTCGTGCTGATGGTATACGGCGCTTCCAGCTTGTTAGGCAAGACGAAGACAGGCACTAGTCGTGTTGGGCTGGTCGTCAGCTGCTTTATGGCGATGGCCTGCACTCTGCTGATCAGTAAATGGTTTTGGGAGCCTGGAATCGAACAGGCCTTTTGGCTTGACCTGCAGATGTGGTCAGGATCCACCACTTATTTATTATCACCTCTCCTCATCTGGATCGCGATCAAGCGGAAAGCCAGGACAACGTCATGAAACGCTTTATACAAGCAACGCTTGTGCTGCTATCGTCTTGTTTGTTAATACTCGAGTCCGGATGCGTCCTCTTACCGGAAAACAATATGATTGAAGAAATCACGCCGATTATTTTCTGGTCTGTGCAGGAAGCAGAAGACGGAAAGATAACAATTAGCACGCTCGTCCCTCCTCTTATCAAGGAGAAAAAACGAGTGCTTAACCTTAAGGTGTCTCTTATAAACGAAGGCAACAAAGGGTTTAATTTGAACTATCATAACGAACTGAAAGCCGGCCAAATCCGCTTGCTGTTGGTGGACGAAGCTTATGCGAAACGGGGACTAACCCGTCTTATCAATACGGTTCTGACCGATCCGAACATTTCGCAACGGTTGTATTTAGTCGTCACGAAAGGCGATTTTAATGAATTTCTCGCCAAACACTTGGATGAAACAGACAATATCGATTATTACATCTATCGTATGTTCAAACATTACGAGAAGAAAAAACAAGGCGAAATTACTGTCGTCAATTTGCACCAGTTTATGAAAATGTTGTACTCTCAGGTTTCCGATCCACAGCTACCAGTATTTCGCGCGGCAGGCGACCAGTTTCTGTATGAAGGCACAGCATTTTTCGACCAGGACACTATGGTTGCGGAGATACGTGGAAAGGACGATCAAATCAACCAATTGTTGTATAGAGACAGATTCGTACGATATTTAGTTCTTCCTGAGCTCTCGGTTACATTAGGGCATATTCGCGCGCATACCCGTAAGAAACTAACCCCGGATTTATCATCCCTGTCCATCGAAATCGACGTGAAGGGAAGAATTAATGAATTGGATTCGCTCGCAAGAATAGAGGATAACTACCAATTTGCCGCGCTCTCACAAAAAATCGAACGGTACTTGGAGGAGAATGTTATTAGCTTGCTATCCCAAATGCAAAAATTACAGATTGACCCCCTTCAAATCGGGGCGTTGACTGCTAAACCGTTCTCCAGACCAATAACGAGAGATACATGGGATCGGCATTGGTCTACTATGAAGATTAATGTAAAAGTGCGGTTACATTTAGAGCCTCTGACGAAAGTGAAATAGGAAGTCAGGATAACACCAAGTATTTTCTTTACAAAACGAACCTCACCTCTTTACTACCACATATTGGAACTACCCTGTCCATTACGTCAACAAAAGCTGCAGTGGATCTTCCGATCTCTGCAGCTTTTGCTTGACACTCTCACTCGAGATGCCGTTGGACTAACATGCGTTAGTCTCAATGGATAAGTGGTATTAGATGAAGAATCATTTATTCTTGAATATACCGTCGATGTACTCTCTCCAGTAATCCACAATCCAGTCGTTATACTTTAAATATAGAGTCTTTAAGCTTCCAATAGAAACGGCATGTGCGATGCACCCTCTATTGAGGAAATTTATGAACTTTCCTTATTTAGGTATTCGTGAAGTGAATTAAACTATCATGCTAGATATTTTGAGCTGCAAAACCTACTTTAAACTCATCATTGCTTCATCGCTAAGTCCGATGTCCTGCTCAAATAAAGCTCTAAAACCCTTTCCTTTCGGCTCCATAGCCCAATATATTTTTTCGTTCATAGTCACTCCCTGACACCCAGTTGCACTTACTACCGCTTTAGAGACTAGCTTAGATTCAAGTGTAAACGTTAGTTCATATTGAACTCCATTGTCAGCAGGGCAACTGATTGTCCCTTGCGGAAAAGAAGGTAGGCTTAATATCTTTTCGTACAACTTCTTAACTACTTTTTTGTCATCTATGTTCTTAGATAAATGTACATCAGATTGATGCAATGGGTCTAAACGTTCCACACTAAGATTGTCAGGCTGATCAAGTTTGCCGGGTTGTTTATTAGTCGATGATTCCTTACACGAAGTCAAAACGATTATTAAACAACATGCGAGAATTACTTTTAAGAACTGATTCAAACCTCATCCTCCCATCATCGCTAACTAATAATTAGACTGTATTTATGCTTGGATTGTTGCGTTATCCTGCCCGTTACTTTAATGAAAACGGCAGCTGACCATTATGTCAGCTGCCGTCGTGTTGTCTTGAGCTATCGTTCTCTGTTAGGTTAATAAGCATTGCATAATAACCGCTTGTTGTACGAAAAGTAAATCCTTTTTGAATGTATGACCAACGAAGTATTCTGAGGATATGGCTTCCTCGCTTACTTCCTCCTCCCGAAAAAAAGGCGGACACGGATTCAACATCGCTCCATTTGGAGCCAGTTTCATTCTCTCGAGAGTGATCTGGTACTTTGCTATGTACTGTTCATTTCGAAGTTCATCAGGTAATGAATCCGTTAAAACAACATCGCTAAACCTAATGACTTCGTTGAGGTCAGTATAAAACTTATAATTTTTTGAATCGCATCTCATTTCGTGGCCCTTCAAAAAAACGTGATTAAATTTTAAATCCATCACTTCTGCTGCGGTTAACCATGACCTGCAAATATTTCCACCAGGTCCGACAAAAGTGTATGTGAGATTCTGAAATTGTTCCCTTCTTTTATGTATAGCGTATAAGTCAGATAAGATCTCACATGGATGATTAACAGCCGTCATTGCATTAATTACAGGGATATTGGAGTGGCGAGCTAATTCAGTTATTTTCAAAAAATCAGCATGCCTTACAATCACCCCGTGAGCCCAATTTTCGATGTATTTAATCACATCTTTTAATTGCTCCTTTTTGTCCAAGGCCTCTGGCGGGAATATTATGCATTCTCCTCCCAGATCTTTTATTCCTCTCTCAAAAGAGATTCTTGTCCTTAGGCTTGATTCAGGGAAGAATAAGATAAATGTTTTTCCTATCAAAAAATTTTTATGCATGCCCGTTTTTAGTTCATCTGTTAAGCGGAAGATGTTAAAGATGTCACCGTACGACAATCCATTAATGTCTAGTAGGTTCATTCAATCACCCAATCGCATATAAATTCACTACATAGTATATTTATACAATACTGGGGTTGCATTGTCTAACATTAGTCATTGGAACTATCCTGGAATAGCGTAACAAAAAAGCAGCCTATATCGGCTGCTTCAAACGATTCTTTGGTTAATTCTGCTGCAATTAACTTAGCGTATAATTAGTGGTTCATACCCTGCTTGCCATCCGTATTATTCTCGCTATTACCGCTAGTTGACTTTGATTCTGCAGGCGACAACTCGCTTTCGGTTACCCACATATGATTTTTCACCGGTGCTCCGCCATTTGTTGGGGTGTAATCAACCATGTATACAGTCGTTTGCTCAGCAGACACAATCTCAGCTGTTGCCCCCATCATGCCAGGCATATGATCAGCATTCAGTACGACTTGAGCGCCCGGTTGCAGTTCTTTTTCCCCGGCGTCTTTCATTTCTTGTTGAATGACCCATTTATGGCCGCTTACTTTTTGCCCGCCGTTTGTAGGTGTGTAATCCACTACATAAGCTGTTGTCTTATAAGCTCCAACAATCGTTGCAACCGCACCTTTCATCCCAGGCATATGCCCCTCTTGTATAACAGCTTGACTTCCAGGCTTATAGGTAGGGTTTGGCTCCTCTTTTAAGCCTGCGGGTATTTCACCCGAACCGGAATGGCTCATGGCGGAATGTTCCATATTGGAATTCTCCGCGTTGTTGCCACAGGCGCTTAATCCTGCAATCATTACAATAGCAGCAATGATCAAAATCCATGATTTTTTCATTGACCTAACCTCCAAGTGATTTTTTAATCCAATCTTCGTTGTCCTATCACAAGTATAAACAATACTTGTGAAGATCTTATGTAGAGTACAAAATGAGACTAATGAAAGTCGGATTTCTGTGGAAACCGGATCGTAATGACGGCTCCATCCTGATTCTCCGCCCATACTTGTCCCCCGTGAGCAGTGACTAATTTCTTAACGATCGATAATCCCAAACCGCTGCCACCCGTTCTTCGGTTTCGCGATTTATCAGAACGATAAAATCGTTCAAATAGATAAGGAATATCCTCTTTTTCAATACCGCTGCCTGTGTCGTGTACGCGGATTAACACATCATGCCCTTCTTCAACGGCTTCCACATGCACTTGTCCGTTAGGTGGAGTAAATTTTAGCGCATTGCTAAGCAGATTGACCAATATTTGAGTTACTCGGCTGTGATCGGCAAATATTCGGATATGCGGGCTGCAGCGAAACGTAAGCTTCACCTCTTTTTCAAGATAAGCAGCGGAAACAATAGCTACTACCTGTTGGATTAAGGCAGACAGTAATTCTTGTTTTCGCACCAATTGAAACACCGGTGAGTCCATATGTGTCAAGTCCTCCAGTTCGGCCACCATTTTTGTAAGCCGCTCGATCTCTTCATAGCAAGCATGGATACGCTCGGGTGTCGGCTCCCATATCCCGTCTTCAAAAGCTCTCATATGACTTTTTAGCGTGGCTAGCGGAGTTCTTAGTTCATGAGCTATATCTTCAGTCATAATAACCCGGAGCTGCTCTTGTTTATGAAGCTGCGCGGCTAGTTCGTTAAGCGACAACGCAAGTTCAGCGAGTTCATCCTCCCCGTTGACAGTTATCCGCTTATCAAGCTGCCCATTAGCCATGCTTTCCGCTATCTTTTTCATATTTACAAGCGGCTTCGATATTCGTTTTGCGAAATAAAACCCGATTAAGGCTGCAAGAACGATTGAACCGGCAAATGTCCATATGATCGATTGGATAAGAGCTTGCTCCAAGTGGTAATCCAATCCGGACACATCATGGTTCATGCTCTCTGCTTGGTCATGGTACATCGAAATATGGTAGTGGGTAGCCAGTAAAACGCTTAACGTCGAGATCAGTAAAATGCACGCAGCGGTACCAATAATAATGAATGCTAGTCGGTTATGCAGCCGTTTATTCATGTTGCGCACCTGCAAAACGATAGCCAGACCCGTAAACCGTAACGATATACCGGGGATTTCTAGGATCCGGCTCAATCTTGTGACGGATATTCTTGACATGCTGGTCAATAGTGCGGATATCGCCTTCGAAGGTATAACCTAGTACTTTATCAATTAATTCATCACGAGTAAAATGCCGCTGGGGATATTTGGCCAAAGCAAGCAGCAGCTTATATTCATTAGGCGTTAGATTAACGGGTTCCCCATGGCAGGAGACCGTTTGTTGCAGGGAATCGATTTCTAAATGGCCATTGTTAAAGGATAAGCGGTCGGCAAGCAGCTGACTATCATCCGTCCGCCGCAAGATTGCCCTGACCCTAGCTACAACCTCGCGCGGATCAAACGGTTTGGTCAAATAATCATCAGCGCCAACGGACAACCCCCTGATCCGGTTGTTTTCAGATACCTTTGCGGTAAGCATAAGAATAGGCAAGGAGTTCATTTTTCTGATTTTCAGGCAGACCTGTTCCCCATCCATATCCGGAAGCATGAGATCCAGTATAACCAGATGGACAGATGAGCGTTGCAATACCTGCAAAGCTTCATTCCCAGAGGCAGCTTCTACGGTCAGAAAACCCTCCTTTTTCAGATAAGATACAACAACGTCCCGAATTTTGCTTTCATCATCCACTACCAAAATGGTTTTCAATCTTATTTGCTCCTAGTCATGCCAAGTTAATTTGTATAGTTCCCCTTTTGATACCCTTTCGACGAATTTTGAAAACTTTTCTTTCTTTTTACCCCGTTCTTGAAAAACCTTAATGAGGCGGGTAACTAGGGGGATGACTTTCATCTGAACTATACAATACCCCCCTAGGGTATGTCAATGAGGCGATTTTATTTCAGTAAAAAATAGGCTTATTGTATAAACTATCCTGGCCAAGCGCTTAACAAAAAACGCAGCCGAGCGTATACGCCCGGCTGCTGCCATGCTGTTGAACTATCGTTCCGGCAGGGGATCTCTGATCTTCTGCCGGCTTGTTATTGAAATTTTATATTCTTCTGGTTTCTGAAGTTCGTATATCAAACCTTTTTCTTTTTTAATTTCGGCGGTAAGAAGCCGGCTTTTTTATTAACTTGAACATCAAAATATTCCAGCTCATTATAAGAACTATCTATTCTTTCGCCGAAATATTTTATTTTCTTTAATTTCCTTTTCATCATAAAGCCTCCCGAAAAATAATATTACACTTTATGACTAAAAAAATAATCGGACTGTGCATTAGTCTAATTAGCCAATAGTTACGTTATAGCCAAGCCTAGAGCTCTATGATCCCATAGTATATCCTCCACAACGGATACCTGATTCGCCTCACACGTCACAATGAGTATGATATCGCCTTTTTTCCCTTTTCTAATTTGAAGCTGATTTTTGTTCCGCTTCGAAAGGTAAAGAAACCAATTCAGGGCAACTCCTATAAGAAAGCCTATAACTGAACCAGCAATTCCCCAAATAATTGGTCCCCCTTGCCATACGAACCCTTTACTTGTACCAATGGTTCCAAACATAAAGGCAAATATCATACCTTTATCGATAAAGGAAATCCCATCTGCCCGGTGAATGCTGTCCAGAAGCCTCGGTTCTTTTTTACGCAAATCAAGCGGTACAGCGTAAATAGCTGTTATCCCCTTTTCCTCAAGTTCAGAAATGGCTATTTCAACAAAGGTTGAATGCTCGAATGTGGCCAAGACCTGCATCGTTACTTCTCTCCAATTGTGATGAGATGCCCTGCTGGCTGGTAATTTTCCAAAAGAAATTGTTTTTGAGCATCATCAAACAGTTTATTATTTTCTACGGTGTTCGTATAGGCATCATATAGGGTAAAGAAATAAAAAGAAGGGAAATACAATAACCATTGTTTATCGAGAACCGACGAGGAGCCTCTCACATCACCTAAAATTAGATCGTGAATGGCTAGCATTATGTTGGAATACCATGCGATAAAAATCGTACTGACCAAAATAAATGTGGCTAAAACAATGCGATGTAAGTACAGTTGACCAAGGCTGGGGATTCCCATGGACCAAACAAGAGCTACCCATGGTTTGCGTTTATCGAGATAATTAATCTCCAGTGCTCCGATGCTAAACTCATTAAAGCGGCCCTTTTCTCTCTTCGCCAGAAGATAGACTTTGTTCAAATCAACAGCCGTTCGATAACTATCATAAATCGCGAATATGTAAACAGGAATATAAAGCAACAAAAATTTAGGTTCCAATACCTCTCTAGCTGATTGGAATTGACCGTTAAATGTATGAACGATAGCTAAATTCAAATGTATTTTCTGATTAATAAAAAACTCCCATAAAATTAGCGCATATCCGCGTAAATATTTATTTAAGAGCATATGTCCAAAACCGGGAAAAGCCATTGACCAACAAGCTATACTGATCGGATTACGCTTATGTAATTGTGTTGTTCCCAATATGCTGGCGTGTGCAATGTACCGCCTGTTGCGATACTTATCCCTGAAATTTTCCACAATTAGTCCTCCCCCTAACTTTACCAACAAGATTATATTGCCTTCCAATTAGAGGGAATATACATTTAGCTATTCTCTTGTCTGCACTTGCGAATAATGGTATCCTGCCCAATCGCTTAATAAAAACAAAGAGCGGACTGCCGTGGCAATCTGCTCTTTGTTAATTCAACTAAATTTCTCCGTCAGCCGACTCGGCATGCCCGCCGCCGAACACCTCCTCGACGAGCCTCTGCATTACCTTCTGGAACGCCACTGCCAGGGACATTGCTGCGTCGTCCACATAGTTAATGGAGGCGGTCAAGGTCTTCCTGCCGTCAGGCGTGCTGTACATCAGTGCCGCGTAGCCCGAAATGCCGCCGTTGTGGGTGATGATGGTACCGTCGCCGTTCGATCCAGCGTTCTGCACGAACACCCCCAAGCCATAGCCGACTTTGGGATGCGGCTTGATCATCTCGGCCAGCAGCGGGGCCGGGAGGAGCTTGCCGCCCATCAGCGCGGAGATTAAAGTGTGGAGATCCTGGGTGGTCGAGATCATGTCACCGCCGGTGGAAATCCAGGAGGGGTTCTGGCTGGTGATGTCAACCGTCTTCTGCTCGCCGGCGTCCTCGTATCGATAGTAGGCGTGGGCATGCGGTTCGGGGATCTCCGGCTGAGTATCTGGTACCCGTGTGCCCGACAGCCCAAGCGGCCCCAAAATTAGCCGCTGCATCTCCTCGGCGAGCGAGCAGCCGGTGACCTTCTCAATTAGCAGCCTGGCCAGCACGTAGTTGGTGTTGGAATAGCTCCAGTCCGTTCCCGGATCGAATCGTAACGGCCTGGACAATGCCAACCGTACCAGCTCCTCCGGCCGATAGGTCTTGAATCGGTTGTCTACCCACTCCCGGCCCTGCCAGGGGATCCCCGGCACGACCGATCCGTCTTCATAGTACTCGCCGGTGAAGTTGAACACCCCGCTGGTGTGTTGCAGCAACATCCGCACCGTGATCCGCCGGTCCAGCCCGAACTCGGGCAGATAGTCTACCACCGGATCGTCCAGCCCGATCCTGCCCTCGGCGACCAATTGCAGCACCACGGTCGCGGTGAAGGTCTTGGTGTTGCTGCCTATCCGGAAGTGTCCATTTGTAGGCGGCTTCGCGGTCTCGCCCAACCTGCTAACCCCGGCGCTGCCGACCCACTCACCCTTCTCATCGTGCACGCGCAGCTGTACCCCGAGAAAACCGAAATCGACTATCTCCTCGATGGCCTTCTGCAGCTCCGGGCGATCCTGGTCATTAGTGAATGTTCTTGCCTTCCTATTTTCTGACGAACTTGTGATCTTTTCCATTTCGTATCCCTCGCTTTATTTATTTGTTTTAAACTATCCTCTATCAAAGAATCCGCTTTTGTTTCTCTTTAAACGACTGTAACCTTAGACAAATTGGCATCCATGCCTTTGAGAGCAGCA
This sequence comes from Paenibacillus glycanilyticus NBRC 16618, assembly GCF_004000805.1. Lineage (GTDB taxonomy): Bacteria > Bacillota > Bacilli > Paenibacillales > Paenibacillaceae > Pristimantibacillus > Pristimantibacillus glycanilyticus. Next base: position 80,374 of record NZ_BILY01000017.1, read on the forward strand.
AAGGTCAATTTATCCATCGTTGCACCGTCAAAGCAGATGGTTTTGATCATACGGTAGTACTTTTTAGTCAAAGTAAAGCCCGGATGGAAAGAAACATTTTTAAAGGTAGCGCCCTTGAACGAAACGTCGGTTAACGCGGTTTTCTCGAACTTGACGCCAACAAACGTCTGTCCGTCCAAACATTTTCCGCTCAAATCCGCGTCCTTGAAGTCCACTCCGTCAAATAAGCAATCTTCAAAAATCGTTTTTCTAAGATCGGTTCTCGCTAACGTGACATCCGTCATTCTCACTCCTCGGAATTTGGCTCCATCCAGCACGGAGCTGGTGAAATTAGTTCGTACAAGGATCGTCTTATTGAAGCTCGTATTTGTCAGGTCAAGCGCGGTAAGTTTGCAATCCGTCAGATCCGCGCCGTCAAAATCGCTTCCGCGCATCTCGCTGCTCTTGAATGTGCTGCCAGTCAAATTGGCGCCAGAAAAGTCGGAACCGGAAATCGCACTGCCTTTAAACTGTCCTTTAGGGGCCGTAACGCCCGCAAAATCGCTTTTTACCAGGTTGCTTCCGTTAAAGTTGGTCACTACATTCCGTTCTTTCACTGTCGATTTTTGATTCATATCATTCACATCTCCTTAGAATAGTTTTTTAGTTTTGAACTCAGGTCAGTTATACATACCAACCGATGGTATGTATAACTGTAAAAATAAAGCTGCCCTTAGGCAGTTTACTTCTTACTTCTCTGTGCTGACTTCTCTAGCTGAAATACGGAACAGTTCCTCGTATCTTTGAAGCATTTGCTCATCAAACAGGTCAAGTCCCAGGCCTTTCAAGATTTCATCGAATAGCTTTACCTTGTTTAACATCATCTCGGGGGAAGCCGGGATAACCGACGGGTTAAGCCATAGATTGGTGAGAACAAGCAACACTTCGCTAAGCTCCCTCGGATACTCGGTTCGGATCGAGCCGTCTCGCACCCCTTGTTCGATGATGGGCTGGATATAGACGGGTATCGCTTTTTCAATCATGTGCTCGATCTGGGCTGCCAGCAGCTTCGGATTGCGCAAAAGGTTTGGTGCCACAGCTGCCATTTCGCTCTGAGCGGGATTGCTGAGCGAGACGCTGGAAATCTTGCGAAGCTTCTCCAGACCATTTAACTCCTTGTCGTCCCGGACCCCGGACAACATCTCGTCAACATCTTTGTACAGATGATTGATTACGGCCTGCATGATCTCTTCCTTCGACTTGAAGTGATGATAGATGGCCCCTTTTGTCAGCCCCCCCAGTCCGTTGATGATATCCTGAATCGAGGTTTGCTCGTATCCTTTTTCAATAAAGAGATCAAGCGCCACGGTTAGGATTTGGTTGGTCGTTTCCTCCGGATATTTATTTCTTGCCATTTGCTCTCTCCTTACATACATTCGGTTGGTATGTAAACAATATATGCCACTTCCCTTTAAATGTCAACACCCTGAAACAAAAAAAGTAACTGGACACAATGTGCCGACTGCAGCCGCAAACTGCCTTTATTACAACAAAAGCTGCAGCGGTTCCTTTGATCCGCTGCAGCTTTGCCCTCTGCATCGACAGGTTTTTAGTTTTCCATTTGAGTTACTCGGTGCGTTTATGTGTCTTTTACACGGTTCCGAAAAAAAGATTGAAGGCCTATTCCGACAATAACACCAGCACCGATACCTAATAACCCAAGCCAGACCGCTCCCAAAAAATCCTTTGAATAAACAACACCAATCGTCCCAAAGAAGGCACCGAAAGCAAAAGGGAGTGAAGCATTCACTTTTAGCTCCTCACCTGCATCCTTGTAGGCGTCCCAAATTCCGAACATATAGACACAAGGGTAGAACATTAGCCATTCCATATTTGTTTGCTCGATTAGCGGGAGATCCCCATGAAAGCTCGTGATAATAACCCAATTCAAATGAGACTTCAAGTTAATAAGAAATTCCAAAGTGATCAACAGGATTCCCTTTATATATTTACCGTTAAGGAGCTGACCGAATCCTGGCAAAGCGACACTCCACAATAACGCCTCGGTGCGGGACGCTTTGGCCATTTCCTACCCCTTTGCTAGCGCATTACGATCCGCCGCTTGCGGGGGCTGTTCCATCCAGCCCAAATCGATCATGGTGTTGGCTCCATCCTCAACGTAATTTCCTACTTCGACGATGAATCTTGCGAATGTAGCCGCCACGTCATGTCTTGCGCTAAAGGCCAACGCATTGCCATAGGTTCGGACCCGCATGGCGAACATGTCCATTTTGTGGGTAAGCATTATTTTATCCGAAAATGGCGATACGGTTGAATCGGTTACGAGATGATTCAAGAGCGGATGAGTCGGCAAATCGTCTTTGTGCAGCAGTCTCGACAAAATATCGTACTGCTTCAGTGCGATTTCCTTCCCTCTCTTAAAGTAATTCCTAATTTGCTCCCGCTCCGCCGCTTGGCAGAAGCCAACCAATACGGCGCAGCTTGTAGCGTTATTTTGAATGTTATCGTAAATATGAGTGATTTCCAGCGATTGAAGCGGACGCACATCACCAAAGAAACCGTCCAAATACCGCTGTTTTTTGACGAAATCGATTCTGTCCGGAACGGGAATGTAAGGCGGTTTGACCAAAAGTCCTTTTGCATCCAGCAAATCGTTTACGTCATTGATTAATTTAATTGTTGATACGAGGCAATCGGTAAAAAATTCACGGACATCCGGCCGGCTCATTAAAGGTACAGCGATTCCGTAAATACTGATCCCCGCTTTGCTTGTATACTTTAAGTAATGCAAATAAAATTCATCGGCATACAACCGGGGAGCTTCTACATTTACGTCTTCTTCCGTATAGCCGATCGGTACCGGATGACCCTCTTGGGTGAAAATATTATCTACCGTTCTCGTGAATCGGTCGGCTAACTGAAGTGCTTCATTCAGAACATCTCGAATATTTGCATCGTCCACATTTTGTAGAAAATAGCGCAGCACGCACCGTGCCATACTGTTTCCCATATAAGTTATCCATAGTTTTATGATTTCAGCTGACGTTAATTTATTAGACATATCTCCTTCTGTTTGGCTCTTGTTTTCGTCTTGTAGTTTTTGCATGGGCCACCTCTTATGTATTTAAATTGTAACAACATCTTTTTTTGTAGGTAACCACGTTATTATTTGATTTTGAGCCACAATAAATACTTAGACAATGCAAACATCGTCCAATTGACCATAGTCTAATCAGACTATATAATATTTTTAGTCTAATTAGACTATAACAGTGGTGCAAAGGAGTAAAGATTATATGATAAAGTCATTTCTAATGTTGGGCCAGTCTAATATGGCGGGCCGTGGATTTTTACATGAAGTCGATCCTATCTATCATGAAAAGATAAAAATGCTGCGCAATGGACAGTGGCAGATCATGACGGAGCCGATTAATTACGACCGTCCGGTTTCCGGTGTAAGTCTGGCGGCGTCTTTTGCCGATGCCTGGTCAAAAGCCAATCCCGATGAAGAAATTGGTTTGATTCCTTGTGCGGAAGGCGGCAGTTCCTTGAATGACTGGCATCCGGAAGGCATCCTTTTCCAACATGCTTTGTCGGAAGCCCGCTTCGCCCTGCGTTCCAGTCAAATCTGCGGAATCCTTTGGCACCAGGGTGAGAGCGACAGCTATCGTTCGCTGCATGAAACTTATTACGAGAAATTAACCCTTATCATCGAGACCCTAAGAAATGAATTGAATCTTGATGAAGTGCCTTTGATCATTGGCGGACTTGGTGATTTCCTTGGGAAGACTGGTTTTGGACAGCACGCAACAGAGTATCGGCAGATCAATGAACAATTGCAAAACTTCGCTAACGAACAGCAAAATTGTTATTTTGTAACAGCGGCAGATTTGACCGCAAATCCTGATGGCATTCATTTAGACGCGGTTTCGCAACGCAAATTCGGCTACCGCTATTTCGAGGCTTTTTCGAAAAAATGTCATGTCATGGAACCCATCCCGGGAGAGGAGCAGTCATTGAAAGTGAAGCGCGACTATTCGAAAACAGAGCAGATTTACATTCATAGCATGGATTTGGCTTTGGGTAAAATGACGTACGCGGAATTCGAGGCGCAGATGGTGAAGGTGATGCAGCCTTGATCCCCTTACTCATCCTTGGCTTGCTCATCCAAAACCCCGGCGCTCACGGCTATGAACTACTGGCCTTAATGGAAAAACGCCATTACAAATACATTGTAAACTTCACGAAAGGCTCGTTTTATTACAATCTGCAGCAGCTTGAAGAGAAAGGTTGGATTGAACAGATTCAGCAGAATCCTTCAACCAGTGGGCGCGAAATTCGGAACTTTAAAATCACCAGATCGGGAATGGTTGAATTTGAAAAATTAATGGTCAAATACGGCACCAAATCTGAATATGTGAACCTGCAATTTTATGGGGCGCTGCTCTTTGCCGATGAATACGACAAAAACAAATTACTGGAACTGATCCAATCGCAAATAGATCAGACTAAAACCCGAATCGCCCTCCTTGATGAATACCTGTCCAACACACAAGAGCTTCCCGGCACAATCGATTACTACCGCCGCATGAACGAAAATTCCCGTTCCCATCACCTGGTTAACTTAGAATGGTTTGAACAATTGAAAGCAGAAATGTCTCCTTTTTAACAATAAGAAAACCGCCTTTTTGCAAAGGCGGTTTTCTTATTGCGTTAATTCCTCAGCTATCTGCGGATATGAACTATAAGCTCTGGCTAATTTTGAAAAACTGCCGTTCCAAAGGCGACAACTCGTAATTTGTTCGAGTAACTAAAAATTTATCAATGTACCGATATTCCTGCGGAAGCTCCATGAAATCGGTAACTCCAAACTCTCTGACAGTGGTCTTGGAAACAAGAGCGACGCCCATGCCGAGGCTTGCAAGACGAAGCAGCGTTTCCAATACACCGACCTCTGTTTTAGAAGCCGGATGACTGCCGTGAGCCGAATAAATGCGCTGCAGAATAGAGGCATACAAGCAATTTTTGGACAGGATAAGCATGGTTTCGCTTTGCAAACATTGGGCCAGACTTGCTGCAGTCTTGACTCTTTTGCCGACCAGAACCAGTTCTTCACTGCCGATTGGCCAGTAATGGAGCTGCTGCAAGTCCGATTTGCCAAAGGTGTAGGCCAGATCAATATTGCCTTCGATCAACTCTTCCTCCATCTTTTCAGTGGAACCGGTTATGAGCGTAACCGACATGTTGGGGTACTTTTCGTATAAATCGGAGAATGCTTTTGTGATATTTTCGCTGATCACGGATTGCATGATACCTAAACGCAGCTTTAACTCCCTGCGATTCATTTCCTGCTCAGTCTCTTCCCACAGCAGCAGCAGTTTTTTATACTGCCGATACAGCTTTTCTCCCTCAGGTGTCAATTCCATTCCGCGTGAGCTCCGGAAAAACAGTTGCTGCCGGTAATGGTTTTCGATCTTTTTTATTTTTACCGTCATGTTGGACTGCAAATGATTCATGTTCGAAGCTGCTGCAGAAACACTTTTCAGCTCGGCAACAGTAACGAATGCCATCATATTTTCAATATCCACAGTCATCCCTCTATCAAAAAAAATGATATGTCTATCTCAAATATACATTATTCATGATGGAGTTTCTACCCTATATTAGGGATATGCGGACGGTTTGCTTTGCCGCTTTTAAGTAGATCCAAACAGGAGGCATACAAGATGAACGGTTCCATTATTAAGACTGGAATTATCGGAGCGTCGCTTAATAATCACTGGGCAAGCCAAACGCACGTTCCAGCACTTCAGATGAGCAACAAGCACCGCATAACGGCGGTTGCCACATCCAAAATGGAAAGTGCTCTGGAAAGTGCCGCTGCTTTGGATGGGGTTCAAGCTTTTACAAACCTAAACGAATTATGCGAAAGCCCGGAGGTGGACCTGGTTGTCGTCAGCATCAAGGTGCCATTTCATTATGAAGCCGTCAAAGCAGCTATTGGAGCAGGCAAACACATTTACTGCGAATGGCCGCTGACAGTAACTGCGGCTCAAGCCGAAGAATTGGCGGTGCTTGCCGATCAAGCCGGCATTCATCATGCCGTCGGTCTTCAGGCCAGACAATCCGCTGTCATCCAAGACATCAAGCAGCGGATCGAATCCGGTGAGCTTGGCCGGGTATTGTCCTGCAATATGCGCTTATCGACCACCAGGGGGAGTGTTACGAGCCGTGACAGTGCCTATCTGTTAAAGGAGGAAAACGGCGCAACGCTTCTAGCCATCAACGGCGGACACTCGCTGGATGTGCTTTGCCTCCTGCTTGGGGACTTTAAGGAGCTGTCGGCTACCATGATCTGCAATTATAATGAGGCTGAGGTGTTGGAAACAGGTGAAAAGGTTCCCAAAGACGCAGCCGACCAAATCTTGGTTGAGGGAATGTTAAGCAGCGGTGCCTCCGCGTCAGTCCATATTCAGGGCGGAACTTATCCAGGATTTCAATTGGATATTTACGGAGAAAAAGGGATGCTTCAATTGAAGCAGCAGCATTCTGTCGGCCATGTACAGTTTGGCAACCTGCAGGTGTATCAAACATTGTATGCTTCTGGCATCCCGGCAGCGCATGACGACAAGAATTTCACGGCACTTCCTGCCGGGGAAGAAACAATGAAGTTTCTTGTTTCGAAGGCGCATGAGCGTTTTGCCGCGGATATTCTTGACGATACTTTTCGTTTGCCCAGCTTCCATGACGCGGCCCGCTTGCATAGGCTGCTGGAGACCATCAAACTCGCGGCTGCTACAGGCATTAGACAGAAGCTATAAGCTTTCGAAACGGCTGGCCATTGAGGAAGCCATCCGAAAAGGAAGACTAGGGGAAGAAGCAATATCACCTTCCCCTAAGTTTAGAGAAGCTTTATTCATTATATTTTTTACGACTTCTTCTTCTCTTTAATGATCTTTATCATGCTCTTACCCGTTGCAGATATGGCTTCTTCCGCCGAACGCGGTGTCCATCCAAGCAAACGTTTGGCCTTTTGATTGCTAGTTGACATATCTTTTCCCAGGAGCGTTGCTATCATTCTTAATTGTGGTTTGAAGATTGCGATCGCACGAACCAAACTATTTGGAAGTTCACCTTTTGGCGCGTTTTTAGCATCTTCGCCCAAATGTTTTCTTAAAATATTCGCAATATCCAACATTGACAACGTCTCTGAGCTAGAGGCGATAAAACGCTCTCCATTTGCCTCGGGACGCAACATGGCCAATAGATGCAAATCGGCAACATCACGGACATCTACATAATCGGAATAAATTTTAGGGACATACTTTTGATTGCTTTCCAGCATCTGTCGAATGCTAATGTTTGAATGAGAATAATCATTGCCTAAGATCGGCCCCATCACTCCAACGGGATTTACCGTTGCCAGTTCTAAACCGTTTCCTTCTTGGCGAATAAATTCCCAGGCCGCCTTTTCGGCAATGGTTTTGGATTTTTGATAGGGATGAATATTCGCGTCCGTATTCGACCAATCTTTTTCGGTGAAAGGTCCTTTATGATTCTTGTGGCCCACGCCGATCGCTCCGAAAGCGGAGGTTAAAACAACTCGTTTGACTCCCGCGTCACGCGCGGCTCTTAGCACACGCAAAACGCCGTCGCGTGCGGGTTGAATCATTTCATTCTCGTCTTTATACACTTTATTAGGCGTCGGGGAAGCAACATGAATGACATATTCCGCTCCTTTAACCGCATCGCCCCAATTCTGATCATGAGATAAATCCGCTTGAATAAACGACAGGCCTTCAAAACTGGTAACTCCGCCTGATCTTAGCATATCTCTTACTTCATCTTGTCTACTCATCGTACGAAGCGTTGCCCGAACCCTGTAGCCTTGCTCGAGTAATTTCAACATAATATGAACCGCGATAAATCCTGAACCACCGGTCACAAGAACTAAGGGCTTGTTACTCTCCACCATCGTGAATGCTCCTCTCGTTGACGTTACACTTGTAACAGTTGTACACTATTTTAAAGCTGAATATTGTGTAAAACAAGTGGACGACAAACATCTGTGACAAAATGGAGGAAGTGTAATGGCAGCGACGGAACACGCTCAAAACATAAAAAAAGACACTAAAGAATGGATTGCTCTTGCGTTACTGGAGCTTTTAAAGACCAATCGGCTTTCAAAACTAACCGTTTCAGAAGTCGTCAAAAAAGCCGGCGTCAGTCGAATGGGCTTCTATAGAAATTATGAAAACCTTGAACAAGTATTGAAATCGCCAATCAAAAAAACCATGAACAGAAAATAACCGATCTAACGAGCTTTTTTCTTGACCTATCCAATGATTTTCACATGGCGATCGAAGGCGATTATATCGGGCTGTTTTATCAACTTTTCAAATCTCACGTTGCTCAGCTTTACGATGAGATTATTCCCTTTCCGGACTGGACGGGAGCGAAACGAAACTACTGGATCGACTTTATGAGTGCAGGCGTTTTTGAAATTTGGGTGATGTGGATTAAAAATGGCCGAAAAGAATCCATTGAAGAAATCTCGACGCTTATTCGGTTATTTCATAAATAAATTTTTCAGCAATCTTAGGATGAAAAATACAATCCATTGTTGTGCAAATCTGCCCTTTCTCTTAATAAAAAAAGGAAGCAGCTGCGCCGGCAGTCTGCTCCCTGGATAATTCAATTAATGTTCCTCGTAATGATTTTTGCTTTTCTGCATGCCCACACGCTCCACGAACTTGAGTTGTTTTTTGTCGGGACGCGGAAATCTCCTCCTCGTATCCTCGCTTGTTTAGCGTGCGTTCAATATCGCTGATTCCCGTAGGCGAAGCCGATAGCTTTTGACGAGCGTCTCCCCGTTATTCACGTCGAACTCCTTCGCCCGTTCGAAGCCGAGACGCTCGTATAGACGAACCGCAGAATCCATCATGTCGGACGTGTGCAAATGAAGAAGCTCGGCGCCGGACGCGAGCGCGATCCCGGCGCTCTCGCGGATAAGCTGCGTCGCGACGCCATGGCCGCGGGCTTCCTGTGAGACGGCGAGCAGACGGATGATCGGCGTGTGGATGCCGACGTAACCGTACGCTTGCTCCGACGATTCGAACAGGAACACACTGCCGACGATACGGCCGTCTAATTCTGCGACGAGCCGATTTTTTGTTGCCCCGGCGCTCGCGGCGGCGACGATGTTTTCTTTATATTGCTCCCAGCGTTCTTCGGATAACGTATTCGCGTATTGCCCGTAGGCGTCCAGCAGCACGTCCCGGACCGCGTCGAGGTCTTCCGCCGTCGCTTCGCGAACGAGCACTTGTTTTTGCGCCATGAGATCCACCTGCTTTCTATTGAATAGTCGGCTATTGATCGGGATGGATAAGACTAGGCTTTGTCAGTCCCTCCAATTTCGTCCCAGTATCCGATATTATTTTGTGTCATCTTGTCTCTATTTCTACAGACCCTGTTTCATGAAGCGACGTCTTTACATGCAATAATTTAGCCATGACGACCTCTCCTATTCATTAATTTATATTCGCAAAGCACACTTTTTTCATAGGAATTATATGTTATTAGGTTTATGCTAGCATTCCATAAGTTATATCACAATACCTCAATCGATAGAAATACTTAATAAGCAATACTAAAAAATCTATAATGGTTTTTTACTTTTCACCAGCAGATGTTTGTAGGGTAATGTTTCTTCCTTCATTAACGGGTACGACTAGTGGTATGGTTAGAAATCGCGTCTATGATGGTATCCCAATCTTCATGTGGAAGTTCATGTCCTGTCCCCTCTAAGGTTAGCAATACGGACCCGGGAATAGTGCGAGCAAGAGCAACTCCGTGCTCATAAGGTATTATGGGATCCTCTGTACCGTGAATAACCAGAGCGGGGACATCAATATCGCCTGTTCGTGCCAAATAGGATTCTCCCCCCGTCACCAATCCGTGATTGTTCATGCTAGCCATATTACGGCTTCTTCTGATCTCTTCTTCAGCCAGATCATAGACTCTCTTCTCATTAAACGGATGCTTCGAGCCTGCGAGAACCTTCCATTTTCCAACCGTAAAAGCAATGACTGATGCTTCATTCGTCCAATCCGTCGCTGCCGCATTAGAGAAGTAATCCAATACCTTCTCTTCCATCGGTGGAAGGTCTGGGGCGAAATTTGATGTAGAGAGAAGAGAAACGGTCAGCACTCTTTCCGGATGTCGCAACGCGAGAATCTGGGTTAGCATGCCACCCATGGACATACCTACAATATGAGCTTTTTCTACTCCAAAATGATTGAGGATATGAATTGCATCATCGGCCATATCTTCAAAGGTGTATTGGGGATTTCCGGGTTCATAGATAGCAGACCGACCGACATCACGATTATCGTATCTAATGATAAAGTGTCCTTTGTCGGCTAAACGCTGGCAGAAGTCTTTTTCCCACCAAACCATGGAAGCTTGAGCACCCATGATTAATAATATGACTGGGTGTTCTGAGTTACCAAAGCTTTCAGCGCAAAGTTCGATTCCGTTTACCTTAAAAAGTTGTTCGCTCATTACGAGTATCACTCCTCATTGTGTAAAATAAAAAAACACATGCCGGGGACATGTGTTCAAGTAATCGACAAAGAATGGTTTGATCGCGAAATGAATACCTTTTTGACTAACCAAATACACGTCAAAATACTCATAAATGAAATTGACGAAATGGATCATCAAATAGGAATATTAACGATCATTTAAATTAGGAGCCATGTAGGCAGACCATTCTTCGATTACTAATGCACACAAAATAGCCCAAAGTACTAAAGTACCCTTCTTCTTGTGCGATGATAGATCGAAAAATTAGTTTGCCACACGCAACCCTCCGTTCAAAATGAATTAAATGTATTCTAGCACAGTTTCTTGTTAATTGTAAATCCTTCCAGTGTGTACAACTACTTATAGTTAACTCCCATTAGAGTGAACAAGGTAAACGATTTAATTCAACTAATGTATAACCGGCTGCTGCTTCGTTTTGAGTTTACCAATACAGTAATGATCCTTCTTTTTTATAGTCTCAGACTACCTCGCTGCATTTTGTTCCGACTGCTTGCGAATACCTTCGCGGTCGATCTGAATCCAATATTCGACGATTTTATCATTCTCAATACGGTATACGGCGCTTGCGATTTCGATGACTGGCTTGCCGGTTGGCGCAAATCCGTCGATTTCCCCAACATGAATCCCTGTTTGCTTCCACCTAACATAGACACGATCCTCAGTGGCGAGGAACTCTTCGACCTGCAGATGGAATGCCCCATATGCCTTCATCATCTCCCGGACATGGTCCGCATAATTTTGTGGCGTCCGTTCGACGGTCTCCTCATTTTCCGCTGTCACCTGATGCGCCGCGACACGCGTCGCCATATAGTCATGCGCTGCATCAGGCTCAAGACCGGAGCGTACCCGCGAGAAAAATTGCTCAACTATATCTGCTGCTGCCACGCCTTTACACCTCTTTTTAAAGTATCTCCTAAACTATGCGGTTAAGAATAGTTAATCTTCGAACCTAGATTCAAACGTCGATCGAGTTCCGGCAGCTTCAAAATGCCCTCATACCCTCCTGAATACGATAGCATTTTCAAGTATGACGAAACATAACTTAACCTCAAAAGTATAACACATATTGAAACTGTCCTACCGGTTAGCTTAATAGATCGTGCATTTTCGGGGATCTCGGAGCTGTATAGAAATTCTTGTCCTGATACGGCTTTGTATAGAATTTCTATCTGCCCATTTCTTAGAAAAAAGCTGCAGCGGATCCTCTGATCTTCTGCAGCTTAATTGTTTTGAACTATAGTTCTCCGTTAGGAGTTCAATCATTTTATCTACACTAACTCCTTAAGCGTAATAACTCTAATTCTTGAAGAACCCCCATTACATCACAGTCGGGATTTAAGATACTGATCATCTCTTCCGTTATGGGGAAATCATCGTAAATTTTTGCAACAACATCTATTGATGGTGATAATTCGAAATAGTCTATTGCAAATTCTATAAAATCCTCTGGAGTATGGAATATACAGCCCACTAAAAAATCAGAACCATCACTTCCACCTTTTGGAATCTCAACGTTTCCCTTGTGCCAGTTAGTGTCACTGTTTTTACGCCAAATACAAAAAGTCACATTGTCTTTTTCAATTGCATCGTCTTCAAGTAAAGATAATAATTCCTTTGGCACTTCATCATAAATCCCTTGCAATACTTTATGTTCATCTTGCGCATATGGGCTTAATTCAGATTCATGATCGAAGCCTTTTATTATGGAGCCTACAGGGGAAAACAAAATAATTAGATGATCGCCAGCTCCATTATCTATTTTCGCCATACAAACACCCTCATCCCAATCTTGAACAAAGCTATGGTAACGGAGCCATTTTTCTTGACAAAGAATAATGTTTAGTGATGCTTGGATTTTCATTAGCTTTTTTAAGATTATTGGATTTGGTAAACGCGCTAACACATTTACTTCCATGAATCCACGTCCTTTCATCTTTCTTTGCAAAGCAATTCTCATAGTGATTAAAATTTTGCCTGCCCTTTCTACAAGAAAAACAGCTGCCGCTGTTTGCCGGCAACTGTTCGTGGTTACTGTCCATTGTCTCCAGAAAACCATAACTTCAAAATTGGCCATTCCAGGTGCATAACCCCTCCTTTTTCTGCCAAAAATAAGTGAGATTTTTAAGGGGGCAGAAATGAAATGGCAAATTTAGTGCAGGAAATGAAAAGAACGTTCGCTGATCATGATGATTTTCTTATTCTAGACACTCAATTTAATGGTGCGGCCATTTATCTTATAGGTTTTAACACGCTGATTGATTTTCCCAAATCAAACTTCTATGTTCGACAAATGGCTGAACGTTCTGCTTCCATTGAAGAACTATTACAAAACCTCGGTGAACAGCTTGACGTGGATGCAGGCGAACTAAAAAAAGCTGTTTTGGACGGCAACCTCGTTGTTATATCGGAGAACGAACGAAATGCGATTATGCAACCATTTCCTCAAAGTCTCAGAAGAAACATAGACGAGCCTCGAAATGAAAGCCCCATTCAGGGACCGTTGGATGCTTTTGGAGAAGATATTGATCTTAATATAGGTTTGATTAGAAAAAGACTCGGTACTGAGCTCTTATGCCATTGCTCTTACCAAGTTGGAGAACTGGTAAAGCAAAGGATTTCAATGCTATATATTCGAGGCAAAGTTCAGTCGGCTCTCATAGAAAAAATTGACCGGCAACTAAAGCAAATTGAAAGGGATATTGAAACAATCGACGACCTTGATAAGTATTTTGGTCATCGAAAGTTAAGTCCCGTCAGTCATCTGTTTGTAACGGAAGTTCCCTTTCAAGCGGTTCATTTGTTAAAAAAGAACAGAATCGTTCTTTTGTTGGAGAATCAACCCTTTGCGCTTGTTTTTCCTCATTTGATTTCGGATATGTTAAGTACGGCAAACGATCGTAACCACCCTTTGGGGCTGTCGATTATGATTCGGACCCTTAGGGTTATGGGTGTATTTATCACGCTTGTGCTTCCCGCATTATATGTGGCCTTAACAACGGTTAACCCTGATGTTTTGAAAATCGATCTCGCTTTATTTATCGCAGAAAGCAGAGAAGGGATTCCATTAACGCCCGTATTGGAAACCCTCACCATGACAGTACTAGTCGATTTAATAACTGAAGCGATTGTAAGACTCCCTAAAAGCGTTGGTCCCACTATTACCATGGTTGGCGGTATCGTGCTTGGCCAGGCGATGGTTGAAGCGAAGCTTGTCAGCAACTTATTAGTCATCGTAATTACATTAATGCTGATTGCAAGTTCGGTTGTAGTAGGTGTGCAAAATGCCTTATACATTCGGTCGCTAAAATACCCTGTTTTTATTTTGGCATCTGTTTTCGGCATTGTGGGGTTAATTTCCGGGTTAGCAATAATTTGCATCTATTTGGCAAGTTTAACATCATTAGGTATTCCCTATATGACATTTCGATATAAAGGAAAGGAAGACATCAGGTGACACAGCGATTACAGCTTGGATTCGTATTTATCATCATACATATGAGTTTCGGCTATTTGTTGTATCCCAAACTCACTTACTCGCTTACGAAAAGCGGTCATTGGGGAATTGTGCTTTCTTACGGACTACTGCAATTGATTTTAATCGCCATCTACAAAAAGGGGCTGAACTACTTTCCGCAAAAAGACATGATAGATATTTTTTTAACAATGGGAAGATGGGCAGCCTTCATTTTTCTTGTCCCTTATGCGATTAATCTGAATGCGTTAATTGCAATGAATATTCGTGCCCATGCGGAAGACATTATTTCGATTTTCTTGATTCGGACACCTTACTGGGCGGTATTGGTTCTTCTCTTCTTAATCTCAACTTATACCGCGATAAAAGGTTTGAGCACAATTCTACGGGCATCGGCAGTTTTTTTCTTTAGTATTAATTTATTTGTGATATTTGTGATTGCTTCCTCGTCGGTAAATTTCCAACTTCAGAATGCTCTGCCGGCTTGGCCTTTATCTCTTGATTTTTTATGGAATGTAAAATTTCTATATCTGATGGGTTTCTCGGCTATTTTATTTTTAGGATTCGTTCCGTCGGAAACGAATTTGAAGTTCGGCCAACTCACTGCAGCATGGTTATATGTGTTGTTCTTCTATTTATCTGCTGTTTATGTTCCTCTTTTCATATTTGGACAAGAAACGGTCACCACGTTTGTTTTCCCCATGAAAGAAGCAGCGGATTCAGTTGATCTCAGTTGGTTTGTGTTCAACCGGCAAACGCTCTTCTTCGGGATATCGATTATTGGATTTAATCTGATATTAAATGCCGTAAAACTATGGATGATTGGGCAAATTATGCAGAGATTGTTCCCTGGGCGGAGAAGCAAAGCATCCTATTGGATCCTTGCGTTTTCTTTTATTTCATTTCTATTCGCGCTATGCGTCCCAAACAAAGCCTGGATTGAAAAGCTCAGCCTCATGAGTGAAGGTACAAACGTATTTTTTACCGTTATCCTGCCATCGATCATTTTTCTTTATGTCGTCTTCTCCGGGAGGATGCGAAGTTATGGAGAGACTTAATCTGTCTAAATTAATTTTTGCACTGCTGTCATTGATCTTACTCTGCGGATGCTGGGATATAAAGGCGATCAATGAACGAAGCCTTCCTTTGGTGATGGGGATTTCCAAAAAAAATGATGAAAAATATCAAGTGACGCTAACTCTGCCAGTAACAAGGGTAAAAGGCAAAACAAGAATCATAACGGAGAAGGGCGAATCGGTCTCGGAGGTACTTGGACAATTACGCTCGAACGTAGAAGATGCCATAGACTACTCGCAAATACGATTAATTCTCATCGATGCTCCGTTGGCTGCTAACCATCTAGAGTGGCGAAAAATGTTTCATTATCTCATGTCGTCTAAAGATATTCCCTCTATTGCGCTTGTTGCAATTACAGATGAGAATATCGAGCAAATGTTTTCTAAAATGTCTAAACAGGGATTATCCGGGACGGCACTGTATGACTTTTTTAATAAAGGGGCTGGCTGGGCTCCGGATGTCTCGAACACCCGCATATGGGAAGTTTATCAAAATTTGTTTTCCTATACGAACGATATCGCTGTTCCTGTCGTTCATTCCTCAGAAGACACCATACTCAAGTTTAAGGGTTCCGCCGTATTGAAAAATGGAAAAGTGACGGCAAATATCAGCCCGAGTGAAAATCAGCTCGTTCGTTTATTTCAACATCATCATTTCATAAGGAATACCGAAAACCTAGGATTTGCCACCATCTTTGTTGTAAACAGCCACTTAAAAAACAAACCTTCAATAACGAATCATATTCCCCAGGTGGCTAGCGATTTATTTATAAAAATAAGCATTTTAGAAAGAGATGAAGGGGTATCGAATAGCCTAGTAATAGATGAGCTTGAAAAACGAATCGAGAAGCGGTTTAATGATATGTTCAAACAAACCCAGATAAACAAGACGGATATTTTCGGCTTCGGCCAACTCTTTCGTACGCGAATTCCATATGATGATCTGCACAGCTGGAGAGACAAATATTATCCTAAGTTAATCGTAAACTTTCGGGTCCATGCTACGATGGAATAGCTTTTAATTCCAATACTCCAATAAACCCGGAAGTCAAAAAATATCGGAAGCTCTTGGAATCAACATTGTTCTGCAAAGAAGATTTAGTATTTTTGCGGCCCACGAATGAAAAATATTGTTAAGCTATTAGCTGGAGCGTAATAAAAAAGCAGCCGATATCGGCTGCTTTCAAACATTTCCTTGGTTAATATCAAAACTTATACCTTAAAAACTTTCTTCGTGCCCCAGTGTTTCTCGATATGCTTGTTTTTTCCGGACTTGTACATTTGCAGTTATTAGTTACTAATCATGATTTCCTTTCGGAGGGTTTACCATTACGTCATTTACTTTTACACCTATACCGTCTTCATACACCATTTTTCCGCCATAATAGCCAGTACCCAAGACTAAACCGCATGAGACAATAGCAACTACAAGATAAATAACGAGCGTCAGCTTAGCGAAGGATTGTTTGCCGCGAAGCAGCAATAACAGTCTAACCACCACCATGATGCTAACGACCCACGCCGTAATGTCCGCTAACGTACTGTGAGTTTCCAAGAAAGCAGTATTGCCTCTAGCGTCCTCTTCAGGACCAGTCGCCACGGAAAGCCATGCAGATAATGCAGCGCCAACCCAAATCCAAAGCCCTTGTTTCAATGGAAGAGACCCACGCCGAATAGATACGATGAGGTCATGTAGTACAGCGATAGTGATCAAAACGATTGGGAAATGGACAAGAATAGGATGTGAGTGATCGACAATTTCATTCAACAATGGAATTCCCCCTTGATTTTTGTTCTAAACATAGCCATCATAGCAAGAGATTATTGAAATATTCTTAAAAACCAGAAAGGGATAAATCATGCGCATTCTAATTATTGAGGACGACCCTGCTTTGCTTGGTATCATTAGCGAACTATTTGAAAGTGAGAACTATTCAACAGATGTCGCTGCGACCGGAAACGAAGGTTTATTTCTTGCAGAGCAAGGAATCCATGATTTAATCGTGCTTGACATTATGCTTCCCGGAATGGACGGTATTGAAATTGTTCGGCAATTAAGAGCGAAATCAAACCCAATCCCTATTATCATGTTAACCGCTAGAGGCAGTTTGGATGACCGTGTGAATGGCCTCAATGCCGGAGCAGATGACTATTTGCCGAAACCTTTCGCCTTGGCCGAACTGCTGGCAAGAGCTAGAGCTGTACTTAGACGTAAAGGAGCAATAAGCAAGGAAGGCGAGATCATCTGTGGTCCCGTCAAATTGATCTCTTCTGTAAGAGAAGTTATTGTCGGTGATCAGAATCTTAAGCTTACTCTTAAAGAGTATGAACTTTTGGAATTTCTTTTATGCCATCAGGACCGTATATTGACTCGTGAGCAAATTTTTGACCGGATATGGGGATTTGATTCCGAGGCGGCGATGTCGGCTGTCGATGTTTATGTACATCATTTGCGTAAAAAACTATCCTCTCATGGTGCAGAAAATCTCATTCAAACCGTTCGAGGCACGGGTTACATGATCAAAGGAGGCTCTGATGTTTCGTAACATTCGCATTAAGCTGGCTTTCTTCCATTCCGCAGCATTCTTACTTATACTTACCGCACTAGGAGCCATTCTTTATTGGCATGTTCACTTTCGACTCTACAACGATATGGATGAGATCTTGCATCAGTCAGAAAGCAGAATTCGTGCGACATCGAATTTGGATGAGTTGCTTAGATCGGACTTTAGGGAACTTCAACAGGATGAGCGAACGACTTATCTGTTCTGGAGCAAGGACGGTGAATTAATAGGTCAATTGCCCGAACAAGCTTTATCTCAGAAGGAAACACAGATGTTGAAGCCCATTACAAATAAACTCCTTCAAACCGTTACTATAGATCACCAAAGCTATCGACTACTTCAGATCTCATGCAGGGAGATAAAATGCAACGCAACTATACCAGTCGAATCGATTACCGTCGTAAGGAGCCTTAGAGATGTCGTGGGCATGCTTAAAAATTTGCAACAAGATCTTGCTGCAGGCATTGCAATCGGACTCCTTCTATCCATGGCGGGAGGTTACTATTTAGCCGGACGGGCGTTGGTTCCTATTCGTCAATCTTGGGAAAAGCAGCAGCGTTTCACCGCTGATGCATCGCATGAATTGCGAACGCCAATCACGATTATTCAAGCACAAACGGAGATGCTGCTTAGGCATCCCTACCATACAATCGAAGAAGAATCCTCCAATATTTCTAACATTCTTAGAGAGAGTAAACGAATGGGGAAATTAGTAGACGATCTGCTGACATTAACTAAAGGCGATACCCATGATTTAGCGCTTCACTGGGCACCTATATATCTAGACACCGTAATGAATGAAGTCGGGGAGCAATTCCGTTTGATCGCTGAAACAAAACAAATCCATGTCGATTCCCAAGTCCAGCCCTCTATCATTTTATGGGGCGATGAAGAACGCATTCGGCAAGTGCTTCTTATTTTACTTGACAACGCATATAAATTTACGCCGTCAGAGGGTTCCATCGTAATAGAAGCCCATCAAACATTTCATGGCATAGTTATACGCATATCAGATACCGGAATTGGAATTGCGCCCGAGGATCTGGCACATGTATTCGAGCGCTTCTATCGAGGTGACAAAGCCCGCACGCGTTCCACAGGTGGAACAGGTCTTGGGCTCTCAATTGCAGAATGGATCGTAAAATTACATGAAGGAAATATCAGGATCCAATCCATTCTAGGCCGTGGCACAACCGTGGAGATAAGCTTCCCTGGATCAAATGCGCGAATCCGACGAACCCCTTGATTCTACCGTTCAGGAGACTGCCTCGTTACGGCTAGGAAGTTGATGAAGATCTACGAAACGTAGTGGCAGCATAATCGAGCCATCATGAATTTAATCCGTCATTCCACGCTGTCGAGGCTCCTTGCGTGATTTCGTTGTTACTTTTGAAGAGAAGCGTGTCTGAAGCAAATGATAAAGGTTGCCGACGAACAGCCCGATAAACAAATACATCAGTCCGCCATATATTCCATATACAATCGTTCCGACAACGGCGGCCAATATACCAAATATGATTTGTCCAGTAGGCTTGGCCGGTGATGTCGGAGGATCTGTTAGCATGAAGCAGCCGAAGAACAAAGTCGCGTTAATGAACGGCGGCCGGAGTGCGTCGAAAGCATCGCCACTATGCAACAATTCCATGGCCAGCACCATTGCAAAAGTTATCATGAAAAAAGTGAATATTTGCTGATATTTATTCACGCGATTCGTTACGGCGTATCCGCCTATTAGTAACAGCGGAATATACCAGCTGGGAAGGTCCCCGAAAGCCCCCCACCAGCTTTGTTCCGTGTGGTAGATCAGTATCGACAAGAACAGTCCGAAAGCTGCTGGATTAAATATTGGTTTTTTCTTATAAACAAGTAGATGCTTAGAAATGATCGAAAGGCATGCCGTACTCGCGATAATGGGCCAAGCCGTATTGAGGCTAAGAATCAAAGCGACAATCAGTCCCGTAATAGCCGCTCCGTCAGGCATAATTCGTTTCCTCTTTTTGATTAGAGCAAAGAGAACGTCGATAACAATTGCTGTTCCAACCGCAATTCCTCCATTTTCTATACCGCGTATACTGTGTGTTGCCCAAGAAGCAATGAAAAGATAGACAGAGATCGTGATAAGAACATATGCTTTGGGCGATTTGAACCATTGTTTCCATTTCATACTAAATTCCTCCGATCCTTTTGATACGTAAATCCCTCGTCAGGATCAAACCTTGCAGGCCAGCCTCGGCGATTAATGCTATTCCTTCATCCCCGCCCATCGCAAACGCCGCGGTTGAAAAAGCATCCGCCATCATGGCGTAAGGAGCAATAACGCTGCAGCTAATCCATTCGTTAGGTGATCTGCCTGTTGCAGGGTGAACGATATGATGCTCACCTTCCTCCACTTCGCTTCGTCTCTCGTAGCTTCCTGAAGTGCATACTGAGGCATCGGAAATGTATAGCGTCTGCAGGACGGTGTTTGCGCTCTTCGGTTCGCGGATGCCGATTGTCCATTTGTCGCCTTGCTCGTCTGTCCCCCCCGCATATACATCGCCTCCTGCGTTCACGACAAATCCGGGGCAGCCTTTGAGCTCACTTACTGCCAAGTCGATGGCAAAACCTTTGGCGGTGGCGCCTAAATCCAGAATGAGCGGTTTGTGCAAGCATAATGTACGATTCGTTTCATTGAGTTCGACATCCCGGAAATTGGCGGATAAGTCAGCATCACTGTTCGTCCTTACACCGGTCAAGTAATGGCTGTTGAATCCTTTTGTTTCTAGTAACCGGCCGATGGAGGGATCGAATGAGCCATCTGTCCATTCGGCCATCTCAAGTGCAAATCTTAACGGCTCGAACAAATACGGGCTGATCGTTGTGGCTTTTCCAATTCTGCGACAAGCCTGCATTAATTCACTCTCGGGACTGAAGCGGCTGCACGCTCTTTCGACTTGCCGAAAGGCATCGAATGCTCTGCTAACTCGTATATCGAGCTCTTCCTCCGACATTGTTTTACCGCAGTGTGCTTCAATCTGAACAACTGTGTCCATGAATAATTTGGCTTTTTTCATCAGTGTGGCCTCAAGTTCGAAGCGCCTGATTTAATGCATCCTGCACAGCGTCCGAGAACGCAATTGTACTATAGGTGGCGCCAGAGACATTAGCTACCTTCGCGCTTTGAATTTGCAATACTTCTTCTGGCATTCCGATGACGTCATCGATTGAATAGTGCATGGCGAAGTCGCTAATCTCGACGTCCGTAATTTGGTCATTCTTGATAGCGACCGTCACCTGAATCATGCCACGGCGATTGCTTCCCATTCCGGTGTAGGTTCCGTCGATATACTTTGAGGGTACCTCATCGTTTCCGGATACCGAGGCTTTGCTTGACACGATGGGACTGCTATATGTCCCGTTGACAAGCATTTCCGGTTTATCGACCTCCGTGGACCAATATCCAGCGGCATAGACAGCAGCAACAGCTGTCGAACATAGCGCTACCCACTTTTTTTTCATTTTCGCCATTTTAAGTCCTCCGATCAGACAAGCTTTCATAAATTCACTTCTTAAATTCACATTGATCAATGTAGGCCTCATTATATATTAGCAAGCTTAAAATTTTTTTAAAAAACGCCTCCATACTGTCGCGATGGAAATCCTTAAAACAAAAAAGCCGCAATTTATGCGACTTTTAATGTCATTTTTTGAAGAAACCGACCAAGTTGCTGTGAATTACACATACCCCGACCTCAATAAGATCATTTCCATTATTTACGGCTGAATTATTCGATTCCAATGCCTATGCTCGGCAATTGCATCAATAAATGACTTATAGAATGGTTTGTCTGCACTTTGTTCTTCGGCGATTAAAACGCCATTCAATTGAGCAGCTTTTTCCCCTGCAGCCTGTACGGCGCCTGCGGAAATAAGCAGACGAACACCGTCACCTACAGCGGCAATAGTCTTATAATGCTGAAATGCTTCACGAACAAATCCCGCTGATGAAACGTCGCTAAGCAGCTCGTCCACACCTTGGGCTCCGCCGCAAACATATACGGCGTCATACAGAACGGATGCAGCCGTTAGCAGCGATTGCTGAGGCTCGATAAGCGTACCGTCAACACCTTTTACTGGAGCAAGCGTTTTACTCACAATCTCCGCCGTTACTTTCGAAGCTGTCAATTCTTTTAACAGTGCTTGTACCTCTGTTGTGTGATATCCATTACCGAGCATGACCGCGACCTTGCGTGTAACAGCAGTCTTGGTCTTAGTCATCATGCTGAGCGCAGGAGATATAGTTGTCGGCGCCGCAGCGATGCCCTTAATTGGTGTTGCCCCGATGCCGTCGGCTATACGCTCCGCAAGATCCTCTGCAACCTGGCTGAACACATCTACCACACGTTGCCTAAGTTCTTTGGACATCACTTTTCCAAGCTCGAACCGGAATGCGTCTACGATCTGACTTTGCTCAATCGGAGACATGCTATGCCAGAACATAGAAGCTTGGCTAAAATGATCTTCAAAGCTATTGCTTCTAGCCTTGATCTTCCGACCTTCCACCTTCTCCTCGTAATGACGGTAACCACCTTCACTCGTCGGTACTGGCGCAGGATGATTGTTTGCCAAGCTGTTTTTATGATAGCTCGTCTGCCCCTGATTAATTGTCATCCGATGCATGCCGTCCCGTTGATTGTTATGTACTGGTGCGATCGGACGATTAATTGGAATCTCCGGGAAATTCGGACCTCCTAGGCGAAGCAGTTGCGTATCCGTATAGGAGAATAGCCTTCCTTGAAGCAATGGATCATTCGTGAAATCGATGCCTGGCACAAGATGGCCGACATGGAATGCGACCTGTTCTGTCTCAGCGAAGAAATTATCCGTGTTCCGATTCAGAGTCATCTTCCCCACAATTCGTACCGGCACCATCTCTTCCGGCCATAGTTTTGTTGCATCCAGGATATCGAAGTCAAAGCTGAATTCATCTTCCTCTTTTAAGATTTGAACTCCAAGCTCGAATTCCGGGTAATTCCCCTGCTCGATTGCATTCCACAGATCACGACGGTTAAAGTCTGGGTCTTTGCCTGCTACCTTTTGCGTCTCATCCCATACCAGCGAGTGAACGCCTAGCTTAGGTTTCCAGTGGAACTTAACAAAATGTGACTTGCCTTGCTCATTTACGAATCGGAACGTATGAACGCCAAACCCTTCCATCATACGGAAGCTGCGAGGCAGCGCTCGTCCTGACATCACCCACATGATCATATGAGCGGTTTCAGTATTCGTACTTACGAAATCCCAAAATGTATCATGTGCTGACGAAGCTTGTGGAATCTCGTTTGGCGGCTCAGGCTTAACCGCATGTATGAAATCGGGAAACTTAACCGCATCCTGTATAAAGAACACTGGCATGTTATTGCCAACAAGATCATAGTTCCCTTCCTCTGTATAGAACTTAACTGCAAAACCGCGTACGTCTCGCACAGTATCGCTTGAGCCCCTTGATCCTGCCACGGTGGAGAATCGAACAAACAATGGCGTCCTGATCGACGTATCGGTTAAAAACTTCGCCTTGGTGTATTCAGAGAGCGATTCGTATAATTCAAATTCGCCATGAGCGCCGAAGCCTCTCGCATGTACAACACGCTCGGGTATACGCTCATGATCGAAATGAGTCATTTTCTCTCGAAAATGAAAATCCTCCATTATAGTCGGACCACGCGGACCAACTTTAAGGGAGTGCTCGTCATCCTCGACTTTCAAACCTTGATTCGTTGTTAACGCCTCGCCTTTATCCGTAACACGATAGGCATCTAACTGCTTTTGTTTTATGTTATCAATATCGTTCACATATAACTCCTCCTAATTCAAGATTAGGCATAGTATCCGTAGTCTCACCCTAATTTATCCTTTTCTGCACATTATCTCCTCCACCGACCTCCCTTTATAGGGGATCGTAAGCTTGCCTGAGGGGATCTGATCCGTAAGACTCTTGTTAAGTTCTCCCGGCTAACGCTGCTTATAAAAATAGGCCAACCAATATAATCTGGTTGACCGTATACTACGAAAAGCATTTTTATGTTACATTAAACCTTAAAAACTTTCTTCGTGCCCCAATCAGACTTAATCATCTCAACCGCTTCTCTAAACCTCAACGAATGGACAATCTCACGTTCACGAAGAAACTTTAAGCCATCCTGTAAATCCACATCATCGGTCATATCGATCAACCATTGGTAGGTGGCGCGTGCCTTCTCCTCAGCGGCAATATCCTCGTACAGATCTGCGATTGGATCTCCTTTCGCCTGGATGTAAGCTGCGGTCCACGGAACACCCGAAGCATTCACATACATCATTCCATTATCATGGTTGACAAAGTTCTCTCCTAACCCCGCTTCATCCAATTGTCTTGGCGTTGCATCTTTTGTTAATTTATACACCATCGTAGCAATCATTTCCAAATGGGCAAATTCTTCCGTGCCTATATCCGTTAATAGCCCTATGACTTTATCCGGAATCGAATACCGTTGATTCAAATATCGCAGCGCAGCGGATAATTCGCCATCCGCCCCACCGTATTGCTCAATTAAGTATCTGGCCATCCTAGGATCACATTTGCTTACCCTGACGGGGTATTGCAACTTCTTCTCGTATAACCACATCCGTTTGACACGTCCCCTTTCTCAAGTGGAAATACAGGCTCAAACCGTGTTGCTACACCTGCCACGGCCATGGACTTTGAGACCACTGCCAGGGATAATTTGAGAAGCTGTTCCCGAATTGAAGCGTTGGGCCGTATAGGCTTTCGAACGCCTGCCTGCATTGATGCTGCTGCATTGCAAGCTGATTAAACTGCTGGATCGCCTGTGCGTCATGCGGATGGGTGTCCAAATATAAGGTCAATTCCACCAAGGCAAAACTTATCGCCTGAAGCTCTTCCAGCTTGCTGTAGTATTGTTCGTCCAGAACAATGCTCAAGAAAATCAACCTCCTAAAAAGAATTGTCACCCATTTGGCCATCCTCTGGCCATTTGTGATAATTCTTACTTCTTACTTTACAAGTAATACCTGGACTGATAGGAGCTGAACAATGCCGGCCAGAGCGTTCCCCGCCTTAATGCCTCATGGATAGGATACTGGGGCAGCCCCTGCGGCTGATACGGGATAAACAGGTGAGGCGGTAAGACATAAGTTTTTAGTTTCATCGGCGGACATGGATCGCATGGACCGATAAAAGGCTCATACACATGGACCTGATTAAGCGGGTTTGTGTTATTTGCGGTCTTGTACCCCGTATTTTCCTTGCCTATTGCCATGTTCTCTACTGGCGCCATATTGGGCATAGGGGCATTATTTGCTGCAGCCGCAACATTTTCTGCGTTAGCTGCATTTGCCTCTGCATGAGCTACGTTTGCCGCGTTCGGAACACTGTTAATAGCTTGAGCCGCCATACTAGCGTTGCTTTCCACGCGGTCATTGCTCTCGGTGGTCATCCGGATATCCCTCCCGACAATTAGACATCTCCTAATAACTGTATGCCGGCAGGGCTTTTCCCCATTATCACAATAAAAAAAAATCCGACAGCAGCTGCCGGATCCTTATCGTTCCTCTTATTACATAATAGAAACAGCTCAATATCACCTAATTTCAACCATAGTGTCGAGGGGACGTCTCAGCACGATACAGCCAGTTCGCTGGCACGTCATCAAGCTCTTTGAGCTGCACGAAACGCGTCCCGATTTCTGCAAAGCGCTCTTCTATATTTTTGTCGAGGAGTCCCCTTTGGTTCGGCGCCCCGTTCAATAAGAACGTGACGTTGTGACGATTCGCATCCTCAACCTTTTGCAATACCCAATCCGTACTCTTTAATTCCATAGTGGAATCGGTTTTTCTCCAGAACCAGGTTTTGGTCAGAATGTTGCAGCTTGCACCCGGCCCGCTGAAGGAATCTTCTATTTCCTGACCGGCGGCATTCTCGTAAAAGACGATATCCGTATGCTCCAATGTCGATTCGCAGCTGATATTCATCAGCAAGCATTGCGGTTGGAATCCTTTTACCCATTCATCTATCTCTTCGAACGGAAGCTCCTCGTAATTCGGACCGCCCCAATGCGCGTTCCACCCATCGATGATGATGAACGGAATCTCTCCATAGCTTGTCAGCAGCTCCTCCAGTTGATTTTTGATAAAATGCTTATCCTCTGGCGTACACTTCTTACGGCCGATTTGATGGTGCAAGTCCAGCATAGAGAAATAAAGCCCCGCCTCAATGCCTTCCTGCCTGAAAGCATCCAGGTACTCCTTGACGACATCACGCTGAATGGCTGCGTTTTTCACGCTGTGCTCCGTATAACGGGTCGGCCATAAGCTGAACCCTTCGTGATGCTTCGCTGTTAATGCGGCAAACTTCATACCTGCTGATTGAGCTGCCTTAGCCCACTGCGCGCAATCCAATTCTGACGGATTCCAGCTCTTCGGGTCAAAAGGGAATCTGCGAGGCTCGTCGTGATTCTCGTGCGCATATTCCCAATCCTCTATTTCCGTATCGGCAAACTGA
The DNA here is from genome assembly GCF_004000805.1 of Paenibacillus glycanilyticus NBRC 16618. Taxonomy (GTDB): domain Bacteria; phylum Bacillota; class Bacilli; order Paenibacillales; family Paenibacillaceae; genus Pristimantibacillus; species Pristimantibacillus glycanilyticus. The sequence continues at coordinate 106,633 of NZ_BILY01000017.1, forward strand.
AAGGTAGCGCTATTGAAGTGAATAAACATGCCGAATCGTTGATTAACAAACCATTTCTGCCTCTGCACCAGCTCGGGGTTTATCATTTTTTTGATCCTCCTTATTATTGCGAGCAACCACTCGATATCGTATGATATCTACTAATGTATCTCATTTATTTATTTAATTAATCAGACAATGACGACTAATAATCATACAATATCTACATGGATTAGAAGGAGATGATACGATGCTGGTCGTGGAACTGCCCGTCCCGCCATTTCCTTTGCTGACGACTGTCGGGCATACGCTGTGGCAAAGCGGAGTTGTGCATGCCCGCCGCCAATTCGATGTATACGACCTGATTATCTGCACCAAAGGTACGTTATACATGGAAGAGAACGATATCCCGTACATGCTTGAACAAGGGATGATGCTTCTTCTGGAACCCGGGAAAATACACGGTGGCTACCGTCCCACGGAATCGGAAACGGAAGTGTACTGGATCCATTTTCAATACCCGTCGGATCTTTTGCTACTGAAAGAGAAGACCATCTCCCCGCAGCCCCTGCTGCAGGTAACGGACCAGGATATCGTCCCTCCCCCCGCCATCATCGATATTCCCAAGTTTGCAGCCATCAATGTGCGGGCAATCGTTCCCTTGTTGCAAGAAATGATCAAATTGCACAGCAAGCTGACTCTTTCGCGCTCTTTCGAATTAGAGATCCTCTTCGGTCAGCTTCTCATTCTCTTACAGAATGGACTACGGGAGAACAGCCCGAATGCCCGCACATACGAAATTGGCGAGATGATGGCTTCCTACCTGGCAGACCAGCTCGAACTTCCTTTCGATTCCAAACGGATTGAACTGGATTTAAATTATCATTTCGACTATTTGGCGCGCTGTCTAAAGGAATATTCCGGCATGAGCCCCATGCAGTACAGGCATCACTTGCAGATCGATCGTGCAAAAAAACTCCTCGCGCATACCAAGCTTCCTCTGGTTAAAGTCGGGGAGCAATGCGGCTTTCAGGATATAAATTACTTTTCGCGCCTGCTTAAGCGCCACACTTCGTATACCCCCGGAGAATACCGAAAAAAACATCAAATATTCCGTACGTAATCGAATTGCAAAATAAAAAATCCGGCAGTATCTGCCGGATCGCGTTATAGCTTAATATTTATTTTGAATAAACCTGCTTTGCGGATTGCCATGTAGATAATGACAACCAGCGGTCCAAGGAAAACCCCGATTACGCCAACCAGCTTAAAACCAACGTACAAGCTGATCAAAGCGGACAAGGAACCGATGCCTACCGAATCGCCCAGAATCTTCGGCTCTACAATGCGGCGGAATACCGTCATGAACAGGAACAGGATGTAGAGTCCAATTCCGGCATACAGGTCACCGGTGATCACCAGATAAGTTCCCCAAGGGACAAGCACCGTCCCCGTACCCAAGATTGGCATAATATCCACGATTACGATAAGAAGGGCAATCGCAAGCGGATACTTGATATCCAGGATAATCAGACCGATCAACGAGAGGATGTAGGTTAGAGCACTCAGAATAATTTGCGACCGAAGGAAGCCAAAGATCGACTTTTTCAAATTTTCGAGTACTTCATTGACTTGAGGCCTTGATTTCTCCTCGAACAGCGTCAGGAACGTATCTTTCATCGTATTGAGGCTGAAGCCGAACATGTACACCGCAACGAGAAAGACGATAAAGAAAATGAACATGCTCGGAATCCCCGAAGCAAAAGAAATAACGGAGGACGACAATGTGCCTACCATACCTGTGAGCGACTTGCTCATATCGGTCAGCCAATTCTCGATCTGGCCTACGGTATCCGGCGAGAAGTTCGCATAAAGCGATCTTGCATTCTCGACCAGATCGGTTACGTATGTACTGGCATCCCCAACATAGTTGGGTACTTTCTGCGCGAAGGCGATAAGCTCCGCGACCACCTTGACACCCAGCAGCGCCATGAGTCCGATCAGGATAACCGTAAACAGGCTGCTTGAAATCGTCGAAGCTACGAGACGATTGGTCTTAAGCCGGCGGATCAGAAACTGGGTCAGCGGCTCGAGGAAAATAGCGACAACCAGCGCAAGCAGGAACGGCGCCCCAACCGTAAACAACAGATACAACAGGAACAGCCCAAACGCAACCATGACTAACGTTTTAATCGACACTCTAACGATACCTCCTTTCCTCTGGAAAAGTTTACGAACCGTTATGTAAGCGGGGCTATGACTTTCGCATGAGCTTCGTCCACTATCAGCATACGCCCATTTCCGAAAGTCATGTCCCCTTTTCCGCGCGGAAGCTTAAAGAATGGCTTTCTTCTGGTGGAAATCCTCATCCTTATAATACATGTCTTTCACCAGCAGGTTTGGACCGCAGCAAGCGGCCGCCGGACAATGGCAGTTCACGCTTTTTGCGAGCTTATGGTCAAGCCAGCGATCAAACAATTGGTCCAGCTGCTCATCATTAATGTTGCCAAACGCAGGCACATCCGAGAAGTCGGTTACAAATACTTCACCGGTAAAAAGATTCACGTTCAGACGGTTACGGCCGTCCGGATCATTACGCACCGTCACATTCGGCTCCGAAGCCAGTCTCGACAAGAGCTTTCGTTCCTCCGGATTGTCACTGCACTGATAGAACGGCAGGGTCCCGAACAGCATCCACACATTCTTGTCCCTAGTATCGAGCAGTCTGCTGATCGCCCGTTGCATATCTTCCTTGGATAAGACCGGGAGATCCTTCGCGAACGAGCTAGGATACATCGGATGCACCTCATGGCGCTGACAGCCCATCTCGATAATTAACCGGTGAATTTCTTCAATTTGATGATGAGTGCGGTAGTTAATCATCGATTCGGCGGATACAAGAACGCCAGCATCGCTTAACCGCTTGGCATTATCAATCATCCGGTCATACAGCTTGGCAGCGGCTTCGCGGGATACCGCATGGCCGGCCTTCGCGAAGCCAATCTGGTGGAAGTCGTCCGCATTCGTATAGTTAAAAGAAATATGCATCACGTCCAGATAAGGAGCGAGCTGCTCATAGCGGCTATAAGGCAGCGTGACATTCGAGTTAATCTGCGAACGAATGCCGCGGCTTCTCGCATATTGAAGAAGCGGAACCATGTACTCCTTCACGGTGCGATCCGAGAAAGACGGCTCACCGCCCGTAATGCTTATGGTCTCCAAATGCTTCACTTCATCCAGACGTTTGATCATCAGCTCTAGAGGAAGCTTAGCCGGCTCCGACATCACAAGCGTATCGCCTACGGCGCAATGCTCGCAGCGCATATTACAAAGGTTGGATACGGTCATCTCGACACTGGTCAAGGTATGGCGTCCATATTGCTGCAAGGATCGGATCGGGTCCCAAGGATCATTAAGGGGAGATAATGGCGTGAGGGTATTGTTTTTCAAAGCGTAATCTATCGTATTCATTAATATCAGCACCTGACTTACATGGTTAAATTGGGTATAGCTTATACCATTGTAATGTTCGAAGGGGAATGAAGCAAATGGAAATAGGTATAAAAAACGAAAAAAGAGGCCGGACAGCCTCCTTTTCTCCTATTATATTCCCGAGGCTAGACCAACATTCGACTGCTCGCCGTTTACGCTGACAATCATCGTGCTGAGCTGCTTCGATAAATCGATTTCGTAAGGCACGACCAGCTCTTCCCCCGCTTCGTTATAGAGCATCCGGATAATTGGCCGGTGCGGATACGAATGGTTGAAATCGACGACAACTCCGGTCTCGCCCGTATGGATCTTGACCGTTATCCCGATTGGATAAATAGCGACCTTGTCTCTGAAGAGCTGCACCATCTGCTGTTCGTATAAGGTGCCGGTGCCGGCATACAGCAATTCGATTGCTTGATGAGGCAGCATAGGCGCACGGTATACGCGGTTTGTCGTCATGGCGTCATAGGAATCAACCAGGCCGATCCACTTGGCGAAATCATGGATTTCGTCCCCTTTAATCCCGCGCGGATAACCGCTTCCGTCAACCCGTTCATGGTGCTGGAACGCACAATGCGCGACAATTAACGGCATATTGGGCTCATCCTTCAGAAGCTCGAATCCGATTTTGGCATGATTGCGCATCATCTGGAATTCATGATCGGTCAAAGAGCCCGGCTTTTTCAGCACGTCCATCGGAATCTGCGTCTTCCCTATATCATGAAGCAATGCGCCCATTCCGAGCTTCATCAATTCCTCTCTTGCATATCCGTGGGCAGAGCCAAGCAATGTCGTATATACGCAGACATTCAGCGAATGCTGATAGAGGTATTCGTCGACAATCCCCATGTTCATCAACATAATCATGGCATCTTTATGATTGGATAAATCATCGATAATCATATTCATGATCTGTTTGAAAGGCTGCGCGATGTACGGGTATGGAGCGCCTTTTTTCTGCTTCGGCAACTCCATCATCGCGCGGAAATTCGTTTTGATCTCCTTCAAGGCGAGACTGATCGTATTTTCGCTTATAATTTCAGGAACAACGATATCATCCGTCCTCGGATCCTTAATAAACACATAATGAATACCATATTGTTCCAGGCGGAAAATATGGCGACTCGTTAATTCCATGTTTTCTCCCAAGAGGACTAATCCGTCGCCCGAGAAAATCTTTTTGGCAAGTCTCATGCCAGGCTGGCATTGCGATATGGGTACCAAGCGCATGTTCCTGATCCTTCCCCTTAACAAAACGGTGTCTATACTAACAGAAAAAACTTATACATTCTTATATTCGGTCAAAACTATCCGTATTGTTAATGTAAGGTATAAATTCACGCTTGGCAACCATTTTATACTAAAAATTCGACAATATTCTCCATCTTTCTCGGTGACAAGCGCTGATTCCATGTCCTTCCTTCAGTTCTTCGGCAAGAAGATCCCGGATGAATTCGGGCAGATAGTAGGATACCTCCGTCGCCTGTCCCAGCGACAAATAGCCGATATGGAACGTAAACATATCGATGCAGCCAACCACGTATTCCCGCTCGTCGGAGAGCGGCTCGCCGTTAACATGAATCGACACGATTCGATGCAGCTCCGGTAGGGACGGATCGTATTCGACCTCCATGCCGTCAATCGCAAGCGTCCCGAGCACCTCGCCGCGGAAGCCGTAGCCTTTGATCGGCATGCCCGTGAAGGAAGGCAGCAGCGCTTCTTCCAGCGCTGCCCGGATATTCGCGCCGCTGAGCAGCAGGCGGCACGGATTAATCGGCGACGGACAGAGGGCATGCAGCTGCCCCTCCGTCACGTCGCCCTGCTGCAGGCCGCCTAGCAGCTGCCCCGTGTTCACGATGCCGATCTCGGCATCGGCATGGCGGCGCAGGCCGGCGGCCAGCAGGTTCCCGAGCGGCGATTCCCGCTCGGGGAGGGCGGGCAGCGGCGCATCCAGCCGGGCGATAACCCGGCTGAGGCGCCGCTCGCCCGCCTCGCGGTAGCCGCCGATTATCGCGGCGGCTGCGGGATGCTCCGCATAGGCGGCCATCGGCACGCATGCTGCGCGGATAATGGGACGCTTCGCGCTCTCGTCAAGCTCGAGCTCGACGCGTCCGATCTGCTCGCCGTATTTCCCGGCGGCGCAAATTGAGGTGCCGCCGATAACAAGCGGCTCCTCAAGCAAATGATGCGTATGCCCGCCCATGATCAGATCGATGCCCGGTATTTTTTCCGCCATCTGCTTATCGACGTTAATCCCGAGGTGAGACATGACGGCTATCACGTCAACCTGCTCTCTAAGCCTCCTCACTTCTCCTCCAATGGCTTCAAGAGGATCAGTCAGATCCCAGCCAAGCAGCTCGTAGAAGTCCGTATAACGGGCCGTAGCGGCGATGAGACCAATACGGATGCCGTTCTTCTCCATAACCGTGCTGGGCAGCAGCCATTCCGGCAGCTTGCCGGTATCGAGCTCGCGCATATTGGCGCCAAGAATCGCAAACTTCGCCTCGCGGTATACCCGCTCCAGAGTATCCTTCGAATACGTTAAGCCTTCGTTATTGCCAAGCGTCACCGCATCATAGCCGGCCGCATTCAGCAGCTCGACATTCACCATGCCGTCGCTGCCCTCGGTTTCCAGCCGGATGCGGTCCATATGATCGCCGATATCCAGGCAGAGAATATGTTCGCTGCCGTAGGCGGCACGCTGTTCCTCTATATAAGTCATTATTTTTGCTGCATTCTCGAGACGGCTATGAATATCGTTGCTATGCAGAATTAGAATTGATCGATTTGAGAATGTCATGCCTGCCTCCTCCGGTTCGTTACCCGCCAATTTGAGACATTCGGCGGTCGGTTGGCGTATGGGACAACGCCTCATTCGCCAGCTTAGCCGCCATTTCATGATTTTCAGGCTTCAGATCCATCGCCTTGTAGAAAATGTCGCGCATCGCTTCGGGATCGCCAAGCGCCGCTTTCACATTCAGCTCATCCACCCAATACAGGCATGGCTTCATCGAACCGTCTGCCGTCAGGCGAAGCCGGTTGCAGCTCTTGCAGAAATGATCGCTGACCGGATGAATAAGGCCAAAGGAGCCCTTGCCGCCTTCCATCTGCCAATCATCGGACGGGCCGTTTCCTTTTACGTTCGTACGTCTTGCAATCGAGTAGCCCTCGCGCTGTGCCGTATCCAGCACATGCGACAACGGCAAATAATGGTTGCGCCAATTATCGTCCGCATGGCCAATCGGCATATATTCAATAAATCGGACATGCATCGGCTGCTCGTATGCCAGCTTCAGGAACGAAGCGATTTCGTCCTCGTTAATTCCTTTGAGCAATACGCAATTCAGCTTAATCGGAGCAAGGCCAGCCCTGCCGGCTGCCTCAATCCCCTCAATGACCCGTTTCAGCTCGCCGCGGCGGGCAATAAACTTGAACCTCGCGGGATCAAGCGTATCCAGGCTTATATTGACGCGGTTCAAACCCGCAGCCTTTAAAGCCTCGGCGTATTTGCCGAGCAGCATGCCGTTTGTCGTCAAGGCGATGTCCTCAATGCCCGGAATCGCCTTCAGCCTGCGGATCAGAGTATCCAGATCCGGGCGGACAAGCGGTTCGCCGCCAGTAATTCGCAGCTTGGTAATACCAAGCTCCGCAGCCGTCTGAACGACCTCCACAATATGATCATAGCTGAGCAGGTGACTGGCATCAGCGAATTCCATGCCTTCCTCGGGCATGCAGTATAAACAACGCAAATTGCATCTATCCGTAACCGAAATACGCAAATAATCGTGTTCTCTCCCGAAACGGTCCAACAATGGGGGCATGCCTCTCACTCCTTTTCTCTTCTACTAGAATAACATTTTTCACATGATTATGGTATGCTAATACGGAGTTCACCCTTTAGCGATGAGAGGTTATATAACATGGCGTATACTTGGAAAATCCAGTTGTTCGCCGGGCTTTCCGACCGATTCGGCAGCCCGGTCATTCAAATAGAGACAGACACTCCCTCGATGACGGTAGAAGCCCTCAAGCAGGAGCTCGCCGGCCGTTTTCCGGAGCAGGCAGATCTTGTGCGTATTTCGTTTGTGGCTTGCAATCAGACTTATGCTTCCGACGATGCCGTTATTCAAGCATCGGACGAGCTTGCGGTCCTCCCTCCCGTCTCGGGCGGAGAGCCGGAGCAGAATGAAGCAGACGGATCGGAATGCTCTTCAGCGGACGGCCGTTACGTGATTACGAAGCAGCCGCTGACTTCGGATGAAGTGCTAGCTAAAGTCATTGTGCCCGAACATGGCGCCGCGATTGCGTTTGTGGGAACGACGCGAGAATGGACCAATGGGCAGCGCACGGTCCGTCTGGAATACGAAGCGTATGCGCCTATGGCCGTACGTACGATGGAACAGGTTGGCGCGGAGCTTAATGAACGCTGGCCGGGCACGTTAACGGCGATTTCCCACCGGATCGGCGTTGTTGACCTGGCGGAGACAAGCGTCGTTATCGCTGTCTCTTCCCCCCATAGAGATGCCTGCTATGAAGCAAGCCGGTATGCCATCGAAAGACTGAAGCAGATCGTTCCAATATGGAAAAAGGAAATTTGGGAAGACGGTTCCGAATGGAAAGGGCATCAGCAGGGCAGCCCTTGGAATCCCATCGAGCCCTTATCCAATTAATGGATGGAAATTCGCAGAGTGGTGCTAAACGTATAGGACAATAGTCATGTTTTCGCATCCCTCTTATTGCCATAACATTCATTCATTGTTACTATTATTTCATATATTCTGTACATAATTTACTATAGAGGTGCAACGATGAGGCTGCATATATCAGATTTAAAAGAGGGAGATATCCTGCTTAAGGACACCTTTAACGGATACGGCCTGCACGTTTTGTCCAAGGGTACCGTCCTAGCGCAAAAGGATATTGCGAAGCTGTTTCAGCATCAAGTTGACTATGTTGACATTGAGGAACGGCGGACAACAGAGCAACCGGTTCATCGTACGCTTGAGACTACCGTAAATCCCAAATGGCTGCCCAATGTGCGTCCCGATTACGAGAATGCCGTCAAAGGCTTTCAGGATTTGTTCCAGAAAGCAACGGATGGCGGAGTTGTCAAGCAGGACGAAGTCGCAGCCGCCTTCCAGCCTCTTCTTAAAAATTTCCAAATGGAGCGCGATGTTGTCTCCATGCTTCTTCTGTTAAATACGGCTGATGATTATACGTATCAGCATTCCGTGCAAGTGGGCATGTTATCTTATTACTTGGCCTCATGGCTTGGCTATACGGAATTGGAAGCGCTTGAAATTTCGAAATCCGGCTATCTCCATGATATCGGCAAGAGCAGAATTCCTTCCAGCATACTGAACAAGCCAGCCAAGCTGACCGACGAGGAATTTGAGGAAGTAAAGAAGCATACGCTTTACGGCTATGATATTATCAAACAATCGTTTGAGAACGAATCGGAAATAATGGCGCTAAGCGCTCTTCAGCATCATGAACGCAATGACGGCAGCGGTTATCCGCATGGCCTGCGTGGCGACGAGATACATCCGGTAGCCAAGCTTATTGCCGTCGTTGATATTTACAGCGCGATGATCTCCGAACGCGTCTACAAGAAAAAGCGCGATCTGTTCTACGTATTGAAGGAGCTGTACAAGATGAGCTTCAACGAGCTGGATGCGCATACGACCCATACGTTTATCAAGCATATGATCCCTAACTTTATCGGCAAAAAAGCCGTACTCGAATCCGGCGAAGTGGGAACCATCGTCATGACCCATCCAACCGAATTTTTCCGACCGCTTATTCAAACGGGCGAACGGTTTATCGATCTTACCGTTGACCGCGAGTATGAAATCAAGGAAATTATTTTCTAAAGGAATTGCTGTACGTTGAAATGCCCGTCCAGATTGGACGGGCATTTCTTATTTTGCACATTTTCACACAAGGCAAGCTCACTCCTAATCCCGCCTCCCTTCCAAACAAAAAATACGTGCCCGAGAATCTCGGACACGTATCCTAACCATTTATTAACCGATCGAGCCTTCCATCTCAAACTTGATGAGACGGTTCATCTCAACCGCGTATTCCATCGGAAGCTCTTTCGTGAACGGCTCGATGAAGCCCATTACGATCATTTGCGTCGCTTCCGCTTCGGACAATCCGCGGCTCATCAGGTAGAACAGCTGATCCTCGGATACCTTCGATACGGTTGCTTCGTGCTCGAGCGTAATGTTGTCGTTCATAATCTCGTTGTAAGGAATCGTATCGGATGTCGATTCGTTATCGAGAATAAGCGTATCGCATTTGATGTTGGATTTCGAACCTTCGGAATTGCGTCCGAACGATGCGAGACCGCGATAAGTTACTTTACCGCCATGCTTACTGATCGACTTCGATACGATCGTCGAAGTTGTGTCAGGAGCCAGGTGAAGCATTTTCGCGCCTGCATCCTGATGCTGGCCTTTGCCCGCAACGGCGATGGAAAGCACCATGCCTTTTGCGCCGCGTCCTTTCAGGATTACCGCAGGATATTTCATTGTCAGCTTGGAGCCGATGTTGCCGTCAACCCATTCCATCGTCGCGTTTTCTTCCGCAACCGCGCGTTTGGTAACGAGGTTGTAGATATTAGGCGCCCAGTTCTGGATCGTCGTATAACGACAGCGAGCGTTCTTCTTAACGAGAATCTCTACAACCGCGCTATGCAGCGAGTTCGTGCTGTAGATCGGAGCCGTACAGCCTTCTACGTAGTGTACGAAGCTGTCTTCGTCGGCGATGATCAGCGTACGTTCGAATTGGCCCATGTTCTCGGAGTTGATACGGAAGTAAGCTTGCAGCGGAACTTCGCATTTCACGCCTTTTGGAACATAGATGAAGCTGCCGCCGGACCATACCGCACTGTTCAGAGCTGCGAATTTGTTATCCGTACGAGGAATGATCGTGCTGAAATATTCTTTAACAAGGTCTGGATATTCGCGAAGCGCGGTATCCATGTCGGTGAAGATAACGCCTTGCTTCTCCAGATCTTCCTGCATGCTGTGGTATACGACCTCGGACTCGTATTGAGCCGATACGCCCGCGAGGAACTTCTGTTCCGCCTCGGGAATACCCAGCTTATCGAAGGTTTCTTTAATTTCTTGCGGTACTTCTTCCCATGTCTTGCCTTGCTTCTCAGATGGCTTAACATAGTATTGAATGTCGCTGAAATCAAGATCAGCCATGTCGCCGCCCCAGTTAGGCATTGGCATTTTGTTGAATTGCTCCAGCGATTTCAGACGGAATTCGAGCATCCAGTCCGGCTCGCCTTTCATCTCGGAAATCGTGCGTACGATTTCCTCCGTCAATCCCTTACCGGATTGGAAGACCGCTTTATGCTCGTCACGGAAACCATACTTATAATCTTCCATTTCAGGCATTGTTCCTGGCATAGTATTCACACTCCTTCAAGTATTCGATTCGTTCTATACGTGCTTCTGCTCGATTCCTTTGCGCAATGCGTTCCACGCCAGTGTTGCGCATTTGATCCGTGCAGGGAACTTGTTAACCCCGGATAAGGCTTCGATGTCTTCGTTCTCCTCGAACTCGACGTCTTCGCCTTTCATCAATCCGGAGAATCGTTCGGCAAGCTCCATAGCTTCATCGTAAGTTTTGCCTTTAACTGCTTCCGTCATCATAGAGGCGGAGCTTAAGCTGATGGAGCAGCCTTCTCCGCTGAATTTCGCATCGATTACTTTGCCGTCCTCTACTTGAAGCTGAAGCGAGATGCGGTCGCCGCAAGTCGGGTTGTTCAAGTTGATGGTGACGGCATCAGTATCCAATGTTCCGCGGTTGCGTGGATTTTTATAATGATCCATGATGACTCGACGATATAAATCATCCAATTGCATGACCGAAGAACTCCTTTGTCCGGATGAGGCCGTCCACCAAGCGGTCGATCTCTTCCTCGTTATTGTATAGATAAAAGCTTGCTCTCGCCGTAGCCGATACATTCAGCCAGCGCATCAGCGGCTGGGCGCAATGATGGCCTGCGCGAATGGCAATGCCGTAAGAATCAAGCACGGTCGATACGTCATGAGGATGGATATCGCCCAGATTGAACGTGACAAGACCAACGCGGTTCGTTTTTGGTCCGTAGATCGTAACGTCTTCAATCGTGGACAGTTTATCGTAGGCGTAGGTTGCCAGCTTCTTCTCATGCTTATCGATCTCGTCAAGTCCGATCTGCTCCAGGAAGTCAATCGCGGCGCCAAGTCCTACGGCTCCCGCGATAATCGGCGTACCGCCTTCGAAGCGATACGGGGATTCCTTCCAGGTTGATTCATACAAATCAACAAAGTCGATCATCTCGCCGCCGTATTCGATCGGCTCCATGTTCGACAAGAGCTCTTTCTTGCCGTACAACGCGCCGATACCGGTAGGCCCGCACATTTTATGACCTGAGAAAGCGTAGAAATCGCAATCTAAATCCTGGACGTCAACCTTCATATGCGGCGTGCTTTGCGCTCCGTCAACGACCATTACCGCACCGTTCTTGCGCGCGATAGCCGTAACTTCCTTAATAGGATTCACAACGCCAAGCACGTTCGATACGTGAGTCATCGCAACGACCTTTGTATTTGGCGTAACCGTCTGTTCCACGTCCGCCAACGAAACCGTGCCGTCCGGCTGAAGAGGAATATACTTCAGCGTAGCTCCCGTCGCTTTCGCTGCCTGCTGCCACGGAATAAGGTTGGCATGATGCTCCATCGGCGTAATGACGATCTCGTCGCCTTCCTTGCACACGGTGCGGGCATAGCTCGATGCGACTAGGTTAAGCGCCGTCGTCGTACCGCGCGTGAACACGATTTCTTCCGCCGACTTTGCATTCAGAAACTTGGCTACCTTCTCCCGTGCACCTTCGTAAGCATCCGTCGCCCGGGAACCAAGCGTGTGGACTCCGCGGTGCACATTGGAGTGATCCAGTTCGTAATAACGACTAACCGCATCAATGACGGAACGCGGCTTCTGGGAAGACGCCGCGCTGTCGAGGTAAACGAGCGGATGCCCGTTTACCTGCTGATGCAGTATCGGGAATTGCTCCCTTACCGCTTCTATATTCATCCTTCAAGCTTCCTTTCGAGCAAACGCTGAAGCTGCTCGCGTACCGCATCAATCGGAATTTCCGATACGACAGGCGCCAAGAATCCGTAAATAATTAAACGTTCAGCGTCTTGCTTGCTGATTCCGCGGGACATCAGGTAATAAACCTGCTCCGGGTTAACCTGGCCTACGCTTGCCGCGTGGCCCGCTTTAACATCGTCCTCGTCGATCAGAAGGATCGGATTGGCGTCACCGCGCGCTTTTGGGCTGAGCATCAGAACTTTTTCCGTTTGCACGCCGTTAGCTTTCGTAGCGCCCTTCTCGATCTTCGTGATGCCGTTGATGATAGCCGTAGCGTTGTCTCTCATAACCGCGCGGGTTACCATGTTGGACTCCGAGCTGCGGCCGAAGTGCGTCGCTTGCGTCGTAAGGCTCATCTTCATCTCGTTGCCGCCGATGCTGATGACTTTCGCATCGGAGTTCGAGCCATTGCCTTTCAGCAAGGATACCGTATCGGATACCGTGTAGCCGTCGTTCAAGTCACCGACAACCCACTCCATTTGCCCGTCATTCTCGATTACGGAGCGGCGGAGCGTCATGTCAACGCCATTCTCGGCCATATGGTGAATGGAACCGAAACGAACATGCGCGCCCGGCTTCACGAATACTTCAACAACCGAGTGATGGACGAACGCCGCATCGATCGAACCCGGTTCGGATACGACATAATCCACGTAAGTAACCGAGCTGTTGCTTTCCGCAACGATCAGAATGTGCGGAGCAAACGCGGCGCCTGCTTTGTTGTTGAACAGCACCGCTTGGAGCGGAAGCTCGACTTCAACGTTTTTAGGCACGTATACGAATACGCCGCCGTTCCACAGTGCCGCGTGCATCGCGGTCAGCTTGTTCTCGCCCGCGGATACCGCTTGGAACAAATATGGTTTAACGAGATCCGCATGCTCTTTGCATGCTGTCTCGAGATCTGTGAAAATAACGCCTTTAGCGGCAAGCTCTGCAGACAATTGCTTCAGAACCGCGCTCGAGTTGTGCTGAACAACGATATTCTCCGTGCCTTCAGCGACCAGCTCGCGGACTACTTCCGGCAGTTCGGCAACCGAACCTACCGCTTTGCCTTGCTCGTAAGCGCCGACAGCTGTCAAATTCCAGCGGTCGATACGCATTTTCTCCGGCTTCGGCCATTCCAATGTACCAGCCAGCTCAGCCGCTTCACCGCGAAGATCGACGAGCCATTGCGGTTCGCCTTTGCTGCGTGCAAGCGCTTCGGCCGATTGACGGTCCGTCGGAGTCGTTAATTGTGTACTCATCCCGTTATGCTCCCTTCTCCGCCGATTAAGCTTGGCCTACTGTTTCGTCAACAATGCCGAGTTCTTCTTTAACCCAATCATAGCCTTCGTTTTCAAGACGCTCCGCAAGCTCCGGACCGCCGGATTTCACGATGCGGCCTTGCATCATAACGTGTACGAAGTCAGGCGTGATATAGTTCAGCAAACGTTGGTAGTGAGTAATGATCAGGAATCCGCGGTCTTCGGAACGCATAGCGTTCACGCCGTTGGATACGATTTTCAGGGCGTCAATGTCGAGGCCGGAGTCAATCTCGTCAAGAACGACGATTTTCGGCTCAAGCATAGCCATTTGCAAAATTTCGTTACGTTTTTTCTCGCCGCCGGAGAAGCCTTCGTTCAGATAACGGTGAGCGAACTCAGGGTTCATCTCAAGATCCTTCATTTTCTTTTCCATTTGACGGATGAACTTGATCAGCGAAATTTCGCTGCCTTCTTCGCGGCGCGCGTTGATTGCGCTGCGGAGGAAGTCGGAGTTCGTAACGCCGGGAATCTCGCTAGGATACTGCATAGCAAGGAACAGGCCGGCGCGTGCTCTCTCGTCAACGCTCATTTCCAGCAGGTCTTCGCCGTCAATCGTAGCGGAGCCTTCCGTTACTTCGTATTTCGGGTGACCCATCAGCGCGGATGCGAGAGTACTTTTACCCGTACCGTTAGGACCCATGATCGCATGGATTTCTCCGCCTTTGATTTCAAGGTTAATGCCTTTCAAAATCTCTTTTCCTTCGATCTCTGCTTTCAGGCCATCGATGACAAAATGCGTTGCCATAATATACTTATCCCTCCAAGGTTGGTAATCGGTTTTTAGGCTCATCCCTATAAAAGCTTTCCAAATGGGAATATTATAGAGTGATTCTCATTGATTCTCAATAATTATTTTATTATAAGTTTTGTTATTAATCAATGCGGGAACGTCCGGCGGCTGGAATTAGGAGCCCTCCGAGATATCTCTTCCTATTAATGCTTGTTTGATTAATTCAACCTGCTGCCGGAATTGTTCATCCGGTATTACGGGAGTCATGGCAGGCTGAAGCATCCCCTCGTTCAGTTTTACCCAAGATTTGCATCCGGTATAAGCAGGCTGCATCGGCAGCTCTACCGGTTTCTCTAGACGGTATACTCTCAGCAAAAGCAAATGCAGCGGCTTCGTGCGTTTCCATTTGAGCCGCTCCTCGGCGAACGTATCCGTCCAAATGTGGAAATCCCGGATCCGGTCCAAAGTCTCCTGGTCCGTAATCTCGATATCCTCTACCGCTTCCGCGTAAGTGTTCAGCTCCATGGACGGCATGTCGGGCGACCAGCCCTGCATAATACCCTGGATCTGCCCTTGATAAGCATCCTTCAGCAAATGCTCCTTCTGATGCTCGTATGCAGGCATTAAATAGAAGCCTTTGCTCACCAGCTGAAAATCCCGCGTCTCCTCGACAATCCCGCCTTTGCGCATAACAAGGATAAGATGCCCTTCCCGCAGCGCTTTTACCGTCACGGCCCATTCCTTGAGCGCAACGGGTTCCCGTTCGTTATTCGACATTAAAGGACCTCCTTCGTATAAAAATGTGATTACTCTTGCTCCATGGAGCTTTCATGCATTGCCCGCTTGTCCTTAATCATGTAACATTATATCATTTGGAGGTATTCCAAGGCGAAATAATATCCGCTATACTATGTTGAGGAGTTTACTAGGCATTAAGACGCCTTTTCAAATACGAAATCGGAGGTGGACGAACCATGTCTGCTTATCATGCATTAACCGAACAAGAAGCGATTGAAATCGCAGGCGGCATCGAAGGTTTTTTCCCTGCAGGTGCTCAGCTTAACTGCCGTGAAATCGGCGACGGAAACTTGAATCTCGTCTTCCACATTACCGATCCGGCAAGCGGCAAAAGCCTCATTATGAAGCAGGCCCTTCCTTACGCGAAGGTTGTCGGCGAATCCTGGCCGTTGTCGCTCGACCGCGCCCGGATCGAGAGCGAGTCCCTGATCCTCCAGAACAAGCTTGCTCCCAGCCTTGTGCCCGTTGTATACCGGTATGACGCCGAGCTTGCGCTTACGGTCATGGAGGATCTGAGCGATCACCTGATTATGCGCCAAGGGCTTATCAAAGGCATCCGTTATCCGAAATTCGCGGAAGATATTTCGACCTTTATGGCAAATACGCTGTTCTTCACTTCGGATCTCGGCATGAACCAGCAGGACAAAAAACAGCGCGTTAAAGAGTTCATCAATCCGGACTTGTGCAAAATAACGGAAGATCTGATTTTCGACGATCCGTATACGGTGTCTTCCAACAATAATATCGAACCCGCCATTGAGGATGCCGCCGCGGCGCTCCGCGAGGATAAAGCCCTTCATCTCGAAGTTGCTCTGCTCCGCGAGAAGTTCCTGACAAGCGCGCAAGCCTTGCTGCATGGCGACCTGCATACCGGAAGCGTCTTCGCTACGCCGGAATCAACAAAAGTAATCGACCCTGAATTTGCTTATTACGGCCCAATCGGCTTCGATATCGGCGCGGTTATCGCCAACCTTCTGCTGAACTATGCGGGACAAGGCCATTGGATCAAGGATGAGAAAGAGCTTGCCGATTTCCGCGGCTACCTGCTCGAGACGATCCGCGATACGTGGACGAAATTCGACCGGAAATTCCGCGCTTTGTGGAACGAGCATGGCGTAGACCGCATGGCTAACGAAACACCGGGCTATCAGGATCTGTACATGAGCCGTCTGCTTCAAGATGCAATCGGTTATGCCGGCTGCAAGGTTGTGCGCCGCATCGTCGGCCTGGCTCATGTTGCCGATATCGATACCATTCCGGATGCGGCCGCACGCGAGCGCGCGCAGCGCCTTGCTCTGGAAATCGGCACCTCCCTCATTCATTTGAACCGCCGCGCGGTATCCATTGAACAAGCCATTGATGTTGTTCTGACTGCCGAAGCTAAGCAGTAACGGAAATACGGAATCAAGAGAGGATTTACAAGATGACTACAGAAAACTATGCGGGCCTGCAATCCGTCATCTGGCATGACGATAAGCTGGATCTGCTCGACCAACGGCTGCTGCCGGAAGAAATCGTTTATTTGCCGCTTGTAACGCAAGAAGCAGTATGGGAAGCCATTCGCCATCTGAAGGTCAGAGGCGCGCCTGCTATCGGTATTTCCGCCGCTTACGGCGTAGTGCTGGGAAGCCGCAACGCGGGTTCCGCCGAGGATTGGCTTGCGGATGTGCGCAAAGCTGCGGAGTATCTGGCTACTTCCCGTCCAACGGCCGTTAATCTGTTCTGGGCGCTGGACCGGATGAAAGCCCGCGCCGAAGCTCTCGCTTCCGAAGGCCATTCGCTTGAAGCTTTGAAAGAGGCGCTGCTGATCGAAGCCATTGCCATTCAAAGCGAAGACGAAGAAACAAACCGCCTCATCGGCGAGCATGCGTTGTCCCTGTTCCAGGACGATATCGGCGTGCTTACGCATTGCAACGCGGGCGGACTCGCTACGGCGAAATACGGCACTGCGCTTGCCCCATTCTATCTGGCCAAGGAACGCGGCATGAACATCCGGGTATTTGCCGACGAGACTCGTCCGGTTCTGCAAGGCGCACGCCTCACGGCGTTCGAGCTGCAGCAAGCTGGCGTTGACGTTACTCTCATTTGCGACAACATGGCCGGTCATGTCATGTCCAAGGGCTGGGTAAACGCCGTAATCGTAGGCACGGACCGCGTTGCCGCCAACGGCGACGTGGCGAACAAAATCGGTACGTACAGCGTTGCGGTACTGGCGAAGGCTCATGGCATTCCGTTCTATGTAGCCTGCCCGCTGTCGACCATCGATTTGAATACCCCTACCGGGGCCGAGATTCCGATCGAAGAACGCAATGCGGAGGAGATTACGGAAGGCTTCGGCAAACGTACCGCTCCGCAAGGCGTGAAGGTCTACAATCCTGCCTTCGATATTACGCCTAACGAATACGTAACGGCCATTATTACGGAGAAGGGCATCATCGAAGCGCCTTTTGACGTCAATCTCAAAAAGCTGTTCGAGCAATAACACAATAAGAGGCAGTCTCCTTGGGCGGGAGGCTGCCTCTTCGTTCATGCACTCGAGTGCTATATCATTAAGCGGAGCGCATCTGCGCCATTCATCCCGACAGTGATGCCAAGCGATTCCGCAGTAGTTGTTACGGATTCAAGAGGCGCCGCAAGCAGTTCCTCCAATGTCTTTACGCCAACTGCTCTACCCGCGATTATTTCTCTATCTTTCAGCCGATCGTTAAGCAGCCCCACATCCAGAGCTCCGCACATGATATAACCTCTATCCGTGGAGATGGAGAGCAGGGTTGTTTTCGGCAGCTTCACCTCGACTCCAAGCGCAGTAATACCGTCCCCAAGCGGTACGGGAACCATTCTCATCATTTTGGACACCTCCTTCACTACAGGCCATGACAGGTCAGTTCGAACCGCAACAACATTATATGCAGAAGCTGCAAAGCAGTGTTGGTTACTTGCTTATTTTTAGGACTATGTGTCCAACCTTTTTGATGATATATTTATAAAGATAATATTAATTATTAGTCCGGAGGAACTATGAAACCAACACAACCGGCCCGCACAAACTCATACGTATTCCAGGTTGAATTACTCGTTGAAGGGGACAGCAACGCTGCAGCCTTGGAGAAGCTTTTGAAATCGCTTAACCAAGGTGCTTACGCCGACTATCGCATACTTAACGGAATTCAGCTCGGACAGCTTATCGATCAACGAAAAACGGAATTGCCCGGCAGCCAGCCGGTTCCCGTGCCTCTGGCCGCGAAGTCAGCTGCCCAAGCAGCCCCGTCTCCCGTACCTCCCGTTGCTTCTGCCGCTTCCGTCGCTCCTGCCGTTCCCGCATCCGGCAACGGACTCGATTCTATCCGGGCTTTTATGAAAAGCAATAAATTAATTCGCCTCATTGTGAACAAAGGACTTGGAATCAAGCTCAGCATCCCTTGCCGCATTCTAAACATAGATGAGGAAGGTAATCTGATTACGGTCTATCACGTGGACGAGAAGCAGGTCTATACGTTCAGGCTTAATGAGATCGAGGATTTCCAAGATTAAAGAAAAGAAGCTGCCCTCTCGTATTCGGACGAAAGGACAGCTTCTTTGTTCGTTAGAACAAATTATTGAATATAGGCCGCTCCAAGCATTTGCTCGATGTCAGCGCTTGACACCGGAGGACTCCAGAAATAGCCCTGCATCTCATCGCAGTTATGCTTCCGTAAAAACTCCATCTGTTCCTCGTTCTCGACGCCCTCGGCAATAACCTGAATGTTCAGGTTATGCGCCATGGCGATAATGGCCGCAACAATCTCCGCGTCGCTAGGGTCTTGTTGAATATCCCTTACGAAGGAGCGGTCGATCTTCAAACGGTCAATCGGGAAGTTCTTTAAGTAATGGAAGGAGCTGTAGCCCGTTCCGAAATCGTCTACGCTAATGCCGACTCCCATATCCGTAAGCTCGAGCAGGCAGCGGGATACGTGGCCGGTATCCATCGTCATCGATTCGGTGATTTCCAGATCGAGATATTCCGGCTTTAACCCGGTCTTCTCCAGCACCGAAGCTACTTTGGTCGCCAGATCCTGCTGCACGAACTGACGGATCGAGAGATTCACCGATACCGGCATCGGCGGAAGGCCGGCATCCTGCCACTCTTTGTTCTGCCGGCAGGCCTCCTCCAGCACCCAGTCGCCGATTTGGACAATCATTCCGCTCTCTTCCGCGATTGGAATAAATTCACCCGGCGGAATCATCCCTTTCGCCGGATGTCTCCAGCGGACCAGCGCTTCGACGCCTACCATCATGCCCGATACCAGATCGTATTGCGGCTGATAGAGCAGAATAAATTCTTTGCGCTGAATGGCGCGGTACATCTCGTGCTGAAGCGTCAGCCGCTCGAAGGAGGAGTTACTCCAGCTCTCTGAATAGAGCATGCAGTCGTTTTTGCCGCTCTCCTTCACCTTGACCAGGGCTATATCGGCTTTCTTAAGAAGCGAGTAGCCTTCATCCTCATTGACAAGGCTGGTCACCGCCCCAAGACTGCCGGTTATATGCAGCGGGAAGCCCTTCAGCTCAAACGGCTCGTCAATGGCGTGCAGCAAGCCCCGCGACAATTCGATCAGCTGCTCTTCCGATTCGATATCATGGAGCAGAAAGGCGAATTCATCGCCCTCCATCCGGGCTACGATTCCCTGCTCGCCGATCGCACTCGTAAGACGCTCCGCTACCTGCAAGAGCAGCATGTCGCCAAATTCGCGTCCAAACGAGGCGTTAACCAGCTTAAACCGGTCCAAATCCAAATAACAAAGGCCAATCATCCGGTCATGCTCTCTGGCAAAAGCAAGGCTTTCATTCAACCGAATATGGAATAAGGTGCGGTTAGGCAGGCCCGTCATATCGTCGTAATAAGCCATGTAACGAATCCGCTCGATATTCCGCTTCCGGTCGCTCAAATCCTGGCTGACGATGACGGTTCCGATCACCTCGTCGTCTCTCAGCATGGGAGAACTGATGATTTGCAGCTCCAGCGGAAAACCCGAACGATGCGTAATATTAATATTGCGCTGCTCCGATTTTCCTTGAAGCGCATGCTCCAGCATCTCCTGCAGGCTGCTCCGGCTGCCCGGCTCCAGCAGCGGAGCAAGCGGCTTGCCAAGCAGGTCCTGGCGTAAGTAGCCCAACGTATTGCTGGAGGCGACGTTCATCTCCATGATGACGCCGTCCCGATCCAAAATCGCCAAGGGAACAGCTTCTGACTGAAGCAGTGTCTCTACGATTGGCGTATGGAAATTCCGGAATCCGATCATTTGCCCGTTCCTGGCAAACAAGATTGCCGTTATCGCAATCGCCAATACGGCAGTTATTGACGAAGTCAATTCCAACACGGGGTCGGCATTCCTATACAAGGCTGCTGCACAGAAAAGCACAGCCACAATAGCTATCGCAAGAGCGGCTGTCCGCAGCATGACTTGTGGCTGCGAAGCCCGATACCCTCTATTAGGCGAACCGTCCATCCGTTTCGTCACGCACCAACTTCCTTCCTCTTGTCAGGTCAAGCAAGGTTAGATTCATTATAAACGATATGGTCTGTGCGGTATAGAAATATTTACTAAAACAATAAATAATTCTTGTAGAATAAAGGCGTTTTATGTCGAAAAACAAAGCATTTCGCCATTTATGGCATGAATCTTGCAGTATAACAGACCTATATTTGACAAGTAGCAGTCATGCTTCGGCACATGCTCAACCAGCTTTCGCCGTCCTTGACTGAGCGGACAATTTCAATAAAAAAGCCGCTCCAAGTCATCCGGGAGCGGCCTTGCCTATTCTATGCTTTTTTTCTGGCACGCAGCGCCGCGGCCGCAATGCAGCCCCAGCCGGCCAGGAAGGCAACACCGCCAAGAGGGGTGATGGCGCCCAATATTTTAACGTCGCTTAACGCGAGGACGTACAGGCTGCCGCTGAACAAAATAATGCCTGCGATAAGCAGGCGCGCTCCCACTCTCACAAGCTTAACGTCGCCAATCCGGTCTGCCAGCAAAGCCACCAGCATTAAGCCAATCGCGTGATACATATGATAGCGGACGCCGGTTTCATAAACCTCCAGCATATCCTCTGACAAGGTATCCTTCAGGCCGTGAGCGCCAAACGCCCCGAGAGCTACCGCCAATGCAGCGCCTATCGCGCCGTAAGCGAAATATTTATTAGACATCTTGTTTTCATCCCTTTCATGTTTGTGTATAATCTTACAAGGAAATCCACTTATTACAAAGGAGTCGATCATTCTTGGAAGAACCGCGCAATCCTTCGCAGCCAGAACCGCAAACCGGCTCATCCGCAAATCCCGAGCAGCCTTATGATAATCCGTACGCATCAAGGCCTTCCCATCCATTTGCTCCGGTTAGGGAGAATGGACCGGTGAAGCAATCGGGACTTGGCATCGCTTCCTTCATATTGGCACTCGTTACTTTATTGCTTGTCGTTGGATGCGTGATCAGCGCTACCGTGTTTGTGAGCAACGTAACCGGCGACGCCCAAGGGTTCCTGAATGAAGTCGAGAATATGGAAAGCGAGGGCACGCTTCCGTCTGACTTGGTACCGATTATGATCGCCGGATTATGCATTATCGCATCCATCGGCATAGCCATTATCGGCCTGATCCTCGGCATTGTTGGCGCCGTTCAGAAAAACCGCCGCAAAGTATTCGCCATTATCGGCATTGTGCTGAACGGCCTGATTGTGCTTGGAACAGCCGGCCTTGTCATTATAGGCCTTGTCTCCGCTGCCGCGCAATCGACAATTTAGCAACAAATAAGCTACCTTCAGCAAAAGAGGCTGTTCCCCTGGGAACAGCCTCTTCTCGTATATCCGCCCTAATTCAGCTGGGCAGCAACGGTCTTGTTAATATCCGCAATCTTCTTCTCATAGCCCTCTATCCTCGCCTGTTGATCCGTTATTTGCTTCACGACCGTGGTCAGCGTAGTAAGCGAACGAATGGAGGTTTTTCCGTCATAGCCTCGCAGCGCGTACAGCAAATCGCTCCACTCCGCCGATTTTTGCTTGTTCAGCTGACTGATCGCGGACTTTGCTACGGCGATTTTCCGCTCCTCTTCGTTAATGGCGTCAAGCTGCCCGCGCAGCCGCTTCATTTTGTCGTTTGCGGATGTTTTAGCCGAGCTTAACGCGCTTTGCGCGGCGCGAATCTCTTCTTTGGCGCTTTTTACCGAAATCTCCAGCAGATCCACCTTCAGCTGTACGGCCGCGGTCAGCTCCTTGATGCCGAACTTCCGCGCCGCCTTCAGCTCCGCTTGGGCAGCTTCGTATTGATTAAACAAAGGCTGATAATTGTTCTTTAATTGCGTAACCTTCTTGTCCAGCGCATCCAGCTTCGCCTTGTCGATCAGCCGGATTTTCTGCCGAATCTCAGACTCCTTGTCATCGTTTGTTTTGGCAGTTGCTTTGATCCGCGTATCCTTCTCTCCAATAACGTTCTGCTGCTGGACAAAGCTTAGATACAGCGACTGGAGCTTCGCCGCGTCAGTAGACGGCAGCCCGGCCTTGGTCTTGTCGAACTGCTTCTGCGCCGTTGCGGATAAGGAATGAACGGCCGCTTCCGCAACCGCCGCCGGGAGAATGGCAGACAGCAGAAGAGCTAACAGCAAGGCAGTAGCCGGCATTCGAAATGTCATGCGTGTAAATCCTCCTTATACAATATTCATAGCGGCAGCCGACAACAAAAAAAAGCACCCTTCAAACCAAGCCCAAAGGCTGGTTCGAAGGGTGCTTCCCGTTCGAATAGAAATGGCATTGCCGCATATGTCTTTTCAATATACGGCTTGACCGGCTAAAGTGTCAACCCATTATTTTACAATAATCAGCAAAGCCTACTCACCTTACGGCAATGGATGTCCGGCTGTAGCCTTCCTTCGTCTTGTACACTTCGAGAGTAGCCGGGAAGGCTGCTTTAAGCTCCTGCACGTGGGAGATAACGCCAATCATCCGGCCTGAACGCTGCAGATCCACAAGCGCCTCAATCGCTTTGTTAAGCGAATCCTCGTCCAGCGAGCCAAAGCCTTCGTCAATAAACATCATCTCGATGGAGACGCCGCCTTGGAACGATTGAATGACATCGGTCATGCCAAGCGCAAGGCATAACGAGGCATTAAACTTCTCGCCGCCCGACATCGTCTTCACATCCCGGTTCTGGCCGGTATAGGCATCGTAGACATCAAGGCCAAGCCCGCTTTGTTTGCCTCGCGTCTCGAGCCGGTCGCTGCGCTGAAGAACGAACTGGCCGCCGGATAAATGACGGAGCCGGACGTTTGCGGCATGCAAAATCTGTTCCAGATATTCGATAAGAATATAACGTTCGAATGATATTTTGAGTGCGTTGTCGCCTTTAAGCATCTGGTACAGATCCAGCACCTGCTCAAGCTTTGCTTCCAGCTCCTTAACCTTGGCCGCTGCCTGGTCAATGGCCGTCTTAAGCTTGTCTGCGTCCTCGGCGAAACGGGAAGCAATCTGCAGCGCGTTCGCCGCTGCCTCAATCCGCGCTTTCAGCTCGGCAATTGCCGTCTTCAGCGCTTCAATGTCAGCCTGCTCCTTGCCAGCTAACTCCTGCTCCAGCTCTTCAATCCGCTTCCCGGCGGCTGCTACGGCCGTCTTATACGCCTCGAGCTGCTCCTTCAGCGCGCGTCTCTCCTGATCCGGAAGATGAGCCTCGCGGAATGCTTCCGCGGAGCTAAACTCCGCCTTCGCAAGCTCCTCCTCGAACCGTGCGGCTGCGAGCGCCGCATTGTCCCGGGCTTCGGCATGCTGCTGCTCGGTCTGCTCCGCATGAGCCTGCTCTTCGGCAAACTTCGCGCGCATCCGCAGCAGTCCATCCTGCGCCTCTTTCCAAGCTGCGGCAAGAGACTCCGCAAGACTGCGCTGCTGCTTAAGCCGCATCTCCATCTCCTTCGGAGAACGGAGGTCCTCCGGAATGCGCTCAAGCTCCTTCTCGAGCGCCGACTGCTTGGCGCCGCGCTCGACCGCAATCCGCTGCTGCTCGGCCTGCAGCTTATCCTTCGCTTGCTGAAGCTGCTCCAGCTTCTGCTCGATCTCTTCCGCCCGCTGCTTCATCTGCTTGCCTTGCTCGGCCTGCGCACCTAGCCGTTCCGCTTCCTCATTCAGCTGCTTCCAGCGTTTACGAAGCTCGGCCTGCTGCTCGGCCAGCCCGGAAGCTTCCGCCCCGTACTCCGCAAGCTCCGCCGCGCTTCCTTCCCAGCTCGAACGCGTTGCCGCAGCCTGTAGCTTCGCTTCGTTTAGCTCGCGTTCGTAACGGGATAGCTGCTCCTTCGCCTGCTGGAGCTGCTCCCTGGACGGCACGGCTTCCGCCGCAACGGCTTTGCCCGGATGCTCCTGGCTGCCGCAGACCGGACAAGGCTGACCGTCATGAAGATGGGCGGCCAAGAGGCTTGCTTGCCCTTCAATCCAACTGCGTTCCAGCCGGTCATGCTCCTCGCGGATTTGAGCAAGCGATAATGCCCGCTCATCAATCACGGATGCATGGGAGACAAGCTCCTTCTCCAGTTCAATTAACTTGGAAATATATTTGCCAGTCTGAAGGACCTGATTTCTTTGTTCAATAACGCCCGGCAGCGCCTCAACCGCGCCTTCGATCGCCTTAAGCTGCAATGCCAGCGTCAGCTTGGCTTCCTTCGCTTCGGCGATGAGCGCCTCCGCCGAAGCAAGCTTCGCAGCGCCGCTTTTCTCCGCCGTTGCCAGCTGCTCGACCGCTACGCGCTGCGCCTCCAGCGTCTGCACCGCCGGCGCCAGCTCCGCGAGGCGGTGCAACTCGCGCTCCGCTGCCTGCCGCTCCGCGCCGCGCTCCTCCTCGCGGCGATGCCGCTCCTCGGCTGCCGCGAGCGCCTCCTTCGCGGCCTCCGCCGCCTGGCGCCGCATATCGCGGGCCTGCTGCTTCGCCGCGGCATCCCGCTCGGCGCGGACCGCCTGCTCCGCGTACGGCGCCAGCT
>NZ_BILY01000018.1 GCF_004000805.1 Paenibacillus glycanilyticus NBRC 16618
TATTGGTAAATTTGATGCTTCGCACTGATCTGCATCAGATAAAACGTACCTGATGCGGTCAGAATAACCGCGCTCATAATCGAAACCATAAACAGAATACGCGCGTTATCCTTCAGCTTGTAGCCCAGCTGAGACAGAACCACCATATTCGTACGGTTATAAAAGAAAGAATGGCGTTTCTGCAGGAAACGGATCAGCAGCACGCTGAACTGCGTGAATAAGAAATAGGTACCGACCGTCACCGTTACAAGAATGAGCAGGGCCATATAAAAGAAGTTAAACGAATTTAACATAATCGCCATGACATAGCCGGAGCCCAGCGACAAAAGAGCGAGCGCAACAAGCCATGGCGAGTACAAAAGCGTCCCTTTTGGCTTGCGGCCGGCCTTAAAGAGCTCGATCAGCTCGGCTTTGCCGATCCGAAGCGAGGTAAGGACCGCGATCGCGACAAACAGAACAAAAAATCCAAGCCCCGTCATTCCGACCGCCTTCAGGGGCGCGGCGAACGGGATCGGGTCCGTGACCTTCAAAAACACCGATAAAGCCATAAAGAACAGCTTGCTGAATAACATGCCTAGTCCGATTCCGACGCCGATGGACAAAATGGCCAAGGCAATGCTTTCATAAATAACGAGCTTTCTCAGCTGCGCTTTGGTCATCCCGAATAAGGACAATAAACCAAATTCCTGCTTCCTTGTTTTAAGAAAAGCCGAGTTGGAGTACAGGACAAACAGGAAGGAGAAGATCCCGATAATGTACAGGCAGAACAACATTCCTCTTCTTACCTTCGCCGCCTGCTCAATATGCCCGTTTACCACATCCGGATGAAAAATAAACGACGAATACATATAGAAGATCAGTACGGAAAATACGCAGCTTAGGAAAAAGGCGCTGTAGGAACGCCAATTTCCTTTCATATTGCTAAGCGCGAGCGAACGGAACGTCATCGAAATTACCTCCCAGTACACTCAAAGAATCCAGAATCTGCTGGAAGAACGCCTGACGGTTCGTTCCTCTCCGGATCTCGCTGAACAGCTTGCCGTCCTTGATAAAGACAATGCGTTTGCAATAGCTTGCCGAGAACGGATCATGCGTTACCATCAGAACCGTCGCGCCTAGGCGCTCGTTCATATTTTTCAGCGCGTCCATAACATCCTTCGCCGCTTTGGAATCGAGATTGCCGGTGAGTTCGTCGGCAAGCACCAGCGCGGGCTGATGAATGATTGCCCGGGCAATAGCGGCACGCTGCTTCTGTCCGCCGGACACCTCATAGGTTCGCTTGTCCAGAATTTGATGGATATTAAGCATAATCGCAAGCGGCTTCAGCTTCTCTTCAATAACACGCGGCGCTACGCCTTCCAGCACCAGCGGCAAAATAATGTTTTCCTTAATCGTCATCGTGTCCAGCAGGTTAAAGTCCTGAAACACAAACCCAAGCTCCCTGCGGCGGAACAACGCCAGCTTCTTGTCGCTCAGCTTGCCGGGCTGTATGCCGTTAATCTCCAGCTCGCCGGATGTCGGACGGTCAATCGTGGCCAGGAGGTTGAGAAGCGTTGTTTTCCCGCTGCCGGAAGGCCCCATGACGCCAACAAACTCTCCCGCTTCAATATTAAGATCGATATCCTCAAGTGCCCGATAGGACATATTCCCTTTTGAGTGATAAATCTTTCCAATCCCTTTCGTACGCAATACACTCATCGTAACTGCCTCCCCAAGACTTTCTCATTTGTTTTGATTATGGACTCAGTATAGCTCCATCAGCCCTTATCAACCCATCGATTTACCTTTCAATTGGAGGCTTTGAACCTTACGATTTTGTCATGTTTCGATCGCATTTGCGTATTTAACGCAACAAATGGATCCCTTCAGGTCGAAACACAACCGTAACCTTCGTACCGGAACCAACCTCTGATTCGGCATGCAGCTCAAGACCGAGATTGCCGCATACCTTCTTCGCCAAGTAAAGCCCCATCCCCGTTGACTCCTCAACCGCACGTCCATTCTCTCCGGTGAAAAACGGATCGAAAATCCTTGGCAGGTCATGCGCCTCAATCCCGATTCCTTCATCTATAACTGACAGCCTGACGGCACTTAAATCGGGCTCCTTCTCAATGCTGACAATCAGCTTCTTCGAGCCCGACTTGCGCTTTGAATATTTAATTGCATTGCCGATCAGCTGGTTCAAAATAAACGTCAGCCATTTCTCGTCGGTCTCCACCACCGCTTCCCCGTCAATTCTCGGGAATATAGCATGCCGGATGCACAGCTGCTTATGCGCGTTTATGACGCTGCGGGCCGCTTCATGCAGGGGAACCGAACGGGGATGCAGATCAAACTCGATCTTGTCGAGCCTCGCCGTATGCAGCATCATATCGAGTCCCCTTGTCATTCTGCCGGTCTCCTCGCGAATGCTTTGCAGTCTTTCCGTATGGGCAGGCGGAGCATCCTGTTCCTGCAGCGCCTCCTGGACAAGCAGATCAATAACCGACACCGGAGTCTTCATATGATGCACCCATTGCAGGACGAAATGATTATGCTGCTCCTGCTGCCGGCGGTATTGGCTAAGCTCGGTCAAGTATGCGCCGTATTGCGCGGCCAATAGCTTTTGCACGGCAATCTGTTCATTGGTGATCCCGGAAGTAATCACCATCGAAGCCTTGAGCTCCGTTCCGTGTTCAATCGCATCCCGAAGCTGCTTATAGTAGCTGCGCTGACGAAGGAAGTCAACGGCTAGTCCAATAACCAGCAGGAAGCCCGCAAGCTCGGCGTAATAATAGACAAGGCCCGCGTCCGCTCTCTCATAACGAAGCTTATCGAGAGAAAACATCGCGCAAGCCAGAATGGAGCCTAACAGGTAGGTTGCGATTAGAACTTTACGGTCCCAGAGATAAGCACGAATCATGCTTGGGCCTCCCGCAAGGCGTCGGCGCTCAGCCGGTAACCTTGTCCGCGTACCGTCTCAATCGCTTTTATGATGCCGATTTCTTCGAGCTTCTTGCGCAGCCGGGTTACATTAACGGTCAGCGTATTGTCATCCACAAACTGAACATCATCCCATAACGCCTCGAGCAGCTGCTCTCTTGCCACGATTTCATCCGGTTTCTTCATAAAAGCTTCGGCCAGCAGCCGTTCGTTCTTCGTCAGCTCGGTCCGCTCTCCCTGCCATTCCAGCTCGTTGCGGCTAAGATTAAGGCGCAGTCCGTACAATTCGAGCTCCGAGGATGCCGCTGCCGAAGCGGCGGAAGCCGCGGCATATTCCCCGTAAGCCCGGCGCAGAGCTCCCTTTACCTTCGCGAGCAGCAGATCAAGATGTATAGGCTTCGAAAGATAGTCGTCCCCGCCATTTTCGATAGCCATCACCTGATCCATCTCCCCTTCGCGGGCTGATATAAACAGAATCGGGACGTTAGACCTTGTCCGAATCTGTCTGCACCAATAAAAGCCGTCGAAATAAGGCAGATTGATGTCCAGCAGCACAAGATGCGGATCATAGGACGCAAACTCCCCCAGCAAATCCTTGAACTGAGCAGCCCTTTCCGCTTCAAACCCGTATTTCTCCATCGTTGATTTCAGTATAGCTCCTATTTTGTCATCGTCCTCGATGATAAATATCCGATACATTCCGACATTCCTCCTCTTGTCATTTTTAGGATAGCAATTTCGACATTCCCTATCAACTTAGGTCTTTCTTCACAAAATCATTACAATTTCTAAATAATGGGATAATAATCCGCTGTTAGACTAGCTTTGAAATCGAAATAGTTCCGACGCGGCTTGACGGGGGGAGAAATCAAGGCCATTCATACATACCGGCGTAGTGCCGTCGGACCTAGCAACTATTCGAAAATAAGAAAGGTGACGAACTACAAATGAAAAAAGCAGTAGTCATTTCCGTGCTCGCAACAGCAATTGGAGCAGCAGCCGTTACACCAGTAATGGCGCAATCGGCCGTACAAACGGCACAAGCGGTTCAAGTCGGTTCCATTACCGTCTCCATCAACGGCAATTCCGTCGCAATCCGCACGATTGACGCGCAAGGCGTAACGCTCGCTTCCGTTCGCGACCTGGCGAAAGCTCTTGAAGCTTCCCTGAACGTTACAGGCAGCACCATTACCGTTCAATTGAACCACAATGTTGTTAAGCTGAGCGATGCCGTGACTGTAAACGGTACAGCATTCGTTGAACCGGTAAGCTTCCTTGGCAAACTGGGCGTAGGCTACTCCAACGGCAACATCACTTCGGTCAAATTCCTCGAGAATGTCGATCAAGTGACATGGGTAAACGCTTCGAAGCTGATCGCATCGATTTCTGGCGAGAACGGCCGCGAAGATTACCTGGTTGACGCTGCGACAGGCAAAAATGAACTGCTGCTTACTTCGTCGGATACATCCGAGCTGATCGTATCCCCGGACGGTTCGAAAGCCGCTTATTCCGAAGAAGACGGCACGGTTAACGTTATCGATCTGAGCACGAAACAATCGACAAAAGTAAGCACGGATACTTCGATTAAAAACGAAATGGTATTCTCGGCTGACGGAAGCTCGATCTTCTTCTTCCAAGGCGACAAAAACTCCGTTATCTGCAAGCTCAGCCTGGCTGACGGCAGCGTAACGAAAGTTCTGGAAGATAAAGTCGACTACAAAGCTAACCTTACGGTATCCGCTGACGGCACTAAAGTCGCTTACTTCCAAATCAAACAACCTGTTGTTAAAAATGACGCTACGGACGTAAGCAAGGACGATGTTACGATCGACCCAACAGGTACGGAAACGCAAGCTTTCTTCTACGACTCGGCTAAAGGCGACAACAAACCGGTTCAACTGACGAAAGACGCAAGCGACAAAGCGTTCCTGGAACTGTCCGCTGACGGTTCGAAAGCTTACTACGTAAGCATCAAAGACGATAACACGGGAAGCGTTGCTTCGGTAAACACGGCTTCTCTTGAAGCGGCATCCGTCTACAGCGCTGAAGACGTGTTCCAAATGAACCAAGCTGACGGCAAATTGATCGTCTTGACCGCAAAAGGCGATGCAAACAGCATCAGCGCCATCGATCCTGCAACAGGTACGGCAAGCAAGCTGTACAGCGTATCGGATGCGGTATCCGAGCTGATCGTATCCGGCAAAGGCGACATCGCCGCAATCAGCAACTACCAGCTGGCTGTTCCGGTTAACGGCAAATTCACAACGATTACTCGCTAATCGGCAAAAACTTAACATCTTTTTAGGAGGATAAATGAAATGAAATTGAAATGGCTTAAAGTGGCTACGGTAGCCGCTCTTATCGCAACCATCGGCTTTGGCTCCGTTCAAGCCCCTACTAAGACAGAAGCAGCCAGCAAGCTGTCCGGTAAAATCGTAATCAACGGCTCGTCCGCCCTTCTTCCGCTTACTCTTCAAGCGGCTAACGAATTCAAAAAGCTGAATCCGAAAGTTAAAATCTCCGCTTCGGCCGCCGGTTCCATCACGGGTCCTCAATCCGTGCGCAAAGGTATCGCCGATATCGGTGCGGTTGACTGGGACGCTACGAAAGCCGTTCCAGGCTTCGAAGCCTTCACTGGCCAAGTCGCTAACAAAGTAGCGGTTACTCCGTTCGCTGCGGTAGTTAACAAAAGCGTTACGGCAACAAACCTGACTACGAAACAGCTGCAAGACATTTTCTCCGGCAAAGTAACGAACTGGAAAGAAGTTGGCGGCAAAGATGCCGATATCATCGTCGTGAACCGCGCGTTTGGTTCCGGTACCCGCGTTAACTTCCAACAAAAAGCGCTGAACGGTACGGACTTTATGACAAAAGGCTCCAACTACAAAGAAGTTAAAACAAGCGGCGACATGAAAACAGCCGTTGAGTCGACTCCGGGCGCAATCGGTTACCTCGACTTCGCTTATATCACTACAAAAATGACTGGCGTAAGCATCAACGGCGTTGCTCCAACCGTAGACAACGTAATCAACGGTAAATACAAAGTCTGGGGCTACGGCTACTACATGACGAAAGGCCAACCTACAGGCGTTGTTAAAGAATTCATCAAATACGTGCAAAGCGCGAAGTTCCAAAACGGTTCGCTGAAAAAGCTGAAGTTCATCCCGCTTTCCGCAATGAAATAATCCAAGTTAATCGAATATAGGTAACGGCGGCCGTCTTTCGCGAAGCGACAGGCGGCTGCTTGCTACCGAAGGAGCCGATCAATCCATATGTTAGATACCTCACCCACTGCGGGCCAGATCGATCTGGGCGGCAGTCTTTTGACGGGAAGCGGAAAGCCGTTTGACCGCAGGAAGCGCCTGTTCGTGATGAACCGCCTGTTCCGTTACGTTTGCATTGCCTGCGCCGGTTTTGTGTGTCTTATTCTTTTCCTTATCCTTGCGCTTATGTTCCGCACCGGCGTGTTGACCTTTGGCGACGTGTCTTTCTCCGAATTTTTCTTATCCACCGAATGGAGTCCGGAGACCGAACAATACGGCGGACTGTTATTCATTTTCGGCACGTTTGCCCTTACTTTGCTGACTTTGATTATTTCCGTTCCGCTCTCGCTCCTGATCGCGGTCTTTCTGTCAACCTTCGTACCGGCCTGGCTGAAAAACGTGCTTCGTCCGGTTATGGATCTTCTCGTCGGCATCCCGTCCGTTGTTTACGGCTACCTGGGCCTCACGGTTCTTATTCCGCTGATCCGAAACGTTACCGGCACGGGCATGGGTGACGGCCTGCTTGCGGCGTCTCTCGTATTGACCATCATGGTCCTGCCTACGATCAGCCGGATCAGCGATGACTCGATCACGGCCGTACCGAAGAAATTCAGCGATGCATCCTATGCCCTTGGCGCTACCCGTTTCCAAACCGTCGTAAAGGTGCTTATTCCTTCCGCCCGCAGCGGTATTATGTACGCGGTTATTCTCGGCATGGCCCGCGCAATCGGCGAAACCATGGCGGTTGTCATGGTGATCGGCAATACCCCGCAAATCGCGGACAGCCTGCTTAAGCCTACGTCGGTATTAACGAGTAACATCGTTATGCAGATCGCTAACGTTCCGTTCGATTCCACCTGGAACTATGCGCTGTACCTGATGGGCTTCCTGCTGCTTGCCATCTCGCTTCTGATGAT
This sequence comes from Paenibacillus glycanilyticus NBRC 16618, assembly GCF_004000805.1. Taxonomy (GTDB): domain Bacteria; phylum Bacillota; class Bacilli; order Paenibacillales; family Paenibacillaceae; genus Pristimantibacillus; species Pristimantibacillus glycanilyticus. The sequence continues at coordinate 7,103 of NZ_BILY01000018.1, forward strand.
TGTAGGCGTACGCTGGCTGCAACGGAGAGGAGTTCAACAATAATGAGCAACGTAAACACCGCAGTAAACACAACCAATCCTTTCCGCGGCAAAAAAGGAATCAACAGCTTTAATAACCGTCTGTTTACGATTCTGGTCTGGACCGTTGGCATTGCCATCGTACTCTTTATTCTCGGCCTCCTGTTCCTTATTCTGAAGGACGGCCTGCCAAAGCTCTCTTGGGACTTCCTGTTCGGCCTGCCGAGCGAGATTGAAGAAGGCGGCGGTATCGGGCCTGCCCTGCTGAACTCCTTCTATATCCTGTTCCTGTCGCTTGTTATCGCTATTCCGCTCGGGATGGCCGCGGGTATTTATCTCGCCGAATTTGCGCCGGACAACAAGCTGATCTCGTTCGTGCGGATTTGCGTAGAGGGGCTTGCTTCCGTCCCTTCGATCATCTTTGGTTTGTTTGGTATCGCTCTGTTCGTTGAGATGTTCCAGCTTGGCCTTACGATTCTCGGCGGCGCTGTCAGCCTGGCGTTCTTGAACCTGCCGGTTCTGACCCGCGTAACGGAAGAATCGATTCGTGCCGTGCCGAAGGAACTGAAAAATGCCTCCTTCGCGCTGGGAGCCACACATTTACAGACGATCGTTCGCGTCTTGATCCCTGCAGCCATGAACGGAATTATTACGGGGATCTGTCTTGTAGCGGGCCGCGCCTTTGGCGAAAGCGCCGTTATCATCCTGACGGCCGGTGTTACAACCTCCGGCGAAATGTGGGATTTCAGCCTCTTCTCGCCGGGCGAGACGCTTGCCGTTCACCTGTGGTATGTCCAGTCCGAGGCTATCGTTCCGGACGCCCAGGATATCGCCCAGAAGTCGGCGGCGGTACTCGTGTTCTTCGTTTTGCTCATCAACCTGGTGTTCCGTATTCCTCTTTGGATGAATTCTCGGAAAATGACGAGGTAGGGCTTGATTGTCGGTTGGTGGCCACTGCGTAAGTGAACGCTCTTTCGACCGCTGTTGTATTCGGATTGTTTGAACAAGGTTTCAAGGTTACAATCCGAATACAAAGGCGGACGCTGCGCTTCTCAAGAGCATTCACTTCCTCCGTTCCACCGTCGACTTCTTTTTTAAGACCAAAACGGCGTAACAGGTAAGTATACCTCGTTACGCCGTTTATGTTATTTAGACAGGTTGATTATCCAACCTGTCTAAACAGGTCAAAAAAAGACTGGCTGCGCCAATCTTTTGCGAATGCCTTATTGTTTGATTCGCCAAACAGGCGGAGCAAAAGAATGTTCTGGAGAAACGGAGTGCTCGCTTTTGTTACCGGATCCCATCTATCCAATTTGATTCAAAGTGGATCCGGTAGCAATGGCGATTGGAAGAACATTCTTTTGCGCAGCCTGCCCCGGCCATCAAAAAAAAATGGCTGAGCACAGAATGCTCAGCCATCCACAAATCAGCAGTCGCTATCCGGTTTCCCAGCTGCCGCAGCGGTACGGAAGCTCGAGCCGCAGCCGCATGTAGCGGTTGCGTTAGGATTTTCGATCGTAAAGCCGCCGCCCATAGCCGACTCTTTCCAATCGATGATTAGACCGTATAAATACTTCAAGCTTTCGTCGTCTACGACTACTTTCAGGTCCGCGACTTCCATCGACTTGTCGTTCTCGTTCTCTTCATCGTCGAAGCCCATGCCGTAGGAGAAGCCCGTGCAGCCGCCTTCCTTCACGCCAATGCGCAGGAACAGCCCGGGTGTGCCTTCCTCCTCGAGCATTTCTTTAATTTTGTCAGATGCCGATTCACTAATCGTGATCATGCTTCTTCCCTCCTCTATATAAATAAAAATAAATGTACCGTTATAGTTACAGTATACTCCTCTTCCTCCGCTTCCTCAAGAGATGAGAGCCTTCCTATTGGAACGAGTTGAAGACTTTAGGTGTTGCCGCCTTTTGCGTACGGGTTTATAATAATGGAAGCTTTCTTAATCGGATGAGCAAGTTATTTTTTTCACAAAGGCATAGCCTGAATTTATTCCACTCTTCCTTGAACGGTAAATGGCAGCATGCCGCAGCACTACGCATAACTAACTTTTGAGAAAAAGGAGGTTGCCAAGATGAACATCGCCATTCCATCTGATAACAAGCAAATGCAGTCGATTATCGACAAAGTCCGTAACGGGGAACGCCTTACGCTTGAAGACGGTGTATTCCTGTATCAATCGGATGATCTGCTTACGATTGGGCAACTAGCTAATGAAGTAAACCTTCGCAAGAACGGTAAAAAAGTTTATTTTATCGAAAACATGAGCTTGTACTTTACGAACGTCTGCGAAGCGCATTGCGCATTCTGTAACTTCCGTAAAGACGAAGGCGCACCAGGCGCCTATACCTTATCCGGTCAAGAAATGATTGAGTACGTTGAACAGCATTTCCACCCTGGTGTACGAGAATTCCATATTGTAGGCGGGCATAACCCACATGTTCCGTTCCAATATTACGTCGATTCCCTGAAGGCATTAAACGAGCGCTTCCCAGAAGTAACGCTTAAAGCCTACACCGCTGCGGAAATCGACTTTTTCTCGCGTATTAGTGGCTTAAGCTACAAGGAAGTATTGGAAGAGCTTATGAAGGTCGGCCTCAAATCGCTGACAGGTGGAGGCGCAGAAATATTATCCGATCATTACCGCAAAAAAATGCGCGTCGATAAAGCCGACGTCAGCCAATATTTAGAGGTGCACCGCACCGCTCATAATCTTGGCCTGCGCACGCATACAACGATGCTGTACGGCTCGATCGAATCGCATGAGGACCGTATTCGCCACATGATGCAGATCCGCGAGCTGCAAGACGAAACAAACGGTTTCCAGGTATTCATTCCGCTTTCTATGCAGCCGATTAACCCGAAAGCCGGTATCCGTCGCCGCAACTCGGCATTCGAGGATCTGAAGACGATCGCGATCAGCCGCCTGATGCTGGACAACATTCAGCATATTAAAGCTTACTTCATCAACATCGGCACGCAGCTGACTCAGGTCGCTCTGACGATGGGCGCATCCGATGCTCACGGTACCATTGTAAAAGAAAAAATCAGTCATGCGGCGGGCGCTCTTACGCCGGAAGGCATTACGCGTGAGGATCTCTTATGGCTCATTAAAGGAGCCGGACGTATCCCAGTGGAGAGAGATACGTTCTATAACGAAATTAAAGTATATGAGTAATCACGCGGCTAGACGCACATATTAGGCACACAACAAGTCATTCATCATTATGGAGTTGGGTAGGGAATCATATGAGAAAATTTGTTATTTTGGGCGGCGGTTACGGCGGCCAGGCTATCGCGGCAGACGTGATCGAGAAACAGCTGCCAATCGACGTTGAAGTCATCCTCGTGGACCGCATGCCTTATCAAGGCCTTAAAACAGAATATTACGCACTTGCAGCCGGAACGGTTTCAGATTTGGATATCCGCGTAAAATTTCCGCAGGACCCGCGTCTGACAACCCGGTTTGGGGAAGTTGTAGATATCGATCTGGACAAAAAGCTTGTTTATCTGGAAGGTCAAGATCCAATCGATTACGAGTGGCTCGTAATCGGACTTGGCTGTACGGATAATTACCACGGCATCGAAGGCGCGGAAGAGTTCTCAAACAGCATTCAAACTCTTTCGAATGCACGCAAAACTTACCAGATGCTGAACGACGTGAAGCCTTACGGCCAAGTGTCGATCATCGGCGGCGGCCTTAGCGGCGTGGAAGTGGCTGCAGAGCTGCGCGAAGCCCGTTCCGACCTGAACATCCGCATCATTGACCGCGGACCAAGCGTCATGTCGGCCTTCCCTGGCTCGCTGCAGAAGTTTGTGGCTTCCTGGTTCAGAGAGCATGAAGTTGAGATGCTCAGCCATATTTCGCTCTGCCGCATTGAGCAAGGCGCATTGCACGACGCGAATGCGAATCAAACGATCCTTACCGACGTAACGGTATGGACAGCCGGCATTCAGCCGATTGAGATTGTACAGCGCATGAATCTGCCGAAGGACAAACAAGGCCGGCTTATCATCAATGAGTTCCATCAGCTGCCGGATTACACCGATGTGTTTGTTTGCGGCGACTGCGCGTCTCTGCCATTCTCCCCTAGCGGGCAAGCGGCCGGCGCGCAAGGCAAGCAAATCGCGGAAGCTATCCATGCCATTTGGAACAACAAAACGCCTAAGCTTGGCAAAATCAAGCTGAAGGGCGTTATGGGCTCCCTTGGCAAGAAGAGCGGCTTCGGACTCATGGGCAGCACGCCAATGATGGGTAAAATCCCGCGTTTGATCAAGAGCGGAATTCTCTGGAAATCGAAACGCCACTTTGGTTAATTTTGCTTTAAACTGATGGCTTCGCGAATGCGGCGTTCCAGATCCTCTATGGATTCGGCAGCGATAATGCTGCCGTCAACTAACGCGAATGGCTTTAAATAACATTCTCCGCAGTTGCCAAGACAACCGTATTCGACCACCTTCAGCCGATCGTCTAGTTCATACTGCTTCATAAGAGCTTCCGTTCCGTGATGCATGTTGCCGTTGCAGAACTCGATAAGCGGTTTTGACAATTTTTAGATCACCTGGCCTTAACGGTTGATATCCATTTTCATTCCTCGCACTTTGTACTATAATAGGGGAGAAAGGAGATGATTGCAATGAGTCAAGCACAAGATACAATGTACGACGAAGTATTGGACGTACTGGATAAATTGCGTCCGTTCCTGCAACGCGACGGCGGTGACGTAGAACTGGTAGACGTAGAGGACGGTATCGTTAAACTTCGTCTGATGGGTGCATGCGGAAGCTGCCCAAGTTCCACGATTACACTGAAAGCCGGTATCGAGCGCGCGCTGCTCGAGGAAGTTGAAGGCGTACAGGAAGTTGTTCAAGTATTCTAAAATGCAAGAGTCTTGCCCGCTTTAAGCAGGCAAGACTCTTTTTTTGTTCCTTATAATCCGATTATGTTTGAACGAATCGCATCGAAACCGCCGGTTACGTTTATAACGCTGCCGGTCAAATAATCCGATCTCGATTGGCAAAGGAATCCGATTACCCTCGCGATATCTTCACCGGTTCCCGGTCTGCCGACCGGCGACTCGAATTCCCTCTCGCACGCCGCCTCGTCAATCGTCCGCTCCTTGTTAAGGCCTCTAATATCGCCGGGTGCTATCATATTGACGGTAATGCCGGAGGGCGCCTCTTCGACCGCTAGCGATTTGGTGAACGAGACGAGACCGGTCTTCGCCGCCGCATATACGGCCCTGTGAGGCCATGCCCTGGCTTCATCCGCATGTCCGAAGCCAAGATGGATAATACGCCCCCAGCCGCGCTTACGCATGCCTGGAAGCAGCTTATGGTCCAGCAGCATTACGCCAAGCAAATTACCGTTTAGAAGTTGAATGATAGCGTCCTCATGATAATCCGCGAACAAGCGCCGCTCGCGTATAAACGGGCCTGCGTTGTTCACCAGGATATCGATGCCGCCATTCCAGGCTTCCGCTTCGGCTGCCAGCTGCGCTACCCCTGCCGGAACGGATATATCGCCTTGTATGGCGGTTGCTCTTACGCCAAGCCGCTCGATCTCGCGCTGAAGCTCCAGCGCTTCCTGCCTGCTCTCCAGATAGTTTAACACGATGCTGCAGCCAAGACTTGCGAGCTGCAATGCAGTCCGTTTGCCAAGCCCTTTGGCGCTTCCGGTTACAAGCGCCGTTCTGCCCATCAGCTCCACGAGCATTCCTCCTCGCGATTAAAGCCTACCTGGTTCGTATTAGTCCGCAAGCATAGTCAAAGGTTAGGCGTAATGATCCTGTCACCATCTGCAGTCCATGCTGGAGATCGTCCGATTGTGCCGCTATATTTTCTAATTGTACTTCCTGTCCGTACATTTTATGAGCCTGCGCAAGATCGTCCTGCATCTCCGTATTCATGTAATGAATCTCGGTATTGCGGCGCTTCCGCAGCCGTCCCATCGGTTCCTTCAGGCTCTCTTTGATGTCGTTAAGCTTCCAGGTCAGTTCCGGATGCGCCTTCTTGTCGCGCATATTGCGCAGAACGGTAAAGTAGGAGAAATGGGGCTTGATCTTCTCCGTCTTTAAATCAAGGATGTCATTCAGAAAAATGCTCAGCTTATCCAGCAGGGCAAAAATGCGGATAAACGCGTTTTTGTCAAAATAAACGTAGCGCTGGTAATTAAGCTCTTCCTCTTCCGACATCTGACTGACGGAAGGCGACTTGATCTTCTCCTTAAACCGCCTAGCCGCGTAGCAGCTTTGCTCGATTTCGTTCAAGGAAGCGACCAAGCCCTTCGTCCATACCTCATACGTACGAAGCTTATGGTCGTTGTCTTTGCCCGCTTCAATCTTCTCGTGCAGAATGGCGACGAACTGATTCATCAGCTGTAACGTGTCTGCAAGGCGGCCTTGCGGCTCCCTTTCCGGTTCGTCAAATAGAAAACGCAGCATCGGCCATCCCCGCCTCTCTTCGCAACTTAGGATTTGAAGTACTCGTTCCATCTGCTGTCAACCAGCTTGGTAATATCCTCGCGCGTGAACAGCTCTGCCGGATAGCCCGGCTTCATTCTCGCGTCGATAACGATCGGCAGCTTGTAGCCGAAATGATGGCGGCGAATTTCGGCATTCGCGTAAATATCGTCCGCCGGATTAAACCGCGTGAACACCGTCCACAAGAAGGACGTTTGCCCATGCGCAACGTTTGCGTCGTCCACAAGAATAACAAGCGGCCATTCCGTCCCGCGCTCCGCCAGCCTTGTCAGCAGACGCTCCGCAAGCTGCGGCTCTGCTTCATAGGATGCTCCGGATACAACAAGGCATCCGCGGCAATAGACCTGAGCGTTCGTAATTTCCTCGATCACGCCTTCTTCATAGCGGGAAGGCAGCTCTCTGACAGGCTTTCCGACGCCAAGCATAACCGCTTTGCTGCCGTGGTTGAATTTACCGCTCGTATAATCCAGCGTATCATGGGAGGTTTCATCGAATACAAACAGATCCGTCTGCGGCTGGAACCGCTCAAGCACCGTCTCAAGCAATACGTCAAACCGCGACAGGTCAATCGGCTGGTCCGTCAGCATCAGGAACTTGGTCAAGGTAAGCTGGCCTTGGCCCAGAATACTGAAGGCAGTCGACAGCGCCTCACGGGAATAGGATTCCCGGACAACGGCTGCGGCAAGCGCGTGTACGCCCGCTTCCGCATATGCCCACAATTCGTGTACGCCCGGCATTACCATTGGGAAGGCCGGTGCCAGAAGGCGCTGCAAATACTCGCCCAAATAGTAATCTTCCTGACGAGGCTTGCCCACAATCGTCGCCGGATAGATCGCATCCTTGCGGTGCCAGACATGATTTACGTTAAAGACCGGGAAATCATGGATAAGCGAGTAATAGCCAAAATGATCGCCAAACGGACCTTCCGGACGGCGGAGATGCGGCGGTACCTGTCCGCTGATGACAAATTCGGCTTCCGCCGGAATGCGGTGCTTGCTGTGCGGATCGGATACAACCGGCAGCTTGCCGCCTAGGATAAGCGAAGCCATTAAGAGCTCCGGCAGATGCTCCGGAAGCGGCGCAATGGCCGAAGCGATCAATGCCGGAGGTCCGCCAAGGAAGACGGATACCGGCAGCGCTTCGTTCTTCTGCTCAGCCTCATGATAGTGGAAGCCGCCGCCCTTATGTATTTGCCAATGCATGCCGGTCGTTGAATCGTCAAAAATTTGCATACGGTACATCCCTAGATTATGCGCTTTGCGAGATTTTAAGCTCTCCGTATAGACAAGAGGCAATGTAATAAACGGACCGCCATCCTCCTGCCAGCTTGTTACGCGCGGTAAGCCGGCCAGCGGATTCTGACGCTTCAGTACTTGCAGAATAGGCGCCGTGCCGCTCGGCACTTCCTTCATGCCTACCTTCATCATGTCCCAAATCAGCTTTTTCTCGCCCCAAATCGCTTTTGGCGTTGGCGGCATAATACGGTCCGCAGCACCAACGATCTGCTTCATGATTTCTTCCGGGCGCGTACCAAACGCAAGGTCAACCCGGCGGCTTGTCCCGAACATATTCGTCAGAACGGGAAAAGGACTGCCCTTCACGTTCGTGAAAAGCAGTGCCGGCCCTTCCTCTTCGATAACGCGGCGGTGAATTTCCGCCAGCTCCAGATAAGGATCTACTTGCGCGTCGATAACGAGCAGATCATTCTCCTTTTTTAATACCTCTACAAATTCACGCAGGTTCTGAAAACTCAAGCGTTCTCCCGTCCTTCCCGCAGCCGCCAGGAACGTATCAGCATATCGCACAATATCCCAAACAAGCCCGTTATAATCAAATTATGAAGCAGGTTCGTAAACAGGAACCAATCATCGTTGCCGATTGTCTCCGTCAGAAGCGCACCGCTCAGGATTTGAGCGATCACCAGAACGAGAGCCCAGCCGGCGGATTTCGTAAGACCTTTGCCTTTTCCGCTGATTTTGCGGACGTGGATATATAAACCAACTAGAGCAAGACCAAAAATAAGTGCACCTAAACGATGGATAAAAACAGCAGCCGTCGCCCCTTGAAGCTCAGGCACAACCTCGCCGTTGCATAAAGGCCAGCCTAGACAGCCGCCTGCCGACTCGGTATGCCGGATAAACGCGCCGAGATAAACCACGATATAACAGAAGATCGTTACGGCCAGCATCCGGGGATAAATAGCGCGGGGCACTGTAAATTCCACCGGCTTGCCATTCTTCGTACGGTAAGACCATACGACAAGAAGCAAAGTAAAGGCAAAAGCAATTAAGGAAATACCAAAATGAATAGCCATTACTGCATCAGACTGATACCATTTAACAGCTGCCGCGCCCATTAACGCTTGAATAACCGTGAAGAGCAGAGCTCCGCTCGCATAAATAAGCGGTTCTTTATAATCCGCATTGTTTTTGCGGAACAGCAGGTATATGGCGATAAAGGCTGCCACAACGAGCAAACCTTCAAATCCGGTAATCAGACGATGGGAAAATTCGATTGCGGTTTCCATTGTATACGCAGGAATAAATTTACCGTTGCAAAGCGGCCAATCATCACCGCATCCGCGTCCGGATCCGGTATTTGTAACGAGTGCTCCGGCAAGGAGAACAAAAAGCATTCCGATGCACGATGCGAGAGCAAGCGCGCGAAAACGGCCGGTAACCATAATAAAATCACCTTATTTCGGGTTTTGTTGTCACCTCATTATAGCCATTATAGGGGTCAAAAGCCATGTTGAAAATGTGACACTTCCTAGGGTGTGACAGTTCCGTGGCAATGATGCGCGGGCATAAAAAAGTGCGGCTCAGGAGGAGTTCCTAAGCCGCACGATTGCCGTTTATTAACCTTGGGGTAATGCGTCCGACACCTGCACCGCGCGGTCCAGAAACTGTTCGATTTCTTCCCGCGTCTTGCGCAGCTTGTTCACGTACCGGATTAGCTCTTTGCCGTTACGGAAGGCAATAAAGCTCGGAATGCCAAGAATGTTCAGCTCGGAGCAAAGATCGGGCAGTTCATCCCGGTCGATCTCATAGAACGAGATTTTGCCTCCGTATTGCTGCTCTACATCCGGCATAAACGGATCGATGTAGTGACAATCCGCGCACCATGTCGTTTTGAATACGACTACCGTAATCCCATCGCCTTGGACGGCTTCCCGGAAGGCTGCGTCCGTTGTCAGTTTGTTCATCATTGTCATCCTCCCTGCTCTTGCAAAATAAATTAATGGACTACGCGCTCGATGACAAAGGTGTCGCTGCCCCAGCTGTCATCCCAATGAACCTTCGCTCCAAGCGCGTTTGCGAAATCGCGTCCTGCTGCATACAAGGTACCGTCAACGGTTTTGGCTACAAACGACCATGTCGCTGCTTTGCCATTTACCGTTACGCGGTCAGAACCTTCCTTCAGGACGATCGTCGTATTGGTCGCCTCGTCATAGACTGTTACATTCTTCTTCTTTTTATCATATTTCACCGAAGCGCCAAGCTGTTCGGCCACTACGCGCACCGGAACAATCGTTACGTACTTAGGAGTAACAATGGCCGGATAAAGGCTAGAGTCCACGGACAGCTCAACCGTCTGCTCTCCGATGCCCAGCTTATCGAGCAGAGAATAGGCAGCCGATTGCTTGTCGAACATGCGAAGGAATTGATAACCCTGCATGGAATCGAGCTGGTCGGAATGGATAGCTTGAGCAGGGATCACCGGCGCGTCAGCCTCTACCTTGCCGTTAACGTTCCACAGCTCGCTCTCCATGCGTAGCGAGAGACCGTCAAGCGGGAACAAGGCTTGATCGCTTGGTTTAAGCGTAACGTCGATGACCTGTTTGCGGATATCCATCTTGCTGTCTACGTAAAGCTCCGCTTTAATCGATGAATCATCGTTGAAGATGGCCTTAAGATCCTCGCCGCCCTCTTCTTCCATCGCCTTCAGCTCTTCCTGGAGCGAAGCAAAGGTAGCTTCCAGCTCGTCCGTCATTTCCTTAATCATGTCATCGGTTGTAGGCATATCCAGTCCGGTTTGCTCGAACGGATTCACGCCCATCTCTTCCCAGAACTCCGGATGGCTGCTCATGATCGCTACGATTTCCTTCACGAACGTTTCAAGGCCATCCCGGTCGCTTGCAAGAACATCGACGTATTTTTTGACCCAAGCCCAGATTTCGGTACCGCTCATCTCTGCCTTCACATGGAATAGCGATGTGTTAACGCCATTGATTGGCTCCTGAACCGCGTTTACCGAAATTTTGTCCGGATTAGGCAGATTGTCGATAAAGAAGGACGTTGCGCTGTCCAATACCTCTTTGCCGATTGCCGTTACCGATTCGTCATCGGAGCCTGCAGCCTTTTCGCCAAGCTCGGCTGTACCCAACATCGAGCCAATGCCCGCTCCCGTTACGTCAAGCACGATTGGAAGCTTAGCGCCTTCCACCTCGATAACCGCAGTTGTATCCGATTGCTTGATCGAGAAACCAATGCTGACGTTATCGCCGAAAATCAGTTTGCCCGCGTAGGACACATGGCTTGCATCCTGTACCTTCACGCTATCCAACTGCAGCTTCATGTTAGAGAATAATTTCATGAGAGCAATATCTTCTTCAGGCATTCCTTCATACGCTTCTTCATTCATAAGAAGCTTCAGCTCTACCGACTGTTTGCTTTCCGCGGAGGTCACTTTAAGCGTGTTTTTCAATACGGTGTTGAAATCCACGCCCTGAATCGCCTGACAGCCTGCAACGATGACAAGCGCAAGCGCCAAAATCAGGATGATCCCCTTCTTGAATCTTTTCAGACTTTTCAATTCACAAATCTCCCTTCACAGCCAGTAATAGATAGATTAATAGACCTATAACTCTATCTATTGTACCTGACGCTCAGGGAGGTTGTAAATGTATGGAATTTCTGTCGTTATTTCTGCGTTTGCGTGCGTCCAAGCGCCTTCAGAAGCAGGACAAACAGCTTACGCAGCGGCCCCGGGAAGGACTTCGCATCCTCCATGGTAACGACGCGGAGCAGCACAAGCAGGAACAGGTACAGGACTCCGATCACTGCGCCGGCAGCGGCTGCGGAGACCAGATACGTCAGCTTGTCCGGCCAGCTGCCAAGCAGATGGCGGATCCCCGTCTCGGTTCCCCAGCCTGCCGCAACGGATACGACGATCGTTACCAGGTAAGAAGGCCAGCGGCTTCCAAGCACCGTGAACTTTACTTCCCTGCGGATCGCCTCGATGTTCATCCATGTCATAACGACAAAGCAGACGCTTGTCGCCACAATAACGCCGTAAACGCCGTAAATCGGGGCAAGCGCGTAGCTGCACAGGATTTTCAGCCCGATTCCTACGAAAGTATTCATCATAGGGATGCGAGCTTTCCCAAGCCCGAACAAAATCGAGTTGCTTGTCATCATCGTAATCTGGAAAATCGTTCCTGCCGTCAAGGCGGCAACGATGCCGTAACCTCTTGGCCCCGTGAAAATAAGTCCGGTTACCGAATACGATGCCGCGGCAAGCGTTAAGGCTGCCGGCACGCCGGTGAACAAGACGATCCGCATAACGAGGGAGGTCTGACGCTCCACCTCGGCCATATTCCGCAAGGAATACGCAGACGAGATGACCGGAATAATCGACGTGCTGAGCGCGATGGCCAGAATCGGCGGAATGCCCGCAACCGTCTGCGCCTTGAAGCTGAGATCTCTCAATACGAGCAGCGCGTCATGATAGCCGTAATACGATTCCGTTAAACGTACGAATAAGGACGAGTCGAACGTATAAATAATTTGCACGGTCATCGCCGTAATGACAATCGGAATGGACATCGTGAAAATCTCGCGGTAAATGGACCGGAAAGGAATCTTGGCAGCGGCCTTGACCGCTGCGATATCCACCGACGGCCGCTCTGCGAGGTCGCCCCGGCGCAGCTTTGCCGCATAATACAGCATCACAAGCAAAGCGCCTACGCCGCCAATCACGTTGCCGAACGATGCTGCGGCCGCGCCCCATTTTTCGCCCCAGTCAATCGAGACGACATAATAAGCGAGCGCCACGCCTACGATAACGCGCAAGATTTGCTCCACGATCTGAGACATGCCGCCCGCCATCATGAATTGACGGCCTTGGAAGTAACCCCGCATCATCGCGATAATCGGGAAAATAAGCAGCGTTGGCGCAACCGCGCGGATCGCAACCTCCGCACCTGGCGTTTTGGCGATATGCACGGCATAATACGGAGCCGCGAAGTAAAGGGCAATCGTCAGGATAACGCCGGTTATGACGCCAAAGAGCAGCGCAGCCTGGTAGACCCGTTTCGCCTCATGCTCACGGCCCAGCGCATATCTCTCCGATACCATCTTGCTGATGGCACTAGGGAGACCGCCCGTCGCCACGACAAGCAGCGTCAAGTACACGTTGTTCGCGACTGCAAAATAAAGCCCGCCGTTCTCGGTCAGGATATGATCAAGCGGAACCCGTTGAAAAATCCCCAGAAAACGGGCAATCAGCGCGGCTGCCGCCAGTATTAACGTACCTTTTATAAGCGAATCTTTTTTCATGTTGTCCTTCTCTTTCTTTAATGACTTGCCGGATTGCAGGTTAAGCTTGGCCTTTGATTGGCTCCAGAGGCTGATGGTTGCCGCGGACCGGCTTGCCTGCCTGGGAAGGAGCTGCCCACTTCACGCCGTTCTGGATAATTTGCAGCACCTGCGGATGATAGTAAGTCGGATGCGTCTCATGACCCGGACGGAAGTAGAAAATCTTGCCTTGCCCGCGGAAGAAGGTGCAGCCGCTGCGGAACACCTCTCCGCCTTCGAACCAGCTCACGAAGACCAGCTCGTCCGGAGCCGGAATGTCGAAATGCTCGCCGTACATTTCCTCGTGGTCGATCGTCACGTATTCCGGAATGCCCGCGGCAATCGGATGGGCCGGATTAACGGTCCAGATCCGTTCTTTCTCGCCGGCTTCGCGCCATTTCAGATCGCAGCCCGTACCCATCAGCTTTTTGAAAATTTTCGAGAAATGGCCGGAGTGGAGGACAATCAGCCCCATGCCGTCCATTACGCGTTGATGTACCCGCTCCACGATCGCATCGTCTACGCGGTCATGACCCATATGTCCCCACCAGATCAGAACGTCGGTGTTGTTCAGCTTTTCTTCCGTAAGGCCATGCTCCGGCTCTTCCAGCGTTGCGGTTTGAACCTCGATGCCCTCCGAGCGGATACCTTCGGCAAGCGCGTTATGAATGCCGTCCGGATATACCGCTTTTACCTCTTCATGCTCTTTCTCGTGCAGAAACTCGTTCCATACTGTTACCTTTACCATTTGCTCCATCTCCTTAGTTGGCCATTAACCAAATAATAAATAACGCGATCATTGCTGCCTGAAGAATGATTTTGACAACGACGCTGGTCAATAATCCAACCAACGAGCCGATGCCAACCTTAAACGATTTCTCGATATTGGAGCCCACCGCGAGTTCCCCGATAACGGCGCCGGCGAACGGCCCAATAATAAGGCCAAAGGCAGGAATAACGAATGGACCTAGTATAAGCCCTATCGTACTTCCGATGATAGAGGCCTTGGAACCCCCGAACCGGTGAACCCCCCACGCGCTGACCGCATGGTCGGCTATGACCAGAACGATGAGAATCAAGGTCTGCACCGTCCAGAACACCCAGCCAAACGGCTTGAACGAGAAGAAAAAGCCGTATACGAAAAAAGCGCCGTATATCGCGAAAACTCCCGGCAGAATCGGCCAGACCGCCCCGGCCATGCCAACCACGAATAAAATGACAACCAGCGACCAGCCTAAAATATCCACTTAGGCATCAACCTTTCAATACATATTGTTTGATGATCTCGGCGACGCCGTTCTCGTTGTTGGTGAGCGTCACTACATCGGCCGCGTCTTTGACTGCCTGCTGGGCATTGCCCATCGCTACGCCAAGTCCCGCTTCGCGGATCGCGGCAATATCATTCAAGCTGTCCCCCGCCGCAACAACCTGCGACATCTCGATGCCAAGCATGACGCATAGTTCGCGGAGCGCGCTGGCCTTCGTAATGCCTTTCGGGTTAAGCTCCAGGTTCTCCGTGGAGGAATTCGTAATTTCAAGCGCGTCCCATTCGGTTATCTCCTCGAGAATGCGATTACGGACAACATCATCCTCCGTGTAATAACCAAACTTCAGCCAATGGTGGTCTTCATACGTCGTTGACGGGTCAATCCACTTCTCCAGGTTGTAAATACCCGTTGTCGAGTACGCCCAGAACCAGGTTCCCGCATGCCTCAGCGCCAGCTCGTGCAGCTGCTTGACGTAGACCGGGCTCATCAATGTGCGTTTATGCAGCACATGCGGCTTTTGCCAGATCTCGCTGCCATTGGCCGTAATCATCGGAGTCTCCAGCTTCAGCTGCTCCGCGAACGGAAGCGCCCCCCGGAAGCCCCGGCCCGTGGAAAAACTGACGGTAATGCCGGCATCCAGCGCCCGCTGGATCCATTCCGCGTTCTCCTCGCTGATCTCGCTCTGGTCATTCAGCAGCGTTCCATCCATGTCGAGTGCGACTAATTTGTAATTCCCCATGCTCGGTATCCTCCTGCCTGTTTCTACTATGCAATATTTTAGCACAGATTAAGGAGATTCCAAACGAAGCTATCGATATTGTTCTAAACGTTGGGACATGCGCGAAGGGTTCAATTAATTGAATAGTCCTTCGGAAGTTTTTTAGCCAAATTCATTCTCCACCCCGACGTCGACACGTCGACATGCTTGTAACACGGTTTTTCCGTCTTATTCGGCCAGTTTCATGATCCATCTCACTGCCGACCGCGCTGCAACACGGTTTTTCCGTCTTATTTGACTGATTTCGTGTCCCCTCCCTCCGCCAGCCCCGCTGTAACACGGTTTTTCCGTCTTATTCGACCAGCTTCATTCCGCTGCCGTGATTCCGAAAAAAAATCCCCTTCCTCGGTTTATGAGGAAAGGGGATCTATACTCAACTTATTAAGCCGCGAGCTTGCGGAGGCGGAGCTTCTTGGCGACGATGCCATGCGAAGGCGAGAACAGGAAGGCCAGCACGAACAGCACGGCTGCCGCGCATACGATGCAGCCCGCAATGGAGGCATCAAGCATGACGGCGGCAGCGTAACCGCCAAAGACGCTAAGGATGCCTACGCCTACGCTGAGCACAATCATGCGGCCCAGCCTGTCGGTCAGCAGATAGGCGGTAGCGGCCGGGATGATCAGCATCCCGACAACGAGAATGGCGCCTACGCTTTCGAAGGAGCTGACGGTTGCCATCGATACCATGCCCATCAAGAGGTAATGGAACAGCGCTACCGGAATGCCGCAGGCTGCAGCCAGCGCGGGGTCGAAGGAGCAAAGCTTGAACTGCTTGTAGAACAAGCTGATCACCGTCACTATGATAATCAGCGTTATGCCAAGCAGCCACACCGCTTTTGGCCCAAGGTCTATGCCGTTTACGACCCAGGTGTTCCAGTGCACATAAGCGATTTCGCCGTACAAAATAGCATCCTGGTCCAGATGGACCTGTCTCGCGAACAGACTGACCAGAAGGACGCCTATCGCAAACAAGGCGGTAAACACGACCCCGATCGAGGCATCCGCCTGCACCCCCTTGTTCTGAAAAAGCTGAATGAGGAAGACGGCGAACAATCCGCAGGCCATTGCGGCAACCATCATCAGAATCGAGTCTCGCGAGCCGCTGAGCAGGAACGCGATCACGATCCCCGGCATGACGGAATGGCTGATGGCATCGCCGATCATGGCCATTTTGCGCAGAACGAGGAAGGCACCCAGTATACCGCTGCAGCTTGCCACCAGCATCCCGGTTAACAGAATCCAGAAGTCACTCATAACGACGCCTCCTTATTCAAGCGGTCGTCCACGGAAGCCGTTGCCGCCTGTTCCTCATAGCCATAACCAAGCGACCGCTTCATCCTTTGCTGCACCATTCTCCGGACAAGAATCCCCCGCTTGGAACCAAACAACAGCGATAGAAGAAACAGCAAGGTTGCGGCTAACACCGTAAGAGGACCGGTCGGCAGGCTGTCTCCCGTCGAGCTGACAATCGCCCCCGAAGCCCCGCTAATGGCGCCGAACAGGCCGGATACGACCACCATGACGCCAAGCCGGTCCGTCCAATACCTGGCGGATACCGCAGGGGTAATGATCAAGGAGGCAACCAGGATAACCCCAACCGCCTGAATTCCTACGACAACCGCCACAACCATAAGGAACATAAGAAGCTGTTCGAGCATCGCAACAGGATAGCCGATTCCTTTGGCAAAGCCCGGGTCGAAGGATACCAGCTTGAACTGCTTGAACAGGAAGTAACAGATCGTAACCAGCAGCAGACTGACAATCGACAGAGTAAGAACATCCGAGCCCACCATGGAAGCCGCCTGACCGAATAAAAACTTATCCAGCCCCGCCTGATTTCCGTAGCCTCCATGCTGGACAAGGGTTAACAACACGATACCCAGGCCGAAGAAAGAGGATAATACGATTCCCATCGCCGCATCGTGCTTAACGCGTGAATGCCGCGTAATCCAGCCGATCCCGAAGGTTGCCGCTACGCCGGCGAGACCTGCTCCGATAAGGAAGTACAGAATGGACTTGGTACCGGTCAGCATAAAAGCAATACAGATACCCGGTAAGGCGGCATGCGCGAGCGTATCGCCCATCAGGCTTTGCTTCCGCAAATAGGAGAAGCAGCCGATAATGCCGCTGCTCAGCCCAAGAAGCGTACAGCTGAGCAGAATCCACTGCATGTTGGGGTCCCGCAGAAGCGTCCATAACGTATTCATATCCGTTCACTCACCCTTCCGCGCTATCCGTCTTAGACAGGCTGTTCCGGTCCAGGAAAGCCAATCGGCCGCCATACGTGCGTTGCAGCAATTGCTGATTGAAAACCTCTTTTGTCTTGCCGTAAGCAACAAGCTCTACGTTTAACAGCAGCACGGAATCAAAATATTCCTCCACCGTGGCAAGGTCGTGATGAACGACAATAACGGTCTTCCCTTGCAGCTTCAGCTCCTGGAGCAGCGTAATAATAGCCTTCTCCGTAGCGGCATCCACACCGGCGAACGGTTCATCCATAAAGTACAGGCTGGCATCCTGAGCAAGCGCACGGGCGAGAAATACCCGCTGCTGCTGCCCGCCGGACAGCTGGCTGATCTGGCGGGAGGCAAAGTCCGCCATGCCAACCTTGGCCAGGCATTCCATCGCAATCGCGCGCTCCTTCGCTCCCGGGCGTCCGAACAAACCCAGATGACCGTATCTCCCCATCATCACGACATCCAGTGCATTCGTGGGGAAATCCCAATCGACGGATTCCCGCTGCGGCACGTAGCCAACCAGCTTGCGCTGCTGTTTATAAGGCTTGCCGTAGACGAGCACCTCGCCGCCAAGGCGGGGAATAAGGCCAAGCGCAGCCTTCATCATCGTTGATTTGCCGGCGCCGTTAGGGCCGATAACCCCAATCAGCTCCCCTTCCGTTACAGTGAAGGAGACTCCGCGCAAAACAGGCTTTTTCTGATAGGCTGCGCTAAGCCCTCTAATCGTTAACGGAGGCGCAGCACCCTCCCGCTCCCTTGCGGTTGCCGCAGACTTTACTTTTGCTTCCGACATGACTAACACTCCCTTTCCCTTCGTTTATCTCAATGCCTGAACAATGGTATCCACGTTATGTCTGACCATCCCGATATACGTTCCTTCCACGGTGCCGGCTTCCCCCATCGCATCGGAGAACAGCTCGCCGCCAATCGTTACCTCATGTCCCATCGAACGCGCGCCTTGAATGACCGATTCAATCGCTTTCTTTGGCACGCTGGATTCGATAAAGACCGCTTTGATCTTGTTTTCCACCAAAAAATCACGCAGGGAGCTGACATCCCTCGAGCCGTATTCCGACATTGTGTTCATCCCCTGCAGCCCCGTTACCTCAAGTCCATACTCATCGCCAAAATAACCAAACGCATCATGAGCGGTTACGAGTATTCTTCTCTCCTCGGGTATCGCCCTGATCTGCTCGGTCGTATATCGGTCCAGCTCCTCCAGCTTCCCGATATATGCCGCAGCACGCGCTTGATAGCCCTCCGCATGAACCGGATCCTTCTCGATCAGGGAGTCCCGGATCACCTCCGCGGCCGATATCCACATCTTCACGTTGAACCAGATATGAGGGTCATGCGACTGGCTCCCTCCGCCCGGGAACGACCGCAAATCCGACTCCGGTATCCGCGAAGAGATCGCAACGGTAGGCTTGCGCTTCTCCAGCTTCTCGAACATCTCCGCCATTTTCCCTTCCAAATGCAGCCCGTTATAAAAAATAATGTCCGCCCGGTCCAGCTTCTTCACATCGCCGTAGGACGCCTTATACAAATGCGGGTCAACGCCCGAGCCCATCAGTCCGGTAACTGCGACATCCTCTCCGCCTATTTCCTGAGCCACGTCGGCAATCATCCCGGTTGTAGCCGTTACCTTCAGCTTGCCTTTGCCCGCAAGTCCGTCGTTCTCCCCGGTCCCGCAGCCCGTCACCAGTAAAGCACTTACCGCCAGAAATAAAAGGGTCATTATAAACCGCTTAATCGCGGAGTTTGGCTTTTTCGAAAACCGCATATCCTTTCCCCCATCCATGAGTTATCCCGTGTTTTGCCTGGACGAACATTAGTTAGCTTAACGCCTCTTTGTTTATACTATTCAAAAATGTTTCTCTGATGCAACATTTCTTACGAAATTTGTCTATAAAAAGTTTCAAAAAAAAGCTGCTCCCGAAGATTCTTTTTTCGAATCTCCGGAAACAGCTTTTCAGCATCTTATTGGGTTTTACCCGGTGTACCGTTAGTACCCGCGTTAGCCGTATTATTCGCTTGATCCTTCGTCTTGCCCGGCGTACCGTTCAAGCCAACCTCGTAATCGTAAGCGTCGAAAATCTTCCGCGCGATTGGAGCTGCGCCCCAGCCGCCAAACTCACCGTCCGGAATAACAACCGCTACGGCCAGCTTCGGATTTTCTCTTGGCGCATAAGCGATAAATACCGCGTTATCCGCACGGCGGCCGGCTACGTCGGACTGTGCCGTACCGGTTTTTCTCTCGTACGTGTACGTAACGCCATCAAAGCCCTGCACGTTAACCCGGGACATGCCGTCCTCGATTTCCTTCCAATACGAATCGGGGAAATCAACCGTGTTCAGTACTTCCGGCTTAAACGTCTGAACGACATTGCCGTCCGCGTCTTTAATCTGGTTGACGAATTGCGGCTTCATCCGTTTGCCGTGGTTCGCGAGCATGGACGCGTACTGCACGAGCTGCAGCGGCGTATAACGCGCTTGCTGGCCGAACGCTGCCCGCACCAATGCGGATTGGGAACTGGCCGTTTGCTGCTCGTGGTAGTAGTCGATCGTACCTTTGGATTCGCCTCTCAGACCGCTGCCGGTCAAGACGCCTAGCCCGAATTGCTTCATGTACTCATCCCACACATCGACGCCTTTTTTTCCGTATTTCTCATACAGGTTGTTGCCCACCATCTTCGCCATAAACGGGTTGGAGGAATGGGCAATCGCCGATGCCGGGTCCAGCAAGCCGTAAGCATGGTTCGAGGCGTTGCCGATCCGTACTTCATGACCCTTGGCACCAAAGAAGTAAGCGCCGTTATCATAATAAGTGCTGGTTGTGGTAAAGAGTTTTTCGTTCAAACCGATCAGAATGGATAAAGGCTTCATCGTCGAGCCCGGAGGAACCAGGGACGACGGATGCTGATTCCGCTCTTTGTCGGTTTCGTAGTGAGGGAATACCTCTCTGATCGTTCCGTTGTTTAGAACAGACGAAAAGTTTTTGTAGTCTTCGTTGCTGATCTTGCCGCCTGCCCAAATATTCGGGTCGTAATCCGGCATGCTCGCCATAGCGACGACTTTACCGGTGTTTACTTCCATCGCGACGGCGAAGCCGATCTTCGCGTATTCGGCACGCTCCGCCTTGTTGGTCGACGTGCTGATTTTTTTGATCTGGTCGACAATCGCCTGCTCCGTCGTTAATTGCACGTTGCGGTTGATGGTCAGGTACAGGTCATCGCCCTTTTGCGGGTTGGTAATCTGTACGGGACCTATGATCCGCTCTGCGTTATTAACCGGATAAGTTTTCAGGCCGTTTTTGCCGCGCAAAATATCCTGGTACATATATTCAAGTCCGTCAAAACCAACGTCCTCGTCATCCAGATATTGAAGCTGCGGATCGTCTTCATTCCCTTTATCCTTGTAGAAATCAAGCGATTCGCGTACGCCTTTGAATTTCTTCAAGTAGCCGACCAGCTGCACGGCTACCGTATCATTCGTATAATTACGTACGCTTTCCTCGACGATATCGATCCCTTTGAATTCCGACTTGTGCTCGCTGAAGTAGGCAATCTCGTCCTCCGTTAAGCCGGTTTTTATCCGCCGCGGGGTAGAAATCGTATTCCGGCGGAAATCCAAGTCCATCTGACGGATAATATCTTCCACCGTCATTTGTTTTTCAGGAGCTTTATCCCCTTTTTCTTTAAATATGGCAGCCAGCTTTGCGGCAATCGCTTCCGCATCCCCGTCCTTGAAATCAGGCGAAATCGTAAAATAGAGCGATTGCGTTGATGTCGAATAAGCAATCGCATTGCCTGACGAATCGTAAATATTGCCGCGGATCGGCGCGATCTTAACGCTTCTGGTGCTCTTCTGGCTACCTTGCGCGCTCAGCTTCGGACCTTCGACGAACTGCAAGATAGCAAGCTGAATAATAAGAACGCTAAATAGTCCAAATACGATAAAGAAGAAAAAGTTCAAACGAAACGAAAAATGACGCCGATTCGTTATTTCCCGTTTCTGCGGATCATCATGCAACCTGTTCACCTCTTGTCCAATTCTAACTTAAACGGCCCGGATATGAGTCTTGTCGAAATCAACCGGGTTGAACCAATCGCCGGAGGATGCCCATGTCGCATCGAGCGGAATCCAGGTACCGCCGTCTCCGCCTATTTTCACTTCATTCCAGGCATGCGGCCCGGAGCCTCCGCGGCCGTCCAGCCCCGTGCCGGTAACAACCTTCACGTCAAGTCCCGACGCACGGGCCATCACGGCGTACAGTCTGGCTACGTCGATACATACGCCTTTGCGGGTAGCAAACGTCTCCTCCGGGTTCTGTTCCTTCCATACTCCGTTGTCTACGTAGTTATTAGCCTTGTCCCAGTCATAGGCAATACGGCTGCCCAGCCAATCATACAAAGCCCTTGCCTTGTCTTCGTCGCTGCTCTTGTCCTTCGTAATCTGCAGAGCTGCCTGCTCAATATCCGTCGGGATATTGTAATCGATAATCTCGTATTTGCGCTGCAGCACATTCTGGAACTCTTCCTGCACGGCTTCCGCCAGTACGGGTCCGCGTCCGGCCAGCATATCTCCGGCAACCGGCTCAAGAACATCCGATGCCTTCATGTATAACGGAGATTGCTGAATCAATCCGGTCCAAAGTCCGTTTGGCGCGAGCGAAACATAAATAAACAAGGCGGCTACGAATACGAATGCCCTCCCGGCACCGTGAACCGTGCCAAAAACAGCTCCCGCCGCGCGGCTTGCCGCTCTTCCGCCCGGAAGGCGCTCCATGCTCTCGTGTCTGCCGCGCTGCTGTCTGCTGGCAAACAAAGTCTCCAGCAGCGGCGCAAGAAAGGATGCGGCCAGCCGTAGCAGCAAATACGAGAGCAAAAACAGGATGCCGTACCGGAGCAGGGCGAAATCGCGCAGGCTTGTTATAAACGTATACCAAGCCTGGGAGGTTGCACCCATTTCCTTCTGCGGCACGTTTACATGCCCGCTCAGCCAGTCCGCCGCAAGCGGGGACAAGCTGCCTGCAATTTTCCCCGCAAGCACAAGACACACAATCAACAGAATGCCGTCCCATACAAAAAAGAAAAGGCGCCTCGCTGAACCCGACGCGCCTCTTCTCATTCCTTGCAGCAGCGAAACCAGCAGAAGGAGAAGAACGATAAGCGAGACCGGTTCCCAGGCCGTCCCTGCGCGTATCCATTCCATCATCATTACCCCTCCTTGCCTCTACCTGTATTGCATTGTTGTACTTGTTCTCTATCTATACTTTACCATTGGCCTTCGCTTGATCGATAAGCGCCTGAATGGTTGAATCTATTTTCATCGTACCAACCGATTTGCCGCGGAATTTTACGTTCACTTCACCGGAGCCGGGAACACCTGTCAATTCCAGATTCTCGGTCTTCACCGTGAAGGTTCCGTCGGAATTCGAGGTAAACGTTGCTTTATCCACTTCTCCTGCCATAGCCGATACGGCTTCCTGCTTCAGGCTGTCAATCGCCTGCGTGCCAATGGACTTCACGTCGTCCAGCGTATAGCCGCTGTAAGCGACAATGCCGACAACAATGACGAGCACCAGCGCCCATTTCACGAATGTTTTAACGACTCTGATTATAAAGAGCAGAACAACAAGCGCAATGACAAGCACCAGCCAATGATCCTGCAGGAAAGTGCTCCACGCATCCCAATCGTAGCCGGAAAAATCAAAGTAATTTTTCAACAAACAATCCCCCTAAAAAGAATGATCACACAAATAGGGAAACTACTGCCTACTGTGGTAACAAGCAGGCGGGATTTTGCTTACTGAGGTCATTCTTGCTTCGTAAGCAGTAGCCCTATTATAACTCGCGCAATGTCCCATTATCAAACATTATAACCCACCCAGAATATGCCGTAAACGTAAGGCGGCATATCTGCGCCGGAAGACATATCCTGTCCATCTTTCACGTACAAGTAAATTAAGAGGATATGCAAGGAGGAAGTAGCCGTTGAAAACCGCAATCTGGCTTTATCTATTTCTGTTCGTCGCTTTCTTTGATCTGCATGCGCAGTACCCGATCCTAACGCCCTTCGCCATCTCCCTTGGCGCGGCACCCTCCTTCATCGGGCTGATGATGGGCATGTACTCCATCACTCACCTGCCGGGCAATATTATGGCCGGATACGGGGTTGACCGGTTCGGAAGCAGATTGTTTATCGTATTCAGCCTGATGGGCGCGGGCGTTGTCCTGCTGTTCCAATCCAAAGTAACCGATCCGTGGCAGCTGCTGGTGCTCCGCTCGATCAGCGGATTCGTGCTGGCCTTTCTGTCTCCTGCCTGCCTTGCACTGCTAGCCCGAATTTCGAGCGATGTGACCAAACAAGGCAAGTTTATGGCCGGTAACGGACTCGTGCATACGCTGGCCACGGTTGTCTCTCCCGCAGCGGGCGCGTATCTGGTTGCGAGGATCGGGTTTACGACCGCTTTTTATTTACTGGGCTGGGTGCTCATTATAACCGCAATCTGCGCCTTGTTCTTTATTCGGGATATAAAGGCAGCGCCGGCCGTGGAGATTGAACCGGCACCAAGCAGCACGAAACCCGTCCTAGCCGAAGGAACTCCTATCCCTTGGCTGGTGTTCCTGCTTCCGATTGCCATGAGCTGCGCGCAGGGTATTCTGTCGTTTGAGCTGCCCCTGATGGCGACGTCCTCGGAAGGGATGATGGAGACCGGCATTTTGTTCTCCGTCGTCAGCATCGGCGCTTTGATTACGCTGAGCATGCTTTTCCTAAATAAGCTTTCGTCTTATTACCGGACCTTGTGGGGGGCGCTTGGACTTGCTCTCGTCTATTTTACGATTGCTGCCCAACCCCCGCTGCCGTTCTTTATGCTTCTATTATTCGTCGGGATGGGTAAGGGCATCGTTCTCCCCGCTATTTCAACGCTGCTTATCGAGCTGAGCGGCGGCGCCAAGTACGGTCGTACCTTCTCGGTTCTGTCCATTGCCTACTCGGTTGGCGCCTTCCTTGGGCCGATGCTTGCCGGCCATCTGCGGGACAATCTGTCCCCTTACTACCTAGCTTTTCTTGGACTAATGATCGGGGTCTGCGTCTTGCCGTTTCACCGCAGAAAAACTACGCTCACACCCATTTTTCCCAAGTCTAGGTGAATGCACAAGGCCATTCGCTCACCCGGGCATATAATGCACTATGTCAGGTGGCCACGAAGGACAGTTGCTCCGGAAGGAACATTGCCCGGTCGACATGACGTTGAAGCTTGCTAGAGAGGGGTGACTTAGATGTCTGAAATTCATGTTTCACCTGTAGGCGATCATCGCGGTGGCGGCTTTAACCATATGGGGTCCATCCTCGTATTGTTCATCCTGCTCGTTATCATCGTCTGCACCATTTGCGGCGGCGGATTATACTAAGAAACTCTTTATGAATATGAAAAGGGACGGAGCTCAAGTGGCTCCGTCCCTTTTCCATTAGGAATCTTTTTCTTGCCCGCGGCTTGTGAATATCGCTACACTACATGTAAGAAGCTACAGAATAAAAGGCTGGTGACTGCTATGGATATCGCCATTATCGTAGAAGGCAAAAACGACAAAAGCCGGCTTCGCCGCGTACTTGATGAATCCGTCCCCATCTTCTGCACCTTTGGTACGCCGGGTACCGTCCAGCTGGAGAAGCTGCGCAAGCAGATTGGAGACAAGGACGTCTATATTTTCACCGACAATGATTCCTCAGGCAAGCGGATCCGCGGCATCCTCCGCGATTTATTCCCTGACGCCGAGCATATCTACACCCGCCGCGGCTACCCGGGAGTAGAGCATACCCCGGAGGATTATCTGATCGAGCAATTGGAGAAGGCTGGTCTGGAATCATTCATCCAATACCCCGTTAAATATGAAGAAGGAAAATAACGACCGCCACCGTAATAATGCTGATCACGGTCGAGAGAAATACGGCCTGCGAGGCGAATTCCGGTTCGTTATCGAACTCGACGGCAAGCAGTACGCTGCTGAGCGAGGTGGGCACGGATGACGATACGATAAGCGCCGCCGCCATCATATGGTCGATGGTCATAAAGAATCCAAGCACCCAAACGACCAATGCGGCCAGAGCCGGACCGCCTATCAGGCGCAATCCGTTCGCAAGCAAAACGTTTTTGATCAGGACGGGATTAAGCTCCCACTTCATATTGCCAAGCTGTACGCCCAGCGTAACCAGGGCCGTCCCGATAAAGGCATTCGACAAATACGTAATAGGCGTCTCGACGGATTGCGGCAGCTGCACCTGAAAGCCGTGAAGCAGAAAGGCAATCGGGATGACGTAAATAATCGGCTGTGACAGTATGGTACGAAGCGTGGAACGGAAGCTCATCCTATGCGCGTTAACGCTGTATATGCCGAATGTATTCGGAAGCAGAGACTGCGTAACCATTACGATAATCTGAATCGACAGCGTATAAGGGTTCGCCGAGAAAGCAAGCTGATTTAGCGGAATCCCGTAATTGGCGCTGTTGTAGAACAGGACGCTGTTCCGCATCGCCCCGCGCATGCCCCCCTCCAGCCCGCGCAGCCGGACGGCTGCTTCCACGCAAGAAGCCTGCAGGGTCATAAACAGAATGACGAACAATAAGACTTGACCGATCAGGGCTGCCGAGATATCCGTTGTATAGAGCAAATTAAAAATGACGGATGGAGAAAATACATAAAAGTTCAGCTTCGACAAGGTTTTGATATCCAAAGAAAAAAGCCGCTGCATTGTGAAGCCAACAGCTATCATCAATGTGAGCGGCAGGACATTGCTCCATAATATGTGCCAAAATATGTCCATCGCTTATTCCTTCGCGAGCTGCTTTAAATCCGACACCAAGCTCTCGGGCGTAAGGGATTCATCGCTGCCGTTAATCCATTTGCGTATTTGGCCCTTCTTGTCAACGAGCGTAATGACATTCATATGTATAAATGAATTGTTGGCCTCATCCTTCTTCACGCTGACGCCAAAATCTCTTGCCAGCTTGATCGAAGCTTCCTCATCATCGCCGCGCAGAAAGTCCCAGCCCCCTTCATCCAGCTGCGCAAAGTTGCGGGTTGCGAAGTCTCGAATGACATCAGGCGTATCATGAGCCGGATCGAAAGTAATCGAGATCAGCTCGGCTTTCGTGCCGAGAAGCCCTGCTTCACGGAGTTGGTCCTCTGCCTCGGAGATCATAAACGTTGTTGGAGGGCATACATCCGGACAGCTTGCCCAATAGAAGTAGACCAGCCTCGCTTTTCCGTTAGTGGAATCCAGCGAAACCTCATTGCCGTTAATATCTTTCAATGCAAATGACGGAGCAGCCATTTGAACGGGCATTTTACTGCCGCCGCTCGACTGCGAGTAGTTCGTAATGAATAAATAAATGCCCATTGCCAAGCAAAGCGCCAGTACAGCGAATTTGAAGCTGTGCTTTTTGAGAAATGCCATTTCGGTTCTCGTCCTCCCTAAAAGGAATCATCCTGGCTAAACAGATTACTTCACGGTATTTGCCATCATTACAATAAAGACAACCATCAAATAGTTAACGGAAATAAGGAAGTTAACCTTCGCCCATTTCTCGGTATTTTCCGCTTTTATGCCTCGAATCGTATGAACAGCCCAAACAACCCCGGCAATCACAGACAGGATCAGAAATACAATGCCCGTGTATCCGTAGGTGTATAGCAGTACACAGGTTGGAATCAGAAGGACGACATAAGGAATCATTTGCAGCTTCGTCCGTTTAATCCCTTTCACCACCGGCAGCAGCGGGAAACCGGCTGTACGGTATTCCTCTACCCGGCGGATAGCAAGCGACCAGAAATGCGCCGGCTGCCACAGGAACAAGAAGGCAAACAGCAGCCATGCTCCCATATCCACTTCATTTGTCACCGCGCAATAGCCAAGCACCGGAGGCATTGCCCCGGAAATACCGCCAATCGACGTGCTCCAGGTGGACGTGCGTTTCAACCAGATTGTATAGATGAAGATATAAACAAACCAGCCTAAAAAACCAAGCCAGCCCGTAACCGGATTTACCAAAACAAACAATATCGCAAGGCCGATGATGCCAAGAACGATGCCGTAACCGAGCACAAAGCCAGGCTGGAGACGGCCCTTTGGCAATGCGCGGTCTTTCGTGCGCTCCATCTTCTCATCAAGCTCTCGATCCCAATAGTTATTAATGACGCAAGCCGAGCCTATCGTAACCGCTGAGCCAATGACGACCCACAGCAATGTCAGCCAGTCAATATGCCATTTGGAAGCGACCCAGAAACCGCCAATTGCGGCAAATACATTAAGCCGGAGCAGCCGTGGTTTGGTTAATGCAATTAAATCTTTCAACACGAAGCGAGCCTCCCGAGTTATGCAACAAGGCACGCAAGCACGCGCGCCTATACATTTTCATTGATGAATCGTTCTTAATCATACAGAAAAATAGATGCCATGACAACGTTAGGAGCCATTGTTCATCAATTCGCCATTCAAATTGTGACAATAAATGTGTAACCCTTTTGACCGCCCTTCAATACTATAGGTATGTAGTCAAGTGCCCAGCTCTGTATAGGTTGAAGGGGAGCAAAAGAGCCCGAACATACGGCAGTCGTCAGCATTAGAATCCCGGAGGCTTTGAGGCTACGCAAGCAAAAAAGGTTTCTTTTAACAGAGCGCACGCGACAAGGAATAACCAGAAAGAAGAATTTGTCCACGAGTGTATGGATCAATCAACAAATTTCAAAGATTGAAAGCGAGGATCAACAGCATGTCTTACGGTTATGGTTACAAAAATGCAGTAAGTCCGGCTAGCACTGGCGGTTACGGTGGAGTAAGCCCATTTGCAGGCGGCGGTTACGGCGGCTTCCCAACCGGCGTGTCTCCTGCCGCAACAATGCCTAATATGGCAATGCCTATGCCTGCTATGCCAGGTATGCAAGGTATGCCAGGTATGCCAACTCAAACGCTTGGAGCGCAATCGCCTCCGCAGGTGCCTAGCGGTTCGTTCATTACGCCAACAGGTGGAAACATTGTAACAGTGGGTGTGGAAGAATCTTATGTAGAGAACATTTTGCGCCTTAACCGCGGCAAAATGGCTACTTTCTACATGACTTACGAGAACAACCGCGAATGGAACGCCAAAGTATTCCGCGGCATTATTGAAGCAGCCGGCCGCGACCATATTATTATTAGCGATCCTTCCACCGGCATGCGTTACCTGCTGCTCACTTTGAACCTGGATTATGTAACGTTTGAAGGCGAAATCGCGTATGAGTATCCGTTCCAAGGCGGTACCATTACGAATACGACACCGCTGACGAACCGCCAAGGCTAAGCGCTACCCTGCATTTGAGCCAGCCCCTGCCGGCTTAAATGTCCATACATGCATTTTGTCCGCACCGCCGGGAATCCATTCGGCTACCCGGTACCAAGAAGAACGCTCATCGCAGCGTTCTTTTTTTATGGCTTCGGCTTCGTCTTCGGTTGCGGCCGTCCAGATCTCCACAAACAAGTTGAATTGATCGGTTCCTTCATATATTTGGACGCTGCGCCCCGATTCCTTCATTAATGTATTTACATAGGCTAAATAAACATCCCTCTCGCCCGCCGCGATTTTATATTCCGCAAAGCAAATGTACATGATCGTCATTAACCCCTTTCTATTTACCATTGATAAAGTAAAGCTCCTCCGTTGATACTACAGCTAATTGAATCAAAGCCCCCGCAATCATTTTTAGGAGGTCTTGCCGTGGACACAGGAACGCATCTTGTTATGGGGATCGGACTCGCCGGACTGGCTTGCGTCGATCCCGTTGTCGCCAACAACCCATCCATCTTCGCCGCTGTATTGGTCGGAACCATCATCGGCTCGCAGGCTCCGGACTTTGACACCTTTCTGAAGCTGAAAGGAAATGCCAGCTATATCCGGAATCATCGAGGCATCTCGCATTCCTTGCCGGCTATCGCCATCTGGACGATCCTAATTACGGGATTGCTTCAGCTCGTTTACCGGGGCAGCCTTCCATGGCTGCATGTCGGGTCCTGGGTGCTGTTAGCCGTCTGCCTTCACGTATTCACCGATTTGTTTAACGCTTACGGAACCCAAGCCATGCGGCCGTTTACCGAGAAATGGATTTCATGGAATATCATCCATATCTTTGACCCGGTTATCTTCGCTACTCATGTCATTGCGATATTGATTTGGGCGTTTGGCCTTGCTAGTCCCATTGCCATCTTTCCGGTTTTGTACCTGTTTACCATCATCTATTATACATGGCGGACGCTGGCTCACAGAAGTACGCTTCGCAGGCTCCATTCCCTAGACCCTGAACCGGATGGAACACAAGGCTATATCGCCATTCCAACGATCTCGCTGTCGCATTGGAATATCGTAAAGCGAGCTACCGACGGCAGCTTTGTTATCGGGGACCTTCGCGGCAACAAGCTCAGATGGCTGGACAATGTCCGCTGCTCCGATCATCCTGCCGTAGCTAAATCCAGAAACGACAACGCGATTCGCAGCTTTTTGTATTTCACCAAATTTGCTTGCGCCGAAGTGAAGGAGCATCCCTGGGGTTATGAAGTCCGCTGGTCGGATGTCCGTTACCGGCACCGCAAGCAATTTCCGTTTGTTGCCGTACTGCTCATGAACAAGGAATACGAAACGGTTGGCTCGTATGTCGGTTGGTTAAGCGACGACCGCTTAACGAAACGGCTGCGCATGAACTCTTATTAACGACTCGACTTGACTTGACGAAGGAAGGCCCCTGACGCACAATAAGAAGGGGCTTTTTTTTGTGATCATGCTGGCTTGGTGCACATGGAAAAAGCTCAAGGTTTTACCCTTGAGCTTCTTGGCTTCCATTGAAGCGTTGTGTATTTATAAACGTTTAGCGGAAGCTGCCGCCGGACAATTGTTGTTCAGCGATTTGGACAAGTTTCTTAGTAATGTAACCACCCAACGCACCTGTTTCACGAGATGTAACGTTACCGTAGTAACCGTCGGCTGGAATTTGTACGCCAAGCTCCGAAGCTGCTTCAACTTTCATTTGGTTAAGAGCGGCTTGTGCTTGTGGAACCACCAATTGATTGCTCGATCTGTTGCTAGCCATGCTGATAATCTCCCTTCAGTTAAGAGCTGTGATGTTTTGCAAGCTTGCAAGCTTATTATGAGCATGTTGACGCAAAATATGCTAAGCTCAAAAAAATATTATTAAGCATCCGTAAAGGAGAGTTAACACCTTGTCTAAACCATTGTCTTTGTTCTTCGCCATCGTCTCTGTGCTGCTTATGTGCGCTACCGCGATTTCGATATCTTTTAACGCCTGGCTGGCCATACTGTTTGCGATTCTCACTCTGTGCATGATTGGCGGAGGTTTTGTTGTAAAAGCAAGAATCCGGCGCCGTAACGAAAATAAAGGCTGACGCTTAATAGCGCCAGCCTTTTGTTTTATGATTATCCGCGCGGTGCAAGGAAGCCCATTTTTTCTTTGACGCCGGCAAGCGTGCGGTCCGCAAGCTCCGATGCGCGCTCTGCGCCTTGCTTCAGGATCGCATGGATCTCGCCGGATTCGCGGATCGCTTTGTATTTCTGCTGCAGAGGCTCAAGAACATTGACGACCTGCTCGGCCAGATCCTTCTTGAACGGCCCATAGCCCTGACCTTCGTAACGGGCTTCTACCTCGGTGATTGTCATGTTCGCGCAATGCGAGTAAATGCTGATCAGGTTGCTGATCTCCGGTTTGTTCGCCGGATCGTATTTCACCTCGCGGCCGGAGTCCGTAGTGGCGCGGCTGATTTTTTTGCGAATGACGCTTGGCTCGTCAAGAAGAGCAATATAGCTGCCGGCATTCGGATTACTCTTGCTCATCTTCTTGCTCGCGTCGTCAAGCGACATGATTCTTGCGCCAATCTTCGGAATATAAGGCTCCGGAACCGTGAAGTATTCTCCGAACCTTGAATTGAAGCGGCTTGCCAGGTCGCGGGTAAGCTCCAGATGCTGCTTTTGATCGTCGCCTACCGGCACAAGGTCCGCATTGTACACGAGAATGTCAGCGGCCATAAGCGAAGGATAAACGAACAACCCCGCGCCAACCGATTCTTTGCCAGCCGACTTGTCTTTGAATTGCGTCATGCGCTCAAGCTCGCCCATACCGGTAAGAGTCGTCATAATCCAGCCCAGCTCGGCATGCGCGCGCACGTGTGACTGCACGAAAATGTTTGATCTAGCCGGGTCGAGGCCCGCAGCGATAAACAATGCCGCAACCGATTCGATCTGCTCACGGAACATAGCCGGCTCCTGAGGCACGGTAATCGCATGAAGATCCACGACCATAAAGAAGCATTCTTCCGTTTCCTGAAGCTTCACGAAGTTCTGCATGGCGCCGATATAGTTGCCAAGCGTAAGCTGTCCGCTCGGCTGAATGCCAGAAAGTACTTTTTTCATAAAAGTTCGTCCCCTTCTCTTCTTCTAATCCGTTACTAATGCGTATGTGAACGCAAAAAATCCCCCGCCGCAAGGGACGAGGGAACCGTGGTGCCACCCTAATTTACTCGTTGCTTCCCGCGGATATCCGATATTCATCGGGGCGGGCTAAAGACAACAAGCCTTCATTGTTCCGTAACGGGGAACGGCCGGATAAGCATAGACAGCACTTCAATAGTCTGTGTTCCGCTATCGGCTCCGGGATCCATTCAGCAATCAGGCTTGCACTGGCTTGCACCGTCCGCCAGCTCTCTGTTACGCATTAACCCCTGTGCTTACTTATTCCCTTCATCGCCTTTCGTACCCTGATTATAGCGCAAGTGTCTACCGCCATGTCAAGCCCGGCCTTCAAAAGTTGTCCTATAGCGGCCAAGCCCAGCATAAGCTGGTTACTAGCGTAATCATTTCCTGGTAAACAAAGAGAGGTTGGCTCATGCTGAACATGTTATTCCGATTCGGGACCCCGCTGCTGGGTATCGGATGTCTTGCGATGGTATGCCTAATACTGGCAGGACAACCCTGGTCCCTCGCTCTGCTCGAGTCCGATGGTGCGCAAGAGTTCAAAATTGTGTTTTTAAGCATTATATTAGAAGCTTTTCCATTCATCCTGCTTGGCGTTATTTTCTCTGCCCTGCTCCAGGTGTTCGTGACCGACGAGATGATCCGGAGACTGACGCCCAAGCACCACATGGTCGGTATTCTTTTTGGCGCGCTGCTTGGTCTCGTATTCCCGTTATGCGAGTGCGGGATGATTCCCGTCGTGCGGCGCTTAATCCGGAAAGGCATGCCCGCTTATATCGGAATTGTGTACTTGCTGGCCGGCCCCATTATTAATCCGATTGTCTTTACTTCGACTTATGCCGCTTTCCGCTTGGAGCCGCAAATGGCCTACGACCGCCTAATCATCGCTTTTATCGTTACCGTTATTATCGGCCTTCTCCTTCACCGGTTCATGAAAGGCAGCCCTCTTAAAGAATCATCCGGCAACATCCCTGCGCATCGCCATGAGCATGAACATAATCATCACCATGACCATCATGACCATCATGACCATCATGACCATCACGACCATCATGACCATCATGAGCATGCTCCCAACCCGGTTAAAAAAAGCCGGCGGCTGTCAGCAACGCTTAGCCATGCTTCGGACGAGTTTTTTGACATGGGCAAATATTTGATCTTTGGCGCACTGCTTACGGCCGTTATCCAGTCTTTTATTGACCGTCAGGCATTTGAAGCCGTTGCGGATCAGCCCGTTCTCTCCTATTTCTTCATGATGGGGCTTGCCTTCCTGCTGTCCATCTGCTCCACCTCGGATGCTTTTATCGCCGCATCGTTTGGAGGAATGTTCGATCATGGTCCGCTGCTCGCCTTTCTTGTGTTCGGCCCTATGATTGATTTGAAAAATACGATGATGATGCTGTCCGCGTTCCGCGCGCGGATCGTTCTTTCGATTACGCTGCTGACCTTTGCCCTTGTGCTGGCCAGCGTATGGCTCCTGGAGGTGCTGCGATGAATCATAACTGGATACGGGCAGGCTTTCTCGCGGGATTCGCCTTCCTCATCATTTACCTCGAACGTTTAGGTCAGCTGCCGCTGTATGTAGCCCCCCGGATGGAGCTTTATGTCAAGCTGTCGGCCATCGTCCTGAACGCCGCCGCCATTCACCAAGCCATGCTCGCAATGCAGCGTAAGCCCCATGCGGATTGCGAGGAATGCGGCCATGATCATTCCCATCATGATCACGACCATAGCCACGATCATGATCATGACCATTCCATGTCTCCTCTAAAAAGCCTTCTTGTCTACGGACTGTTCCTTCTTCCGTTATTGCTTGGTTTCCTGCTCCCCGCGGCCGCACAGGAACATGAGGTCAACAGCGGCGGAATTCCCCATCTGCATTCCGGAAGCCATGAGGTTAAATAACGGGCAATAAAATTCAGCCGTGCAGGAAACCCTGCACGGCTGTTCGAATGGATAATGGCTATCGCCTAAAAATCAAAACCGGTATGATCGCTATTCTTTTCCCGCAGCATTTGATGCTTCGGCTGCTGGTAACGATAATTCCAGTTGGCTGTATTATAATTAGATTCGTAACAGATGCTAGCCGACCAGGTGCCCGCGTTCTGCCGGACAGCGAAATCGTACATAATTTCGCCATGCGTCCAATTCCTTCTCAATTTCAAAGCATCAATCGCGAGTTTGCGAAACGCCTGGACCTGGGTTGGTGTCATTCCACCTTCACCTTCTTGCTCCAGCTTGCCGTTCCTAGTCTCAATCGGATTATGCCGAAGGCCGAATTTGCCTACCGCATTGTTCCGGATGTGAATATGAACCGTCCCTCCAACCGCATTTGTAAGTTCCTCTTCTAATTGGCGAAAAACAAAATCAACTTGCCGTGCCAATGGCATAGCATCTATATTCATATAATTTCTCCTCCTTTCTACCCTTAAAATATTGAAAATAGTTGATTCCAACTAGTTCTCAGGTCTGATTATAGAATCTTTTCAATAAATTTACAATATAGTAAATTATAATTTTTTACAATTATCGCGCAATTACATCTATTCTTGACAATCAATTTCTCGATCTTATTCGACATTTATAGACCAATTTCACCGCTGATGCTATAATATGGTTATTCTATAAAAAGGAGCGCTTACATAATGAGCCAATGGTACTATTCCTTATCCGTTAGAAGTAAGCTGATGACCTCCATTTATTTAAATTTGGTCCTAGTTGCAATCGCGCTGAACCTGGTAATTTTATTCAGTGGGGGCTCCATCCTGGCCGGCCTTATCGTAACGGTGGTACTGGCGATTCTCGCTTACCCGACTGTCGGCTTTATCGAGAAGGCTTTAAACTCCTCCTTTGAAGAGATGTCAAACGCGGCGTTCCGGATCTCCAAAGGCGATTTCACGCAACGAATCGATACGGCTGCAAATGCGTCTCTTGGCGAAGTGGGCCATGCCTTCAACAGCATGGTGGACAAGCTGCGCGATATTTTGACCGAAACCTCCAATATTACAAGGCATGTATCCGAAACAAGCCGCAATATTTTTGATAAAAACAACCATATTCAGATCGCGATGGAGCAAGTCGCCGCCTCTTCGAACGAGCTGGCTACGGGCGCTAACGAAATTTCCGAGGATGTTGCGGACATGAGCGAATCCATTGCCGAGATCGAGAAGAAAGTCGCGAATTATGCCCATGCGACCAAAGAGATGAACGAACGCTCCGAATTCACCTTGAGTCTCGTTGACAAAGGACGAGGAGCGCTGGAAGCGCAATCCGAAGGGATGCGCCGCAACGTGGAAGCCACGGAGAAGGTATCCGAGACGATCACCGATCTGGCCCGCAAGGCGCAGGGCATTACGGCAATGACTACGGCCATTTCCGATATTGCCGAACAGACCAACCTGCTCTCGCTTAACGCCTCCATCGAGGCTGCCCGTGCCGGAGAACATGGCCGCGGCTTTGCGGTAGTCGCCCAGGAAGTCCGCAAGCTTTCCGAAGAAGCCACGGTTTCCACGAAGGAAGTATTCAGCCTTGTGAAAAGTATCGATCAAGGCATTAAACAAACGATCAATCACATGAAGGTTAATGAAGAGGTCGTTAAGCTTCAGACGGAGCGGATCCGCGAATCCGAGATGGTATTTGCCGAGATCGTTCAAAGCGTTCAATTCATTACGCAGCAGATTGCGGCATTCGCCAGCGAAAGCGATCAAATGCTGGAGAGCGCACGCAAGATTTCGGACGCCATCCAAAATATTTCCGCGATTACGGAGGAATCCGCAGCCGGCACCCAGCAGGTATCCGCGTCAATGAATGAGCAGATTTCTTCCGTGCAAGGTGTTGTGCAAGAGACGGAGCGAATGCTCAATATGGCTACCCAGCTTCAACGCACGATTCAAGTATTCAAGATGAAGTAAGACAATTATGACGAACAGCCGCATCCGGCTTACCGGATGCGGCTGTTTTTATTAAACGCATGTTCTCTCTTTTATCGGGGAAAAATAACTTGGCGACTACATAAGAAACGGAGGCTATAAACGAATGAAGGGAATGCCGACTTTGTCCGGCAGTTTCAGACGATGGCTTGCTTTAGCGCTTACCATCGTCTTGCTGTTTGCTTCCGCAGAGCAAACCTATGCCTCTGCACCCGCAAAGCAAAAAAAGAAAAAGACGGCGGATATGTCCTGGGTAAGGATGCATAAGCAGTTTCCCAATACGTTTATCCTGAGCGGTCCAAGAAACGCCAAGCAAATAGCCCTAACTTTTGATGACGCGCCTGACCCAAGGTTTACGCCTCAAATTCTGGATGTATTAGCCAGCTATGATGTTTGCGCAACCTTTTTTGTTGTTGGATCCCGCGCGGTCAAACATCCGGCCCTAGTCCGGCGTATCCATCGCGAGGGGCATGTCATAGGAAATCATTCTTACAATCATGCCGTCTTGTCACAGCTTAATTCCCGGGAATTCCATACCCAGATCTGGCGGACGGATGCGATCGTAAGCAACATTATCGGGTATCACCCCCGATTCGTACGTCCTCCTTACGGAGAGATGCGCCCGGATCAAGTGGCATGGTCGGGCAAAAGCGGATATACCGTCGTCAATTGGGATGTAGACTCCGTTGATTGGCGCAACAATCCCAATAGCAGCATCGTTCTGCATAATATCAAGAAGACTCTGCAGCCGGGCTCCATTGTCCTGCAGCATGCAGGAGGCGGATACGGACAGGATCTGTCCGGGACAATCGAAGCTTTGCCCGTTCTTATCACGCAGCTTAGAAAAAAGGGCTACAAATTTGTCACGCTTCCTGAACTGCTGAACAAATCCGCCGATAAAACGAAATAACCGGCAGCCTCTCGGCTGCCGGTTACCTTACTACTTCAGAACATATACTTTTACGTTTTGAATGCCGAAATTGCTTACCTCTGCAGGCGTGCCCGGCAAATAAATATCAATGCGGTTGCCTTTAATCGCGCCGCCAACATCGGATGCAGTCGCGATCATTCCGCCTGTTGGCAGGCCATCGGAATTATAACCCGTAACGTAAAGCTTTGTGCCAAGCGGAATAACCTTAGGGTCAACCGCAACCGTGCCTACCTTCAGCTTATTGCCGAAGTAGTCGAGGCCCGCCCAGCCGCCGTTCTCGGAAGCATCGCCGCTGTAAGCCGTTGCTTGAATGCTAAGCTGCTTGCTGAACGTATGGATCGTGCCCGCTTGGTCCGTAACGCTTTGCGCGGTAACCGTAGTTGCTTTTGCAGCTGCAGCCTTGGCAGTTGTCGTTTTTGCTGCAGTTGTTGTTGTCGGGATAACGATCTTAAGACCAGCGTAAATATTCAAAGGATTAATCTTTGCATTCGCTTTCATGAGTTTATCAACCGACACGCTGTATTTCTGCGAGAGCTTCCAGAATGTATCGCCCTCAACCGCCGTATGCGTTTTGCTGGCCGCATGAACCGATCCTGTGGCAAAAATAAGAGATAAGCCGAGTACCGCCGTTGTCATCATCGAAGCTTTCTTCATTTGTGTTGTCCCCCTGGTTTCTGCGTATTTAAGTACGGATGCCTTGCTTATGTGAAGAAAAGAAAAGCGTCAGGCGGAACCGCCTGACGCTTGGTTCTTCCGGTTTACATGACTTCAATAACCTTATTGAAGGTTTAGCCCGTGAATTCTTGTACCCACTCGCCATTCACGTAAGCTACGCCGATTTTCGTGTAGTTTGCGTTCAGAATGTTAGCGCGGTGACCGGCACTGTTCATCCAAGCAGTCATAACTTCAGTTGGCGATTTTTGACCCATAGCGATGTTCTCGCCAGCGTAGTTGTAAGTCACGCCGAACGATTTCATCATGTCAAACGGCGAACCGTAAGTTGGAGAGTTATGGTCAAAGTAGTTGTTTTGGTACATGTCTTGTGCTTTAGCCGTAGCCACTTTAGTCAAAAGAGCGTCAGATGTCAAAGGTTTCAGACCCGCATTAGCACGCTCTTTGTTAACAAGCGTTACAACTTGGGATGCGAACTCGCTTTGCGATACTGTACCGCTGCCAGTGTTGCCTGTACCTGTGCTTGGTGTTGTTGGCTTAGCTGGTGTTGTTGGTGTTGTTGGTGTTGTTGGTGTTGTTGGCTTTGTAGTGTTGCCAGTGTTACCGGAACCCGTGCTTGGTTTGGATGGTGTAGTTGGTTTCGACGGTGTTGTTGGCGTTGTTGGCGTCGTTGTGT
This sequence comes from Paenibacillus glycanilyticus NBRC 16618, assembly GCF_004000805.1. GTDB lineage: Bacteria > Bacillota > Bacilli > Paenibacillales > Paenibacillaceae > Pristimantibacillus > Pristimantibacillus glycanilyticus. The sequence continues at coordinate 45,193 of NZ_BILY01000018.1, forward strand.
TGCCAGTACCCGTGCTCGGCTGCGTTACTTCCGTAGGCAATTTAATTGTAATGCCGCCGAAAGTGATTTTGCTAAGGTCGATACCGTATTGCTGAGCGATTTGATTAATTGTATCCATCGAAACATTATTGCAATTTGTGGAGTACGTCTTCACAGCTGGTGCTGCACCTGCAGTTGGAGTCGTTACACCTATGCTGATCAAAGCCGCTGCTGCTAAGCTAGTGACACCCACTCGTAATGTTTGCATCTTCATGATTTCATCCTCCTAAAATTGTATGTGGTATAAATGTTGTTGGCTTGTAACTTGTTAACTTGTTAATCACTTGCCCTCCGACGCCACTTATCGTAACATGTGTTTCGAACTTGTTTCATGGCACAAAAACTGGTAAGTTACGCGTTTTCACTGTAAAAACAGGCGGTTGAGCGTCTTTATGAGAATGTGCTCATTTCTCGCCAAAACCGCAAATTCAGGCGGCTGTTGGCGATTCCCCGCAGCTGTCAGAATATTTCAACTCTAGGAGATCGAAACATTAGAATCCTTTAAGAAAGCGGTTTCAAAAAGACGGATAACAAACAAGAAACTCCTCAAGAAGCCGCCTTTTCGGGCAGTCTCTTGAGGAGTTTCTTCAATATATAGCGATATATAGCGATTAGTTTACTTTGATGAATTGGCCTGTTGCTTGGGATTCAAATGCGCTCAGGATAACTTTAAGCGATTTGCGGCCTTCTTCGCCCGGAATTGCCGGTACCGTGTCGTTAACGATCGAATCGATGAATGCATCCACCACGCCGCTGGACAGCTGTTTCGTGTTTGTGGAGATTTCGCCGACTTTATGCTTTTCAACGGATCCGTCGCGAAGCTCAACGATAACTTGATCTTCAGGATGCGTGCCGATCTTCATAACGCCTTTTTCGCACCACAGAACCGTGCTGTTGTCTTCGCCTTTGTAGTACGTCCAGCTTGCAACCAGGGAACCGATTGCGCCGCTTTGCATGCGTACAACAACGTTAGCGTTATCGTCTACGTCGCCTGCTTTGTCGATTGTACCGATAAATGCTGCAACTTCGGATACTTCATCGTTCAACAGGTAACGGATCAGGTCGGATTTATGCACGCCAAGGTCACCCATTGCGCCCATGATAGCTTCAGGCTTGCGGAAGAACCAGCTTCCCGCGCCGTCGATGCTCCAGCCGTCCGGACCAGGGTGGCCAAACGATGTACGGAAAGTCAGAACGCGGCCCAGAACGCCGGATTCAAGAATTTGTTTTGCTTTTACGTGCGGAGGCATCAGACGTTGGTTATGTCCCACCATCAGCTTCACGCCGTTTTTCGCAGCAGCTTCGATCATTGCGGCCGCTTCTTCGTCCGTTACTGCCATCGGCTTCTCAACCAGGACATGCGCCCCAGCGTTAGCTGCCGCAATCGACATGGAAGCATGCAGGTAGTTAGGCGTACATACGCTTACCGCATCCGGCTTAACTTCAGCCAGCATGGTTTCGTAATCGGCATAAGCTTTGCCGCCATGTTTTGCGGCATACTCTTCCGCGCGCTCGATTACCGGATCAACGAATGCAACCAATTCTACATTTTCGTTGCCAGCATACTCAGGAATATGACGATGTTTGGAGATGGAACCGCAACCGATTACTGCTACTCTTACTTTGCTCATTATTTTCCCCTGCCTCTTCTATAGTCAAAAGTCGAATATTATTGGTTCAAATAGTTCGTTTTCAGCCAGTTGATGCTTTCTTCAACGGATTGAAGCGGCGGATTCGCGCAGCGGTCCTGCTCAACGATCAGCCATTTTACGTCTGCTTGCTCCGATTGCTTGATAAGCGGAAGCAGATCCAGATCGCCGCGGCCAAGTTCAACTGTGTCGATTTCAGCTTTTTCCGTATTTTTAACGAAGTCCTTCAAGTGAACAAGCGGCAGTCTGCCGGCATATTTCGAGATATATTCAAGCACATCGCGGCCTGCATATTGCACCCAGCCAAGATCCATCTCGACTTGCAGCAGGTCAGCGCCTACTGTTTCGTACAGCTTGTCGAATACGACTTGTCCATCGATCTCAACTTCGAATTCGAATTCATGGTTATGGTAGCAGAAAACAATGCCTGCTTCTTGGAATCGCTTACCGTATTCCGCGAAGTTTACAAGATGCTTCTTCCAGGCATCCGCATCGCGGACTTCAGCAGGAAGCCATGGGCAGATCGCATATTTCGCACCGATTGTAGTCAAATAAGCAATTTCCTCATCGATCTTTGTTTCAAGGTTCACGAGAGGTACGTGATTGCCGATTGCAACCAGATTAAGCTCATCTAGCAGCGCTTTCATTTGTTCGGCAGGAATATCTCCGTAACCGGCAAATTCGACGCCTTCATAACCCATTGCCGCAACTTTGCGCAATGTACCTTCAAAATCTTGAGCTGTTTCTTCACGAAGCGTATACATTTGTAAACCGATACCCGGACGTGTCATTTGACAAGCACTCCTTTATCATTCAATTCCTTGTAACCGTCTATTTTTCATAATCTTTACGATTCTCATTATACGGGTTGCGGTGAACAAAAAAACAGTTGTCTTATTACTCTTTTTTTATGCGATTTTGCCATTTCTTCCGTTTGAGCCGCTTATCTTGTCCTCATTTGCATCCTCGCGGCCGCAGATTCCTTGAATTGTAAAGAAATCATAACCATTTTTTAAGATTATCTTAATCTTTGTCGCTTAAAATAAGATCATTAGTTAACTTCTAGCGAATGCAAGCGACCCGTCTATAGTCCAGATTTATCGCCAAAGTAGTAAAAAAGTAAGCTAATTAAAATTCGGGCGAAACCTTCTGCAGGTTTTATCCGTATATGTTATATCAAAGTCTATTAATGGAATGGAGGCATTCCCCTATGAAAACAATGATTCTCTTTAATAACCGCACAATTCCCGTTTATTTAACCGATACGAATAAAAAAGCAATCGAAAAGTTGTCTGATGTCCTGAACCGCAAGGTTACAACGGGTAAAAATGCCTTGAAAAACTGTATCCGATCGCTGATCAGCGTCGAAATCGTCGGCAGTGAAGCTACGCTCCACTCGTTGTACGAGAAAGATACTTTAACGATCTCATTGTATTAAACCGACTACGGAAACATTACAATAGCATGTCCCAAAGCCGGCTGTTATCATACGATGCAGCGGGCTTTGTTGTTTTTCATACGCAGCAAAAAGAAGCCCTGCCGGGCTTCTTTTTTTGTTTTTACTTCGTTGTTGTCTGCTGATCGGCCTGCTGCCCGTTCTGGGCTCCGCCGCCATTCCGGAATTGACCGCCGCGTCCGCCTCCGCCGAATCCTCCGCCGCCAAAACCGCCTAGGCGAATGGACTCCGCTTCCTGCGTATCGTCCTTCAATTGTACCGTAATAATATCATCGGCCTTCAGATCAGCCAGCGTCTTGTCTGTTTCCGTCATTTTCCCGTCGGCGAAGGATGTCGACACGATCTTGGTTGCATCCGTTACCGTAATGTCCATTGTCTCGTCGGAGAACATATTCTCCATATTTCGCTGGCGTCCGCCGCCGGAGTTCTGGCCTTCGCCCGCTTGCGGCGCAGAGCCAGCATCGCCTTGAGGGGGATTGCCCGAAGGAGGATTGCCGTTTGGCGCATCTCCTTGCGCTGCATCGCCCTGAGGAGGCTGCCCGCCACCTTCCGGTCTATGGAATGAAGATTTATAAATCGTAATGGTCTGGCCATTAATCGATTTAATTTTGCCGATTGTGCCCATCATGGCTCTGCCTTGGAAATCGCCTTGCTGCCCTTGATTTTGCTGCTGCTGAGCTTGTCCGGTTGTTCCATTTGCGGCAGTGCTCGATTCATCCGACTTCGAGCCGCAGCCTGCCAAAGCAACCGAGATTGCGACAGCGCTTAGTGCAATTTTCCAGTTGTTCATCTCTCGTATTCCCCTTTTATGGCCTTTTGTCTGCATTGTAGCAGACCATTATGAACGAGAAATGAACAATCCGAACCCGAATGCCAAGCACACAAAAAAGGGACCTGTATTCAGGCCCCTTCCCTTATTATTCTCGTTACCGCAAGGGCCCGGAGGCTCCTTCCTGATGCAAAGCTTTTCGGTTGCCAGCCAGGAACAGCGCCGTTCCAATCCAGCCGAAAAGAGATGCAATGACAAGCAGCATCGTTAACGATACGCTGTCCGACAAGCCCGCTCCAAGCAGCGGTCCCAACGTGCCGCGCACGCCAAACAGCATAAGATGCACGCCGAACACGGCCGCTTCCCTTCCCGGGGCAAGTCTGGAAACAAAGGCAAGGATGCCGATATCCCAAATAGCCTCGCCTACGCCTTGAATCCCGTTCCCTACGATAACAGCCGTATAGGTTCCCCATACTCCGTATAACATGGGTACGATCGCGTACGCGCTAATCCCGCATAACAGGACATGTTTAATATCGATCCGGTCAATCAATCGCCCGGCGATCAAGTAAGTTAGCAAAAGACCTGCGTAATAAGACACACGGGCAAATCCGATCTGCACGTTGCTCAGCTCAAGCACCTGCACTTGAATAATCTGGTAGAGCGGATTGGACAGCATATTGCCGAAGCCGGAAAAGGTAGTCGCAGCCAAAAATACGGCCAGCTTGCGGTTCCCCGATACAAGCGTCCACTGGTCGCGAAACGAGAACTTCGCGCTTGCTCTGGAAGGCGCATGAAGGGCCTGCTTCGGAAGCCGAAGCGAGTTAAATAAGATAATGGATGCTACTCCAAATATGGAAGCCGTAATTAGCGGACCCGATGGTCCCGAGGCGTCAGCCCAGGAGCCAACGACGTATGCAAGGGGAATCATTAATGCTCCGCTTGCCACCCGCACATACCCCATCAGCCTGCCTCTCACATCGGCCGGATACATCCGCGCGACTAGAGAAGCGTAAGCCGGAGCCTGTATCCCCATCAGGATCTGAAAGACCAGAGCGGTTGCAACGTAAACGGATGGATAAGCAAACAAGGCCGGAAAAATAATGAGCAGTCTGCCAATGAGGTTCGGAACAATAACAAACGGTTTCGGATTGCCCGACCTTTCAATCCATGCCGCCCAGATCGGCGAGAACAGAAGACCTACTGCCGGCGCCGCGGACAAAAGCCCCACCTGCAGGTTGGTAGCCCCTTCGCGAATCGCGAACGGCATAAAAAATTGATTCAATACCACGTTAAAAATACTAAATAATAAAGTCGCGCTGAAATCGATTCGCGCATTAAACCAGACGCGCGGCATCATCTGCATGCCGAGCTTATAGACACTGCCCTTTGTTTCCATCCCGCTGCAATCCTTTCGCTCCGCTATCCGTTACTATTTTGCAAGTCATACCCATTAGAGCAGAGATTTCCCGAAAGCGCAATAAACATTTTTGCCGGAGCTTGTCATCCCCAAAAAAACGGTCCTTACCGGACCGGAAGAACCGTTACACCAGTATGAACAGCAAGCCGAAGCAAGCGGCGGATACGCCGGTATAACACCAGGCTGCCGCCCGGCTGCAATCACGGAGACGCCAAATCCGAATAAGATACCCGATGGTAAACAGGACGGAGACAATCATAATTCCCATCATAATGCCGTCCATAAATGGATCGTTCATCATGCCGTTCATCCCGCCGCCATGATGCTGCATATTGGACCATTCCATTGCGCTTATGCCGCCCGTAAGGAGCACCGGAAGAAGCAAATGTATGCCATGCACAATGATTGGAAATAACATGCCGCCTATCGAAAGAAGGGAGCTTCGCGGCAAACGTTTATCGGTCACGTAGAGTCGCCTCCATCCCTGTTGCGTTACAACAGTATATGGCGCATCCACGCATAGATTCGTTTTTTTTGGCGGACCGTGATGTTGTACTGGCAACAAAGTGAAACAATTGGAATTCGCAAAAAAGAAGCAGGCATCGCCTGCTTCTCCTCACGGCTATTCCGGTTGTTCCTTGCCGAGGAAGCGCCAGAAGTTCCGGTTGAACAAGTCGTCAAGATCCCGCTTGATCTCATCCTCCGTTACCTTCCAGCCGCTGTTGTACAAACGCTCGTACTTCGAGGCCAGCACTTGCCCGATAATGCGGCGCGAGTGCTCCCACTTGTAAATCAGCTGTTCAAATACCCGGCAGTCCGAGTGCTGCGGGATGACGGAAGTGCCCAGCAGTTCGAGACGGAACTTTGTCATCTCCTCTACCATCGATTCAATGTGAAGGAACCACCAGCAGCCAAATACCATTAGATTGCGGAACTTCCGCGCAAGCACGGTCAGCTCATGCTGATTGCTGCGGGCCAGCATCGTGATAAGAAATTTTTGCTTCGGATAATTGCGGCATAAAGCTTCAACCGCGGAAACATCCGAATCCATGCTCATGTCGCCCGCAAGACGAAGCTCCGGATTCACGCGGCGGCGAACGCCAATCATGAGGGCAAACGGAATGCCATGCTTCTGGCAGACAGGCACCATCGCTTCGTCAATCATGCGAGTGCGGTGATCTTCAGCCGGATAGACGAAATCGCCCGGCATCGATACCGCCAGATACAAAGCGTCCATGCGAACAATCCATTCGGACAGGAAACGGCGTACTTCTTCCTTTGTCTTCTCCGTCCACTCCTCGGAAGCATCGTAACCAAGGGAGCGGAGCTGAACGACCGCATTAGGCCAGTCATTCAGAAGGGTGTCTACCCGCAGGGCAGCGGAGAACCGGGAATCCGTATTGCCGCCGCGGTTCAGCCATACTTCACGCTCTTCCGGGTCGAACGGATCATTGGTCATGAGGACATGCTTCACGTTCGAGATCCGGAGAACCTCGTCCACCTGCTCAGCCGTCGTACGGCTGGCAAGCGCCTCGCGGTAATCGTTCAGATTACGCGAGGAAACATCAAGACCGAGACGGTGCAATATCGTAATAAAGCCGTTTGCCGCTTCGCTGATCGGCGAATGCTCGATAAAGAGCTTGTTCCAGATCCAATCCGCCTGCTCCCGTTTCGACATGGCCCAGAAGGCGTCATACGACTCCCGGTCATCCGCCCAGCGGAACGACTCCGAAATTAGATAATGATATATAAGCAGTTCATCGATTCCCCATAGCAGCAAATTGCCGAAATCGGCGGAAAATAAATGGGTATGCATATCCGTTACCGGCATCGTCATCGCAAGACGCCCAACGGTTTCTTTCATCGCACTGACGGATTCTATGGCCAGTTGTTCCTTGATCATAATCGATTATCCTCCTCAACTTGTCCTAATCACATCGTACCACCGCCGGGGGGCGTACCGCTTCTATCCGGTTATCGTTCATCGCAGGCCCATTTATATGTGGTTGGTGTAATTAAATGCCAAGCAGTATAATAAAACAACAGCTATTTCATCCGTGGAGGAATCTCATGAGCGTTCAAGAGCGATACCCGCTTCCCATTGAAGCGATGTACAATACATCCCAGATTCCAACCGACTTTCATTCCCATCTGGAATATGAAATTTATTATTTTCACAGCGGCAAATGCAAGCTTCTAATCGGCGACAGCATCTATGAGCTGGCTCCAGGCAACCTTATTCTGATGAACGGGATGACTCTTCATTATCCGTCCATCGATAACCGCTACGAATATTGCAGGACGGTCGTCCATTTTGACCCCGCGTTTGCTTCAGGCTTGTTTCAGCCGCCTTTTCTGATCCCCCTGCTGCTCCCCTTCGAGAGACAGACGAATCGCCTGATCTCCCTGAGAGCCGAGGAGCAAGCAAGGATTGAGCCGTTGCTGGAACGGTTATGCCTGCTACGCCAAAGCGATGATCCGCTGTCGCATGACCGGTTAATCCTCTGCTTCCAAGAGCTGCTGCTGCTTATTTATGAATTCGCCCATATGCCTAGTTACGGGCAAGCCTCTGCGCCCGGCAGCATTAAGCAACAGAACGTCCAGAAGCTGATCGCTTATATCGAGGAGCATTACCGGGAGGATCTTGAGCTGGACGATATCGCCGATTATATGCATCTTAATAAGCATTACCTGGTGAAGATCTTCAAGGAAACGACCGGCATCACCTTGTTCCATTACCTGTATCAGCGGCGAATCAATCAGGCTAAAATGTTGTTTACGATGAACCCGGATCGTTCCATCACGGAAACCGCCTTTGAGATTGGCTTCAAATACGTCTCGCATTTCAGCCAAACGTTCAAAAAATTTACCGGACAATCCCCCGATGATTATCGGAAGGGGATCGCCCGGCCTCTTGAGTAAACGGATATTCGGATTATAGGTTGATTCAAGTACGGAATTGCTCCCGAATGCCGGCCAAATAAACCTTAAGCACAACCTGAATACTCTCGTCCAGATTTACCGGCAGTCCAAAGCCTCCGCTTCTCTCCAGCGTTGCGAAGCCATGCATAAAGCTTCGGAAGCCTCTGACGAGATGGATCGTATCCTCCTGCTTCATCTTATAAGCATAGTCCATCACCGTAATAATGAGCTGAATCAATTCTTCGCTTACTTTGATCAGCTCCGCGTCTTCCGTCTGCTGGGCCGGAAGCGTTGCCTCGTACAACCCCGGATGCTCTCTCGCGAATCCGATATAAGCTAGCCCTATGGCAAAGACGGCATCATCGCCCGATCTTCCGGCCACGGCGCGGAGCAGCCGGTCATGCAGATTTTTGAGCCCGTATAAGGCAAGCTTCTCCTTAAGTCCGCTTAATCCGTCCACATGGTTATATAAAGAAGGAGAACGGATGCCAAGCTTCTGGGATAACGAGGCGAGGGTAACGGATTCGAGTCCGTTCTCGTCCGCCAGCTCGGCAGCCTTTTGTATGATGGTTGGCAGGTCCAATCCTATTCTTGGTGACATGGTCTATTCTCCCTTTCTAATGCTTACTAATGAACAATTACGGCATCAAGCTTGCGCGAAGCATCCTGAATGGCCAACTCCATCATCGCTTCCGGCTGAACAATCAAATCCCCATGACCAACGGCCAGCAAGGATGGCTTCAGCTTCAGCAGCTTCATTGCGCTGCGGAGCGATTCGATCTTATTCCAGGTCGCCATCGCGGGAAAAGGGAACTTCCACCGCACCTGCCCGCTTACCGCTATTCCACCGCGCACCTGAAAAGCATCTCCGGCAATCAGTGCATGGCTCCGCGAGTCGAGAAAGGACATCGAGCCCGGCGTATGGCCCGACGTCGTTATCGCCAGCAGGGAACCTACGCGGTCTCCATCCTGCAGTAGCACATCCGGGCGCGTTGCGATTTTGCCCGGCTTAGGCACGCCGCCCCGAATTGGCGTTTCCGGCTCATTCGCGTCAAGCGAGCGGTCACCGCTAAGCAGTCTGGAATCACGGGCGGAAATATATACCGTCACATCGGTCAATTGCTTCCTCAGCGCATCCAAAGCTCCAATGTGGTCGCTATGGGCATGGGTCAGAACAATACGCGTAATCGGTTTGCCGATCTGCTTTGCCGCTTTCAGAATAGCTTCGGTATTGCCCGGCATCGCGGCATCGATTAGCGTCAAGCTCTTCTCTTCCTCCACCAAATAACAATTCACCGGAAACATTTTTGGCATAAAAGTAAGCTGGTAAACTTGTTCATGACGTGTCATTCTCATTTTAATTAACCACCTTCGCCCATAAACTAATATCGTTAGTTTTATAATAACTAATATCATTAGTTTTTGCAAGAGGCAAATTGAAAAAAGGGCAGCACATATCGATCATAGTACAGCGACAAGAAACTCCCTTTTAAATTTTGAACAAATACTTGCTCATAAATACAACGTAAGCAGCCGGCATTATTAATCGGCTGCTCCACTGTCTCATTCAACTAACGTATCCCGTTTAGCTTAAAACATTGACCTTATTTTGAAATGTAGAAACCTTTGTCTTCACCACTACAGCACGCGGATGACGATTTTACCACGCGCTCGGCGGCTCTCACTTTTTTCATGTGCCTTGGCAGTTTCCTCTAAGGGAAACACAGAGTCGATCGTTATGTTCAATTGTCCGCCGTTAACTAGGCGGGTCAATTCGTCTAGATAAGCAGTAGCGATCGGCGGGAACTGCACCTCCTGGACTGTTACAGACGCCTTTGCCGCGTTATCGAACGAATAGCGCCCCCGCGTAATCGGTACGAGGCGACCTCCCGGCTTCAGGGTATTCAGAAGCCAGTCTACGTTTTCTCCTCCCGCTGTATCGAGGACAATGTCCACGCTACGTTCGATCTCTGCCGGTACACTGGCTGTATAGTCGACAAACGCATCTACGCCCAGATCGAGCAAGTATGACTCGTTACGGGCAGAAGCGGCTCCGATGACGCGCGCCCCCTTCCATCGGGCGAGTTGGACCGCAAGGTGGCCGACTCCCCCGGCGGCGCCGTTGATCAGTACCGTTTGTCCCGTCTCTAGTTTTCCTTGTACGAACAACGCATGCCAAGCGGTAAAGCCAGACTGAGGCAAAGCCGCAGCCTCGACGAAATCAATTGATTCAGGTTTGAGAGCCAAATGCCCGGCCGGTACAATGACATATTCCGCGCAACCCCCACTGTTGACGGTCATCCCGTAAACGGCATCGCCCGGACGAAAGCTTGTTACTCCAGCCCCCACACTGGCAACCACTCCCGAAACATCCCAGCCAGGAATATAAGGAAGTTTAAATCGATCGCCAGCTAAGCCCGAACGGATCTGCCAATCGCCTGGATTGACGCCGACTGCATGAACGCGGACGAGAACCTCGTTTTCACCTGCCTCTGGAACGTGCACTTCCTCGCAACGCAACACGTCTGCCCCTCCGTAAGTAAAATAACGGATCGCTCTCATTTTCTGAGGTATTTCCATCGCCATGATCATTTATCCCTCTTTCCTTTCATTGAATAAACGGGCCACGTTCATTACAATAGTAATAAAATCGAAGACTGGTAACAACGGACAATACAGCCCGCAAGTCGTTTACCTGACAAATCGACGATTTTGTTGGGGCTGTCGGCTCTTGAGCTCCGTTGACGTCAAGCGAGGAGCGTTATAAACGATGGAAACGGAGAGGAATGAAGCCGATAGACGACGGAGGCGGTCGCAGTTACTGCTGAAGCAATCGTTCGCGGAACTGATGCGGGAAAAGGGATTTACCGCGATGACAATCCAGGATATCACCGACCGCGCAGATGTACACAGGGGGACGTTCTACGCTCATTTTCCGGACAAATTCGCGCTGCTGGAGCAGTCCATTCGTGATAAATTTCGCCATATACTAGAGCGTGAACTTCCAACGGATGCAGGTTGGAATCCCGAGCATTTGCTCATGCTGGTCCGAATAGTACTGGATCACGTTCGCTCACTATACGGTCGGTGCAGCCCGATCGATACGGTAAACCCGCTATTCGAGAGCTCGGTACGTGACGAGCTCTCCGAATTGCTGCAACGCTGGCTACAAAAGCTTCGGGCGGACCAGGCTGAGTGGACAATCCATGTCGACACGATGGCTCTCATGACAAGTTGGTCGATATTCGGCGCCGCGGTACAATGGAGCAAATCTTGTGAAGATATAAGTGTGGACGAAATGACTCACCGCGTCGTAGCCGTGCTGACAGAAGGCGCAGGCCGATTTGCGAATAATGATAAGAAATTGTAATCGCTAGAAAACTGCATGAATGTAATCAGCAGCGTTTTGGAATACTGCGCTTTCAATGAAAAGCGACTGCCGATCAGATTACATGAGCATCCATCAATACTTTTACATAAAAAAAGTAGCCGTTAAGTTAGCGACTACTTTTTTATGTTGCATTAAGCTATTGTCTCCCGTTAACGTAATGTCAGAATCAAATAGTACACTTAATAAACATTGAGTCTGAAAGGTTTGGATTTAATTTCAAAATCAAATTCTTTACCATCTTTATTAATTCTGAATTTTGCTTTTGAAATTACTTCATAGCTTCCTTTCTTTAATAAAAGCTCATTATATTTTGGGGAAACATGTTCACCTTCATCATAGCTATATAAGCCTTTTGGCTTCAAAGTGGTTACATAGCCGATAGAATCTACAAATCGCTCCTTTACATCTTGATGGACAAGCTTACCCTTCGTATCATAAACCTCATAAGTGAACATATCTGCTCCGTGCTCTAACTTCCAAGAACTATTTGAATTATTGCTTAAAGAACTACTAACATCAAAAACCTTATCGTCTTTTAAATCCTTAGGTATATCTACTTTTATACAGAACATCTTGGCTTTTGGTACTGCCTTAGCGTCACTTTGACATCCAACAATTGTAATAAGCATAACTAACAAAACAAGTAGAGCGGAATGTTTCAGAATACAACCCTCCTTCTTGTGGCTATAACATTTTAAATATAGAGACGCATATGGAAATATTTTGTTGCGTATTCGTAACTGCCTTAGTTGAGAAACGCCAGCAGCCGGTCATTATTGACCGGCTACTGCGATGTTCTGATTGAGCTATCGTTCCCCGTTAGCTTAATCTCCAGTTAGCACGAAGAACAAACATACAAAAAAATGTTGGATAATATCTAATTTATGTACCTTCTATTCTAACTAAATATCTAACAGGGATGTTCTCTATGTCAAATAGAAAATATCCCTGTTTTACCATTCTTTCTAGTGCATACGGAGAATGCGCCCAATAATAGGAGTAAAGAATCCCGTATAGATTTTTACCCTCTATGCAATCTGCATAATAACAAGATGTGCAGAATCCGACCTGGTCCCTCCAGCTAATGGGGTAATTGTGAGTGCCGCAGCATTACCTGCAGGATTCCGAACTGTGATCACTGAATTAATGACCGTTGTTTGCACAAGCGCCATTCCTACGATTTGAGAAGTTCCAGTTGCACGCCCAACCACCGTATAAGCTAGGTCAGCGCCATTTAACGTTAAAAGCAATTGACCCGCTTCGTTTACGTTTACCTGAAACAAAACCTGATATGTGCCAATTGCCGCCAAGTTAAATGAGCTCGCATTTAAACGGGTAATTGCTGTCCCGCTAATTGGACCATCTTGCGGAAAACTAACGTCCGTATTAGGAGCCACAGTTGCTGCATTATCAGGAGGCATTAAGGCAAAGAAGTCCGCAAAGCCTAATACTCCACCTGTCGGCCCTACAGGTCCTGCTGGACCAGCTGGTCCAGTTGCTCCTGTTAGACCCGTCACTCCAGCTGCGCCAATAGCTCCTGCAAGCCCCGCCAATCCTTGGGGTCCAAGCGCGCCAATCGCTCCTGCAAGGCCTGCTGCTCCTTGGGGTCCAAGCGCTCCTGCAAGTCCTTCAGGTCCTAGTGAACCGATCGCTCCTACAAGGCCTGCTACTCCTTGGGGTCCAAGTGCTCCTGCGAGTCCTTGGGGTCCAAGTGAGCCAATCGCTCCTGCAAGGCCTGCTGCTCCTTGGGGTCCAAGTGCTCCTGCTAATCCTTCAGGTCCAAGTGCGCCGATTGCTCCCACAAGTCCTGTTAATCCTTGGGGTCCAAGTGCTCCCGCAAGTCCTTGAGGTCCAGCCGTTACAATTGCTTCAGCAAGTTCACTTAATAATTGCTGTCCGTTAAGCGGGGGACACTTTATACAAATATGCTTTTTATGCGGATGACGTTTCTTTTTCTTCCCTTTTGGATGGCATACAATAATGGGTTTCCTTTTGCACCGTTTTTTTGTATCGGGACAACTCAACCATGACACCTCCTATAAAGATTGTACAGTGTACGTGAGTTGTTTTTTTTCAGCATGGACTAATAGCTAACTATGGGCTAGACTAGAAACTATTTATAGAAAAATGGGTTAATGATAGGGAGGTTCATGTAACTATCCTGCCTCTATGGAGAATTGCTTTTCTCTTAAATACTCACGTTTTCTTAGATTTTGACCGAATTTAAGATTCAACAATCAACATTTCACTGGAACGAAGTTGTAGACAAAGAAATTTATGGGGCAATTAAAGTGCAAAAAGGCCTCCACTTAGACCACTCGCTTTAAAAAGTGGATGTTGTGGTAAAGTATGGTTGCACCTTTGGATCTCCACATGAGCTCATGGCGGCTACCCTCCCACATCTCGCAGAGTCTACGCTCCCACATTCCTTCATTCAACCTGTCCATGAGGTGGAGGTCAGATATGCTGCCCGGCAGGATCTTCGTCCGTAGGTTTAGTGCCGTTCCGACTCATCCGTGCTTCTTGTTATCTATCGTCTTGGCTTAGGTCATGCTAGTTGGAAAAGTTCGTTTAAGCTGCTTGCGTTAATTCTACACATCGAGGGATATCCTGCATCATTTTATCTTCACTGAACTCATGTCCCTTTTTCAATATGCCGAATAAGATGCGAATGAGTTTGTTGCATAACGCGATGAGTGACTGCATCTTCTTCAACGGGTTTTTAGCTCGTTTGGTGTAATACTCATGCAACGCTCGGAAGGCTGCATTCTTAGCGACTAACGGCATTATTACCCGAAAAAGCAAGGCTCGAAGACGCTTCCGGCCTCTCTTGGTTATCCGGGTCTGTCCGGTATGTGTGCCGGATGAATTGGTTTTCAAATTCAATCCAGCGAGCTTCGTGATCTGCTTAGGATGACGGTACTTGCGAATGTCCCCCACCTCTGCGAGAAAGCCTGCAATGGTGTCCCTACCAATTCCTTTCATAGCCAACACTTGCTGTACGTGAGGGATCTGCAACAGCAACTCATCTAACTTTGCTCCTAAATCTTCGAGTTTGTTTTGAAGCCATTCGTACTGAGTCAGCAGTAGCTTCAGCTCCATTTTAGCTAGCTCTGAGCCTTGTTGAATACCGACGGAACACATGGCTGCTTCCTTCAACTTCTTAATTCTACCCAGGCCTAGACCTCGCTTCGCAGCTTCTCTCAAGTGCTGCAGCAGCTCCTCATCGGAAATAGAAATCAGCTCATGCGGCAGTAAATTAAGACTTAACATTTGGACGGCGGACTTGCATTCCCAATCTTTGAAGACCGTTAGAAACTCAGGGAAATACCGATCTAGCCAATTATGGACACGCGCTTGCACAACGCATAGATCAGTCGTCAGATGATCGCGAATTTTCATAGCTTCCCGCAATTCGGCATATACTCCCTGGGGAAGGCTAGGTACGGCGTATCTTCCGTCTTTGACTAGCTGTGCAATAACTTTTGCATCCTTGATGTCATTCTTCGTTGGCGAGTTGTCGTCGAGTTCTTTGCTCTTCTTGACGTGCAGTGGATTCACCACACCGTACATAATCTCTTTATTTCGTAGGAATTGAGCAAGGTTCAACCAATAATGACCGGTTGGTTCCATGCCTACAATAACATCTTGGAAGCCTCGTTCCTTTGAGATTTTATGGAACCAGCTAACAAACAACTTAAATCCTTCGTGGTTGTTTTCAAACGTGATCGGCTTCCCGAACTCAACTCCGCGGTAGTCTTGTGCTCGAGCGACGTGTTTGAATTTAGCAATGTCTACACCGACAATTAAGGTAGTAGAAGTAATTTGATTAATGCGTTCATTTTGAGTAGAATTCATCTTGTAGTCTCCTTGATTTGTATTGGGATCCGTTCGCTGGCCAGCATCTGGGACCCATATACATCATATCAGGGAGTCTTTTTGTTCCTCAAATCTCGTATTTCTTCATAATAGGAATAGCTGCCCGTTACTTTAATGAAAACGGCAGCTGACCATCATGTCAGCTGCCGTTGCGTTGTCTTGAACTATCGTTCCCCGCGTAAACGTTTCCTCCACCATAAAGTAAACGATATCATAAGAGCAATTAACCCGGATATTATAGCAGGGAATCGAATGCTGTAACTAAACGGGTCAATAATTGCGAGATAAATGCTAACCAAACCTAAAGAGTTTAGAATCGTTTGCAAAGGTCCATCTCGCTTCCAAAAAACACTGAAGAAATAAATTTGAAATAAAACAAAAATTACATTCCCGAAAATGTTCCCCTACTCCTTCTAAGTAAAATCGACAATCGTGCCTTATAGTCAATATATCTTAGATTAGCATAACTCAACACTTGTAAACATCGGATAATCATTCCATTAAACTGCCCGTTAGCTTAATGAAGTACTGACTGTCGACACTTTATCTTCTCAGCACAAATTGCTCACACAACCCTTAATAGGGTGCTTTTCTTGTCGTTATTCCAGTATAAAGAGATTTTCACGTTTATAAAAAACGACAAGAAATGAAAAAGAACCTTGATTTATCAAGGTTCTAAATCGGGATTATTATGTCGTTGTACTAGCGATATCGATCATTGATTGTCGGATTGAGCTCGAATGGTATATTCTTGTATCAATGTGTATGCTCGCAAGCGAGTTCATAAGGAGGCCTTGTCCATTGAAAATAAAAGTGCTGATCGCGGACGATAATTCGTTTATCCGTGAAGGAATGAAGATTATCCTCACCACGTTCGACGAGTTCGAGGTTGTGGCCACCGTTGGAGACGGAGCGGAGGCAGTCGATTATTGCCGCTCGCACGAAGTGGATGTCGCCCTTCTCGACGTGCGAATGCCGAATATGAACGGCGTCGAGGCAACCCGTCTCCTGACGGAACAGACGAATGCCAAGCCGCTTATCCTTACAACATTCGATGACGATGAATACATTCTCGAAGCGGTTAGGTCGGGCGCCAGAGGGTACCTCCTCAAGAATAACGATCCTGAGAAAATCCGGGACGCCATAAAGAGTGTTTACAATGATCATCACGTTCTCCAGGACGCCGTTCTGAACAAGATCAAATCCAATCTGTTGACGGGCGCGCAAGCGAATCCTCCGGCAACCCGCGAAACAGATAACAATCATGCTGCCGGCTCCGGTTCGGATCGGATTAACCGCAGCTTGTTCACGGAACGGGAGCTCGACATCATGGCGCAGATCGCTAAAGGGTTGTCTAACAAGGAAATCTCAAAAAAGTTATTCATCTCCGAAGGCACGACAGCCAATTACATCACATCCATCCTGAACAAGACGGGTCTTGAACACAGGACGCAAATCGCGATCTATTATTTGACGGGCGAAGTCAAGCCCTCGGAAGATTAAGGAGACGCAGCATGGAATTTTGGATCATCGGCAACAAGGCCGTGTTGCTTGTCTACGTCATCTTCGTCTCGTATTCGGTCGTGCGTGGAGCATCTCCTTGGGAAATACTAGCCTACTTGTCCTACCTGTGCGTGAACATGGCCATTCCGATTCTGAGAAAGCAAAGACGGCTTCAATTGCTCGGATCGGCCCTTTCGGCCGTACTTGTCGTTGTGTTCGCCTTTCGTCTGAATACGGTTTTTATTCTGCTGCTGCCCGTCAATCTTTATGAGATTGTACTGATGTCGGGAGGAAGGAACCGA
Source organism: Paenibacillus glycanilyticus NBRC 16618 (assembly GCF_004000805.1). Lineage (GTDB taxonomy): Bacteria > Bacillota > Bacilli > Paenibacillales > Paenibacillaceae > Pristimantibacillus > Pristimantibacillus glycanilyticus. Next base: position 62,523 of record NZ_BILY01000018.1, read on the forward strand.
TTCGCCCTGCTGCTTGGACTTGTGCCGCTGTTTCTCATCCCGGAAGATGAGAGCCTGATTTATCTTCTGGCAGCTTCCTTAAGCCTTCTTTTCTACTATAGCTTGCGGGTTCATACGGAGAAGCTCGAGAAGATCGGCGGGGAGAGAGAAACGCTTCGCCTCGATCTGCAGCATTTGAAGCAGTCCCTTAGTATAAATAAGGAGTATATTCGCCAATCCCAGTATACAAGTAAGCTGGAAGAGCGCAATCGGCTGTCGCAGCAGATACACGACGAAGTCGGCCATGCGATGGCGGGTGCCCTCATTCAGATGGAAGCTTCCAGGCGCCTGTTCGGTACGAATCCGGATAAGGCAGCCGAGCTTCTTGGGAACGCGATTACGATCTCCAAAGAAGGGCTGGAGCGGATCCGCCTTACGCTTAAAGACATGAAGCCCCGGTCGGAAGAGCTTGGCATCCACCGGCTTAGGCTGTTTGCGGACGAGTTGTCCGCCAATCACTCGGTGAACGCCACCGTCACGCATGAGGGAGATCTGGATTTGGTCACGCCACTTCAATGGAAGATTATCCATGAGAACGCGACGGAGGCGGTGACGAATTCGCTGAAGTACGGAGAGGCCACCGCCATCGAATTCGAAATTCGCGTGCTGAACCGCATGATCCAGTCCGTCATCGCCGACAACGGCAAGGGTACTGAGAAAATTGTCAAAGGATTGGGCATCGTTGGCATGGAGGAGAGAGCCGCGTCCGCGGGAGGGACCGTCATTGTTGACGGCACAAAGGGCTTCCGCGTGACCACTCTCCTGCCCTTCCAGAAAGGCGGATGAAAGAACTCACGCTTCAACCATGAGATTTCTCATATACAAAGGATGAACTTATGCACTGACATGAGGTCATCCTTTTTTATTAAAATAAAGCCATAAACATTACCGAAAACGGAGTGATACGGATGAACGTATTGGAAATCCGCAACTTGACCAAAACATTCGGCGACTTCATCGCCGTCGATAACATGAATCTCAGCGTTAACGAAGGTGAAATCTTCGGCTTCCTCGGAGCGAACGGCGCAGGCAAGAGCACGACGATCAACATGATCTCCTCTCTGCTGCGGATCACGAAGGGCGAGATCAAGCTTCTCGGCAAAGACATCGTAAAGGATAACAAATTCACCAAAATGAACATCGGCATCGTACCGCAGGATCTCGCGATCTACGAAGAGATGACCGCCTACGAGAATGTTAGCTTCTTCGCCGGATTGTACGGTCTCCGCGGCGCACTGCTTAAGGAACGCACGGAGGAGGCGCTGGAGTTCGTCGGTCTCGGCGATAAGCGCAAGGCTCTGCCGAAGAGCTTCTCCGGAGGCATGAAGCGGCGCCTCAACATCGCCTGCGCCATCGCTCACCACCCAAAGCTGATTATTATGGACGAACCAACGGTAGGTATCGATCCACAGTCGCGCAACTACATTCTAAACTCAGTCAAAAAGCTGAATCAGATGGGCTGCTCGGTCATCTATACGAGTCACTATATGGAAGAGGTTGAAGAGATCTGTACCCGGATCGCGATCGTCGATCACGGAAAGATTATCGCTGAAGGCACGAAGGAGCAGCTCAAGTCGATCATCACCGATACGAAGGAAACTTGGATCGGCGTGAAGAACGCCGAGCGCCTTGATCTGAACGCACTGAAGCAAATCTCCGGCGTCAATTCCGTTCGGTTGGAGGAACAGACGGTCAAGATCGTATCAAAAGGCGAAATCAATAATCTCAACGGGGTTATCCAACTGTTAATTCGAGATCAAGTCGAAATTAGTTCGGTCGAAGAGCAAGCCCCGAATCTGGAGACAGTGTTCCTGACCTTGACCGGCCGGAACCTGAGAGACTAAAGGAGGACGAAGAACGTGAACGTGCTGAACATAGCGTTATTCGAGTTCAAGAAGGACTTGCGGGATAAACGTACGCTTCTCCTGATGCTTGCCTTTCCGATCGTACTCATCCTGATCCTCGGAACAGCTCTCACTAACGCCTTTAATAACGGAGTAGAACTCGATGATATGAATCTGCTGGTTAAAAATACCGCGCAGAGCGCTCAGCTGCAAAGCTATTGGAACGGATTCGCTCAATCGATCGGCAAAGAAGGCGTCGAGTTTACGCCCGCCGAGGGCGGTGTCGACGGCAAGAAAGCCGTTCAGGATAATAAATATACGGCGTATGCGGAGATCGACGACAACGGCATTCACTTCTATGGGAGCAGCCGTCAGACAATCTCAAGCAATATTTTACAAGGCATGCTAACCTCGTTTGCCGACAAATACAACTTGGCCGCGGCAGCTTTGAAAAACAGTCCCGAAGCGGCGGATGCCATCATCGCTGGAGAAGCTTCGGCCGGTTCGTTCATCCAGGAATCCTCGCTTATTCCAGACCGTAAGCCAGGCTCCATCGATTATTACGCAATCGTAGAATCAACCATGATCGCTTTCTATGCCTGCATGTCGGCTAGCTGGCTCATTCGCGGTGAAGTGAAGCGGAAGACAGCGCTGCGACTGGCCGCAGCCCCCGTCGGGAAACTGGAAATTTTCGCGGGTAAGGTAATCGCTAGCACCCTAATTAACTTCTTGTGTATCCTTGTAGTTGTCCTTTTCAGCAAATACGTATTTAACGCCAATTGGGGTAACCACCTGGGCTCCGTGTTCCTCCTGCTGTTCACCGAAGTTCTGCTGGCGGTCAGCTTCGGCCTTGGCATCGCCTTTCTATTCAAAGACGATGCGGTCAACGCAGTGATGATGATCTTCGTTCAGTTGGCATCCATGTTCGGCGGCGCCTACTTCCCTGTCGACGAAGCATCCGGCGTCTTTGCCGGAATTGCGAACGTCTCGCCGCTTCGATGGGCGAACGAAGCATTGATGAAGCTGATCTATAACGACGACTTGCAGGCTGTATTCCCAGTCATGGGGCTTAATACCGCGATTGCGGCAGCATTCCTCGCATTCGTCGCCATTACGATGCGCAAACGGGAGGCGTTCTGATATGAATAACATCCTTTGGATCGTGCGCAAGCAGCTCCTCTCGACCTTCCGCAAGAGATCGAGTTGGATCGTTTACTTCGGATTGCCGGTCGCCGCCATCCTGCTCTCCATGCTAATCTACGGAAGCTCCAGCGGCGGCACCCTAAAGGTCGGTATCCTCAACCAAGAAGGCGACAAAACGTTGACGCAGGATGCGATCCATTTCGTGGAAGGGCTGAACAACGTAAAGATCACGATGGTTGACCAAGCGTCCATGAACAAGGATATCGCTTCCGGCAAGCTGGACAGCGGTCTTATCTTCGAGGAAGGATTCGCGGGCAGCGTCCGGAACGGTCAACCTGCTCATCTTCGGATTGTCTCCGCAAAAGGCGCGGAAGTGACGTCTTACGTGAAGGCATTGCTTGAAGGCTACGTCGGCAATGTCGCCTCCATTGGCCAGTCGACGAAGAACGACGCGGATGCGTTCGACGCCATCTATGCGGATTACAAAAAGTCCAGCTTCAAGTTCGAGTCTGAATCGCTTGAAGATACAGCGAAGTATAAGGACATGACGTATCAAACGATTGGCTTCCTGCTGATGTTCCTTCTCTTCTCCGCAGTCAACATGAGCAACCTTATTCTTAAGGAGAGAGAAAATCGCACCTTTCTCCGTCTGCTGTCCTCGCCGCTCTCGGCCCGAGGATTCGTACTAGGAAACGTGCTGGTTACCTTCATTATCCAAGTATTGCAGATCGTCGTTACCCTGTTGGTCCTAAAGTACGCCATCGGTATCGATTCCGGGATGCCGTTCGGAGAAATGCTAGGCATACTCCTTCTTTTCTCGCTTGTCGCTATCGCCCTTGCCCTGCTGCTCACAGCGTTCTCAAAAAACAGCAAAGGCGCCAGCGCGTTGCAGACGCTAATCATTACGCCAACCTGTCTTCTTGCCGGCTGCTTCTTCCCATCGGAGATTATGCCGGATACCGTTCAGAAAATCTCGAGTTTCCTCCCGCAGCACTGGCTTCTGGATACCATTACGAAGCTGCAGGACGGTCAAGCGATCGGAAGTCTCGCGCTCAACTTGTTCATTCTCCTCGCCTTCGCCGTCGTGTTTACATTGATCGCCATATACCGTTTCAACCGTAACAACGATGTAAAGCAGTTTATCTAAACTCGCAAAAGCGCCCTCTCCCGTTGAAGGAGGGCGCTTTTTTCAGCGTTCTTGTCTATCGGTTAACGGTTGAATGCCGAGAAAGGAATAACGAACCTAGGAAAGCCCTGCGCAGCGCCCAATAACTCGCCTTCGGTGAAGTAAATGACCACTCCGTTATGACTTAAGTAAAAGTCACGATTTGCCTCAATCGTTTTAAAAGGCGTGATCACGTCAAGCTTACGGTCTTTGATTTGTTTTTTAATCTGATCGTTAATGATCGTCACATAGTTTGCCTTACCTTCAGTCACGTCCTTCAAGGAAAGCTCGTTGCCCGTATTCAGATCGAACGTATGAGGGACGAGATTATGGAGGTCATGCGCTCCGCCTGAATCGATGCCGTAATACGTGTAAAGACTTAGTTTTCCTTTCTCGTTATACGTAACTTCGAATTCTCCCTTAAGATTGCTGTTGCTGATAACATCATATTCGTTATGCTGGCTCGCTAAGGCTATAGTCTTCTCAGCCTCTTGCTTCAACAGCGCATTGATTTTGGTCTGTACTTCCGTATTTCCCATGCCGGAGATCACAGGGTAATAAACGAATCGCTTCTTGCCGCCGCTATTATCGCTTAAAGAGTGGGCCTCGATCGTCAGCTTATTCTCAGCAATGGCTTTAATGCCGATTTGCTTGGAAGCCGAGGTGTACGTCACTTCATAGCCCAAGCGTTCTAACAAGAAGCGCAGTGGAAGATATGTCGTATTATCCTGTACAATCACTTGCTGGCCATTAATGAGTTGACCGTTTAACGTCACGGTTTTGTTTTTTAGATCCAGCTTCATGATCCGGTTATGTCCGGTAACAGTAACCGATTGAGTCGTTTTATCGAAATTTGTTCCTAGTCCCAACGCCGTATTTAAGTTTCGCAATGCAATAAAAGTGGAGCCGTTGCTATTGATGGTACCGATGCTGCTCTTAACTCCCTCAATGCTAAAAGACTGATTTGTGATGCTGAATTTTGCGTTGGCAGCAGCCACTTTCGCTTGACCCGCTGGCAGAGATAGGGAGATCGGGGAAACGAGTAAAGCTGCAGCAAGGGCTAGCCCGAGTTTTTTTTGTTGTTTGAATTTCATGTATAACATCCCTTTCATAGAGGGGCATTACCCCTTTATTAATGTTCTTGCAAGTTGAAGTATAAAAGGTTCCTGTGTCCAACATGTGTATTTGAAATGGATATCAGGAGGAGTTTTGTGGACATCGGAAATAATAGTTCATTAATAATAAGGACAAACGAAAAAGAACCTTGATTTATCAAGGTTCCTAATCAGTATTATTTAAACCTGCACTTGCTCGCGCTTGCGGAACTGCTCCGGGGGCATGCCGGCATATTGCTTGAACAGTCTGCTGAAATGAGCCAGATGCTTGAAGCCAAGCCGGAAGCATACCTCCGTAACCGACAGCTCCGGCTGCATCAGGAACAGGATTTTCGCCTCGTTGATCCTTCTTGTATAAATGTAATGAAAGATCGTGACGCCGGTCACTTCTTTGAACAGCTTGGAAAGGTACGACTTGCTTAAATGCAGCCGTTCTTCCAGCAGCTCCATATTCAGGTCCTCGGTATAATTCTCCTCCAGCACCGAAATAATGCGCTGCACCGTCGCTTCCTTCTCGGAGCTGTATTCCTGCCTGTTGCGGTTTAGAAGCGGCTGCTCGCAATGATCAAGGATCATATAGAGCAGATCCACAAACGCAAGCCGGAACCGGTTGTCGCCAACCGCATCGCCGCGTTTTTGATATTCGTCCATCTTGGCCAGAATCCGCTCAACCTCCGCTTTATCCTCTCCCCGAAGCCGCAGCCGGTAATTGTTCAGCTGCTGAAACGGCTGAAGAATGTTGCGGGCATGCGGCAATTCGAGATAGGGCTGCAAGAGCGTTGGTTCAAAGTGGATGATGGACCGGATGTATTCAACCGACGGATCCGCCTTGGCGCAATGCAGCGTCATGCCGTACATGATAATCAAATCGCCTGGAGCAAGCTCATAAATCTGGTCGCCGATCAGATAGTTGCATTTGCCGCCATGGAAATAATAAACCTCGTAATGCATATGGGAGTGAAAAAACGGCTCGATCGGCTGGTCTGACCAGTAAAGCAAATCGAGCATACTAAGCCTCGGCTTGCAGCAGCTCACGCATATATTGAACAAAATGCTTCAACATTTGCTGAGTCTCAGGGAATTGTCCGCTGAAATCCTCAACGCCGAGATAACCGTCGTAACCTACCGCTTTCAAGTCGGCAATAACCTGCTTCCAAGGCACAACGCCTTCCTTGACGCCGCTCCATTCCGACTTCCACTTCACGCTTCCGTCATCAGCCGTGCCGTCCGTTGCGAAGGCAGCGTTCTTCACGTGGACATGGGCGAGGTAAGGACCAAGAATCTCCATCCCCATCCGGTAGTTCTCAAAGCCTTCATGCACCATATTGCCCGGATCGTACAATACGCCGATAAAGGATGGGTCAAGGCCTTCGACAAGGCGGTAAGCGGCCGATGCGCTTGGCGCGATTGTCTGATGGTGAGTTTCTACAAGGCCTTTAATGCCGTATTGGCGGCATAAGCCTTCCGCATCCTTCAAATATTGACGCGTCAAGGCGAACAGCTCGCCGAATGGACGGGAACGATCGTAACCCGGAACGCCAAGGCGAATAAATTGCGCCCCTACACGCTTTGCTTTACGGAGTACATCCTCCGTTGCCTCCAGATCGCCTGCCGTCAAATAAGGCGTTACGCTAATCGAGCTTAAGCCATGCGCAGCCGCGGCTTCGCGGAATTGATCCGCCATTTCTTCGCCGCCGGAAGGAAGCAGCGTGCAGAGGTTATTGCCCCAGAAGGACGGCTTTTGCTCGGACGCATTCTCGGGAGCTTCCTTGTAACGCCATTCAATGCCGTCGATGCCGGCCTCGCTTGCTACGCGTACCAGTTCCTCGGGAGATAGCTCCGGCGTTGCTACTGTAAAGATGGACAGCTTCATATCGGAATCCTTCTTTCGCTTTTAGTTGTTCTATTCGACTTTAACTGCTTGTCTCTGCGCTTCGAGGCATAGCTCGGCCGCCTTAAAAGTATGCTCCTGCGGCATCGCGAGATCCGTGCCGTTCAAGATATCAAGGATTAGTGCGCCAAAGTAAGGGAAGCCGACTTGATCCTTCACTTCGATTTTATGCTCGCCTTCGCCGTTCACGAGGAACAGATGATCACCCGTATTGCTTCTTGCGATATCCACGTATTTGCGGAGCTCAATGTATCCGTTTGTGCCGAGAATCATCGTTCTGCCGTCTCCCCATGTAGATAGGCCGTCCGGCGTGAACCAGTCTACGCGGAAGTAGTTGGTTGCCCCGTTATCGCCGATAAGAGTAGCATCCCCGTAATCCTCAAGCTCCGGATACTGCTTGTTATTATAGTTAGCTACCTTGCTGCTTTGTACTTTAGCATCCTTAGCGCCAGTGTAATACAGGAACTGTTCGATCTGATGGCTGCCGATATCGCAAAGGATGCCGCCGTATTTTTCCTTTTGGAAAAACCACTCCGGGCGCATATGCGCGTTCAGGCGGTGCGGCCCTAAGCCGATCACCTGCAGAACGCGGCCAATCGCGCCGTCTTTAATAAGCTGCCCCGCGAATTCCGCGCTTTCCACGTGAAGGCGCTCGCTGTAATAAACTGAATATTTTTTGCCCGTCTCGGAAGCGGTCTTCTTGGCATCGGCCAATTGATCCAGCGTTGTGAACGGAGCCTTGTCGGTAAAATAATGCTTGCCATGCTGCATAACCTTCACGCCAAGCGGCCCCCGCTCGTTCGTTACGGCTGCCGCCGCAACCAGCTGCACTTCCGGATCCTGAAGAATTTGCTCCTGCGAAAGAGCAATTTGCACTTCCGGATACGCGCGGCAGAATACTTCTACCTTGGCGGGATCCGGATCGTATACCCATTTCAAAGTGCCGCCCGCTTCGCGGAGGCCGTTGCACATTCCGTATATGTGTCCATGGTCAAGCGACATCGCGGCAAAGATAAACTCGCCTTGCGAAACGACTGGACGCGGCTTTCCTTGCGGCGCGTAATTCATTCCGTTTGCTTTCGACATTGTTAAGCCTCCTGATTAGTGCGTGCCGGTAACATCCAGCGTATGGTATTCGTTCGCGTTTTTCTTCGAATCGGATTTGGCGATTTGCTCCTGAAGCTTGTCATAGAACAGATCCTCGTCAATCGGCAGGTCAACCCAATTATCCGTCCAAGTGGACAGCAGCATCGCGTTCGAGATCATGAGGCCCTTGATGCCTTCTTCGCCCGGCGCGATAAGAGCAGTTCCCTTATTGATGGCATCCGCCCAGTTTTGCGTAATTTCCTGATGGCTGCCGCCGCTGCCGGTAATCGGGATTTCGAATTTCCAGCATTCCGGCTGGCCAAAGCCGCCTGTGTAAGTCTCGTTGAATTCGGATTCCAATACGCGCAGACGATGGAAGGTCAGCTTGTTGTCTTCAATTACGATTTTGCCGCGGTCGCCCGAAATCTCAAAACGGTTCGTACCCGGCGATTCAAACGTCGAAGTTACGAATACGCCCGTAGCGCCGTTCTCGTATTCGACATAAGCCGTAACGTCGTTCTCGACTTCGATGTCGCGGTGCTTGCCGAACTGGCAAAATGCGCGGACGCGTTTGGGCATAAGGCCCGTTGTCCACTGCCACAGGTCCAGCTGATGCGGATCCTGGTTAATCAGAACGCCGCCGCCTTCGCCGGCCCAAGTCGCGCGCCAGCCGCCGGAGTTATAGTAGCTTTGCGAACGGTACCAGTCCGTAATAATCCAGTTCGTGCGGCGAATCTCGCCCAGCTCGCCGGAAGCAATAAGCTCTCTCAGCTTCGCGTACAACGGATTCGTGCGCTGGTTGTACATGATGCCGAATACTTTATCGCTCTTCGCGGCAGCTTCGTTCATCTCCCGTACGGTACGAGTATAGACGCCTGCTGGTTTTTCAATCAATACATGAAGTCCTGCGTTTAAAGCAGCGATTGCCTGCTCCGGGTGATCGTAATGCGGCGTACAGATAATTACGCCGTCAACCGTGCCCGATTCGAACATTTCCTGCGGGCTCAAAAACCCTTGAATATGCTCGCCCCACTCTGCTTTTACCTCCGCCAGACGCTCCGGACGAACGTCGGATACTGCTGTCAATTCTGCGCCTTTAACGCCGCCTGTAATCAAATAACGGGCATGCCCCGTTCCCATGTTTCCTAATCCAACGATACCAATACGTACCATGATTACACCCTCTCCATACTTGATGAAATAAGGAATCTCTTTCTCCATTCTAGCACGGGCCATTGTGAAAGCGCTTGATTCTAATGAGCCAATAATGGCGTTCATTTAACTGTGGTTGTTGTGAAGGGCGAACCGGGTGGTGGCGCGGAGAGATGCTGTGGCTTCTCTTGTGCTTCTGAATGAGGTTGAGCTGTGACTTGGAGTACAGCTTGACTCTGGTTGAACCGTATTTAACCGTAGAGTCGCACTGCGAGAAAGCTTGGGCTTCGGCCGCTGTTGTTTTTGAATCTCCTGAATTTGATTGTAGGTGTCGAGATTCAAAAACAAAGGCGGACGCTTACGCTCCTCAGCCTCAAGCTCTCTCTCCGCGCTCTCACCCGGTTCTTGTAAAGGGATAATTATAAGCCGCCTCATTCCACGGCGGCTTTTCTTTTTAAGAGCTCAAAAAATGGGTATGGCCTATCCACACGAATAGCCTCTTATAGGAATATGATTGTTTAGATACGAACCTCCCAGGTTACGAGAGCTTACAAGGAGATGTGTTGAATGACGCAACGCCGGGCGAAAGGTTCCGCACCCGTTCAGCTATATTCCGGTCACGCATACCGGTTTCTTGAAAAACTCGGCTGCAAGCCGAACGATCAATTGCATTTCTTATTGGTCTCCGACTCCAAAGGCAAAAACCGGGGTTATAGCTTTGCTACCGAGCTTCCCGCAATAACCTTGCGTAAGCCTTTTCGATCCCTGGAAAAGCTGGCCCCCCGAATCAAGCTCTTTTCAAGGAGAAACAAACTAGTAAACGTATTGTGGCTTAACAAGAAAGGCTATGCCGTATTTGTGGAGATAAACGGCCGGGAATCGGCGAAGGACAGCCCGTTCAACGCGATCAGGGCACAGTTCATCGATGTAGACTTAAACAAAATTTCAGCGCGCTGCAAAACTAAGGAACAAATCCAGCAAAAGATCGACGCTATTCTCTCCGACCCTTCGGAACAGCTTCAATCCATTACGCTCACGCAAAATAAAAACGGCCAATATCAGCTTTTAGCCCAGCGGACTAGACAAAGAGTAGCCGAGTTGAAAAAACAATTCTTGAACAAACACGGGGAGCAAATCAAGGATACGATGATCGTCGAAACGAAAAACGGTTATCACATCTACTGGATCATGCAAGACGGAAACATAAACAAATTCGTTCCTATTCAAAAAGCGCTAGCCCAAACCTTCGATTCCGATCCGATGATCACCAACTTATCAAGGGTTATGCGCATACCCGGTTTCTACCATATGAAAAATCCCGAAAGCCCCTACATGGTCAAGGTCATCCAATGGGGCAGGGAAAAGCCGTTCACGCAAGAGGAGCTCATTAAACGGTTGGAGTTAAAACCCGCGGTTACGTCGAAGCTCAAGCAAAAGCGCCGCAAGCTCCATGCCCGTAAAACTTCATAAGGCAGAAAACAGTAACCCCTGGCCGCTTCCGGCCAGGGGTTACTCGCGGTTACTCGGTCAATAACCGGCTTTGCAAATTATTAGTCCTTCAATAAGCCTCTGCGGTACATGATCGTCAGGAGTCTAAAGAAATCGCGGGAGCTTCGGTCCGCGGGGGCATCGATAAGTCCCAGCTCAATAGCCCGGTCTACCGCTGGCTTTGCCCAGGAAGGAACCTTCATGTCATGCTGGGCCTCAAGCTCCTCTACACGGTTCACCAATGCTTCGAACTGCTTTCTTTCCGCTTCAGTCATCGGTACATCATCCTTCCCCAAGTGAGCATTCAGCTGATTCCGGACTCCGTCAAGAAAGTTCTCCCAGCCGTTCTTCCGGGCCCGTATAATATGCGGGCAGTTTTTCCCGCTCCAGTGGTTATGCTGGACAACGGCTACGATCGGAAGCTTCAGCTTATACAGCAGATCCCCCACCAGCCTTGAGGCACGGGCCTCGGCTTCCGCGCGATTGCCATCCTCGTTTTCGCAAATTTCAATGCCGATGGCGCTAAGGTTCCCCTCTCCGCGGCTTCCGTCACCCGCATGCCAGCCATGCTCCGTAATCGGCAAATGCTGAACAACCCGCGTATCGTCGACGGTAAAATGCCAGGATACCGGCAAGGCCTCGGCAGCCTCGCCTTTCAAATATTTTGCGTGCATAAGCGCATTCGCGCCTTTTCCCGGATTCGCCGTATCATGCACGGTAATAAAATAAGGGCCGTTAATCGGAGTGCCTGGACGATTATTTCGGCCGGCAGGAATCATATCGACTAGTATCGTCTCGAACATGCGCCTCACTCCTTTGCAGCTAATCTTCCGTATCGTTACATTTATACTAAGAAGAGGCTCAAAAGGTTTGTGTGCCGAAGGATAAAAAAATAAGCCAGGCCAATAGGCCTGACTGCATATATGTATGTGCGTTTTTTACAAGTGGTTCGTTTTTCGTCTTAAAAGACCAAGCAAGCCCCGCTTTCGCTTCTCTTGCTTCTCCTCGAGTATCCTTTTTACGCCATGAAGCAGCAGCTTAGATCTCATTTCGTCCTCGTGGCTGATTTTTCTCATTTCCGCAAAAAACTCTTTGTTCATCCGCTACCCTCTCCGCCGCTATCATCTAGCTGTGTCTAAAGTCCTATATTTATTGTAATACCGCACCGGAGATCTGTCAAAATTTGTCGCATTTAGACGTAAAAATCCCACATATTCCCTTTTATCAAAGGAACATGCGGGACGTTATGCTTATTCAAATCAACAAGCTATTCAAGACAAGACTGAAATTAGAAGCTAGCTGCCACTTTCTCAGCTGTTGCAACGCCTTCGGCAATAATCGATTCCGCTCTGTCGCTGAATTGGTTGTGGCCTTCAACGATAACCGTCTCGAAGTTTGTTACGCCGAAGAAGCCCATAATGTTTTTCACATAGTTCAGGGACATTTCCGCTGCCGCGAATGGACCTTCGGAATATACGCCGCCGCGTGCGTTCAGCAATGCCACTTTTTTGTCGCCTTGCAGACCAACAGGGCCTTCAGCTGTATATTTGAATGTTTTGCCTGCACGGTTCAGATAATCAATGTAAGTGTGCAGAACAGCCGGAATCGTGAAGTTCCACAGCGGGAAGCCGAATACCACTTTATCGGCAGCGATAAATTGATCCAGGTATTTGTCCGCAATGCTTACGGCTGTTTGCTCTTCCGGAGTCAGTTCAAGACCTTGAGCCGCTTTGAAGCCGCCGTTGATCAGGTTCGCGTTCAGGTAAGGAAGCTCCTCTTTGAACAGATCCAGCTCAATTACAGTGTCTTGCGGGTGATTTGCTTTATAGCTAGCGAGGAACGCGTCATACAGCTTTACGCTGACAGCGATATCTCCACGGTCATTTGCTTTTACGAACAGTACAGTACTCATCTTTTTAATTCCCTCCATAAAATAATGTGTAGTAACTTTTTGTAACTGTCTTTATTTTATAGAGTTTTACTTTCTCCAACATCGGCTAATAGGCGGAAAAATGAAGCGGGACTGGTCTTACGACTATAGGCTGAGACCCGCTTAAGCCATCTGCCCCTTATTCTGAAAGAGCGGCGCCGCAAACAGGGCGGCCTGCGTGCGGTCCGATAAATCCAGCTTGCTTAAAATGCTGCTGACATGCGTTTTCACCGTTTTTTCGGCAACGATCAGCGTCTGGGCAATATCTTTATTGCTAAGTCCTTTTGTCAACAGCTCCAGCACTTCAAGCTCCCTTGGCGTCAAAGCTTCCAGCGACTTGTCTTTACTCGAATGCTGGATAACCGGCTCCGGTCTTGGCTCCGGTTCCGTGCGGCTTAACAGGGCACGCGAAATATCCGGATGCAGCTGTATATTTCCCTTATAGGCGCTTCGGATAGCCTCGGCAAGCTGATCCGGTTCCACGTCCTTCAGCATGTAGCCTATAGCCCCTGTTTGCAAGGCGGGGACGATATGACTCTGATCGGCAAAGCTGGTCAACACCAGAACTTTGATATGCGGATGCTGTTCCTTGATCAAGGCGCTGGCTTCGATTCCGTCCATAATCGGCATATTCAAATCCATCAGGACGATATCCGGCTGAAGCTCGCCGGCTTTCTCGACCGCTTCCTTGCCGTTATGAGCCTCTCCGACCAATTCGAAATCCGGCTGCATCGCAAGAAAAAACGATATTCCTTTTAAAACAATCTGATGATCGTCCGCGAGTAAAATTTTGATTTTCATATTAAGTAGTCACCGCTGCTTCCCTTCTCTTCCATGCAATGCGCCTGTACCGATTCAAGCGGAATCGTCGCTCGGACAATGGTTGGTTTGCCCCGTCCGCTCGTAATCGACAGCGAACCGCCAAGCGTCTCCGCCCGCTCCCTCATGGAGCGCATCCCCATGGTCTGGCGGCCTTTTTTCCGGTCAACCTGAAAGCCTGTACCTTCGTCCCTTACCTCCAGAACGGCTGCCCCGTCCTGCTGTTTGTTAAGCCGGATATAGGCCGTCTGCCTGCCGGAATGCTTCCGGACATTGTTCAAGGCTTCCTGGCCAATCCGCCAGAACGCTTCCTCAATCGCGCGCGGCAGCTCCTGCACCCCGTCCGTCCGGTCATAGATCGTCAGGTTGAGGCCTTGCCCGTATTGCTTAAGCGCCGGCAGCAGTCCGTTCTCGAGACCCGCCGGATGCAGCTGCCAGATCAGCGTTCGCATCTCCTTCAGCGCCTCCTGCGACAGCTGCTGAATCTCGCTAAGCGAACGCTGTACGACGGGATCGCGCCCGGCAAGGACGTTCTCCGCCCCTTTGGCCAGGAAGGACAGGGAGAAGACCTTTTGCACGACGGAATCATGAAGGTCACGCGCCATCCGGTTCCGTTCCTCCATCCGGGCCAGCTCGCTCCGGTGCTCGTAAATGCGGAGATTTTCCACGCATAACGTAAAATGATCTCCCAGCGAGTACATAAAGTCCTCGTTCAGGTCGTCGAATTGCCGCTGATCCGGACTGCTGATAAATATGACGCCAATCGTCCGGTTGCGCACGCGAAGCGGAATTGCCGCCGCCGACCGGAACGGAGGAATGCCAACCGAATCCAATTCATTGCCTTCCATGCAGGAAGACTCGATAACAATCCGATTATCCCGGAGCGCGGCCTCAATCGGACCGGCAGCTTCAACCGCAAGCGTCTGCCATTCCTTCATTACTTTCCCGTCGGAATACAAAGCCCGAAGCGATAGCTGCTGTCCGTCATACATCAATAAGGAGACATTCGGCCACCCGAATTCGTCTCCGATATATTGAACGGCCTTGATAGGCAGCTGATTAACGTCCTGAACGCCGTTAATACGCTGGATGACATCGCCCAGCTTGGCGTACAGCATCGCATTGCGCTCTTGCGTCTGGTACAGGCGAATCCGGTTAATCGCCGTTCCGATCTGCAGAGCAACAGCCTGCAGAAGCGCAAGCTCCTCCTCGCTGAAATGCTCCTTGCCCGCCTGCGCGACATTCAGCAGCCCGAACCGGTCCTTGCCGGCTTTAAGAGGGACGGTTGCATGATGGGTAATGCCTTCCGTGTCCCCAAGCTGATGGCTTACCGCATACGTAATGCGTTTGCATTCAATAATATTAACGGCATGGGTAAGCTTGCGCTGGCGGTAGCGCTCCACGCACCAGCAGTCCTCCCCGCACATAAGCGCGTAATTGCCGGCGGTTAAGGCGGGAGGCAGGTTATGATGGGCCGCGCAAGTATTCCCCGGAATATCGTCATCGATCAGGAAAATCCATCCCGTCGTAAAATCCGTTACTTCAAGCAGCTTCGCAAGCACATCGCTGAGCATCTGATCCATATCGTTGGTCGTATTGAGCATCTCCGCGATTTCCTTAAGCGCAGCGAGCTCGCTGACCCGAACTTCCCTTGACATCCGGCTTCCCTCCTTCTCTGCCACCATTATACACTTACTGTTCCCCATGCCTCCAGCAGAGCATCCCGAAAGAGTTGGTCCAGCTGTTCGCCCTTCAAACCTTCCGCCGTGTTCAAATCTTTAGCCGTCTGTGCGAAATAAGCGATCTGCTCTTCCAAATAATCATTGAGCTGCCCGATGCGGGGCTCCGTACGAAGCTCTTCTCCCGCGCGTTTCCGGACTAGAAGGCGTTCAATAATGCCATAGAGCGCACTATCGGCAGGAATTAAATCCTCAACAAGCTCCTCGAAGAGCATCGGCGGCATCGCGTTATATTTCTCAATCCAGCCGCAAGCCAGCAAGGGACGGAGTACGTAAAAATATTTTTTCGCCCGTACTGTCTCACCCTGCAAATATTCGCGGTAGTTGCCCTTGGCCATATGAAGATAATGATACATGCAGGACTTAGGCGAAAAAGTAGCGCCTGACAAGGTGCGGATACGCTCGGCGGTGGAATAAGGCTCCCTGTACTTCATTGGCGATTGCAGCCACTCCAGCAGGGGAGGGTTGGACTTATTAAACAGCGCCAGCGCTTTGCGGAGATCCCAGCCGTTAATGTCCAGCATCTCGCTGATCGGGCGTTCAATCACGTCCCGGCGCTCGCGGATCGACAGATACCATTCCACCGGCCGCACGTACAGGAAGCGGACATCGTAATCGCTGTCCTTCGACGGGAAGCCCCAAGCTCTGGATCCGGACTCGCAGGCGTACAGGATGCGGATATTTTCTTCCGCTTCCATACGCGCCAGCTCGGCTTCTATCTTCAACCGGTATTGCTCATTCATCCTGTTCGCGCCTCCCTATCCTGAACGTTTGCCGCCAAGCAGCTGGTTTAACTGCTCGACCAGATTGCCGCCGCCCGTGAGCGATACGCTGCCGACGTTATCGCAAATTTTTTCCAGGAACTCAAGCTCCTTCAAACGGTACAGCGTGGCGTTCTCGTCCATCAGCTTTGCCGTATTTAGAAGGCTTCTCGTGGAAGCCGTCTCTTCCCGGCGGGTGATGAGGTTAGCTTGCGCTTTTTTCTCGGCCAGAAGCACGGTGTTCATGATGTCTTTCACTTCGCCCGGCAAAATGATATCCTTCACGCCGGCGTTCAGGAACGATACCCCATACTCCCCGCTCCGTGCCGCCAATCGTTCGAGCACAAAAGCACCAATCTCCTGCTTCGTGCGAAGCAGCTCATCCAGCTTCATCGTCCCTACGTATTCCCGCAAAATTAATTGGAGCTGGATGTAGAGCTGCTCTTCAAAGCCCTTGATCTGCAGTGCCTTCAATGGATTATGAAGTACGTATTGGCTGACGAAATTAAGGCGAAGCGTCACTTTATCCTCCGTCATCATTTCCTGCCCGATCAGGTCGAGCTGCTGCCGGCGCATATCCATCGTCTGAATGACAACCGAAACCGGCGTGCGCCAGAACCGGTATTTGCCCGGACCAAGCTCGCGCTGCAGCATGTTATCGTAGAACAGGAAGCCCTTCTCGTGGCCGGCAACTTCAAACGTGTGGTACAAGCCGTTCAGCTTCATCAGATCAGCGGCGTTTAAGGAAGCAGGCAGCTCGAGGCTCCGCGTACTTAATCGGTTGAACGTATGCTTGATGGCCGATTTCCAGTACGCATGCTTACCGGCTTTTAACACGCTGCCGCATCTGCCGTCCTCGTAGTGAAGCACGTATTCGTCATCGGCAACATCAACGACATGGAGCTCCTCAAGCAGCTTGTCGTCATGCAGGAACAAGGCGAGTTCCTTGCCCGGCACCATAAACGGCTTGGTGATATCCATGACGGTTACCGTCGTTTTCGAAAACAATGGAAAGCGGTGTTTGCCAGGTCCCAGCAGCCTTACATAGCTTCCGTCCTTAAACAGCAGCCCGCGTTGATCGTTTTGAATCGTAATTTTGTTTATATATGTAGTCATAGGTATATAACCTCCTTTAATTTAGCGTTGTTTGGCGAAAATGCTCCCTTACCCGCGGCGGAGACCCGCTTAAGAACGGCATCATACCTGCCAGCCGGCCTGCTCCTCCGGCAGCGCAGCAGACTCTTCTTGCTCCCGGTCTGTCTGCAGTGCATTTGGCAGCGGCCTTTCGCGCAGGCTTCTTCCCGTCCGGTATCCGCGGACTGCATAGCTGCGGCGTACGGTGCAGCTGTATAAGCCTGCTGAGCATTTTCCCAAAGCAACTTGAATAATTGGATTGGACTCGATTTGCAGTCGAGTTAAGCTCCACCATGATCGTCTCCGTGAGGACGATGGAGGATTCGAACCTCCACTTGGCGCAAAGTACGTACCAAGTCCGACAGCATACCGCGTACAAAGACTGTACCGGCACTGCGGGAATCCTACCGAAATCCCTGCCCGGTTCGGCCCGGCCGTTGCTTTACATCCTCATTATCTTCGACTTCCCGTTTCCGGAACATGGTAAAAGTATGGCGAAACAAAAAAAGTCCTGTTCAGTTAGTCAGGTAACGTTGCACGAAATACAGTATATTCGCCCATTTGAGCGACGACGAACGCATTATATTGCACAGATTGCAGGATACTGCGCCGATAAGGGGCGAGGGATCAGATCCTGATCAAATCCAACGTACGCCGCATGAAGTACCTGCCATAAAATAAATTGCCACCTATCCTCTTTTACCGGCCCAAGTTACAATAAAGGCAACTACCTCTTCGACAATGAAAGGGGCTTATGAACCGTGGCAAAAGAAAGCTTCGATAAAGAAATCCAGTTTCTGAGGATGCTCGTGCTGACAAGCGGCGCCTATAGCCGGCAGCAATTCGCCGATCGGCTTGGCATCTCCGTACATACCTTCGACAAGACCATCCGGCGCCTCAAGGACATTGCCGGATCCGTCCAGCAAGCCGACGAGCATAACAAAGCAATGACGGATATGCTGCGAACAAGCTATTACGAATCGGCGGACCCCCTGTTGCTCTTCCTGTTCCGCTCCAAATCGCTCAAGGAATCCGAAAGCTACCGCTTATCTCTGCTTATCGCTTCCCTTCAGGAGCAAGCGCTGACACCGCTGGAGCTGCTTAATCTATGCTGCGAAGGAATGCCGGAGGAGCTAGCGCTGCCGGACGAGAAAACGATCCGCTCCGATCTGAAGTATTTGGAGCAGGCCGGCGTCATCCGCCGGCTTCCGGGCGGAAGACCGCAGAAATATACGGCCCACAATGATTTCGTAAGCATGCTCTCCGACGAGGAGCTTTCGGATCTGTATGCTTTTGTGGACGTGATGGCGAATACGCAGGTTCCTTCCGTCCAGGGTTATCTGCTGCGCGACAGCTTGAAAAAAGCGATGAAGCGGCGGCAGCTGCCGGACGGTGCCAGCGACCTCTTCTTATACAAATACCATTATCATTCGCGTATTCTTGACGAAGCGCATCTATACACGATCATGCAGGCGATTGAGTCCAGACGGAAGCTAAGCTTCCACTACTTCACGCCCAAATCGAACCAAAGCTATCATTCCAAAAACACGAATCCGATGTTCGTCAAGCCATCCGAAGGCCGTCTCATCGAGATGCTGCCGCTTAAGGTCGCTTACGATCATCAATACGGAAGATGGTATTTGCTTGGCTATAGCTCGGGCCGGTCCCAAGTCGCGATTTTTCGGATGGAAGGCATCACGCAGCTTGTGGAAAGCGGAGTTGTAACGGAAGACGAGCATGCGGCAAAGCTGGCAGCATTAGAGCGCAATACCAGCTTCAGCTGGCTTGTCGATTTGGGCAGACCTGTCACGGTAAAGGTCAGATTTTTTAATCCGGAAGGCGCAAAAAGAAACTTTATTAAAGACCGTGTGCAGCTGCAGGGGCAATGGGGCGTATTGACGGACGAAGATGACGCTTCATTCCTGTTCGAGATTACGGTGAACGGCACGCAGGAGATCAAGCCTTGGCTGCGCAGCTTTGGATCTAGCTGCGAGGTGCTTGAGCCCGTGTCTTTAAGGCGGGAGTTTATCAAGGAATGGAAGGAGCTGGCGGAATACTATGAACCTGTTCGAAAAAATATTCAATTACCGGATGATGGCACAGCTTGAGGAGCATGGCGCCCTTGCGGTTACGGCTCAGGAACGCCGCTGGCTTCTGATGATGCTGGAGCATCCGGAGGCGGCGGCTGCCCTATCGCCGGATACGCTGGATAAACTCCGGCAATGCCTTGGCGGCTCGGATGAACGCAACGATTCGCTGCGGTCCATTATTGTTGAAAAAGCAGGCAGCGCAGTTCCCTCTCTCTACCACCCGCTGCTGAGAACGCTTAGGCAGATGATTGTGAAGAAATCGGGCATGCAGCTGCGCCATACGCGGAAGGACGGCTTCCTTCTTCCCAGCCAAACCGGCGTTCCGTATAAACTGGAGTATTCGATGGTAAAGCGCGAATGGTATTTGCTCTGGTACAACAGGAGAACGCGCTCCCTGATGACAACGAGACTGCGGAGTATTCATAGCGTGGAAGAAATGCCGGTAAGCGGGGAATTTTTCAATCAGGCGGCTGCAACGCTAGCCCAGCAGCTGGAAAAGCGCATGCAGCACGCCACGATTGAGATTATTCCGGATTACAACAAAGAATTATCCCGGATTTTGTATGCTTTCTCTTGCTTTGACAAGCAGGTTCAATACGATGAGTTATCCGATACTTATACGATCAAGCTGACCTTTCTTGGCGACGAGACGGAATACGTGCTGTCCAAGCTCCGGTTTCTCGGTCTGCGCGTCCGCGTAACGGATCATCCCTATATGAAGTTCCGGATGCGCGAAGCGGCGCAGAAATCGTTAGCCCGTTACGGCTATTCGTCAGCCCTCGAAACGGCTGAGCACGATAACAGCGTTATGTCCGCCGAAGCCGAATGAATTGGAAAGCCCGATGCGAAGCGGAGCAAACTGGGCATTCGTAGGAACATTAGTCAATCCGCATTCCGGATCCAGCTGATCCAGGTTGATGGTTGGCGGCACGATTCCTTCGCGCAGACTTTGCAGGAGGGCAATCGCCTCAACGCCGCCTGCCGCTCCCAGCATATGGCCCAGCATCGACTTGTTCGCCGTTACCGCAATCCGGCTTTCCCCTTCCCCGAACAAACGGGTTATGGCCTGGCCTTCCGAGCGGTCTCCAAGACCCGTGCTTGTGGCATGCGCGCTTATGATATCCACTTCGTCCGGACGGATTCCCGCATCCGCAAGGGCTGTCCTCATCGCGGTGTAGGCACCGGTTCCTTCCGGATGGGTAGCAACAATGTGATAAGCATCCGAGCTTGCCCCGTAACCCAACACCTCGCCGTAAATCCGAGCCTCACGCTTCTTCGCATGAGTCAGAGACTCAAGGACAACGATCCCCGCTCCCTCCGACATGACGAATCCGTCACGGTTCCGGTCGAAAGGCCGGCTGCCCTTCGTTGGCTCATCGTTGCGGGAAGATAAAGCCTGCGCGTTGCCAAAGCTGGCAAGCGACAGTTCATTTACCGTTGCCTCTGCACCGCCCGCGATAACCACATCCGCTATACCAAGGCGGATAAGCCGCATCGCTTCGCCAATGGCCGTATTTCCGATGGAGCAGGCCGTAACCGGAGCAAGCGTAGGACCGGTTAATTGGTACCTGATACTGATTGAAGCTGCCGCCATATTAGCGATCATCATTGGCACCAGCATCGGGCTTACGCGTTCGGGACCGCGGGTGCGCAATATTTCGTCCTGCTCCATCAGCGTGCTTAATCCGCCAATCCCCGAACCGACATAAACGCCGACGCGATCGCGATCCACCACATCCAGCTTAAGTCCGGAATCCGTTATCGCCTGATCCGCGGCGGCAACGGCGAACTGCACGAAACGGTCCATCTTTCTTGCTTCCTTCCGGCCAAACAACGCTTCCGGATCAAAATCCTTCACGCTCCCCGCGATTTTCGTTTTCAGCCTTGCCGTATCGAAAGCATTTATGCTTGAAATACCCGACTCTCCCCGCTTCATCCGGGACCACATTTCATCAACCGATTGTCCAAGCGGCGAAATAACGCCCATTCCCGTAACCACTACTCGTTCCATAGAGATCAGCTCCTAAAAAGAATTATCACCCGAATTGCGGTGTTCGCTATTCATGATGATTTTTGCCTCGTAAGCATTCGCTTAATGTATGTTCACACCTCAAAATTAGTACCTGATATTAAATCATGTTGCCACATGAAGTATCCTATTACAAGTTGTCGTTTATCCTAGTATAATGAGTAACAGGATCACCATTTGGAGGTACTGCTCAATATGAATAACAAAACACGGCTCACCGCGCTTTCAAGCTTTCTGAAAAACCAACGGGCTAAGCTCACGCCCGAGGAGGTTGGTTTTCCCCCTGGCAGCCGGAGAAGAACGCCCGGCCTCAGACGCGAAGAGGTCGCGGCGCTTGCCGGCGTAAGCACCACCTGGTATACCTGGCTGGAGCAAGGACGGGATATTCAAGCTTCGCCAAATGTGCTGGATGCGATTGCGTCCGCCTTGCGTCTGACTCACGACGAACGCAATTATTTGTACGGTCTAGCGATTGAGCCCGGAGCCGGTCCGTCCATCACGGCCGAATTGCCCGCTTACTCGTCGGATGCGGTTAGTCCGCCCCTGCGCAAAATCCTGCAGGAGCTTAGGCAATGCCCATCCATTATCTCGGATCGCCGCTGTCAGATTGTCGGCTGGAACGAAGCAGCCGCCCATGTCTTTGTAGACTTTGCCCAGATCCCCGAGCAGGAGCGGAATATGATTCGCCTCTTGTTCACGCGGAAAGAGCTGCGCCGCCTTGCCGTCAACTGGAAGCAGTTCGCAAGCGGATTTCTGTCAATCTTCCGGGCTTATTACGGCCAATATGTAGAGGATAACTGGTATGATCAATTTCTGAAGGAAATGACGGGGCTGCATCCGGACTTTCAGGAGCTATGGGAGCATAGCGAGGTACGGACGGCGCCAGAGGTTGTGCTGGAATTCCGGCATGCCAAAGCGGGGAAGATGCTCTTCCATCTGACATCCTTGCAGCTGCAGGGCGGCTCGGATCTTCGCTGCAGCGTTTACACCCCTGCTCCGGACAGCGATACGGAAGAGAAATTAAGCAAGCTGATGCGCGGAAAGCCATCTTAGCCTGAACCTCAGGCCAAGACGGCTTTCTTTTTACAATGTCCTATTAAGCTTCCGCAACCATGCGGTTCGTTAGCGCGCCTAGCTTTTCGATCTCGATCGTGACGACATCTCCGTCTTGGAGATACACCTGTTTCTCCGGCGGATAACCCATCACGACGCCTTCCGGCGTACCGGTCAGAATAATGTCTCCGGGTGATAACGTCATGCATTGCGAAATATAGCTGACGATTTCCTTGCAGTTAAAAATCATATCCGACGTATTCGAGTCCTGCCGGACCTCTCCGTTTACCGTGCAGCTGATCCGCAAAGCATTGGGATCGCCTACTTCATCCTTGGATACGAGGTAGGGACCTACCGGAGCGAATTTATCGCAAGACTTGCCCGCCAGCCACTGGCTTGTCCGGGTCTGAAGATCCCGGGCTGACAGATCGTTTGACGCACTGTAACCAAATACGTAATCGAGCGCATCGTCAACCGATACGTTTTTCGCCGTTTGTCCAATGACGATCGCAAGCTCTGCTTCGTAATCAACCTTTTGCGTCGACCGGGGCAGCGGTACATCTTCGCCATGTGCGGCAAGCGCGTTGCTGAATTTGCTGAACAGAATAGGGTATTCCGGCAGCGGCATATTCGTCTCTTCCGCATGCTTCCTGTAATTAAGTCCGATACAAATGATTTTCCCCGGCTCCGGCACGGATGGTCCAAAAACAATCTCCGACTCATCCACAAAACGTTCTTGCCGTTCCTTGGATTCTTCAACGTATTGCCGGAGCTTGCATAATTCCGCCTCTCCGCCCTGCAATAAGTCGTTTAAGGTCACATGGCCGGCATCAAGGATGCCTTTATCCGAACGTACGCCCAAACGGTAAGCAGAAGCCGCTGCCTTTTCCTTGAAATTGACTAATTTCACGAATAAGCCCTCCCAGTTCTCCAATGATCTGCAATAGATTCCTCCTTTATTATACAGTCTTAACCGTATCTCTTCAGCATCCCCAGAAATTTGCTGCCCGTCAGCGTTGGTGTTCCTGCATTGAGGCGGAATACCTCATCGGATCCTGGCTTGTTAATGCCGGGGTGCGTGGTGAAAAATAAAGTGACGCCCGCGTTTTTCTCAATCTGTTTAGCCGTCTTGTTAAACACGCCATACGGGAAAGCGATAAATTGATGCGTATTGCCCAGCTCCTCCTTCAGCCGTTTCTCCTCCAGCCGTGCATCGGCTTCTATGCGGGCTTTATATTCCGCGTTCGTCTCTACCCGGCCTTTGTCAGGCAGATAAATCGGATTGCT
The DNA here is from genome assembly GCF_004000805.1 of Paenibacillus glycanilyticus NBRC 16618. Taxonomy (GTDB): domain Bacteria; phylum Bacillota; class Bacilli; order Paenibacillales; family Paenibacillaceae; genus Pristimantibacillus; species Pristimantibacillus glycanilyticus. The sequence goes on from NZ_BILY01000018.1 coordinate 86,288, forward strand.
CAGCTTTGGTCCGGTTTTATGACCTTTTTCATCAAGCGGGGCATAATCATGTTGGTTATACGTATGGCTATAAAAGCTGAAGCCTTCCGCTTTAAGCTTGCGCATGGTTTCCCAGGTCATATGCTTGGTGTGTACGTTCTGCTTGTCGCTGCTAGCGCCAATGATGAAATGGGCTGCGGTAAAACCATATTTTTTCATAATCGGAACGGCGTATTGGTCAAAGCTCTCATATCCATCGTCAAACGTGATAACAACGGCATTATCGGGCACCTTGCCTTTGCCGCGCATGAAGTCCGCGAACTGCTCGATGCTGATGACATGGTAGCCGTTATCCTTCAGGATCTTCATTTGCGTGCCGAAACGGCTCGGTGATATCGTTGCCCCGCTCTCCGCTGCATCAATATGATGATACATGAGGACAATAACTTTATCATTATAATGCGCGGCGCCGTTGGTAGCAGCGTCAAGCTGGTTGGTCGGCACCGGCCAAGCGATCACGAACGCGATAGCAAGCAAGGCGGCAATCCATTTCCATTTCACTGCGTATTCCCCCTAGAAACGCGATTCATTCTTTACTGTCTTAGTATATGAAGCCGTTATCTCCAAAGCGTTTCCGGATTGTAACGAAACTGCAAACATTCTCGGACAGGGAATCAAAATAAAAAACTCCCCGAGCACCCAACGAAGGCGGCACGGGGAGTTTACGAATGGTGCTTATTTCAATTTCGCTACACCTGTTGCGATCTGCTCGATTTGAGCCTTAGTCAGGCTGTTATCCGCGGAGCTGACGGTAACGTAACGGTCGTCGATTTGGAAGCTCAGCAGAGCGGTTTTGCTTGGCTTGAACCATTTTGCTTTTACCCCGTTTGGCAGCGTAACGGCTGTGCTGTCGTAACCAACCGAGTAATCGCGCGGCGAAATTTGAACGGTCATGTGCTTGAACAAGAAGTTAACGGAATCTCCGCCCGTTACTTTTTGGAAGGCATCATTTTTCGTCATTAAAGATGGAGCGTAAGCTGTTGTATAGCCGTCGAACTTCGCAAACTCGTCTTTAATCGCGTTTGCTTGAGCGGTCGTATACGTTACCTTTGCCAGATCGGATTGGGCAGCGCCTACTTTTGTAACGGTAACGGCTACTTTTTCCAAGCGTGCATGAGTCAGATTAGCGTTTGGCGAACTTAAAGTAACGTAACGGTCATCTACTTTCAGCGTCAGCATGTCTGTACCGTTTAACGTGTACCATTTCGCTGTTGCGCCGTTAGACAGCGTTACCTTTGTGCCTTCGTATTTGAAGGAGTAATCACGCGGCGACACGTTCACCGTCATATTCTCAAAAATGATGTTTACGCCGTCCTCGGTTGCTGCGGTTTTCTTCAGAACATCGCCGTTAACCATCATTTGAGGGGCATAAGCGGCTTCGAAGCCGTCAAAGCCGGCAAATGCTTTTTTGAGCTCATCAAGCTGCGCTGCTGTGTACAAAACCTTTACCAGATCGGATTGAGCAACGCCTACCTTCGTTACGCTTGCCGCCGCTTTTTCTACCTGGGATTTGTTCAGCTTCCCGTTTGGCGAGCTGACCGTTACGTATCGGCCGTCTACTTTAACAGTCAGCGTGTCTTGGCCGCTTACGTTGTACCATTTAGCTGTCGCGCCGTTAGACAGCGTTACGTTTGTACCGTCGTAGTCATGCGAGTAGTCGCGCGGCGATACGTTGACGGTCATATTGGCGAAAAGCAGGTTCACGCCGTCACTTGTTGCCGCTACCTTTTGAAGAGCATCACCTTTGATCATCATTTGCGGAGCGTATGCCTCTTCGAAGCCGTCAAAACCGGCAAATGCTTTTACGATTTGATCAAGCTGGGCAGCCGTGTAATTCGTCAATACCCATTGATCCGTTGTGCTTGTGCCGATATAGATGGTGTTTGTTTTGCTGTCGTATTGGATTGGCGTATTCAGCGCGTTGGACAATGCGCGAACCGGCAAATAAGTCGTGTCATGATACGTGATTGGCGAAAGCTTATTGCCGTTCTCATCCTTAGGAATATACGTGCTGCCGTTGATTTTGAAGCCAATGCCGTGGTTCAGGAACGCATTGATCTTCTCCATGTTTGTTCCGGCGAACGCGCCGGCTGCTCCCGATACCGTCATGCCTGCGATCATCATCGTTGCGACTGTTCTTTTCATGCTTTTGTTCATCTTTATAATCTCCTTTAAGGTTGAATTTGTTTTTTGTTTGAAGCTCCTTACAGACTTCAGTATAGATTCGCGTTATCTCGAAACCATTTCGAGCTTGTAACGAAGCTGTAAACCTTTCTGTCCAAGCCGTACCGATACTTTGGGGACAAAAAAATCCCCGCACAGCTGGGAAGCCGCGCGGGGATTGCAGAAAGAAAAACTTATTTCAGTTTCGCTACGCCTGTTGCGATTTGCTCGATTTGAGCCTTAGTCAGACTATTATCAGCGGAGCTGATAGTTACGTAACGGTCGTCGATTTGGAAGCTCAGCATAGGCGTGCTGCTTGGCGTAAACCATTTTGCTTTTACCCCGTTAGGCAGCGTCACAGCTGTGCTGTCATAACCAACCGAATAGTCGCGCGGCGAGATTTGAACGTTCATGTGCTTGAACCAGAAGTTGACGGAATCTCCGCCCGCTACTTTTTGGAACGCGTCGTCTTTCGCCATTTTTGTTGGGACATAAGCCGCCGTAAAGCCGTCGAATTTCGCAAATTCGTCTTTAATGGCTTTAATTTGAGCCTCCGTATACGCTACGGTTGCCAGATCGGTTTGCACAGCGCCAACTTTAGCTACGCTAACCGCTACTTTTTCCGCTTGCGCTTTGGTCAACGTTTTGTTCGGCGAGCTAACCGTTACGTAACGGTCATCTACTTTCACAGTCAGCATGTCCGTGCCGTTTACGTTGTACCATTTCGCTTTCGCTCCATTAGACAGCGTTACGTTCGTGCCGTCGTATTCGAAGGAGTAATCTCGCGGCGATACGTTTACCGTCATGTTTTTGAAGAGAAGGTTTACGCCGTCAGCGGTAGCTGCCGTTTTTTGCAGCGCATCGCCTTTAACCGTTACTTGCGGCGCGTATGCTGCTTCGAAGCCGTCAAAGTTGGCGAACGCTTTTTTCATTTCATCCAGTTGAGCGGCCGTGTACGATACAGATGCCATATCGGATTGCACGGCGCCAATGCTAGTTACGGCAGCCGCTACTTTTTCCGCTTGCGCTTTGCTCAAGGCTTTGCTTGGCGAGCTAACCGTTACGTAACGGTCATCCACTTTTACGGTAAGCATGTCAGTCCCGTTTACGTTGTACCATTTTGCTTTAGCGCCATTGGATAGCGTTACGTTCGTACCGTCGTATTCGAAGGAGTAATCGCGCGGCGATACGTTTACCGTCATATTCTTGAAGGTAAGGTTTACGCCGTCATTCGTTGCCGCTACTTTTTGCAAAGCGTCGCCTTTGATCAGGATTTGCGGAGCGTAAGCCGTTTCGAACCCTTCAAAGCCGGCGAATGCTTTCTTGATCTCATCGAGCTGTGCCGCCGTGTAGTTTGCCAAGACCCATTGATCGGTTGTGCTTGTACCGATGTAGATTGTGTTCGTTTTGCTGTCGTACTGGATTGGCGTGTTCAGTGCGTTCGAAAGCGCGCGAACCGGAAGGTAAGTGGTGTCATGATAAGTAATTGGCGCAAGCGTTTTGCCGTTCTCGTCTTTTGGAATATAAGTGCTGCCGTTAATTTTAAAGCCGATGCTGTGGTTCAGGAACGCGCTGATTTTTTCCATGCTTGTGCCGGCGTATACGCCTGCTGCTCCGGATACCGTCATACCCGCGATCATCATAGTTGCGACGGTTCTTTTCATGTTTTTGTTCATTTTAATTATCTCCTTTGAATTTGAATTTGTTTTTTATTTCCGAACTTCTAACCTTTTTTCTCTGTCTTTTTATAACCTGTTTCTTTTTGTTTGAAGCTCCTTACTGACTTCAGTATAGAGCGTTGATATCTCCAAAAAATTTCGGGCTTGTAACGAACCTGTAAACAAATTTTTCATCCGCGCTCTCCTTCGCTAGTTCGATGGGCACAAAAAAACCGGATCGTCTGATCCGGTTTTCCTGCACTCCTTACTTATTGAAAATCAATGATATGAGTGACGGGCATATCGTCCTTGCCGGCGACCGATACGCCAAGCCTCGTACCCGAAGGATTCCAGCTTAACGGATATTGCGGAAAATAGCTTGGGCCAATCGGCGAAACCTTGCCCGTTGCCGAGTCGAAAATATAAACGCCGTTCATTCCGCTCTGATTCTCGGTATACAGCGCAGCCGCCAGCTTGGAGGAATCCGGGGACCAAGCGATATACGGAATCAAATCGCCCTTCGCAATGGAGAGCCCTTCCGCGCTTCCGTTCGAGTCGAAAATACGAAGCTCGCTGCCCACCTTCCCGGCTTGCTTCTGGATTTCGACCGCGAGATGCTTGCCGTCCGGCGATACTTGGAACGTGACCGCGTGCTTGACAAGCTCGGTCGGCTTCACAGCATCTGGCGCAAACTGCTTGAGGGTCTGGTTATCATCCGTGTAATAGATGCGACCTTGGCCGACTCCGAAATTCACAAACGGCTGATCCCCAAGTGCCGGGTCATCCAGCTTCAGAAGCGTTACGTTTCCGTCAACGGTAATCTGGCGGATATCGCCAAGCCCGTTCATCGAGCCCGCGGCCAGAACATACGTCGTATCGTTCAGCCAGCCGCCGTTCTCCAAGTAATTGCTTCCCTTGATTTCGGTCATCGTCCCGGTGCTCATTTCCTTGATAAAATTGCGTGCCGTATATTTATCCTTCCACTGCTGAATGAATACATATTTGCCGTCGGGAGACGGCTGTTCCTTCTGGATTAATTGAATGTTCTTCACCGGTTCTTCAGCCGATTTCTGCTCGTTGTTGCTTAAATCAACGCTTGCGGTATGGTATTCAAATTTTGCTTCTTCCGTAGCCGTAGCCTGCTTGACAAGCTTGGTGTACACAAGCTGCACCTGATCATCGGACAGCCATTTATCCATGCTTGCACCCTCAAAGCGATGAATCCGCTCTACCATAACTTCCTGGGTTGGTTTCTTCTCTGGGTTTTTGACAACCGTTAATTCCCCATGTTTATTTGAATTATTGCTGTTATTCGATGGATTACCACTTTGAATAGAGGAACACGCAGCAAGTGCGGCTGCGAGCGACAGCACGGCGCCTAATTTCATGATCTGTTTCATCGTTATCCCCCCGGATTTATACCAGTTTCCATAAGTATAGAAGGCCTCTATGTCGAAAACATATCTGAATTGTATCCAAGTTGTAACAACTTTTTATTAGAATGCCCAAAATAAAAAGCAGCCCGGACTATCCAATGTCCAGGCTTGTTGTTTACTCTTCCGTCTGCTCTATGGCTATAGGCTCACCAGGCAAAGAGATGACGAATCGGGAGCCGTTAGGTCCTGATTCGGCCAGCTTGACGGTACCGTGCTGCTTCTCGGCCAAGCTCCTTACCAAAGCTAAGCCTAGCCCTGTACCGCCGGTTTCCCGGGACCTGTCGTCGCTAACGGTAAAGAACGGGTCGAAGATCCGGTTCTGAAACTCTTCCGGTATGCCGATACCGCTGTCCACGACCTCGATTATGACACGCCGCTGGCCGGAGGCTTCCGTTTCCGAATGATTGGCAAGCCGAACCCATCCGCCGGGGCGGTTATACTTTATCGCGTTGCTGAGCAAATTCGTAACCATATGCATGAGGTTATCCTGATCCGCCCATACGAGGTCATCCTTTAACTCGGAAGAAAGCGAGATCTTTTGTTTTTCCGCCTTCATCTGCAGACGGCTTAGCGCCTCCTCAAGCAGCGGCTTCACCTGGAACCGAGAGGCATTGGTCTCGAAATCGTAAATATCCATCGAAGAAAGCTGGAGCGCCTTCTCGATGAGCGCATACAACCGCTCCGCTTCCTTGCTGATCTGGGTACGGGCATTTTGCAGCAAAACCGGGTCATCGCTATACATGCCAAGCAGATCCGAATATGCCAGAATAGAAGTTAATGGCGTTTTCAGCTCGTGGCTGATATTGCCGATAAACTGCTTTTGCTGCTGCTCCAGCTCCTGCAGCCGCTTGATTGCCGTGAGCAGCTTCTGCTTCTCTTCGTTTAATTCGTCGACATAAGAAGAGATACTGCCGCTCATGTCATAAATGCCTTCCGCAAGCTCGCCGATCTCATCCCGCCTGCGAACGGGAGGCTTGTCCAGATACCGGCCTTCCCCAATATCCTTGGCTGCCTGATTCAGCTTGCCAAGGATAAAAGCTTGCCTCCAGACGTACAAATAACCAAGCAGGAGACCGGCTGCAAGCACGGCAGCCCCCGTCCCGATAAACAAATCGCGAATATGGCGGTAAAACATTTTCTGATCCTGGAGCGAGCCATGAAACTGTACGCTGCCGAGAAATTGATCGGCATTATAAAGCGGTGCCAGATACAACACCTGATTGCCTAGCGTAATATAGGCCTCCTGCCCTTGGGCGGTATGGGCAAGCGCATCCTTCACGTCGGTCACCGGCTGTACCGGCAGCGATGTCCCGGCGAATTGCCCGTCAGCGCTGTACAACGTCACTGCCATGCCGCTTTGTCCGCCAAGATCTACCGCCAGGCTCTGCCCGTTACGCTCCATAAATTCGTCAGGCGACACACGTTCACCGGTTAAATACTCCTCTCGTACGCGTAGATTTGCCGAGCTCGCCAACTGGGAGAAGCTTTGCTCCATCCGTCTCTGCTGATCCTCCCGGATACCCGCAAGCACCAGCATGCTGAGCAGCACCACTACAAAAGCGAGCAGCAGTGCGAGGAAAACGGTGATTTTACCCTTTAAGCCAATCCTTATCTTATGCCGAGAACCGGCAGCTCGGGTCATCCGTTTGTCCTCGTGCTTTTATAGCCGATACCGTAAACGGTTTGTATGAGTCCTTGCCATTCGCCAAGCTTCTTGCGAAGCCTTTGCACATGGATGTCCACGGTACGGGTACCGCCGGCAAAATCCATCTCCCACACCTGCTCAAGCAGCGCTTCCCTGGAATATACCCGGTCCGGATGCTTTGCCAGCAGCGCCAGTAAATCGAATTCCTTTGGCGTAAGGTCGCAGATCTCTCCGTCAACCCTGACCGTGCGGCTTAACAATTCAATCACGATGCCGCCAAGCTCCAATTTGCCCTCTTTATCCGGATCCTGTTCCGGCGCTTCAATCTGGCGCCTTCTGTGAAGAGCCTTCACGCGGGCCACCACTTCCCGGATATCAAACGGCTTGGTCATGTAATCATCGGCGCCAAGCTCAAGCCCAAGTACTTTATCTACAATATCGTTTTTAACAGTAAGCAGCATAATGGCAGGTTTGTTGCCCGCATCCAGCTTCCGGCATACCTCATAGCCGTTCATTTTGGGCATCATGACATCAAGCACCATAACATCCGGCTTAAAGGCAGCAACCTTTTCAAGCGCCTCCAGCCCGTCACCGGCTGTCTCAACCGTAAATCCTTCACGCTGCAGCGCATAAGCTATCGCGCTGGAGATACTGACTTCATCATCTACGACAAGCACTTTAATCATGCGATTTATCACTCCTTGTTCGAACTTTCCTTATCACCCGGCAGATTCCATTATATATGGCTTATTCTTTTCATTATAGCCGCGCTTGTTCCAAAAGACCAAAAGACAAATCCGAATTCGAAAAGAAAACACAAAAAAATCCCTTACGGATGTAAGGGATTGAACTTTTAAGTTATGGTGCGGTAGAGAGGACTCGAACCTCCACGGGCGTACGCCCACTACCCCCTCAAGATAGCGTGTCTGCCATTCCACCACTACCGCACAATTTAATTTCATTCCCTTCATACCATCACTTCGAGGGAGAAGTAAATGGTGAGCCATGAAGGACTCGAACCTTCGACACCCTGATTAAAAGTCAGGTGCTCTACCAACTGAGCTAATGGCTCTCATGCTGTAAAACGAACTCTCGAGAGCCGCTACATTAAAGGAAATGGTGACCCGTAGGGGATTCGAACCCCTGTTACCTCCGTGAAAGGGAGGTGTCTTAACCCCTTGACCAACGGGCCTTGCTTACTTGTTGTTGCTATCGTCATCTCTCTCGAGCGACTTGTCCACCAAGAAAATTATGGCGGAGAGAGAGGGATTCGAACCCTCGCACCACTTACGCAGTCTAACCCCTTAGCAGAGGGTCCCCTTGAGCCACTTGGGTATCTCTCCATGGCTCCCCGAACAGGACTCGAACCTGTGACAACTCGATTAACAGTCGAGTGCTCTACCAACTGAGCTATCAGGGAATACTTGAATCACTTGCTTTTCTTTATCGTTTCAACCGCTTGTTTACCGCGGCGACAAGTAATAATATATCACGGTCATTTCCGAAGGTCAAGCGTTTTTAAAAAAAAGTTTTCCGCGACATTTTCCGCATGCATAGCGGGCCGGATCAAGCCTTCTTTTACGTGGATATTCGGTGCCGCAGCTGAGGCAAACAAGCTTATATTTGTAAGGGGCTGGCGCCTTTGCCGCCCTCTCCGGCAGCGATTTGCAGTAACGGGAACCGCCGACGTAAGCGAGCAATTTTTTGAAATCCTCATCCCTGTGCTGGTACCCTTTCTTCATAATATGAAGATGATAATGGCAAAGCTCATGCTTAATAATTTTTTCGGTTTCTTCTTCGCCAAACGCTACTAACTGATGAGGACTGATCTCGATGTTATGCGATTTCGTAAAATAACGCCCGCCCGTTGCCTTCAAACGCCCGTTAAAGGTCGCCTGATGGATGAAGGGTCGTCCAAAGCTTTCGAGCGATACGCGCTCAACCCACTGCTGCAGCTGGCCGTCTGTCATTTTCATGGTCATAGTATTCTCCCCCAGTACTTGAATTTTAAAGCGTTCATACGCTACACTGTCAAGTAGAAATCATTATAGATGGCCTACGAGGGGAGTTTATTTTCACCATGCCTACAATGCGTTACGTCCTTATGAACGGCAGCAGCCCAATTTTCTTTGTCGAGATGCCGGAAACCCATGCTTACCAGCTCAGCGCGCTGAACCTGCGCCTTCATAAAGAGATTGACAAGCTTACCGCCGACCACGTGCCTCAGCTGCCGTACGCGGTCGCGGAATGCGACAATGTCGAGCTGCATGACAGCTCGATCCGGATCGTCTCCGGTCTGGACTACATTAATGAGCTGGAACGCGATTTCGCAGCCGTTAAGGAATCGGCTTACCCGCTGATTGCCCTGCTCACCGAGATTCGCGCCCTGCAAGCCCAGCTTGAACAATGGTACGAGGATGAAGAACTCTAAAAATGGACCTGCACGGACATTCGCCCTTCTCCATACTGTAGTAGTACATCAGGTATGGCCGGAAGGAGAAGATACGAATGCCGCAATGGCTTTGCAATCAAATGATGCGCGCTTTTCAGAAGAAGGACCTTAGGCAGATTAAACTGCTGAATGAATGCTGGTATTTCTATCGGAGCAAGCAAACAACAAAAAACGAAGACGAAAGCCGTCCCGAAATAACTCTTCATTAAAGTCTTAACAAAAAACTCCCGCCAGCTTGCTGCTGCGGGAGTTTTTGCGTCCGGAATTATTTTACGCTGTTCCAGAACGTGATATCGTCGAGCGGAAGACGTACGGTTGGACGGCCTTCCTCTTTTGCTTTGCCGATCGGCAAAACAAGAAGCGGAAGGTAACGGTCCGGAATTTCGAAGAAAGCTTTCAGCTTATCGCGGTCGTAACCGCCCATCGGTACAGTGTCATACCCTTTGGATTTAGCCGCAAGCATAATTTGCATCGATACAAGACCGGCGTCAAAAGCAACGATCTCCGTCACGCGCTCCTTAGGAATGGAAGGGAACAGGTTTGTGTAATGATCCGTAAAGCGCTGGGCAATCTCTTCCGTCATGTAGCCGGCTTTAACTGCCGCTCCGTTGATTTCGCCAAGCTTGGTGTAGAACTCCAGATCTCCAAGAATGACTACAACGGCCGATGCGTCTACAACCTGTTGCTGGTTGTTCGCAATTGGGAGCAATTGATCTTTCAGCGCTTGGTCCGTGATTACCAGGAAGCGCCAGGATTGCGTATTTGCCGAAGACGGTGCTTTAGTTGCAAGCTCGAGAATTTCTTTGATTTCTTCATCCGAGATTTTGAACGATGGATCATAATGACGAACAGAACGACGGGATGTCAGAACTTCCGTAAAATCCTTGCCAACTTGTGTTTCAATAGCCATTGTTGGTTCCCTCCAATAATTAAATGATCTGTGTGCCAGATTGCTCAGTTAAAATCAAAAAAAGGCATAATAGAATGACGACTGTGAGAAATAAACCACAGATTAAACTGCGAATAATTTTACACAGTTACAAATATGCTTAAGGGCCTTTTATGCTGTAAGTACGCTCGCATCTGTAACAGTTTTGATAACAGTATAAAATCGAGACGGCGGAAAGTCAACTGGGATAGTGTGACTATTTTTCCCGCCGTCATCTTTAACTATTCAAATCCATTCTTGAGTGTGCAAATCCTCTCGGAGAGCTGAGCAATCGTAACCTGCCGCAGCACTTCCAGCGTCCTTCGTTCCACTTCGTCGGTTATCTCCATAAAAGCGACCCGCATCTCCTGACCGAAATCATGGATTCCGGTTGTATCCAGCATTCCGCTGCATAATGGCTCACCTACGCGCAGAGCCAAATAAACATCGGCAAGCGTGATGGTCTCCGGGGCACGCTTTAATCGGTAACCGCCGTCGCGGCCTTCCCTTGTCTCAAGCAGCTGTTCCCTGGCGAGCTTGGCCAGTACGCGCCGCAGCATCGTGGCTTCCGACTTCATATGTCCCGCAAGCTCCGCGCTGGTACAAGCATTGGGTTTGCGGGATAACACAACAAGCGCCTGCAAGGACAAGCCGAACCATTTATGATTCGGAGCGCTGCTGCACCGTTCTTTTTCCGTTTGAATGGAATGGTTATCGGGCTGAATAATGATGTTCATCCTCTCCTTCCTTAGTAGGATCTTAGAGGCACATCTGTATTATAGAGTCCAAAATATGAAGTCAGCAAGCCCGAAATTATGCCTGCTTGCGCATGGTAAGGGACACCCTGCCTTTTTTCAAGTCAACGCCAAGCACCCATACGGTGACATTGTCGCCCACGGATACGACATCCATCGGATGCTTCACGAATTTATCGCTCATCTGCGAAATATGGACAAGGCCGTCGTTCTTGATGCCAATATCGATAAAGGCGCCAAAGTCGATTACGTTCCGTACGGTTCCTTGCAGCTCCATTCCCGGTGTCAAATCTTCGATATTGAGAACATCGGTATGGAAGATCGGCGGCGGCAGCTCCTCGCGCGGGTCGCGCCCCGGACGCAGCAAGCTGTCGATAATGTCCTTCAAGGTCGGCACCCCTACGCCAAGCGAAGGCGCAATGGCTGCGGGATCGATTCCCGACAGCTTCTCCTTCAGCTCCTCGGTGCCAAGCTGATTCTGCTTGAGGCCAAGCTCGGCAAACAGCTTGCCGACAACATCGTAGGATTCCGGGTGAATCGGCGTGCTGTCCAGCGGATTTGCGGCTTCCGGAATGCGCAGGAAGCCGATGCATTGCTCGTAAGATTTCGCGCCAAGCCGCGGCACCTTCTGCAATTGGCCGCGTTTTGCGAACCTGCCGTTCTCCTCCCGGTACTTCACGATATTTTTCGCAATCGTTGCATTAATGCCCGCAACGTAAGAAAGCAGCGACGCGGATGCCGTGTTTACGTCTACGCCAACATGGTTAACCGCGGATTCGACTACGCCGCCAAGGCTTTCGTCGAGCCGCTTCTGGCTGACGTCATGCTGGTATTGCCCAACGCCAATCGCTTTGGGCTCAATCTTCACAAGCTCGGCGAGCGGATCCTGCAGTCTGCGCGCGATGGACACCGCGCTGCGCTCGGCTACGTCGAGATCCGGGAACTCCTCCGCCGCTAGCTTGGATGCGGAATAAACGCTTGCCCCTGCCTCGCTTACGATTATATATTTCAGCTCGCCTTGTCCGGCTGCCTTGCGTTTGCCGATCAAGCCGGCAATAAACTGCTCCGTCTCGCGGGAAGCCGTCCCGTTGCCGATAACGATAAGCGATACGCCGTAACGGTCAATCTGACCGTTAATGATTTTTTCCGCTTCCGCGACCTTATTATTGGGAGGAGTCGGATAAGTGACGGCTACTTCCATCAGCTTGCCCGTATCGTCAATAACGGCGAGCTTGCAGCCTGTCCGGTATGCCGGGTCAACGCCCAATACCACATTGCCGCGCACAGGGGGCTGAAGCAGCAGGTTCCGCAGATTTTCCGAGAAGATGGAGATCGCATGCTCCTCCGCTTTCTCCGTCAGCTCGCCGCGTACTTCACGCTCGATCGAAGGGGAAATGAGCCGTTTGTATGCATCCTCAATAACAGCTGCCAATACATCGCGCACGGCGGGCGCCGTCTGCTGGCGAAGCACTTTGCGCTGAATAAACTCATGAATCCGTTCCGCGGAAAGTTCGAACGAAACGCGAAGAATATCTTCCCGCTCCCCGCGATTGATTGCCAAGACGCGGTGCGGCGGCAGCTTGCGGACCGGCTCCTGATAACTGTAATACATCTCATAGACGGATTCGGCATCCGCGTTTTTCGCTTCGGTCTTAAGCAGCGCCTGGTCAAAGGTATGCTTCCGCACCCAGGAACGGATTGCTGCGTCATCCGCGATATTTTCCGCCAGGATATCCATTGCGCCTTGAAGCGCATCTTCTGCCGACGCTACGCCTTTGTCTTCATTCACATATTTAGCCGCCTCGACAAGCGGTTCGCCCTGGCGGGGCTGAGCCCACAGCCACAAGGCAAGCGGCTCTAACCCGCGTTCCTTCGCTACGCTGGCGCGCGTCTTGCGCTTCTGCCGATAAGGACGGTACAGATCCTCGACTTCCTGCAGCTTGCCCGAACCCTCGATGGAGCGGCGAAGCTCATCGGTCAGCTTGCCCTGCTCATCAATCAGACGGATTACTTCGCGTTTGCGGTCTTCCAGATTGCGCATATATTGCAGCCGTTCTTCAATCGCCCGGAGATCATTCTCGTCAAGCTCGCCGGTCATCTCTTTCCGGTATCGCGCGATAAACGGAATCGTATTGCCTTCATCCAGCAGAGCCACAGCCGACTTCACTTTCGTAATCGGAATCGACAGCTGCGACGCCATGCTTTTTATGATTTGATCATTCTCGGCAGCAACCTGCTCGGTTGTCCGCTTGCCTGTTGCTTCCTCTTCCACTTGCTTTACTTTAGTATCTGCCAAACAACTGCACCGTCCCTTCAAACTTTTCATTTACAAAAAGGCCATAACTATATTGTCTCAGATTTGAAACCGCTTTTCCATATTTCCGGAAACACGAAGCCCAAAAAGCAGCAAACCGCCGGCAGAATCAGCCGGCGGTTCGTCTAAGAAATTATCTCACGTAAGGGTTATTGGCCATTTCAAAGCCAATCGTTGTTTTGGGACCGTGTCCCGGATGAACCTTAACTTCAGGCGGAAGCTTATACAGCTTCAATTGAATCGAATCGAACAAATCCCGCTCCCGGCCGCCCGGCAGATCAGTCCGGCCAACCGATTGCCGGAACAGAACATCTCCCGAGAAAATATCATTCCCGCAAAGGAAGCTTACGCTACCCGGAGAATGACCGGGCGTATGCAGCACTTTAAACGTATGACCGATAAAATTAAGCGTCTGCCCTTCGTCCAGCGCGTATTCGGCAGGACCTGTCGTCAGCGGCGGCGTCACGTCCGACCACCGCATCGAGCCGTTCTTGCGGGCGTCCGTCAGCCAATCCGCCTCAAGATCATGAATGTACACCGGACAGCCCGCAGCGGTTCTTACTTCCTCTACGCCGCCCATGTGATCGAAGTGGGCATGAGTAAGCAGTATCGCTTCAACTTTAACTCCGGCGATCCGGTCCAGCAGCCGCTTCGGCCCCATTCCCGGATCGATAATAATTCCGCGCTCTTCGCCGCTTTGCTCATCTTTTTCCGTCAATAGATAAGCATTGGTTTGCAGCGGGCCAAGCGTAAACGTTTCAATACGCATGTTCGCAATACTCCAATCTAATCCGTTTACACCGATTCAATCAACGCTCTAAGTTCCTGTACAACCAAAGCGTGATAACCGGTGCCTTCGCCGTAACGGCGCATAATTTCTTTCCGCGTTTCCGCAAGTTTGTCCTGGTAGTCCGCTGCTTCGCGGTCCGGGTTTTCTTTCTTGAAGAGCACCATCGGTTCCTGAACGTAGGTTGGTCTTGGTCCCCAAGTGCCGTGTATCGCCTTGCCTTCCGCATCGGTTAAGATAACAACCGGAACGGATCGGCCTCCCATCGTGAGGAACTGATCCATCGTATCGAGATTTTCTTCCATAATAAGAACCTCAACCGGAACCTCTCCCGTCTCCAGCGCACGGAACACAACCGGAATATTGCGGACAACGTCTCCGCACCAATCCGCCATCAGAATAAAGACGCGCAGGTCATTGCGGCTTTTGAGCGATTCGAAAAATTCGCGGTCGCTTTCGTTCGCCCATTCAAATTTATCGTACCAGCCTTGGAATGCTTCCTTGTTCTTCGTCATTCCTTCAACAAACTGCTGCGGGCTAATCCCTCTGTTTAATTTGTCGGCTACGCTTCTGCTCATGTTCATCCCTCTTTCCGTTTTATTATACAGACTTGCCTCTGGAACGAATAAACTTGTATACCACATAGACAATCAGTAAAGCTATAGCAATCAGAATAGCCGGTTGTACGTACTGAGCGGCTTTCTGGTCGACATCTTCCCAATTCTCACCTAATGTTTTGCCCAAATGAACGAATAATATCGTCCAAGGGATGGAGGCGAGCGCCGTAAGCAGCGTAAACAAGCCGAAGTTCATCTTCGCCATTCCTGCCGGAATCGAGATAACCTGGCGCATAACCGGGATAAAACGGGCGGTAAAAACGATACCCGCTCCGTATTTCTTGAACCAGCCTTCCGCGATATCCACATGCTTCATCTTGATCTTAATATATTTGCCGTATTTCTCGACCAAAGGACGGCCGCCGAATCTTCCAATCGCGTACAAAATCCAGTTTTGCCCAACCGCGCCAAGCACGCCGAAAATGATCGCGCCCAGATACGATATTTTCCCTTCCGACACCAAGTACCCGCCGAAACCTAATACTATTTCACTTGGAATCACCTCTATGAGTAATCCAATTAGTATCCCGAAGTAACCAAGGCTTTCAATCCATACTAAAATTTCGTGCAATATATCCTTTATTAAATCCATTCCATCCCGCCTTCCCCAACCTAAATAATAGCAATTGACTGTATTCTACCATACGGAGCGGATAAGCATCTACCCGGCTGAAGTCCGGCTTGTCCATGCGACGAAAGGTGTCATGCCGGGACAGGCCTCCGCATACACTAGCATAACTTCGAAACCGTTCCCCATTAAAAGATTAAGAGGAGGAGTCCCAATGCCGCGTGTATTTATCATTAATAAAAAGCATGTACAGCTATTTGCATTTGCCCTGCTTATCATCCTCCTGGCAGCCGTCTATTTCAGCTGGGACCGTGCGCGCACGGCAAGCAGCCAGCCGACAAAGGTGCAGACCTTCCAGCTTGTTACGGGCGAATTCAGCACAACGACCGAAGACGGCAAAAAGCTGGAGGTATACCGCTGGGATCCGGGCACCGTCAGCCTCCGCAAGGGCGAGCCTGTCGAGCTACGCATCAGCGGCGTTAACGGCAGCAGCCACCCGTTTGTCATTGAAGGCCTCGGCATTAAAGGCGAGGTAAAGAAAGGACAAACCACGGTTGTCCGTTTTACGCCTGAGCAGGCCGGCACCTACCCCATTATATGCCAGGTTCATACCGATATGAACAATGGCGGACCGATGGTCGGCTACATCGAAGTCCATTAACAAACAGTAATACGCGGCTAATGAAGTGACCGTCTCAAACTCGGGCGCATATTTATGAGTTAGAGAGGAGTCGGTTCACGATGAAGTCAACTACCCAGAAGCATACGTCCGGCCTGCCGTCCGCACGAAAAATCCGCCGCGCCTGCAGCAATGAACTGTATCGAACCGTCAAACGGTTGAAGGTATGGGTACCCAAAGAAAAAATGGAGCAGGCCGAAGAATTGTATTACAAAAAGGTCATTATGAACCTGCTCTTTATTGCGGAGAACGAAAAAAACCGCAAGGTTCTGTCCGACTGGTGGGACGAGAACGTTGCCGGCGATATCGCCGAGCTGTGGGACGTGGATATCGTCAAACTCCGCTGGGCATTCCGCGATGCATTCGGGGGATAAAGATAAAAGCTGCCGGGAGACCGCAATGTCATTAAGCCTTAACTTAATGACATTGCAGGAATCCGGCAGCTTTTTCATATTATAAACGATCAATAATAATTGCTGTTCATGATCGGCGCATCCACTTTGTCCTGCAAGGTTGCAAGTCTTAGCAGAACGATACTGATCTGTGCCTTCGTAACCGCGGCGTTCGGGTTAAACTTCCCGTTCTCGGCCGTTAACAGGCCTAGCTTCATCGCAATCGTTACGGCGCCTTTATTTTTGATTTGGGCAGCATCCTTCAGCTTGGTAACATCGGTATCTCCGGACATAAACTCGGACAACTTATCGTATTTGAGCAATTTGGTCAGCCATACCGCCAAGTCGCCGCGCGTTAGAGCCTGCTCGGGATGCAGCTTTTGCGTTGGGGATGCTTTCAGGAAGCCTCTTTGCACCAGGTATTCGACCGCCGAAGCATATTCGCTGTCGACCGGAACGTCTGCAAACCGCTGCTTCTGCGGAGTCGTATAGCTTTGTCCTCCCGTAAAGCCGGCCAGCAGCATATTCACCCAGTCTCCGTTGTTAACGGTCCGGTCCGGGTGAATAAGTCCGTCGGCTGCCGGCTTGATAATGCCATAGTCAAACATGACTTGCAGCGATTTGGACGCCCAATGCTTCTTCGCGTCTGCCGGAATTTCACCCTTCTGCACCGTTGTGCCCGGGAAAATATATTGCTGCTCCAGCTTGCCGGTAACCGCATTGACAATAACTCCCCAGTTGTTGTCGTCGGTTAATTTAGGCATATACACAAGCTTCACTTGCTGCTCTTGGAGCTTGCCATCCACATAGTTGCCTCCGATTGTGCTGTATTGCAGTTCGGCGCTAATCGAGTCCCGGTATAGCTTAAGCGCTTCTTCTTCCGTCAGTTTCGCGGTTAAGGAATCCAGCTTGCTTAGCTTGTCCGCCGGTGTAGTGGAATTATAATAGTTAGTAAGATTCCCTTGTCCATCCAGATTGATTTGAACGGCTGAAGGCTGAATCGGCTTGTCTTTATAGAACTGCTGGAAGCTGTAGATAAAGGCTGTGTCCGGACTATAGGAACCCGTTCCCGAGCGGTCGACCAGCTTTAGGCTGCCGGAGGCATTCGGATATAACGAAGTGACGAGATCCTGGGCTTTTGCCTTTGCTTGCGCTTCCGTAATCGACGGCTTCCCTGCCGTTTGATCCGCGGCGGAGGAATCACCGGTTGGGTATGAAAAAGTCGAATAATCGATTAATTGACCAGTTTTCGCTTCCACTGTTGCATGGGTTTGAATACCGCCAAACGGGCTGCCACTATAAATCGACCAAGTCTTGCGGCCGTCGCGGTCCGTGCTGGTCGATGCTTGTAGGGTTCCTTCCGCGTTTGCCTTACCGGTAATCGCAGTCACAACCGCAATAGCTTCCTCCTTGGTCAATTCCGCTCCCGTATGAGGCTTGAAGGGAGCTGCCGAAGAAGAGATAGCGGAGTAGCTGGTTGCCGGAAAAGAATCGATGGCCTTACCCTGATCATCGAGGAACTTGCCCGACTTCGCATCAATCAAGCCTATCCCGCTAACCGCAACATAACCAAGACGGTAAGCTGATGTATTCGTTTGGTTCGCGTAATAGTCGGCACCCGGAACGTAGGCCAGTTGAAGCTTCAATTCCTTTTTCATTTTTTCGGCGGCTTGTTCCGCGGTCAGGGTTGTATCCGAAGACGGGTAATCTGTACCCGTGCTAAAACCGTAATAACTATTAATATTCCCGTTACCGTCAACAACCACTTGAATTTGATTGCTTGTTGTCGGAATGCCGTTTACTTGAGCCTGATAGCTGAAGCTGTACTGTACCGGGCCAAACAAAGCTTGCGGATAATCGCTCTCGACTGGCTTAAGCTGAAGCTTGTCCGTCGACTTCATGGAAGGAGAAGCAACCAAAATGAACTGCTTGGCGATTTTCTCAGCCTCTGCTCTCGATACTTTTGCCGGATAATAAGCTTCTTCCTTAGGGAGCGAATTATAATAGGTAATGATATCCCCGGTGATTGCGTCAATTCTGGAATCAAATCCATAACTTCCGTTCTCGACGGACACGTTCCACTGTATCGTCCAGACCATTTCGTTGCTTGGCGGATATTGATTCGGATTACCAAGGTCAATGCTTCTCACCTCGGCATCCTTCAGTTCAGGGAACAGCTTCCGGAAACGTTCGACTGCCTCATCCTTCGAAATTTTCGCCAGGCTTTCGTCCAGAACGCCGCCCGGGGCGGTACTTGCTCCCGTGCCCGTGGAGGCAACAGCTGTCGTTGTTACGGAAGAGTCCGCCGCGTAAGCAAGACTTCCAACCGGAAGCAAGCTGAGCGCCAGAACCGTTGCAAGCAGCTTGCCTTTCATTGATGTCTTCACCCCTTTTCCTCACCTTCTCTAATTTAGAAATCACTTCCAAAAATACACCTTAGTATAGACGATAGAAAAGGGACGAAGGTTTCAATTTTTTTACAAATTGTTCATGAGAATGATTTACTATATTTTAAAAAAAAAAGAAAACCGCCAGGCTAACACCTGACGGCTTTCTCCATTCAACCTTATCCTTCTTGCAAACGGTCTACGGCTACCGTCTTGGAATGTCCTCCGACCTGCACGGTCGCTGTACCGCTTGTTTCATCCACATGCTCAATCCATACGGAATTTCCGTCATCAAGATGAACCTTGATCGATTCCTCGGAATTATAAATTTGCTTGGCACGGTTTACGTCCATTCGCTTTAGGGCCTCCTATGCACTTGCCTTTGCAGGTCAGTCTTTTGTCTCAGGAACCATGTAATCGGTAGTTGATTCATCGATTAACCCGTTATGCTCGGACACGGTGCCTCCGCCCAAGCCCTCATTCACCATACGGTCAATATCCATAAAGTAATTGTCGCGGCCTTCATCCCATTTGTCTGCCGGCGGCTTTTCGTTGTTTTCCAAGTCGTCGAATTCCATCATAGTCGGTTCGCTCCTCCCTGCTGCATGCGTTATTGGTTCAAGCAAAATATACCCGAATTGATTGATTCTCATGCATTGCGGGAACAATAAGAGTAAGAGAAGGCATAAAGAAATTCATTTTAGGAGGAGTAACCAGATGCATACGGTGTGGAAAGGCGCAATCAGCTTCGGGCTTGTCCATGTGCCGGTGAAAATGTTCACCGCCACGGAGGATAAAGATATTTCGCTTCGCATGATTCACAAGCCTTGCGGCAGTCCGATCGCCTATGTTCGGCGCTGTCCGAATTGCGATGTAGAAGCGGGATGGGACGATATCATTAAAGGTTACGAGTATGAGAAAGGCCGTTACGTGCTGTTCGAGAAGGATGAATTAGAGCAGCTGGCCGGAGAAAAATCCCACACGATTCAAATTCTTGATTTTGTCGCACTTGAGGAAATCGATCCGGTCTACTTCCAGAAGACGTATTATTTATCCCCGGATCAAGCGGGAAGCAACGCTTACGGCTTATTGCTTCAAGCCATGTCCGATACCGGCAAGATTGGCGTAGCCAAAGTATCGATCCGTTCGAAAAGCAGCCTGGCCGCTATCCGGGTTATTGATAACTGCCTGGCGATGGAAACGATCTATTATCCGGATGAGATCCGCTCGATCTCCCATGTTCCCGGCATTCCCGAATCGTTTACCATTAACGACAAAGAACTGACGATGGCCAAGCTTCTTATCGAGCAGCTGTCCACTCCGTTCGAACCGTCCAAATATACCGATGATTACCGAGCCAACATGCTTCAGGCTATCAATAATAAAGTTGCCGGCCAGGAAATTCGCGTAGCGCCTCAGCAGGAGCAAACGAATGTGCTTGATCTGATGGCCGCCCTGCAAGCTAGCCTTGATGCAGCCAAGCTGCCTCCGGGCGGAGTAGGTCTCGATACCGGTGCAGGCAAGCCTGCGGCTGCAGCTCCTGAAGCTGCATCAGACCAACCGGTTGTAAAGCCGCGCAAACCTAGAACCAAGAAGCCTAAAGCAGAGGAGACCGTCTCTTAATGACGGTCTTTACGCTGCCTGCCGAGCCGATGATTCCTGTCGCGGATGATCATATCCCCAAGGAGTCCGGCTGGATCTACCAGATCAAATGGGACGGCGTCCGAATCGTTGCTACGGTTCACGATGACGGCAGGATTGACTTGTTCTCGCGCAAGCTGCTGAACAAAAATGCCGTTTACCCGGAAATCCACCGGACATTGCAGGAGCAGGCGCAAGCTCTTGGCCCTTGCATGCTGGACGGAGAGATTGTCTATTACGATGGCGAACGTCCGAATTTCCAAATGGTGCTAAGCCGTGAACGCAGCTTTGGCGGGGATCTCTCTTCGTCTTCAAGCAAAGGGAAAGTGCTGTATGTTCTCTTTGACCTGCTGCAGGACGGTGAGGAGGACTTGCGCCCGCTCCCCTATGCGGAGCGGCATAAACGGCTGCTTGCCAAGCTGAGAACCATCCAATCCGACCGGCTTCTTATAGCCGATCTCTATACCGATGCGGATGCTTTATGGAAATGGGTCGATGACCATCAGTGGGAAGGAATCGTCAGCAAGCGGCTGGATAGTGCTTATAAGGAAGGCAAGGCTCATCGCGATTGGCTGAAAAAGAAACGGGCTCTCCTCCTTGACGTTGGCATCGTAGGCGTTAAGCGCCGCGACGGCCGTGCAGCCAGCCTGATCATGTCCGATCAGGGCCGTTTTATCGGCAGCGTCTCGCTTGGCCTCGACGAAGCCATGCGGGATGCGCTTGGCCAAATGCTGCAGCTGCGGAGAAGCGATGCCCCCTCGTGGCCGATGCCTTTCCCGGCTCTGCCGGCTGAGCTTAAGGGCGAGAGCGTGATCTGGCTGCCGTCCCCGCTTCCTTGCCGCGTTACCGGACTTGAGCTGACATCCGCCGGATTATTAAGGCATCCCAAGCTTGTATCCTTTGGTCTAAAACCAGCAGGAGGCCCCTCATGAACAAGACAAGCGCATCTGCCAAGCGGCCCGCAACGGTCATGGTGGAAGGACGGGAAATAACCGTCACCAATCCGGAAAAACCGCTTTGGCCCGAACATGGGATTACCAAGCTGATCTATTTGGAGAAGCTCGCGTTGCTGTCGCCTTTTTTGCTTAAGCATTGCAAGGACCGTTATTTGACGACTATCCGTTATCCGCATGGTTATGCGGGCAAGTCGTTTTATCAGAAAAACTGTCCGGAACCCAAACCGGATTTCGTCCGTATCGCCGAAAACGAAGGGATCTCCTATATTCATCTCGATAACCTTCCGACTCTGCTATGGCTTGGCAACTTGGCTTGCCTGGAATTCCATGCTTCCTTCGACCGGATCAGCAATCCGGACTATCCTACAGAATGGATTCTGGATCTTGACCCTTCCCGCGAGGAGGAACCGCGTATCATCGAAGCGGCCGCGCTTGTCGGGAAGCTGCTGGAATCGCTGAAGATCGGATCCGTTCCAAAGACCTCGGGGGCAACGGGCGTCCAGATTGTCGTACCGATTCAGCAGAAGTATACCTTCGATGAGCTGAGAGGCTTGGGTCAATTTGTCGGAGACTACTTATCCAGCGCCTATCCGCAGCTGTTCACCGTCGAGCGGCTGACCAAAAACCGCGGCGATCTGATCTATGTCGATTATCTTCAGCATTACAAGGGGAAAACCATCTCGGCCCCTTATACGCCAAGAGCTCGCTATGGCGCCCCCGTCTCCACGCCGCTCAAGTGGGAAGAAGTGTACGCCGGAGGCATAAAGCCGGCCGACTTCCATCTTCTGAACATCGGAGAACGTCTGCAGCGTTACGGCGATTTGATCGATCTGGAGCAGCCGCAGGATTTGGAGCATGTGCTCAGCTTTATCCACGCTAAAAAATAAGCCGCTCTTTACAAGAGCGGCGATAACAGCCTGGCAGCGGCTTCCGCTGCCTTTTCCTTTTTCGGTCTTTGCCGAAAGCCTTCCAGATCAAGCTCGCGGCTGTCGAGCAGATCCTGTTCGTAATCCCGCTTCAAATGCATGATCGTCCCGGCGTCGAACATTACCGCATTTTGCTCAAAGTTGCTGTGAAAGCTTCTCATATCCATATTGGCCGTCCCCACTACCGCAAGCAGCTCATCCACGATCATCACTTTAGCGTGAATGAAGCCTTTCTGGTAACGATACACCCGGACACCCGCTTCCAGCATCCGCTCTACAAACGACAAGGTCGCCTTTAGAACGAGCTTCGTGTCGGGAATACCGGGAATGATCAACCGTACGTCTACCCCGCTCTTTGCTGCACTCCCGAGTACGGCCAGCAGACTCTCATCCGGTATAAAATACGGCGTTGATATATAGACGCTTGTGCGGGCCGCTTTCACGGCAGCAAACGCCGTCTCCAGAATTGGCTCTCCGCTGCGGTCCGGCCCGCTGGACACAATTAACACCGGCTCCTGCAAAGCTTCATCCGGATCATGCTCGGGCATATAACCGGCATTCACCGGCAGGCGTTCCTTGACGGCCAGCTCCCAGTCCTTCATGAACAGCTCCTGCAGAAAATAAACCGCATCCCCTTCAAGCCGAAGCTGCGTATCCCGCCAGAAGCCAAGCTTCTTATCCTTGCCCAAATACTCGTCTCCGATATTGATGCCGCCCACGAATCCGACTCTCCCGTCAATCACGACAATCTTGCTATGATTGCGGCTGTTCAGGAGTCGATTGAGCAAAGCCGCCCCCGGCGGTGAAAAACAGCTTGCCTGCACGCCCGACCGCTTGAGCTCCCGGACATACCGCTTGCTCAATTTGACGCTTCCTATTCCGTCATACAATACGCGAACCTCAACGCCTTCCTCGGCTTTGGCGGTCAGGATATCCAGAAATTCACGGCCAATCCCGTCATCGCGAATCGTGTAATAGTCCAGATGAATATGATGACTGGCCTTCTTCATTTCTTCTAATATAGAGGCGAACGTCTCCCTCCCGTTTGTCAGCACCTTCACTTGGTTGCCCAGCGTAACCGGTCTGCCGGAGCTAAAGCGCAGGAGACGAAGCAGCTGTTCCTGCTCCAGCAGGCCGGCTTGCCCAAGCTCGCCCGGACCGGCGGCGCAAATAGATAACCGCTCGGCAGCTTGTTCGTATTCTCTCGAGACGGCTTGTCCTTCCTTGACGCGTCTCGAGCGGCCCACCAACCAATACCCCGCAAATCCAAGAACAGGAACGGCCAGGGAAATGACGATCCATGCGACCGCCTTCGCGGGAAGACGCCTTTCGATCCATACAATGACGGCAGGCTGAGCGCTATACAGGAATAAAAATAGAATTATTGCCGTAAGCCAACCGATCATCCTCTCACCCCATTACTGATATCCCCTGAAATACCCATTCACTTAGTGTGGTCGACCTGTCATAAGCGTATACTTTAAGAACACAAAAACAGCCCATCTGCCGGCAGTTCCGGCAGATAGGCTGTTACCCCCCCATACGAGGGTTGGATAAATAATGAAGAAGCGCTTCCCGCCAGTGCGGAAGCGGCTTAAATCCGTTGCTGCGAATCGCGCCGTGATCCATAACCGAATAATGCGGGCGGGGAGCCGGCCTTGGATACTCTTCCGTCGTACAAGGTTCAATCCTCGTGCCGCTGCCGCTTTCCTCCATAATGGCCTTCGCAAAATCAAACCAGGTGCAGATGCCGCTATTAGAAGCATGATAAATGCCGAAGTAATCGGTTCTTACCAGCTCCAGCAGAAAAATAGCCAAGTCCCTGGTGTATGTCGGGGAACCCCACTGATCCGCTACAACCTTTAGCTGCTCCCGCTCCGAAGCAAGCTTCAGCATCGTTTTTACGAAGTTATTGCCGTAAGCGCCAAATACCCAGGAGGTTCTGACGATAAAATACCGGTCATGAAGGCTCGACACGGCCTGCTCGCCCGCCAGCTTGGACTGACCGTATACGGTCCGGGGATTAGTCTGGTCATGCTCCTTGTACGGAACCGTTCCCGTTCCGTCAAATACGTAATCGGTGCTTACCGCGCATAGCTTGGCGCCAACTTCTCTTGCCGCGACGGCTATATTGCGCGTACCGGCAGCGTTAATCCGGAAGGCTTCATCCGGCTCCGCTTCCGCTTTGTCTACTGCCGTATAGGCCGCGCAGTGAATAACGGCATCCGGACGAAGCCGGGCTAATACGCTGCGGCATTGCTCCAAATCCGTAATATCAAGCTCCGTGCGGCTTAATCCAATGATCTCGAATCGGCCTTCGGTATCTAGCAGGACGAGCTCGCGTCCCAGCTGTCCGTTTGCTCCCGTAACGGCTACCTTCAGCTTCCTTTTCTCCCCCGCTGCGGTCATTTGGACTCCAGCCTTTTCGCATACTGCGTATCGTAATAGTTCCTATACGCACCGGTTACAACCTGCTCGAGCCATTCTTCGTTGCGAAGATACCATTCGATCGTCGATTTAATCCCGTTCTCGAAGCTATGCGACGGTGTCCATCCAAGCTCGCTTTTGATTTTATCCGCATCAATCGCATAACGCCGGTCATGGCCGGGACGGTCCTTCACATGGCGGATTAGCGATTCCGGCTTGCCCAGCTCCTGCAGGATGGTTTTTACCACGTGTAAGTTGGTCCGTTCATTGCTGCCGCCAACGTTGTACACTTCCCCGACACGGCCTTGATGAAGCACCAGATCGATCGCTTTGCAATGATCCTCGACATACAGCCAATCTCTGATCTGAAGACCGTCGCCGTAAACCGGCAGCGGCTTATCCTGCAGCGCATTGAGAATCATCAGAGGAATAAGCTTTTCCGGAAATTGATACGGTCCGTAGTTATTCGAACAGCGCGTAATGACGGCCGGCAGACCGTAAGTCTCGTAATAAGCGCGGACAAGCAGGTCTGCTCCGGCTTTGCTTGCCGAATATGGACTATTAGGCGCAAGCGGCGTATTTTCCGTAAACATTCCCTCTGCGCCAAGCGTACCGTACACTTCATCCGTCGATACCTGCACGTATTTCTTCGCTTGATACGTCCTGGACAAGTCAAGCAGCGTCTGCGTCCCGACGATATTCGCATGCACAAACAGTCCCGGCTGCAAAATACTGCGGTCTACATGGGATTCCGCGGCAAAGTTAATGACAGCGTCAATACCCGATTCAAACAGAGGGGTAAGCGCCGCCTGATCCGCGATATCCGCTTTGACAAACGTATAGTTCGGATGTCCCTCCACCTGCCGCAGATTTTCCGGATTGCCCGCATACGTTAAGGCATCGACATTAATGAGCTCGTAATCGGGATAACGGCTCATCATGTAATGAACGAAGTTGCTCCCGATGAATCCCGCTCCGCCCGTAACTAAAAGTTTCATTGTGGTATGCTCACCCCTCATATACAAAATTGATTTCCGCCTGGGCAAGCACGGGATGCTTGGCGTCTTTATCCGATAAGATCGGCTTCGTCACCGGCCAGTCAATGCCAAGCGCCGGATCATTCCAGGCGATCCCCCTGTCATGCTCCGCAGCGTACAAGGCATCCACCTTATACTGTACCTCGCAGTTCGGCACCAGCGTACAGAAGCCATGGGCAAAGCCTTGCGGAACTAACAGCTGTCTTTTGTTGGCCGCGCTTAAAATAAAGCCCTGCCATTGTCCAAAGGTTGGCGAGCCGCGGCGAATATCCACAACCACATCGTAGATCGCCCCCGCCGTTACCCGGACCAGCTTCGTCTGCGCTTTTGGCTGAAGCTGATAATGCATGCCGCGGAGAACCCCCGCTTCTACCGACAACGAATGATTATCCTGAACGAAAGCATGGAGGATGCCATTCTCGCGTGCCGTCTTTTCGTTATAGCTTTCCGTAAAAAAACCTCTGTGATCGCCGTATACGGGTGGCTCCAGCAGCTTCACTCCCGGCAGCCTTGTATCCATTACGTTCATGCCTCACCATCCTGTTAGATCAAAAATCAACACTATCATTATATTCGACAAACTCGTACTGACCCGTAGGTATACGCCATTTTTCTCCTATAGATCGAAGATAAATCTGGCATGTTTCGAGCTTTGCGAGAATAAAAGTCAATAGAACGTCAAATACCGGCCGAACGGAAGGAGGAGCAGCATCCCCATGTTCAAGGACAACAAGCGCGTTTCATCGACCGATACGTTAATTGGTCTAGGGACGCGTATCGAGGGTAAGCTGATCTGCGAAGCACACCTCCGCATCGAAGGAGAACATAGCGGAGACATTGAATGTCTGGGAGATGTCATTATCGGGGAAAACGGTATGGCACGCTCGAACATAACCGCCAAAGATATCACGATTGCAGGCAAAGTATACGGCGAGGTAACCGCTAAAGGCAGGCTGACCATTACTTCAACAGGTCAACTGACCGGCAGCGTATCCGCCCAAGGCATGATCGTGCAGGACGGCGGCATGCTGAACGGTACCTGCCACATGGAACGTCCAAGCGAACGTACCCGGCCGTTGTCCGAGACAGGCAGCGGAAGCCATACGTCCCCGCCCGCCAAGGAACAAACCCCCGAGAAGGAAAAAGCCCGCCAGGCCGTCTGATCGGAACCTATGCGCCAGACACGAAAAACTCCCATTCTGCTCTTCCGGAAGGAAGAACCGAATGGGAGTTTTTATTCGTTTTGCTTTAAGCCGCTACGTCCCTCTTCTTGAAGACGTACCAGGCCAGAGCAACAAAAATGGCGTAATAGACGGCCAAGACGGCGATGGAAAAGCCCATCGTTGAACCGTCGCGCAATGGCGTATCGTTCAAATATTGCGTAAGATCAAGATGGATGAACAGAATATAATCCGCCCATTTGTACTTAAGCGCAGCCAGCAGCGGCGTAAAGCTATTAACCCCCAATATCAGGAACAGCGACAAGCCTATAGCGAGCGCCCCGCTGCGGGATACGGTTGCCAGCATAAACGCCAGCGTTGTGGTGACGATCAGCGACACGTACTTCAGCAAGGCGTATTTGATTAAATAAGCCGCGATGGAGCCCGAAACAAGCGGGGAAACAATATCGGCTGCCGCATTATCGCTTGCATCGAACAGAATGATATTCAGCACGACGGTAAACAGCAGCATAACGATGACCATGCCTAGCGCGTATAGAAGAACGGCAATGTATTTGGACAGCAAAATTTTGGATCTTGTCCACGGACGAATCAGAAGCAGCTTGATTGTGCCGCTCGTGAACTCGTCGGCTACGCCGGAAGAAGCGATAATGATCGTAAATACCGTAATCAACGTATACGAGATCATCACTTCCGTCATAATCATGCTCCATGCGGAGGTATTATGATTATGATCCACGAAATAACCGATAATCGATATTGCCGCGATCAAAGCAAGCAAGATTCCCAGCATGACATACGTCCGTGGGCGGCGGTAAATTTTCATGTTCTCATTCTGAACCAGCTTGAAAAAATTAAACAATGCGTTCACCCCCCGTTACTTCAAGGAATTGATCCTCAAGCGACTTGGTTTGGACGCGGATACCGTATACCTTGATGCCCGCGGCAACCAATCGGGCATTAAATTCAGCAGCGAACTCGCGGTTTGCTTCAATAATAAGGCTGTCGCTTTCCCTGAACGCGGCTTTTCCAAGCCCGGCCGCAATTTCGGATGCTTCGGCAGGCTTGTCTACCTCGAACAGCATATTTACATCGCTCGCAGCATCCAGACCTCCTTGGTGGATGGTCCGAACATCGATCAGCTTGCCGTTTTGAATAATCGCAACCCTGTCGCACATCAGCTCCATCTCGGAGAGCAAGTGACTGGAGACAAACACGGCAATGCCTTCTTCCTTGGACAGCTGGCGGAGATAATCGCGCAGCTCGCGGATACCGGCCGGATCCAATCCGTTGGTCGGCTCGTCAAGGATAAGCAGCTTTGGACGGTGCAGGATGGCTTGAGCTACCCCAAGTCTTTGACGCATCCCGAGAGAATAGGTTTTCACCTTGTCATGAATTCGGGATTCCAGACCAACAAGGGCTATGACCTCCTGAATCCGTTCAGGCGTCACACCATCGATCATTCGCGCAAAATGGACAAGATTCTGGTAACCGGTCAAATACTTGTACATTTCCGGATTCTCAACAATCGCTCCCACATTGCGTATAGCCTGCTGGTACTGGGTCCTGATGCTGTACCCGCCGATTTTGATTTCGCCCGCGGTCATGGCCATAAGGCCTACCATCATGCGGATCGTGGTTGTTTTACCGGAGCCGTTAGGCCCGAGAAAACCAAAAACTTCGCCAAGCGGCAGGTCTAGCGTCAGATTGTCGATAATCGTCTTCTTCCCGATTCGCTTCGTCACCTGCTGCAGCTGTACGATCGGTTGCTCCATGATACCCTCCCTTTAAATGATTCATCCAATGATGAATCATTGCTTTATTTTCCAAAATCTAGTTCTATGTATCGTCCGTCTATTATAGCGAATTAGAAGGGGGAGGGAAAGTGAACAGCCTATTAAGACTTTATTTCGTTAGACCCGGGAACAGTCCGAGCAGCAGCCAAGCGGAAGGACAACACGGAAAAAGCCGGTCCGAAAAAGCGCCTTTGCATCATGCACCTTCACCATTTTTCCGCAGCCCACGCAATAAAAAAATTCTTCCAATTGCATCATCATTATTCCCCCGTTCCCAATACTAATTGTATCATTATCAATTATTGTTACACTTCGTATCTATACTTTATTGGATTTAGCGAAAGTTGTCAATACTTGTATATGATTTGTCGTCTTTTATATTGTAAGCGTATACATTACGAGAGACAAAAACAGCGCCCTGTTAAGACGCTGTCTGATTGGTATCCATCTGTTCTTTAAGCAGCTCATGAATTCTCTCTTTCTCTTCCTTGCTTACAATAAGGTACCATATTTTATTGATCATGCTTCCCGAACCGCTAATCTCAACCGTGTTAATATTGCCGAGATCTTCCCGGTAATCGGACATGAAGGTCTTCATCTCGTCAAACGTAATGTTGGTCTTGACGCTGTTTCCAAGCTCTTTCAGTATTTTTTGAATCTGCGTAATGTTGGAGAACTGAAGCGAGCTCTTCATAACCTCCATCATGATCTCCCGCTGTCTGGCGTTCCGGCCGAGATCGCCTCTTGGATCGTCGTAACGCATTCTGGAATAGAGGAGCGCCAGATCACCGTTTAATTTTAGGGGTCCTTTATCGAATTGGTGGCCAACATAATAGAAGGAAAACGGATTGTTTACCTCGACGCCGCCAAGAATGTCTATCAGATGGGCGAAGCCCTCCATGTTGATCCGGATGTAATAATCGATGGGATAATCCAGAAAATGCTCGACCGTATTTTTCGCCATCGACACTCCGCCAAAGGCGTACGCATGATTGATTTTATCCGTTGTACCATGGCCGATAATTTCCGTTCTCGTATCACGCGGGATGTTAAACATGAGGATCGATTTCTTCTCTGGATTAACGGCAAGCACAATCAATGTATCGGAGCGTCCTTTATCATTCTCCCGCTCGTCAACGCCCATCACCACTACCGTAAAAGGATGCCGCTTCTCAATCAAGGCTTGAGCCGCTTGCTGCGGTTTGACCGTAACCTCAGGATCTTTGCTTACATATGCCGTTGGCTGAATCGGCTCATAGATTTTGTCCGCCGTCTTTTTCACCGAACCATATAGATGCCAGGCATATCCGCCTGTTCCGGCAGCAATGACGACCAATCCCGCTCCAATGCCAATGAGTGCCCTTCTCCAGCCCCGTTTCACCCTTCGCTTCCCCCTTCTTCATTACCGCAAACTCTAGATAGCCGTATGGACTTCTTCCCCATGATTCCCGAGCACAATCCGGTCATCTTCGGTTAGATCCGTTCCGATGTGAGCTTCCAGGAGCGTGAGTCCGGACCTGGCCATAACGGTATGCCGATCTCCCGGCAGAAGCTCGACAACTTCACCTGTCTTAATCATGCTTCTCTTCTCATTGCGGATCAGCTCTCCTACACCGGACAGTACCGTCCAGACAATCTTACGCTTCAAATAAAAGGCATAGCTTAGGAAACCGCCGTCAACCACTTCGAGCTTTCTTGTGATTGCTTGCTGTCCATCCTCGCGGGATAAGCTGCTAATTACGACGGCATTGCCCCACCTGCCTGCCTCATAACCTGGAACCAGCGGCGGCTGTTCCTTGCTTATAATCCGCGCCTGTTCATCAGGAATGCAGGCGGCTTGATCGGCAATCAAAATTCCCGCGGAAGAAACGGCCACGGTAATATTGCTCAGCCCCATCATAATTACGGGAGCTGCCGAATCATTATAAATAGAAGCGTTTTCCGGGAAGGCGGCTGCAAGAGCTTTCCAGCTGTTAATGCGGCAAAAGGGCTGCTCCGGCATTCGGAAGGTAGGGCTTTCTTCAAATAATCCGATCATTCTGTCTTCCAGCCGGCTATAAAGCTCCTCGTAACGACGGAAAAGCTGCTCATACTGGATGGGAAGGCCCTCTTCAGTCAAAGCGGAGATTACGCTTTCCAGCCGGAAGACGATAATGCCGCTCACATCGCTTGTCACCGCACGATTTAATTGATGCCTGCGAAGCTGCTCCGGCAGCTCCTTCAGCGTCTCGAACCAGTCCTCTTCTTCCACAAACAGATCCGCAGGCAATACGGCAACCGTCTCGTGGAGAGGAATGGATGCAACCGAATAAAGATAGGAAGCAGCAAGGGCAACGGCGGGGTAACTCCCTTTCGTCTCCGGCTCCTGAATCACGTTCAGGCTGATGGAGAGCTGATTGCGCAACGTTTCCGCCTGATTGTGGCTGATTGTAATAAACGTATCCTGCTGCAATCCGACCTGATCCAGCTGTCGCCACAGCCTGTTCAGCAAAGACTCCTTTTCACCGCTTGGTCCAGGCAACACGGGAAGAAGCTGCTTCGCACGCTTCGAATGAGAAAGCGGCCACATCCGTCTGCCTTGACCGCCGGCTAATAACACGAGTCTTACTTGCTGCTCTCCCATTACATCCTCCTGTTTGTACCGTAATAGGTGTAATACAGCTGATCCTTGCTTTTCTTTTTCTTATTGTTGAGCACCACTCCAAGCAGCTTCGCTTTTACATGCTCAAGACTGGCGTACAATTTTTTCGCTTGCTGACGCTTGGTCATCCCAACGCTGATTACGGCAACTACGCCATCGCATTTGGAAGCAAGCACAAGTCCGTCGGTTACAACGAGGGAAGGCGGAGCGTCAAACAGGATCATATCGTAATGGGCGGACAGCTCTTCAATAAGCTGATTCATTTTTTTGGAGCCCAGCATTTCCGAAGGATTAGGCGGAGTGGGACCGGAACCGATAAAAAACAAATTATCGACCGAGGTGGAATGCACGGCATCCTCCCAATCCATCTGATTAGCCAAAACGTTCGTCAGGCCGGTCTGATTGGACAGCATAAAAACCGTATGAAGAGTTGGGCGTCTCAAATCCGCATCAACCAGCAGTACACGCTTGCCCTCTTGCGAGAAGGCAACCGCAAGGTTCGCAATCGTTGTTGTTTTGCCGTCACCGGACTGACAGGACGTGACCATCAGCGTCTTCACGGGTACATCAATGGAAGAGAATTGAATATTCGTACGCAAAGAACGGTACGCTTCGGCAATAGGGGAATCGGGATTGCTCGTCGTAATCAGCTTGCTATTTTCCATTAGGGATTGTTGCATGGGTTTACCACCTGCCACCTATTATTGAATTGCCTTATAACTTAATGCCCGATATAATGCATGAATCTTGTACTGCTGCGGGCTTTGACGCAGAAGCTCCTGATTCAGCATGCGGACCAGCACAGCTTGAAGCCGGTTGGGAGGATGAAAGACGATGCCGTACTCAAATTGGTTGTCCCTTGCGTTGCGCCAAACGACATGGCCGCGCAGATTGATCGCCACGCCGGAAATCTTCATCCGGAAATCCAGCATGTAGCCTTTATGCACAGGAAAGCGTAGTCCCGACAAAAAGCAAAGTCCATGACGGCTCATATTCAGGATCAGCACCGGACATGTCGAAGCCGTCAGCAAGAGGCCCTGCTCATCGAGCAGACCAGCTATTGCTGTTATCCCTTCGTGCAGATGGATACGAATATTAGACCGTGGTATAAACGGGTCGGCCCCCATGGCTGAAGCATCTCCTTACCTGAATTTCACCCGCGGAACCCCATCTATCGGTTACGCTAGCAGAGAGGAATAAAGGCTGCGAAACGTGTGAATACTGAGGATAAATGATACAAAACGTATCTAGTATTTCTTCCACTTTACGATACGTTATGTAACATGTCAAGTGGAAATAAAGAGTACGCGGATATTTTGCGACGTTTTGTTGCAACAAATGAAATTTTAACGTTTACGTATTAATATAGGTGTAGCGGAAGTCAGTCATTTTAGGAGGATATAAAGATGAATATAGGAAACCGAATTGCTGGCTTGAGGGAAGAAAGAAAATGGACACAGGAGCAAACCGCCTCGAAGCTCGGCATATCCAGGGCTGCATTATCTCATTACGAGAAAAACCGCAGAGAGCCTGATACGGAGACCTTGGCGAAGTTTGCTGACCTGTATCAAGTTTCCATAGATTATTTGGTAGGAAGAACAACGAATACACAGGCGGCGTTAAGCGAAGATATTCGTAACTTTGTCGATCATTTGGAGCTGTCTGACGAAGAGCTGCTGGAGAAGTATAATTTAAGCGTGGACGGCCGTAAGCTTACAGCTGAAGAAACAAAACGGTTTATTGCCTTCGTTCGGGCTGAACGTATGATGAATTAGGCTGGGACAATGGTTAGGGCTGGATCAGATCCGCTGGCCATTTTTCCGGTGGAATATTGAGTTGAATTAATATTTCCCTAATATTTAGCTCAGTACGTTTATCTTCGGTGCTTGCTACTTGCATTTCTGCATCTCTCATTTTATCCGACTCCCACTCCTAATAAAGTAAAACAATAATGTTATTATACCTAACAGTTCGGCTGGAATATGTCGGAAAGTGTGGTAAGATTAGTTCTTTTTTTGTCGAAAATAGGAGTATGGGCCCATTTCTTCATGAAATTCCAGCCTCAATCGAGTTGGAAGCCTTTGTAAGATCGCATAACAAATGGTTAGGAATAGGTTAGAGACAGCTAGATCTGCTTCTAACCTTTTTTTCATAGATAGGCTTCTTCATCGCTTGTTCCTTACTGCTTCCATCCTATGCAAGTCCAAAACATAAAATAACCGTCTCCTCAGAGACGGTTATTTTATGTTCGGCGATGTCCTCGGAGGCTAAACGGTGAGTTCATTCTCTGACTTAAGCTTTATGGCATTTTGCAGCAGACGCTCTAGCAAAGCGCCAAACACGGCGACCACAAATGAAGCAAAGGCTACAGCCCACCCTATTACGATAATCCCCGGAGCATCTTCTTGCCTCGCCATGATAAACACAAACGGCATCATCGCCACAAAAATGATTCCGATAGATACGCCGCAATATTTAATCTTCTTTAACGCCCGGACGGACAACTCGGAGAACGCGGTGTTGTTATCAATATAACCAAGTAATTTCATGACCGTATGTAAAGCTATAAAGTATGGAATTACAGCTGCAAAAAAGCCGATATCCGATGGATGCATCCTGCCCGGAAATTGATTAGGGTTATTCCTTATCAGTCCAATCACACCAAATACGCATACCGCGATCGCAGGCATCGCCATGAACAACACGGTTATCTTTAGAAAAAAAGTGGATACGCGGTTCATTACAACCACCTCATCTGTGTAGACTCAGTGATATTATAACCTTTCATTTATCGATTTACAATATATTTTAATCGTTTTACCCCTTAGACTCTGGGATGTATTTGCATTGTTCTTCGCCCTTGCCCTCCGCTCTCTGCTCTCCGCTTTTCGCTTTTCGCTTTTCGCTTTTCGCTTTTCGCTTTTCGCTTTTCGCTTTTCGCTTTTCGCTTTTCGCTTTTCGCTTTTCGCTT
>NZ_BILY01000019.1 GCF_004000805.1 Paenibacillus glycanilyticus NBRC 16618
CAAAATGGCGGGGGCAGCCTCTTTTTATTTAATCAGACATTAAAGCCAGACGGATCTGATGATGATGACCAACAGAATGAAGAGGACAAGAATGAATCCAAAAGCACTGCCGCCACCATATCCGCAACCGGCACCTGCAACAGGACCAACTCCGTAGCTCATTTGTTCATCTCCTTTAACTAATGTACAGTATCCTATGTTTAAAAACCCAAACGGTATAGGCATTCATCAAAATTGTGCGTTTGCTGAATTTTAACGAATGATGCACATTGCCAAGAAAACTGAGCATGTACCCCTTTTTCAGGACGAAATTATAGATACTCCCCTAAGCGCTCGTTAAAAATAGTCAAATATTTAAGATCCGTTTCGTCGAAACGGCTAAACGACGGACTGTCGATATCGAGCACGCCAATAATCTGACCGCCGCTGTACAGCGGGATAACCAGCTCGGAATTGGAAGCACTGTCACAGGCAATATGCCCAGGGAACTGATGGACATCCTCGACGAGAACGGCTTCCTTGCGCGCCACGGCCGCTCCGCATACCCCTTTGCCAACCGCGATACGCGTGCAGGCCGGCTTGCCTTGGAAAGGCCCAAGGATAAGCGTTTCCCCTTCCAGCAAGTAAAAGCCAACCCAATTAATATCATCCAGGAACTGCTGAAGAAGCGCCGAGGCATTCGCCAAATTGGCGATCCGGCTGCCCTCGTCCTCTACCAGTCCCGTTAATTGCTTGATAAGCAGCGTATAGTTCTCTTCTCTTGTGCCCGTATACAAGCTAGCGTTAAACATTTTATATCACTCCTACTCTATCAACCTGACCAACCATCCAAACCAGACTTGATCGTATGAATAGAATATCATATTCCAGCAGCATGAGCGATTAGGGGGATAATTTGGGTGACGAAGAAGAAAACCGCAGCAAGGAAAAAAACGAGCGCAACGAAGAAAACGAATACGGAAAATCAAAACACAAAAACGGATCTGCTCTATCCTTTGCAGGAAAACTTTGAAGATGAAGGGTTTGCCCTGGTCAACCAAGCGAGAGAAGCCGCCGGCCTGCAGCCTCTCAGCAGACTGGAAGTGCTATTTGAGGCGGCTGAAGCCAAAGCGCAGGATATGCGAGACAACCATTATTTCGACCATCTATCCCCCACATACGGTACTCCGGGACAAATGCTGACGCAGTTTGGCGTGGAATGGACGGCTTACGGGGAAAATATCGCTGCCGGTCAACGCACACCGGCCGCTGTTATGGAAGCCTGGATGAACAGCCCGGGCCATCGGGCCAATATATTGTCTCCTAAATATACGCATTTGGGAATCGGATATGCACCCGGGACAAATGACAGCCGCTACCGGACTTATTGGGTACAGGAATTCGTAAGACTATAGATGTGATTTTTCACCCAGATCCAACTTTGCTCCTATTTTTGTAACTAATTTACAAAAGCTTTACTTCTCCTATACATTCTCCTAATAGAAACTTTGTAAGATGCAGTTGAAATCGCGCTATCAAATAGGAGGAGATCCAAGAATGAAAGGCAAAGTTTTGAAGACAGCCCTGCTTGGAACAGCAGCAGCCGCACTTGTTGTTACGGGGTATACAGGCATTAAGAGCAATAACCAGGTTAACGCTGCAACCCAAAAAGCAAAAAACGTCGTTCTCTTTGTTGGCGACGGCATGGGCACCGCGCAGCGTGATGCCATCCGGCTTGCTACAGTAGGCGAAAGCGGACAACTGGCTATGGACTCGATGCCTTACGTTGGCCTCATTCATACAAGCTCCACAACGGCCATCACGGATTCCGCCGCTTCCGCAACCGCTTATGCAAGCGGCGTAAAAACGTACAATGGCGCAATCGGCGTGGACGCAAACAAGAAAAGCGTCAAAACGATTATGGAATACGCGAAGGATAAAGGCATGTCTACCGGTCTTGTTACGACAAGCCAGATTACGGACGCAACGCCCGCGGCTTTCGCTTCCCATGTAGAAGACCGCTCCAAGCAAAGCGATATCGCCCTGCAATATTTGACGAAGTCGAAGGTTGACGTGCTGCTCGGCGGCGGCGAAGACTTCTGGTACCCTGCAGGCAACAAGGGTGCTTTCGACGATGAGACGCCAGCTGATCCTTCCGAGAAAAGCAAAGGAACGCAAGGCGACCTGGTGAAAAAGGCGAAGTCGCTTGGTTATACGTACGTAACGAACAAAACGGACATGACCAAAGCAAAAGGCAAGCTGCTTGGCCTGTTCGCTAACGAAGAAATGTTCCAGCAAAAGCCGGAAGGCCAAGGCGATGTCTACAACCCGATCGTCCCTCTTGCCGACATGACGAAAAAAGCGCTGGACACTCTCTCCGCAAACAAAAAAGGCTTCTTCCTTATGGTTGAAGAGGAAGCTACGGACGAAATGGCTCACAACAATAACGCGAAGCTCACGATCAAAGCCGGTCAAGAGCTCGACAAAGCCGTAAAAGTAGCGAAGGACTTCGCGAAGCAGCATCCGGATACGCTTGTGCTCGTTCTTGCCGACCACGAAACAGGCGGCTTCTCCGTTGAAGAGGTAGACGATTCCGACGAGTCTACGGATGGCAAAACCATCTCCGGTGAAGACGGTCCGTTCGCGATCGCGAATTCCAAATTGAACTTTGTCGTAGACTGGACAACTTCCGGCCATACGGGCGTTGACGTTCCGGTT
This sequence comes from Paenibacillus glycanilyticus NBRC 16618, assembly GCF_004000805.1. Lineage (GTDB taxonomy): Bacteria > Bacillota > Bacilli > Paenibacillales > Paenibacillaceae > Pristimantibacillus > Pristimantibacillus glycanilyticus. The sequence continues at coordinate 2,698 of NZ_BILY01000019.1, forward strand.
ACGGCAACAGGCGCAGGCTCGGAGCTGTTCACGGGCATTTTCGAGAATACCTCCATCTTCAACAAGCTGGCTCAAGCTTTGAATATTACGATCAAGAAGTAAGCCCCGCTTGAACATTCCCCGCTATGCAAAAAAGAGACTTCTCTTGGCTAATCCGCCATGCGAAGTCTCTTTCTTTATTTCTATATCCTTATAACACTTTGCTAAGGAATTCTTTCGTTCTTGGATGCTGCGGATTCGCGAATACTTCACGCGGCGGTCCCTGCTCGACAATCTGCCCGCCGTCAATAAACAACAAGCGGTCCCCTACCTCGCGCGCAAAGCCCATCTCGTGGGTTACGATGACCATCGTCATGCCTTCCTTCGCAAGCGACTTCATCACGTCAAGCACCTCGCCGACCATCTCGGGATCAAGTGCCGACGTAGGCTCGTCGAACAGCATCACATGCGGTCGCATCGCAAGCGCGCGGGCAATCGCTACGCGCTGCTTCTGGCCGCCGGACAAGCGGTTCGGGTACGCATCCCGTTTCTCCTCAAGTCCTACGCGGCGCAGGAGCTCAAGGCCGATTTTGTCCGCCTCATCCTTTGCCACGTTCTGTACTTTGGTAGGAGCAAGCGTAATGTTCTGCAGCACCGTCTTGTGCGGGAACAGGTTAAACTGCTGGAACACCATGCCCATGCTTTGACGAAGCTCGTTGATATTCGTGTTGCGGTCCGTGAGGCGTTTACCTTCGTACTCAATCACGCCGTCCGTAGGCGTCTCGAGAAGATTCAGGCATCTCAGAAAGGTGCTTTTGCCGGAGCCGCTTGGCCCGATGACGACGACAACCTCGCCTTTCGCAATCTCCGCATCAATGCCGTTCAGAATATTCGCTTTGCCGAATGACTTCTTAAGTCCGGTTACTTTAATCACTTGTTTTCAACCTCCGTTCGCCAATGCCAAGCAGCTTGGACAACGTAAAGATCAAGACGAAATAGATCAACGCGGAAATAAGCATCGGCTCAATGGAAATATAGGTGGCGCCTCTAATCGCATTTGCCTGGTAAGTCAATTCGGCGTATCCGATAACGGACAATACCGACGACTCTTTTACGACAACGACAAACTCGTTGCCAAGCGCGGGCAATACGTTTTTGAATGCCTGAGGAAGGATAATTTGACGCATCGCCAATCCTTTCGACATCCCCAAAGAACGAGCGGCTTCCATTTGACCTTTATCCACCGCTTGGATACCCGCACGCATGATCTCGGCAATATAAGCGCCGCTGTTTACGGTAAGGGTCAGATAAGCGGCCGTAAAGATACCGATGTCAAAGCCAAGGAAGATCGGAAGTCCGTAATAGAACAAGAACAACTGTACGAGAAGCGGCGTACCGCGAACGATTTCAACATATACCGTTCCGATGAAACGAAGCAGCCACAGTCCCGACAAACGGAGGAGGGACACGAGAGTACCAAGCACAAGGCCGCTAAGAACGGCAAGCAGCGATACCTCCAACGTCTTTTTAATGCCGGTCCAATAGTACGAACCATAGTCGTTTAGAAAAGAAAAATCCCAATGATACGCTAATTCCATGATGTCTACCTGCCTTTTATTTCTCGGAGATTTGCGTCATTTCGGATACCCATTGATCAATCTTCTTGTCCGCAGTCAGATGATCAAGCGTCTTTTGAATCTCGGCGAGAAGATCCTTTTCCCCTTTGTTAACCGCTACAGCGGAACCGCCGGACTCGTATTCAGGCGAAATGCTTGTTAATGCGAGATCGGAGTTTACGTTGGCATACCCTTGCGCAACCGGAAGCTCGGCAATGAGAGCATCAACCTTTTTCGATTTCAGCTCAAGCACCAGATCCGTCGTTTTACCCAAGGATTTCAGCTTGGCGCCTTTAATGCCTTGACCGATTTTCTCTTGCGTGGAGCCCATTTGAACGCCGATCGCTTTACCTTCCAGGTCAGCCATCGTCTTGAATTTGTCTTTATCTTCCGCACGAACAAGAACGCCTTGTTTAGCTTCGTAATAAATCTTGGAGAAGTCTACCGCTTTGGCGCGTTCCTTATCCGGCGTCATGCCTGCGATAACGAAGTCGATTTTGCCAAGCTTCAGCTCGGCAAGCAGGTTGCCGAAGTCCATATCCTTAATCTCCAGCTCAACGCCAAGATCCTTCGCAACTTCCTTTGCGATCTCAATGTCGAAGCCTACGATTTGATCTTTACCGTCAATATTTTTGTGGAACTCGTACGGCGCGTATTCAGCGCTTGTGCCGAGGACGATTTTTCCGGCTTTCTTAATATCGGCCAGCTTGCCGGTAGCCTCTGCGGCACCGTTATCCGCGGATGCTGCCGGGCTTTCGTTAGAGGAAGAATTATTCGCGTTGTTTTTGCCGCCGCATGCCGCCAGCGTAAACACAACAACTAATGTAAGCATAAGAACCAAGCTTTTTTTCAACGTCATGTCATTCAACTCCTGATGTCTGATCATTAGAAAACCAGTTGATTATAATTCATTATCACGTATAAAGATACAGGTTTTTTCTCCCATAATTTTCAGCTTCGCTAAGTCGTTGGCCCTACTACAGGAAGCATTCCCAAATAACCTCATCCTCACTCGAAGGCGGCGAGTACAAGAAGCCAATATACGCCATACTCCTTTTATAGTAGAATTTATAGCTGAATGAAACATGCTTCCCAATTCGATTATGAGGTGCTTACCATGTCCATCAGTTTTACGTCATCGATCATTAGCCGATTAAAACGGGATATCGCTGAAATAGACCGGCAGATTGTCCAAAATAAAAGCAAAGCTGCCAAGATTAACGCTAAAATCAAACAGCTGCAAAAAGACAAACCTGACGGTTCCTCGCCGGCAGATCAGAGTAAATTGACCCAAATCAAAAAGCTCAGCGCCAAAGCCGATCAATTAACGGAATCGCAAACGGATCTGGCCAAGCAATTGTCCGTGAAAAACGCCGAGCTTAGGCTTCAACTGGCTAAGGGGAAATGACTCTTGAACAATTCATTGAAGCAAAAAAGGATGCAACCCTTATCAGGTTACATCCCCACAAACAACCGGCCTGAAACTTTAAGCGTCTTCAGAGCCGTTCTTGCCGGATAATAGCAAATTCATCAAAATAGCGGTAACGGATCCGGTTACGATCCCGTTCTGCAGAAGCATCTTGGCGAAGTCCGGCAGCTGGTCGAAGATTTGAGGCACCGCCGAGGATCCAAGGCCAACGGCAATACTGCATGCGGCGATGAGCAGATTGCGCTCCTCGCGCAGATTTACTTCGGACAAGATCGAGATGCCGGAAGCCGCAACGGAGCCGAACATGACAACCATCGCACCGCCAAGCACCGCATTCGGGATCACCGTCGTAATCGCCGCAAGCTTCGGCAGCAGTCCAAGCACAACCATAATGCCGCCGGCCGCAAAAATAACATCGCGGGTTTTTACGCGAGTCAGCGTGATCAGACCGACATTTTGCGAAAAGGCCGTATACGGAAATGCATTAAATAATCCGCCGAGCATAATGGCCGCGCCTTCCGAGCGGAGACCGTTAATAATCTGCTTCTGCTCCACCTTCTGATCCGTTGCTCTACCGACAGCCAGATAAACGCCCGTGGATTCCACCATACTGACAATATTGACGATAATCATCGTGAACACGGCCGTCAGGCTGAATTGCGGCGTACCGAAGTAGAACGGTTGAACGATGTTGAACCAGGAAGCCTCGTTTACGGGCGCAAAGCTGACGATTCCCATCGCGTATCCGGCGATCGTGCCAACGGCAAGGCCAATCAGCACGGAAATGGAGCGCAAGAAGCCTTTGGCGAACCGATTCACGAGCAAAATGACGATAAGCGTGCCAAGTGCCAGCAACAGATTGCGCGGCAATCCGAAGTCCGCGCTGCCTTGCCCGCCGGCAACGTTATTCATGGCAACAGGGATCAGCGAAAGTCCAATGATGGTAACGACCGAACCGGTTACGATGACCGGGAAGAACTTCAACAGCTTCCCGTATAGCGGTGCTGCCAATACAACGAAAAGGCCGGATAAGATGATTGCTCCATAAGCCGTAGCCAGATTCGAGGCAGACGCAATCGCTATGATTGGGCCCACCGCCGTAAACGTGCAGCCGAGGATAACCGGCAGTCGGCTGCCGAAATATTTGGTACCCAGCACCTGCAGAATCGTTGCAAGACCGCAAGTGAACAGGTCCGCCGCGATCAGGTAGGCCATCTGCGTACCATTTAAGTGAAGTGCGCCCCCGACGATTAACGGAACAACAACGGCGCCTGCGTACATCGCCAAGACATGCTGAAACCCTAATGTAAATGCCCTCTGTCTCTGTCTGCCCAGCATCCCTTATACCGTCTCCTTTACAAGCTCTTTGGCCGATTCCACGAAATCGATTTCCCCCGGCGCCATTCTGGAGATGGTTGCAAGCGACTCGACGCTGACATTCATTTGCTCCAACAATCCCCGGCCCTCTTGGAATCCTTTTTCAATGACGCAGCTAACGCCGGCAAGCTCAGCGCCGGATTCTCTCACAATCTGAACCAAACCAACCAGGGCTGCGCCCGTTGCGAGAAAATCGTCAACGATAAGAACCTTGTCGCCGGGTCCCAAATAATTTTTCGAAACCGTCACCTGATACGTTTCTTGCTTCGTAAAGGAATGAACAGACGCCGAATAGACCTGCTCCGACTGCGTGACCGCCTTTTTCTTCTTGGCGTATACAAACGGAACTTTAAGCGCTATACCCGCAGCCATCGCAAATTGAATGCCGCTTGCTTCAATCGTAAGCACCTTCGTAATAGTCTTGTCCGCAAACCGGGCCACCAATTCTTTGCCAATCTCCAAGGCAAGCTCCGTGTCTACTTGATGATTCAAGAAGGAATCCACCTTCAGCACCGTATCGGACAAAATTAATCCTTCTTCGCGTATTCGATCTTTCAGCCTTTTCATCTTTTTCGCTCCTCTAGTTGAATAAAAAAAGGGACAAGCCCTATTAGGCCTGTCCCACGTTAAACTAATTCGTGCACGCTGAACTACATTCGAAGGTTTTCCTACTGCTTCCAATACGGAAAAGCACAATAAAGAAAAATGCAAACAGCGATCACTCATAGTCGGATAGTTGCGATGGTTATCCGGTAGAAACTTATGGGCCATATTCCCATGATTATATGAGTCTTTTTAAAAATGCATTTCTAATCATACTAGGAATGAAGGCCACATTACAAGTGGTATTTTTTTATGATAGGCTATTAGGGCAGAACGGTTTCTAGGAGAGGAGCAACCAAATGAATTTTAATCTCACGGAAGCGATTGAAGTATTGGAACGCACACCGCAAACCTTACAGCTTTTTTTATCCGGTTTGTCCGATGGCTGGCTGACATGCAACGAAGGAGAAGGAACTTGGAATGTACGGGAGGTCATTGAACATCTGATTGAGGGGGAGAAAAACAACTGGATTCCGCGGCTCGAATTTATCCTCGCAGAAGGCGAACATGCGCCCTTCCCTTCCTTTGACCGTTACGCTCATTTGAATCAAACCTCCGCCCGGTCATTTGAACAGTCCTTGCTTGAATTTATTGCGATCCGGACTCATAATATCGCGAGGCTCGAGGAGCTCGTGAAGGATGAATCAAGTCTTGAGCGGACTGGCTCCCATCCTGCATTTGGCGTCGTAAAGGTACGGGAGTTAATCGCTACTTGGGCTGTGCATGACATGACGCATATTGCCCAAATCGTCAGGGTCATGGCCAACCGTTATGTTACGGACGTGGGACCGTGGCATGAATACTTGGGGATACTGAATCGGAAATAATACGGATTAAAATAAAGAGAGGCTGCAGACGCGCTGTTCAGCGCGTTTGCAGCCTCTCTTGTTAGATGACTGATTTTAAGCATCGGACGTACTCTGTCCGATTCTTACATCATGCCGCCCATACCGCCCATGCCGCCCATATCAGGCATAGCTGGTTTGTCTTTCTCAGGCTTGTCGGCAACAACCGCTTCTGTAGTCAAGAACATAGCCGCTACGGAAGCTGCGTTTTGCAGAGCGGAACGAGTTACTTTCGCAGGGTCAACGATACCCGCTTCGAACATGTTCACCCATTCGCCGGTTGCAGCATTGTAACCAATGCCTACTTTTTCGTTTTTCAGACGCTCAACGATGACGGAACCTTCTTGGCCAGCGTTCGCAGCGATTGTGCGAAGCGGCTCTTCGAGGGAGCGCAATACGATGTTAACGCCTGTTTGCTCGTCGCCGCCAATTTGAATAGCCGCAACTGCTTTGTATACGTTGATCAGAGCTGTACCGCCGCCGGATACGATACCTTCTTCAACCGCTGCGCGAGTCGAGTTCAGGGCATCTTCAATGCGGAGCTTGCGCTCTTTCAATTCAGTTTCAGTAGCCGCGCCGACTTTGATTACCGCTACGCCGCCAGCCAGTTTAGCCAGACGCTCTTGCAGCTTCTCACGGTCGAACTCGGAAGTTGTTTCTTCCAGCTGCACGCGGATTTGGTTAACGCGAGCTTGGATGTCGTCAGGGTTGCCGCTGCCGTCAACGATGATCGTGTTTTCTTTTGTAATGCGGATTTGGCGAGCGGAACCGAGTTGGTCCACAGTAGCGGATTTCAGCTCAAGGCCGAGTTCTTCCGTTACGACTTGCGCGCCAGTCAGAGCCGCGATATCAGCCAGCATTGCTTTGCGGCGGTCGCCGAAGCCCGGAGCTTTAACGCCTACGCAAGTGAATGTGCCGCGCAGTTTGTTCAGTACGAGCGTAGCTTGCGCTTCGCCTTCGATATCTTCCGCGATGATCAGGAGCTGTTTGCCGGATTGAACGACTTTCTCCAGAACAGGCAGGATCTCTTGGATGTTCGAGATCTTTTTGTCCGTGATCAGAATGTATGGATTGTCGAGGACAGCTTCCATTTTATCCGTATCCGTGATCATGTACGGGGAAACGTAACCGCGGTCGAATTGCATGCCTTCAACCACTTCAAGCTCCGTTACGAAGCCTTTCGATTCTTCAACAGTGATAACGCCGTCGTTGCCCACTTTTTCCATCGCTTCTGCAATCAGTTGGCCTACTTCGTCGTCAGCAGCGGAGATCGAAGCCACTTGCGCGATCGATTGTTTGCCTTCGATTGGTTTAGCGATTGCTTTCAGCTCTTCTACAGCAGCTTTAACCGCTTTTTCGATACCTTTGCGGATAACCATAGGGTTAGCGCCAGCCGTAACGTTTTTCAAGCCTTCGCGAATCATCGCTTGAGCCAGAACGGTTGCCGTCGTTGTACCGTCACCGGCAACGTCGTTTGTTTTTGTTGCTACTTCTTTAACCAGTTGAGCACCCATGTTCTCGAATGCGTCTTCCAGCTCGATTTCTTTCGCGATGGAAACGCCGTCGTTTGTGATGAGCGGGCTGCCGAATTTCTTCTCCAGCACCACGTTGCGGCCTTTAGGACCAAGCGTTACTTTAACCGCGTTTGCAAGTTGATCAACACCGCGCAGCATTGCGCGGCGAGCGTCTTCGCTAAATTTAATTTCTTTTGCCATTACCAGTTACCTCCCAAAAAGTATAATAAGTATCTTCCGCCTTGCCCTCTATGTTAGGAAACGGGCTTATCCAAAGATCGCGTGAATGTCGCTTTCCTTCATAATCAAATACTCTTTGCCGTCGTATTTGATTTCTGTTCCCGCATATTTCGAGAAAAGGACGCGGTCGCCAACTTGAACTTCAAGCGCAACGCGAACGCCGTCTTTCAGCGTACCGCTGCCAATTGCCACCACTTTGCCTTCTTGCGGCTTTTCTTTAGCTGTATCCGGCAAAACGATGCCGCTTGCAGTCGTTTCTTCTTTTGCGATCGGTTCGATCAATACGCGTTCACCCAAAGGTCTGATCATTGAAAATAGCCTCCTTAAAAAATTTGTCGCTTATTGTTTTTTATTAGCACTCGTAAGCTTGAAGTGCTAACAACCATTTTTATCATACTCATTTTCCAGTCCGATTTCAAGTGTCTTGGACCAATTTTGCAGTTAATTAACATCGGCTCTCAAGGCACCTTCACCATTATAGCCCTAGCGAAAAGACGGCATACGCATATAAGCGCATGCCGTCCTTAATTACGGCTTCACTTGCAAGCCGCCTAAAATAAAATGAGTCATCTCTTCGATCGTATAATCCAGTGTATGAGGCCCCTCGCTGCGAATAGCCTGCCAGTACTCGGAGTTGCGATTAAACAACAATACGCCCGCGATGGAGTACACGGTAAGATCAACCGAGTTGAATTGGAACACGCCCTGCTCGCGGCCTGCCTCCAGCCACTTTCGCAGCGCCTGCCACAGCGGCATAACGTAATAGCGGATTTTGTCGATGCGAGAAGTGTTCAGCAGGATTTCATACTGGATAATCTGAACAAGCTCCGGATCGTTATACCGAAATTTGGAGACCTCCGAAATAACCAGCTTCACACCGTCAAGCGGAGGCAGGTCTTTGTCCACGTTAGCAAACTGTTGGCTAGGAAAATACGCATCGAACAAAGCCGCGAACATATTCTCTTTCCCGCCGAAATGATACGAAATGAGAGCGACGTTAGCCCCGCCCGCTTCCTCGCATATTTGCCTTACCGTTGTCCCGTCAAAGCCCTGACTGGCAAACAGCTTCTTTGCCGCAAGCAGGATGCGGGACTTCACATCGCTCTCATTCGTTGTCATTGTCTAATCCTCCAGCAAATCTATTTAAATCGAATTATTTGGCCGTAACCGCCGCCTCTTGCTTTTGGCCGGCCCTTCCGCTTCGTTTCAGCCCCGTTGCCGCAGCGCTCACCGCGACAGCCACCGCCGTAATCAGGAAGAGAGCCGCTACCTCATGGCCTACGCCAGGTCCGCCAAACAATAAGTTCATATTGCCTTCAACCGCATACGTTGCGGGAAGAACGGAACCAAGCCCGGTATAAAAGTCCGATAACAGCTCGCGCGGAACAATGGTACCCGAGGATACCAGCTGCGCCGACAACAGCATAATGTTGAACAGCATGCCTGCCATGCCAAGCAGATAAAGAAACATTTGCGATACGAACATAAAGGTTAACAGGAACAGCATTTCAAACAACCACAGGTGAATAAAACCCTGCTCGATTTGCCCGCCCAGCGAATACAGCAATGCCGAGCCAACCAGGGATACAACTACCGCGGCAGCGACATTAATGATGCTCCTCGCGCCAAATCGTCTCCAGCGGCTTACCCCGCCCGATACAGCCATCGCCGACTGCTCCAGGTTCATGCCCATGATCATGGCACCGACATAAGAGGCTAGCACCATCATCATCGGCACCATCTGATTGTTCATGCCGTGAATCGCATTGGTCGATTGAATATCCGCCGTTACGCGCTCAGCCAAGCTTTGGGCCGCCTTAGCAGCCTGATCTTCCGGCATCTTGGCAGCCACGCCTAGCGTTGTCTTCACGCCGGCGGCTACCGCCTGCTTGTTTACCTCGGCCGTAACCTGCTCGGCTACCCCGTTCATCATGCTTTTAATTAAAGCAGGATTCGACTCATTAATCCAATACTGAATGTTGGCGTGTCCGCCTGAAGACGCCGCCTTTTGCGTAAAATCCTCTGGCATGTAAATAATCATCTGAAGCTTCCGGTCGTCCAGCTGCTGCTGGGCAGCGTCCAAATCATCCAGCCGGGACATCTGGAACGGCAGCTCCTTAAGCAGATTAGCCGCTACCTGCTCTCCAAGCTGCTGGTCTTTATTGACAACCGCAATATGCAGCTGATTGGCACGATCGGTTACCCCGTCATAGCCCGTCATCCAAATCAAAGAGAATATGATTTGGAACATAAGTGCCGTAATAATCCCTACCCATGTGGTCGGGCGCTTCATAAATGCCTGCAAAGCCTGTTTCAATCTCTCCACTCCCTCTATCTATATCTCGTCTTAAACATATGTTTAAAACAACTGTTTAATACATTAACAAGGAAGTTTCTTTATGTCAACGATGGATTTGGGATAGTCCTTAACTTACTTATAAATCATTATTAAACAAAGAAGACGCCTTTCTGGCGTCTTCTTTGTTTATGGGACTTTAACGTCAAAAAGCTGTAGCCGTCAGCTCCCTAATTTTTTAGTATCGATCATCCGCTTCTAGATTCAACTCAAACTCCTTGTCGCGGTCGCAGATCAACACTCCGTCCACAACCTCCAGCTTGGCAACCTGAATGGACGAACGGCGAAATTCATAACTGTTCGAATCTTCATGATGCCCCTTCACACGGCCTGGATGAGTAAAATAAAAGATATATCCTTCTTCTCCTTGCACAACTACATCCGCGTGAAGGCCGATCGTCCCGTCATCCGCACGTTTGCCAGGCTGGTCAAGAATGATACCGTTTCGTTCCCATGTCGTCAGATCATCGGAGCGGAAAACACCTTGCCCTCTCCATTCGTCAATGATAAGCCAATAATATCCTTTTAAGCGGAAAACATTCGGTCCTTCGTGGCCTCTTTCGGTTATCACCGGACCAATCGGCTGCCAATCATACAGATCCTTGCTCTCTGCGGCGTAGGTATGATTCCGCTGCTTAAACCACATTCGAAACATGCCGTTAGGCAGCTGGTACACACAGGCATCGATCACGTTCTCCTCACTAATGCCAAGCGTGGACTGGAATTCCCAACGAATAAGGTCGGAGCTTGTATAATGCCGGATACGAGCCTTGCCCGTCCAATCTTCCGGTACGCCGTGGACGTAAGTGACATACATATGGTACAGCCCGTCATGCCAAATGATTTCAGGCGCCCAGAACGTATTTCTGCCCCATTCCGTTTCGAGACCTTCCAGGGTTCCTCGGTATAACCAGGTTGATCCGCCATCCGAGGAAGAAGCAACACCAAGATCGGTGCCATGCACCCACCCGAATTTTGGCCCCTCCTGCGTTGCGCGGCGGTTCGTATAGATCAACCACCATTCCTTGGCCTGCCGATTCCAAATAACGACTGGATCTGCCGCGCCGTCATAAATGGGATCCCTAAACAATGGCGATTTCATTCATTCTCCACTCCTCGCAACCCAATAATTAAATTGATCTACATCAATATAACCCTGCTCACTTTCGCAGTTATAGCTGTATAACCCGATCCGGTCGCCCCTGTAATTCCCCCATCCCAGCTGATATGCGTCTCCAAAGCTCGTGAATTGTACGCCATCGACGCTATATTCAAACCGGCTGATTCCGTCTACGTTCCATACAGACCTTAACCATAGGGTAGAACCCTTTAATTCCGGACCCCATTCTACCGTACCCGAATGATTAAACTTCAGGATCCTTGTCCCGTTCCGTTGCTGTACGCCAATCGTGCAATAGGTTTTCGCAAAATGGCAAATTCCGGCTTCTTGCCCGTCCGCCATGCCGCCGATATCCAGCTTTACGGTTGCCATATTATGAACGGTTCTGAACGCCCGTTGCGTAATGACGTTGCAGACGGTAAAGAAGTTGCCCTTCTCGATCGGTTGGCATGCGTATAGACGCAGGTGGCCCGGCCGTTCCGTTAACGACCATTTGTCGGCTCTTGGCTGATGGTTCCACTCCCAATACGGCTTAAGCACCGCCCGGTCAAAATCGTCATTCGTGGTAAGAACCGTCGTGGGATGGCCGTTAATCGGCTTCACGCCGCCCCATACCATCTCTCCGACTCCGTCGCCGTCCGTATCTTCTCCAATGATCGGCCATCCGTCCACCCATGTTACGGGTAGCAAGTGAAGCGGTCTGCCTTCAAAATCGCCCGATCCCTGGTGGCTAATGAAATACCATTCCCCGGTAACGGTATCGACCAGTCCGCCTTGATTCGGCTCCCGGTCTATTTCCTTTCCGTGCGTATGAATAATTTCCTTTTCCTTATAGGGCCCGTAAATATGTTCGGACCTTAACATCATGACGACTCGGACTTCACCGGCTTCCTCAAGTCGAACCTCGCTGTGGAAGAAGTAGTAGAACCCGTCTATTTTATAGATCTTATTGGCTTCGCTGCCTTTGTACTGATGAATAATCGTATCGGTGTCATGCAGCAGCTCTCTGCCGTCTTCACTGAGTTTGAATAAATGGATGTTGTAGTTGTCTGCAAAATTCGTGGCAACGAAGTAGCCTTGTCCGTCTTCGTCCCAGAATGGACAGCAATCGTCCCAGCCAGTGACCTCCCAAACCCGATGAAGCGGCTCCCAAGGTCCAGCCGGATCGGAAGCCGTGCTCATAAACAATCCTTCATCGGGCGTGAAAAAATAAACCCAGAATTTATTCTTATGGTATCGGATGGCGCCGGCCCAGACCCCTCTGCCGTAACGATTCATGCGATCGTAATTGTATTCCGGGCCAATGCTTGTCAAATCTTGAACAACATGTCCAATCATGCTCCAATTCACAAGATCCTTGGAATGCAGCACCGCCATCCCCGGAGAGCAATGCAAAGTAGAGGAGATGCCGTAATAATCATCCCCGACCCGAATGACATCCGGATCGCTATAATCGCCGGGCAAGACAGGATTAACATAGGTGCCATCCCCCTGATCTCCCCAGGCACCTTTCTTCGATAATAAATGGTAGTTAACTTCCATAACCTAGCCATCCTTTGCCTTTGAATTTAACTTTTGAATTTAACTGATCGTTGTACATCTTCAATACACTTCGTTATCCTCGCGGTCTTGCTATCCCGCCTGTTACAATCCCGCAAGGGCAGCAATCTCGTCAGCAGGAAGGGCTTGGTCATAAATGCGGAAATCATCCACTCGTCCGTCGAGATACGGATCGGAGCTATATTGGGAACGGCCGATCCAATTTTGCGTCGTTGCGCCCAGATCGGACGGTTTAATGGTCATCGACGTATTGCTCCCCACTTGAGCTCCATCAACATAGAGAGTGCCGGTCGAACCGTTTAACGTAACGGCTACATGATGCCAGCCTCCCGTTGCCAGCGCAGACTGCCCGTCAATGATTTGCTCGCTCGAATTATTGTTTTTGATCGCGAAGCGAATTTTGCCATTGGCTCCATTTTTCGGAGTAAGAAACATACTGGTCGAAGTCCCGGAACCAAAATCAAAAATTCGCATCCAGTTTTTAGCGCTATCCAGATTCACCCATGCTGAAATGGTGATTGTGTCAGCCCCGGAGACAAGGCTGGAAGGAAGGGCAATATAGCCGTTTGTTCCGGCAAGATCCGCAGCGTTGCCGATTTTACCCGTAATCCAGGCCGTACCGCCATTCAGCGTTCCAGGATTGCCGTTTCCGGATGCGTCTGCGGCTGAAGCTCCGCTTGTTTCGTCAAATTTATACCAGGACAGGAGGGTGGCCATCGGCATACCATCGGTTGTTGCGGAAGCAATTGCCGACATGTCCGATTCTCCTATTGCATTTACTGCCGTTACCTTGTAATGGTAGGCCGTATTCGGTTTTAAACCCAGGCTGGTATACGACGTTCCTGTAATCAAATCGCTATTAACTTTGGTATAGACGGCATTCTCAGCTAATGAATCGGCGACGTATACCTGATAACCCGTTGCTCCTGGTACAACCGGCCAGCTTACGTTAATCGATCTATAATCTGCTGTCGCAGCTATCACACCCGTCGGTGCTGCCGTTACGGATTCCAAGGTTTGCCCGTTCATCACACTCGCAACTTCAGATGAATTTATCGCGCGATTATAGATTCTGACATCATCCACTCGTCCGTCGAGATACGGATCGGAGCTATATTGGGAACGGCCGATCCAATTCTGCGTCGTTGCACCCAGATCAGACGGTTTAATGGTCATCGACGTATTGCTCCCCACTTGAGCTCCATCAACATAGAGAGTGCCGGTCGAACCGTTTAACGTAACGGCTACATGATGTAATCCAGGCCGTACCGCCATTCAGCGTCCCAGTATTGCCGTTTCCGGATGCGTCTGCGGCTGAAGCTCCGCTTGTTTCGTCAAATTTATACCAGGCTTTTAAATGGGTGTCGACGTTGACTTTTACGGCTGCATGATACGCTTGCCCGTTATAGGTCGCGGTAATCGTAGCTGTACCTGCGCCAATCCCGGTCACCAAGCCTGCCGAATCGACGGTTGCCACAGCTGGATCGGATGAAGTGAAGCTTGCTTGACTTGTAAGAACCTGATTGCTTCCGTCCGGATGAATGACCCTTAATACGGATTGATGCGTATGATTGACGTTAAGAACATAACTGCTTGCATCAAAAGCCGGAATGCCGTCTCCTCCCGTTGTGGCCGATACAACGGCGAACGTTGATCCTCCGGATACACGGACCTTGTAAAAGTAAATCGTATTTGGATTCAAGCTTGTGTCGCTATAAGACGTTGTTGTAATTGGCGCACTGTTAATCTGAGTATAAGTTCCATTTTCCTCTGTTGATCTATAGATGTTGTAACCAAGTGCGTCCGGTACAGCCGTCCAGCTTAAGTTGATCGCATCCGAGCCGGCTATGGTTGCTTTCAGTCCAGTTATATTACCTAGAATGATCCTGTTGCTCAGCCCATCCGTCTTTGCCGCGTCAGGCGTGTACAATAACATGGCAAGCGGATAATCCTTTCCTGCAACCTCAGGCATTCTCGTTTCGTACACATAGGCCAAATACTTGTATTTTTCCTGGGTCATATCCTGCCCTTCGATATATTTATAATAGTTGTACAAAACACTGTAAAACGCATCAATTCTGCCTCTTTGATCCGGATTGATCTGATCGAATATCTGACCGGAATAGCTTTGGTTTGCCACCGCGGGCGTCCACATCACATCGTATCCGAGATGATACTTTAGAGCATACGTAGTCCCTTCCAGCAACCTGTCATTCAGAAAATGAAATGGATTTACCGCATTAGCAGCCGTTGAGATTGTTCCTGCTGCCGGGTCAACCTTCGTTCCTTGGGCGTAGATGGTCTGTACCAATGTTGACAGTCCGGCGATATTGGCATAAGAATGTCCCACATCGCGGCCCATTTCCATTAATTGCACATGGTAATCCGACGAATCGAGCGGCGCTCCTGTCCTTTCGTTTTTGGTCATCCATCGCATTTCATGTTTGATCGAACCATTCCTTCCCCCCTCATCGCCTTCTGCATTCACTGTTGTTGCTTCTACGGATTCCGCATACATTTCCAGGTCATTGGTAAAGATCGCCCGCGCCATCGTTCCCATAACCGTAAATTGGTGCTGATTCATGAAAAAAGAATGTGCGTTATAAGTGACCGAGCAAAGCTCCATCATATGGCTAAAATTCTGGGTGTCGGTTTCTGTCCATTTCAAACCTGCTGTAGGCGTGTCGGAATAACGCAAAATTTCTGCCGCTGCCGCCAGCAAATAAGTCATCGTCGCAAAACGGAAGTTCGTATGAGGAGCAACAGACTGGATGCCGGAATAAGATCTGACGATATACATCGAACTGGAACGGTACGTCTCATCGCCGGTAATGTACCACATAACGGCTTGTTTAAAAGCGGTTAAGGCATCCGTATTCGCACGCGTTCCCACATAATCGCTTGGGTCAGACCAGTACTTACCATTTGCATCGGTAAAGGCCCACGGACCGCGTATATTAACGAATAGATCATTTCCGACTTCATATAAGATTCTTGGATTCGGTCTGGATTGCCAGTCGGCGGCAAAGGCCTCGAACGCCGTATTCCACGGCTCGTCCCCTGCTCTTACATGGTCGCGCATATTGTCCAGATCGGCCAGCGTCATGGCAATACCCGGATGATGGATCGTTGCTGATACCGTTGATCCGTTAGCATCCGTGTAGGAAGCATTCACATCGGCGTTTACCGCTTGTGGTTTGTAAGATGTAATGAGCGGCGAAACAGCCGCATTCGCTGTTCCGGCACCTCCAAAGCCTGTAAAGGTCATGACTAACGTAAAACAAACAATAAGGACTAAAAAGAATTGGCGGCGATTGCTTTTTATGACCAGGTCCATTTCTTATTCCTCCATTCTTCAAGAAAAAGCCCCCAATTTAACGAAGATTCGATTGGGGGCTTCGATGATTATGCGCAAGTTGACTCGTTTATCAACCTTTTTGCTCCTTGACGGTAATCGTGATCGTTTGGCTGGATGTCTCCCCAGCCGCATTGACTAATACGGCGCGGTACGAGTATACGCCCGGCGCTCTGCCGGAGATGCTCGTTGCCGCCTTTTGGGCCGCAGGCGTCGCTTCACTCAGCGTCTGCGAATCGATCAATGTCCCGTTCTCGTACAAGCGGTACTCGGAACCGTTCGTTCCCCACCACATGTTCATCGTAACATCGTAATTCCCGTCGCCGTCCCAGTTATTATGGGACAAGACCGGTTTGCCCGGCGCGGCGTCGGTGACGGTGACGACATGCGGATCGCATTTCGTCGTGCCGAAGATGTTCGTGAGTTCACAGGTGTACGTGTACGTACCGTTTACTTTGCCCACGATATCGGTCTTCACGGTTTGCGCCTCCGGCGAGTTGTCCGTCAGCCTCTGCGTGGCGATTAGCTTGCCGTTTTCGTACAGCTTGAACTCGGTGCCGTTGTTCCCCCACCACAGGTTCATGGTGACGGTGTAGCTGCCGTCCTTCAGCCCCGTGTCGTGCCCGTTGTTGTCGGACAGGACCGCTTTGCCCGGAGCGCCGCTTGCAAGCGGCGTCACGTCGTGCAGCCACTGCGCCCAACGAATCATCAGCACAGTCGCTTGTTCGGCAGTGAACACTTTGCCGCTTTGCTTGTTCACGTCTGCGATATACGCCTGCAGCAGATTGCGAGCCTCCGCACCTTTCCTTTCGGCCGCTTTCGTTTTGGCCTCTGCCAGCTGCTGCTGAAGGGATGCCACAACTAGCTGCGAATCAGCTGCTCCTGTTTCGGCCGCGAAGGTTTCGGTGAGTGCAGACAGACTGTCGAACGTCGCGGTGACGCTGTACGAATGTTCGGCCGATGAGCGGTGTCCAGCGGCATCCTCCGCTTCCGCCGTCACCTTATGAACGCCCGGCAGCAGCGTATACGCCTTGACATCCACAAGCGGTGCGTTGCACGGCGAGTTGGTCACGCCGGAGATGCTGTCCACCGCTTCGCATATGATGTTGACCGTCTGATCAATCGTATAGGACGCTTCACCGGAGATCGTGAGTTGAGGCGCGGTCAGGTCGATCTTCGCCTCCGCCGATTTCGGATAGACCGAATCGGTTACCGACTCAGGACGATACAGCATCTGGTTCGTGCCTTCCTGCCCTAGGATAACAGGCGCGTCGTAGACACTCCAGCTGCTTCCGCCATCCAGGCTGTACTGTATATTTTCGTAACCAGACAACGTCACCGTAACGGGTGCCGTATACCAGCCGTTCTGGCCGTTTGGAGACGAAGGATCAAGCGACGACGTGATCTTGATCTCCAGTTTTTCCAGTGCTTCCATTGCTTGCAGCAGACTCACAGATTCTGCATCGATCGCATCTTGGCTGGCATCTGCAGGCAAAGCTTTGGCGTTCGTAACCGTATCCGTCAGCACTTGCCAGCTCGATTCGGTGTAAAGCTTGGCATTAAGCGCTGCAGCTTTATCCAGCAAGTAATTCAGTAAGGAATAGTCCCCGTGTGGCGCCGTATTGTTTGCTAACTGAAGGATCTCAGCAGCGCTTAATACATGATCATCAATACGGAATTCGTCCAGCATGCCGCCCAACAACGGATCTGAAGAAAACTGGCTTTTTCCGAGATAATTTAACGTTGGTTTGAAGTCGCCCGGCTTGATCGTGACGTTAGCGGATGCCACTTCCACACCGTTCACATACAGCTTCTCCTTGCCGTTCCCGAGTGTCACCGCCACATGAACCCACGTATTCGTTGCGAGCTGCGAGGTTTGCACGATTTGCTCAGCGCCGCCGTTCTTAATTGCAAACCGCATAAAATTACCCGTTTTCGGCGTTAGGAACATATATTGGGTAGTACCGTTACCGAAGTCGAAGATTCGTTGCCAATCCTTTCCGCCTTTCCAATACACCCAAGTAGACAAGGTGATCTCATTGTAACTGGACAGCGGATGCTTAGCGGGCAGCGTGACATAGCTATTGGTGCCGTTCAATTCGATCGCTTTCCCGACTTTCCCATCCTTGAACGCAGGGGTGCCGGAAACCGTCCCGTTGGAAGAACCGAATGCATTATCCGCGTTTCCTTCAAACGAATAGAAGGATAATGGGTTGCGGGCAAGCAGGCTCTTCGCATCGTAAAGCTCCTTGGCGATTTTCATATCCGTATAGCCAGGAGCATTCATTTCCGTTTTGATGCGTTCCACTTCTTGGCTGAACAGATAATAACTCAGTCTTGAATAATCTCCTGTCGGAAGCGTTGCCGCATTATCTAGTGCAAGCTGAAGCGGGTCAATGACCGTTACCGACGTACCGTCCGTCGTACCGGTCACGACAGGCCCGTTATCGTACAAGATTTTGAATGTCATTTTACCGGTTTGATAAGCGGTTCCAACCATCGACTGAGCTTTCCAATGAAGCTGGTCTTCTGATGCAGTCTCCATTAATTTATCGCCGAAGTAAACCTTGACATTCTCAAGAGCTTTACCGGCAGCAAAATTCAAGGTGACCGTGTTCCCCGTTACGGCTAAGGAAGAATCCTCCGGATTATCCGACTTTAGCGTCACCGTATCCAATATGGCCGGACTTCCCTCATGGATGACGTTACCAAAGAACTTGACTTCGGTAAGATTGCCGTACCAATTGATGCTATTGTAAATCCGGATGTAACGATAGGCTTTCGGATTCTGAACCGGGAATGTTTGCCAATTCACCGTATTTACAGCTGGTGCGGTCAACGTCACCCACGGCTCATCACCGATGTGATTGGTTCCCTGGATGACAATACCTGCAGACCGGGCAGGAAGGCCTTGACTTCCAAGCAATTTTACTTGGGTTAATTGCACTTTATCCTGATCCCCGAGGTCAAATGCGATCCAACCCACGCCTCCGTTTTCGGAGCGAAAATCGGAGCCGGTACCTATATTCCCGTCAAACATATAGCCCACTTGCTGAACGGTCGTATCCATGCTTCGACCCGGTGTAGAATCAGTTAAAGGCAGGGTCTTGAATACATCGTTGAGGAGCCCCTCTTCGTTAACGATAGTCACCTTGGTGCCGTCAGTCGTAAGCTTGACCGATCTGCCGAGATTTGCGCCTTGATTGTAGTCGATGCGGAACGGGACTTTGCCAAGCGTATAGAATTCTCCAAGCTTTTGCTTCACGGTAAAATGACGGGCATCTGTGGAAACAGCATCCATCTTCGTACTGCCGAAATAAACGGAAACATTATCGATCGGTTCGCTTGCGGTAAACGATAACGTCACGGTATCACCAGCCGTTGCGATCGATGAATCGCCCGGATGATCGGATTCGATGGATACCGTTTGCAATAGATCGACAAACGGGATATCGGCATTGTCAAAACTGAAGTAATCGACTTCCACTCGGCCATCGGCAGTTCCACCGGTAGCTTGCAGCCTGAGATAAATCGCGCCTTCTCGCGACGCATAACCCGATTTCGCCAAATCGTATGGGATCGTGACGAACTCGCCGTTCGTATTCGGAACGGCAAATTCAGCTACGGTATTGGCAGCCGTATCTCCATTGCCAAGATCGATGGCTTTTATGACAACAGGCTCGTTGCTCTTCACCCGCAATACCATAAAGCGCCGGTCATCGCCTTTGGCCCCCATATCGACATTGCGATAGGTTAATGCGGAGCTGTCTCCTGGTAACACGACATGATCCCCCATCTTCTCGGCATTGCCGTACAGATCGGAAAGATAGCTTCCGCCCTGCCGCTTTGTCGACTGAACCGATCCGGAAGAGGATGGCGTTACGTATTTAAAACTGTTAAAGGTCAAGGCGCCGGTCCCTCTGTAGACCAGATAAAAATCGTTGTTGCCTCCGTTATTGCCGTAGATAATCTCATCATTCTGATGGTCGAAAGCGGCGGTCATCGTGTTGCCTGCCGTATCCGCAATCGGATAGCTCTTGACGAGCTGGCCCTGCGGGCCTCCAAGCCTCATTTCAAGCACGCCGCTTCCCGCAGCTTTATGATCCAACAGCAATTGTACGGTGCCGCTGTCAAAATTCATGTTGCGATATCCGATATAACCGCCGTCTGTCAGGGTAATGTTATCCGACACCTCGTCCTTCACATAACCTGTTTCGCTCGTAATTGGGGCTTCAATTGCCTTGTTATCGGTTTTGGCAAAACCGCCGGAAAATTGAAACCAGCGCGCTTCGGCGGCAAAATTATAGGCATTATTTGAACCTGTCGTTTTGAAATAAAGATTCTTCTTGCCTTTCAGTGTATCGCCGATGTTTTCGAATTTCTGAACATAGGTGTTCGGTATGGTCCACCAGCCTGTATGGGGGACCTTAAAGATGGCTGTCGGCTTCGTTAGGGCCATGGTCTCGTCAGTCAGCTTCACGTCAGGGTCGGTAACGTACATCGTAATGGTCGACCCGGCCGTCGAGTTTTGGGCATAGGTGAACGCGAGCGTATCCGCGGGAACCGAACCGAAATCGAAATTTTCGTAGCCGAACCAGTTGCCGTTCATCGTCCCTTCGGCTTTGTATTGGATGTAACCGTTTTCGTCCAGATAACTGGCGATTCCAGGTTTTACAAAGCCGTTCTTGAACCAAACTGCGTTGTTGGAGGAAAATGGTACAGCCGGGTACCGGTTATATAGACCATATAAATTTCCCGCTTCCTGCAAAGGCTGTGGCGGCCCCTTCGGCTCCGTGGCCAAAGCCCCGTTCGCAGGGGTAAAGAGAAGCTGGCCAGACCCCGGTGTATCGATGGCCGGAACTTCAGGATGCTCCATCAAGATCTCGGGATATTTGAACAATTCGTCATATTTACCGCCGGAATATCCTTTCTCATATTTATAATAGTTGTAGATGGAAGCGGCTTCTGTTATGGATCCACCTCTCGGACTGATGCCGGTCCACCCGGTCTTTTGTCCCACGCCGTTGATATGAGGGAAATATTCCACATCGTACCCTGCATTGTATTTCGTATAATAAGAGAGGGCCTTTAGCAGCTTTTGATCCTGAAATTCGAAGGGGTCTACTCCGCCCTCGGCAACCGGAACCCCGGTAACAGGATCAAGCTTCGTCCCTTGGACATGAATGGTTCGGGCCGTTGCGCCGTATGTCGCCACGTCAAGGTTCGAGTGACCCTGATCGCGTCCCATCTCGACGACCTCTCCATTATCCATTATCGCCGCGGCGAGCGAGAAATTGATACTTTCTGCCCCGCTTGCATTATCTTGGTCAACGGCTTTTTTATTGACGGCAAACCGCTCCACCGCTTCATTATAACCGTTGATATCATCCAGGAAGATGGAAATGGACATATACCCCATGTTCCCTACAGCCGCTTGATTATAAAATCCGAACCACTTGTTCGTTTCCTGCCAGATGAGTCTTAAAAAATTATCGTAGACCTTCTTTTTTTCATAATCGATATTGCCTTGGGCATCCCGGCACCATCCGGAGCTTGGCGTATAGAGAAGAATTTCTGCCGCGGCAGCCATCTTCTGACCTGCGACCCCGGAGCTGAGAACGCTGGATGCTCCCCACACCTTCGAGATCGTATCCCAATTGGCCGGCTCCGTCGTATCGAAAAATTGCTTAAGCCCATTGGCCCACGCGTCCAATACGTTTTTGGCATTGTTCAGATAATCCTCATCCCCCGTGATGTACCACATGAGCGCTTGTTGATAGGCTGTCGTGGCATCCTGACGCAATTGCTTGTCCCCGTTGCTGTCGGAGACTTGAGGATAAGTGAACTCCTTTTGCGTTCCTCCGTTCCCATAGATCGCTACATTTTTCGAAGATTCGGCTGACCTTCTAAACGCATCGAATGCAGATGCCCAAGGCTCTTTACCGAGCCAAACCATATCCCTCATGGTGTTCAGATCCGATCGCGATTGCAGAATACCCGGATGGACGATTCCTGTCGGGCCTTTTACCACATAGTCGTCATAGCTTCGGTCATAGTTCGGATTGATGATTGCGCTATTTTGCGGCGTTGGCACATTGGATACATAAGGGGTATAGGGTGCAATGCCTGAAGATTCGGCAGCCTGTACGGTTGCATGGCCGACAGGGATGATGCCGCCTAAAATTAGAAGAGTTAATACGATAGAAAGAGAGCGTTTGCATTTGGGCAGAAACCCTTTCATCTCAAAGACCTCCTTTCAAGATTGAGCCCCTGGCGGGCAAAATGGTCGACCTGTTTTAATTTCATTTTCATTACTGCGCTCCTCTCAAATTTTAAATGTACATCTATACTAAACCGCCGAAGCGAGTTCAGCCTGCCTGCGAGAATCAGCCTTCACTGGTCCAAGTCTACGCTTGCCGCAAAGTCACCTCTGAGATTGTAAGCGTTTTCACAATCGACCAAGCTTCTCATTCTAGCGAAGATAGGCTTGAGATCGGAACACCTACCGATCTGATTGACCAGAATCGACAGGTGCTCCTCATTTATTGCGATATGGCCTCAGAGCGTTTTACTTCTTTTGAGCAAGGAAGGCATTGATTTGATTCTTCAATTCTTCTTTAATTTTTTCTACACCCGAAGCCTTCAAATCCTTATTCATCTTCGACAAATTATCATTAACGTCGCCGAAGCCGGACAATAAGAATGGAAGATACTTATCCATAACAGTGCTGCATTTGGCGATTTCATTTTTTACAGGCTCTTGATCGAATGTAAATCCAGCCAATACATTTTTCTTATAGGTATCCGGCTTAAATTGATATTCATAATAGTGCTGAATCTGCTCCGGCAACCCTGTCGGAATTCGATGAAAATTCGGATTCCAAGTCAACTCGAAGGCAGGGAAAGCGTAATTTTTAGCCGGATCGACTCCATCCGGAATCTTCCACTGATTATCTCCTACAGGCTCCCAGTTTTTACCTTCTATACCGTACGTAAATAAGTCATTGTTCTCCTGACTGGAGAAAATCCAATCCAGGAATTCCATTGCTCTATCAATTTTTTTAGAAGAAGCAGGTATGGCAATGAAATTCCATGCCTTGCCATCCGTAGATTGTGTTCCAGGTGTCATTTCTTGATTGTTCTTGAAGATCGGCCAGAAACCAAGCTCCGCATTCGGATCTAACGCCTTTTGCTTGGCTTCTTCCCCAGTAAACCCATTTAATGTTCCGTATCCCGCAGAGACAGGCTTTCCTGTTCCAGTCGTGTTTGTCAAAGTATCTGCCGGAATAAATTGGTTAAACCGCTTCGCTTGGTTAAACTGGTTCATCAAATAATCGAGACCGTACTTAGGATTAATGTTCGCCCATTCGGATGCCGGATCTCCATAAGCCGCCACACCCGCGACGGATTTTCCATCATCTGCGATTTGAACGTAAACGAAATTTTTCTTCGGATTTGAGCCGCCGATAAATGGAAATACGTTCCCTTCAAGCTGTTGTGCATTGATATCCGTAAATAGCTTGAAGAATGCAGTGTTGCCATAGTTCCCGAACGGAGTCATGTCTTTTTCGTTTTCTTTTACTTTTTCAAGGAAGTTATACAAATCATCATAGCTGCTGATATCCTTCATCCCATACTTGGTCAACAAATCTTTCCGATACCAGACACCTTCCATATCCATGAAAGCGTTTGTAAGCGGAATGGCATAGAGCTTGCCATTCATCTTATTATCATTGATATACTCTTCTGAGAAAGCCTTCTGAAGCCCGGGATATTTGGGGTTGTTAAAGTATTCGCTTAAATCCGCCAATGCGCCGTCTCTGGCGAATTTATCCTTTGACCACGGGTTAAAGAGGTCGATGTCCTCTCCCGATGCGATCCATAATTCATGCTTGGGACCATAGTCGGCAGGCGGTGTAAAGGTAAGATTCAAGGTCGTATTAAGCGTATCCTTCGTCCGTTTCTCAAACTCCTTAATGACGGGATCTACATCGCGATACATCCCGTTTTCAGTCCCGAACAGACGAATATTAAGCGTAACCGGATCCTTAGTTGCGGGCGATGAACTTTCTGCCGTGTTGCTGGTAGGCGCAGTGCTTTCACTCGGCTTGTTTGATGCCTTGCTGCATCCAGCGATTGACGCAGCAAGCATGGTTGCAGCAAGCGGTAATACAACAACCTTTTTGTTCATTTTTTTTCCTCCCTTTTATTATTTAATCCTATATACTAAACCGCTCTCGCGGGTCTAGCCCTTAACAGCTCCAACTACTAGTCCCTTAACAAAGTACTTTTGCAGAAATGGATAAACAAAAATAATGGGACCTACAGTGACTACGGCAGTAGCCATTTTGGCCGTGTTGGTTGGAACGACATAATTAGCTAATGTTATCCCTTGCATTTGATTCAATTGATTCGCAAAGTCCACTTCTCTTAATACCTTCATGATCAGATATTGCAAAGAATACAGATCCTTATCGGAAATAAAAAGTGTGGCCGTAAACCATTCGTTCCAGAAACCGAGTCCATAAAACAATCCGATCGTTGCCATTGCAGGTTTGGCAAGCGGAAGGATGATTTTAAATAAAATATAGATGTCATTCGCACCGTCAATTTTGGCGGACTCCGCCAGCGAATCCGGTATTTGCTTGAAGAAGTTCCTTAACAGAAACATATTAAACGGATTAACCAAGGCCGGTACAATATAAACCAAGATATTATCGCTTAAACCTAAATACTTGGAGATAAGAAGGTAGGTAGGTATCAAGCCTCCGTTAAACAGCATTGTGAAATAGACGAAAAAGGCGATTTTGTTTCTGTGAGTAAACGTTTTTACGGAAATGGCATAAGCCATCGCACTTGTAATGATCAAGCAAAGAATCGTACCCATAACCGTGAAAATGATCGTTGTCTTGTAAGCGCTAAATATGGCGTTATCCTGAAATATGACCTCGTAGGCAAACAACGAGAATTGTTTTGGAATAAGCGCAAAGCCGGTCAATTGTACGGATTTTTCGTCTGATAGGGAGCTCGATAGAATAAGGATAAAAGGCACAATGCAAAATATTGAAAATAAGGCCATGAAAAGATAAGAAAATAGATCTAATGCTTTATTCTCCAAGCTGCTTTTCATTTGTTTATCTCCTTTCTCAAGTGAAAACGGCTGCGCCGTCCCTTGGAGGAGCAGCATACGTTTCGCGAATGAAATATAAGCATAGTATAATGAAAACCTATACTTTCTTATATTTTTAAAAAATAGCGGAGTCCGAATCATATTTCTTGGCGAGATAATTGGTTGTATATACGATGACAAAACCTACAAAGGATTGATAAAGTCCGATCGCAGTAGACATGCTCATGTCATTCATTTGTCTAAGCATTCTGAATACATAAGTGTCAATAACATCGGTCGTGTCATACAAATAAGGGTTATCGCCTACAATCGCATAGATCATTCCAAGATCCCCGTGGAAGATGCCTCCGATGCCAAACAAGGTCAACAGTACTGCTGTCGTTTTAAGCTGCGGCAAAGTAATCTTCGTAATGCACTGCATACGGCTGGCACCGTCCATTTTGGCTGCTTCATAGATTTCCTGGTCAATGCCCGCTATAGCAGCCAGATAGACAACGGAACCGAAGCCTGCGGTTTTCCATATTTTTAGAACAACCAATATTCCAGCCCATAGACTCGGGTTGGCATAAAAATTGATTTCCTTTCCTTCCTGAATAAAGCCCAACGCTTTTAAAACGGAATTAATTAATCCTACATCCGTCGATAGCAGGGCAAAAACAAACATCGAAACTAATGTCCAGGATATAAAATTCGGCAAGATGACAAGCGATTGCGTCACTTTCTTAAAATACTTGGAGCTGATTTCAGACAGCACAATGGCAATGAGGATCGAAAAAAACAAACCGGTAATAAGAAACAATAGATTTAAATACAACGTGTTCCAGGTTACAACAAGCCAATCCTTTGAAGTGAAGAAATACTCGAAATTTTTCAGACCGACGAATTTACTTTTAAAAAGCCCTTTCACCGTATTAAAGTCTTGAAAGGCCACGATGATCCCTACCATTGGCAGGTACTTGAAAATCACGAAATATAAGATGCCTGGCAAAACTAATAAATACAAATAGAAATTTTGTTTTACATCTGATAGGAAGCTCTTTTTTCTCTTCTTAACAACGCTGTCCGCTTTATTGCTGCTCAAAGCAACATTCATATTGATCATCCCCCCGTATGCTGAAAAAATCTCTCGGCTCGCGTCGTGGAAATACGGAACGCCTTTTCCCTTCTGACTCTAATATCACCTACATGAGTCTTCAAGTTCTCGTTTTATCAAAATGCCGCTTTGATGGTTTTTAAACCTGTTCGAAAACACGCTGCAGCGTATCCCGATGGTATTTGAACTCAGGCAGTTTACAACAGAAAAAGAACCGACAGCGTGGATGCTGCCGGTTCTTTTTCTGTTTCGCTTTACCATTCGAAGTTTGCTTTTGGACTCTCATCATTCTGGATACTCATTCTATAATTTTCCGGGGTTCTGCCAAAGTGTTTTTTAAATACGGTAAAGAAGTGCTTGCTATTCTCTGGATACCCAACCAATTCGGCAATCCTGCTGACAGGATCATTCGTTTCAATTAAAAGCCTCTGTGCTTCCGACATCCTGCATTGCGTAATATAATCCGACAAGGATATACCGGTTATCTCTTTGAAAATAGACCTAACGTAATTAGGAGACAGCTCTACATACTTGGCCACTGTATCCGTTGATAGGTTTATACTATTATAATGCTGCCTGACATAATCTCTAATTTTATTCGCAATCACAGTTTTTACATTTTCTTTAGAATCATTGCCTTTGGTGTCTACAACTTTGAAGCAGAGTGAATAGAGATACGTTTTTATTTCTTCCAAGGTTTCGCAAGTTTGAATCTCGGACACCAGTACCTTTATGCTGTATTCTCCATTCTCTATACTCGTCTTGGCGATACCGCTTAGCGTCCTTGTAAGCAACACGGCTAACTGCAGCACCGTTATTTGGATGACATCCGCGCTATATAAAGCAAGCCTTTCAAAAAACTCATTAAGGCTTGCCTCAATTTTTCTTAAATGGCTTTCCTTTATGGCTTCGATCATTCTCTTCTCAATATCATAAGGATATTCCTGGAGATCATTATCATTTCGCTGAGCGATTTCGCCATATTGTATGACTGCTTTTCGGCCGAATATAATTCGATAATTCGAAGCTGCCAGCGCATTTTGAAAGGATTTGCCTATTCCTTCAATCCCTTCTGCAATGTCCCCTATTCCCGCAGATACCGAGATCTTCAAATATTTCTCTACTTTGTCTTGCATTTCCTTTACCGTATCGAACAGGTTATCCAAAAGCTCATCACTTCTATGATCGACATTTAAAATAATACTGACATAGTCATTTCCGTTATCAACGCCCTCTACCTTAAAGCCTTTTTCCCTAAAAAATTCACATGCAATATTAATAATGGCGAATCTGACCAATCTGACGTCTTTCGACCATTTGCCTGAAAGAACCTTTTCAAGAGAATCCATTTTAAGGACAAGGGTCAAAAAGAACGGAGCGTCCAGACTTACCCCGCACTCCATTCTATACTCTTTGTCGAAGATTTTTTCGTCCAGTTCCCCATCAACTATTTTACTTAATAAAGTCTTCTTCTTATCATTCAATAATCGGTTTGAATCCAGTCTATATTTATGAAGCAATTTTCTGAAGGGATTATAGATGGTTGATGTAAAATAGACAGCTAAAAGGATTCCCGCAAGCATAAAAATAACGGTTAAAAACAATAATGTCTTTTGCATGGAATAGGCCGACGATAATAGCTTGCTATATTCGCCAATGCCTATAAATATTAAGCCTAAATGCTTTGCTTTCACATAGCTGACCAATGATTCCTTACCGTTAATCTTCGTTGTAAAGCTGCCTTTTTCATTGTTAGACTGCATGATTTGTTTCGCAAAGCTTTCATTGGCAAGATTTTTATTAATCATAGAAGTGTCATCATGGGATAATACATTGCCGTTTTTATACATGATCAATACTTGATTGAGATCTCCGGCACTGCCATTGGTAACCATCTGCTGCAGTATTTTTTGATTTAAATTAATGACTAATGACGATTCAACTTCACCCTTATTTGAAGTGTTTGCAAGAACCAGGGTCAAAAAATTTTCGCTTACATTGTTATTACTTATTACATAATCCACTTTTCTTGTAAAATATTCATTCGAAACGTTACGTTCCTTATTCCTCAGGATACGGAGTATATCTTGATCCAAAAAATCCGTTGTTGACTGAATCCCTTCTCCTACCTCGGATATACTGAATAATACTCTGTCAGCCTTTGAATTATAAATATAAATGGAGCCGATAAGCGGATTTGACTTCACATATTGCTTTAATTTCTTTAATACATCTTGATCGGCAAATTGATCTGGTTTATCAACATACAAACCGTAATTAAGATCATTATCCATACTATTATTAAATAACTGATAAAAGTTATAATAGACATTAATGAGCATTGTATCTGCAATATAATAAGATTGCGAAATAAAGTTTTCAGAGGTTTGACTGATTTGCTCTATACTTTTATTGCTGTAGGTGCGAAACAAGACAAAGGAAAAAACAGACAATAGAACGATAACAATAATGAAATAGGACGATAAGATTTTTATTAATAAAGTATCCCTTCTAAAGAGGCGTGTTAGCCTTCCCCCCACACGTTCTACTTTCATTTGGCTACCCCCTCATTATATCTATTGGGAGAACGACCTGGGAAACCGGTCTTGTAATCCAGTCCCCCAATTCGCCCTGAACCGTCCTATCGTCACTTTAGAAATTGAATGCCGTACGCATGCTCATTAATGTCGAAATACCCCTGCTCCGCATCCAGAATCAGCTCGCCATTAATACACAAATTGGTGAAGGTGACACCATCCACGGTCCGCTCCCGGTCAAATCCGTAGATTCGGTTTTTATATTCATTTTTTCCGTTATAGGTCACATTCCGGAAATGAATATTCTCAATGCGTTTACCGGCAACAGGGTTATATTTCTCATTCCACACGATACGGATGTCCACCAGCTGGCCTAATTCAAAATCCTCCACACGGATGTTGTCATAGGTGACGTTCCGCACCGTATTATTATCGCCAACATTAATGTTCATGGCCCCCCAATAACCGGGCTGGGGCTCGTGGTGCTCCAAAATATCGATATTGCTGAACTGGATATCCTCGATCAAGTCACCGCCCCGGCGGTAGTCTCCATGTCCGCCGATATTCATTGCATGTGCAACGTCGGCCCATAAGACGGAGTCTTTGACACTAACGCAGCGCGAATCCCCTTTATAATCCCAGCGGCTGCCGTATACGGCAATACAATCGTCGGACGTCCGCAGGAACACATCCTCAATCTCTATATGCGAACTGGACATCATGTCGATGCCGTCGGACCATCCCCGCGTGCTGAAGGATTTGAAGTCGCGGATCCGGATATGCTCGGACTTGCCGATGTAAATGCTGTAATGCGGCGGATCGAGCAGCACGATACCCTCCACTGAAATATGATGCGAGAACATAATCCTAACGCCCCGAAAGGCGGAGAATCGGTGGAAGTCAGATAAATATATCACACCTCTGCCGCGTATGGTGACATCTTGTACATGATCGCAAACAAGGGAACCGACAACTATAGCGCCGCCGGCAATATAGACGGTTTTCCCGGACGGAATACGGAAGATCGTCTCCTCCAGATAATGCATCCCTGGCCCGAAATAAATCACCTCCGGTGCCGCTCCCCCAGGCAGCGGAAGATTCGCCAAACGTTGAATATCCTCCATTCTGTGAATGGCTGGCTTCAGGAACAGCACATTGGGGTCATCCGGTTTCGGTGGATTGTCCTCCGGTGCATTTGCGAAAAGATGCAAATTGCCAAATCGGTCCCCGTTCACTTCAATAGACAGCTTGCACGGTTCTTCCAAGCGGAAGGTAACGGTCGCACCTTCCACTTCGAACGGGATCCCCTTCGAGAGCGGGCGGATGACAGCTTGGTGAATAGGCCCCTTCCGGTTCTCGACCCGTACCTCCACCGGTCCACCACCCATGTCAAAATAAGACATGGAAGCCTGTCTAACATTGTGCATATCCACCTTCGCTTCATACACGAAAAGCGGCTCCCAATTCCCTCCGGGGATGCGGACGCTTACCTTAAAATCATCCCGGCCAACCGCCCCTGCGGGCGCTTCCCAAATTTTTAAATAGCTCAAGCGTTGTTCTCCTCCTAGCGTAGGATCATGTTACGTTACCATAAATACAAATCGTTCCCTTTCAGCTTGAAAACAGCCTCGATGAAATAATAATCGCCATAAATAATCGGCGTATGTCGATCCGGATTGTGGTACGCTGCAGAACCATTGATAAGGAGATGATCTACCTCCATCCTCCAGTCGCAGCAAGAAGCATCCAACGTCTTTAATAGTTTCAGAGCGGCGCTTAAATACAAATCCTTTTCATGCTCTTGAGCAACCTTTGCTATCTCGATTAGTCCGCAGGCAGCGATTGCAGCCGCCGTTGAATCCTCGTAAGCCGGCTCCTTCGGCTGACGGAAGTCGATTGGGATGATACCGTTTTCAGGAATATTAGCGATAAAATAATGCGCGATTCGTTTCGCCGTATCCAAATACTCCTGTTTACCTGTATGCGTGAAGCTCATCATAAAGCCGTACAGTCCCCAGGATTGTCCGCGAGTCCAAGAGGAACCGTCTTCGTAGCCTTGACCGCCGTAGGTGCGTAAGACCGAGCCCTCGTACGGATCGAACTCGACGATATGATTGACGGAGCCATCTGCCCGAACAAACGCGGACATCGCTGTATCCGCATGCCGCATGGCGATCTGCTTGTATCTTGGATCCCCGGTTTCTCCCGAAGCCCAATAAAGCAAAGGAATGTTCAACATACAATCGATGATCGCCCAGCCCCGGGTATCCGCCCCCTCCAAATCATTCCATGCGCGGATAAAGCCCCCGGCGAGATTAAAGCGGCCTGCGAGCAAGTTCGCCGCGTGCAGCGCCCGCTTCCTCGATACCGGGTTATTCGTTACTCTGTAGTTGGCCACACTGGTCGGGAGCCACATAAATCCGACATCATGATGCAAGCCATGGAAGATATGAAAGCATTCGTCAAGCAGCTCTTCCGAATGAACCGCGATGTCCTTATATTTTTCGTTGCCCGTCTCGTGGTGCATCAGCCACATCATGCCGCCCCAGAAACCGTTCGTCCACCAACTGATTCCGTCCGCCGGATCGCTGCCCGGTTTCATATCCGGTCGATGGTCATGCGTACCGTTAATTGTTGTATAGGGAATTTTATATTGCGATCTTTCGCTCACCACGTCCATTTTGGCCGTGATTTTCCCAATAACATCGCTGACCCATTGTCGATCGCTCGCCAGTAACACACTGCTCTCCTCCTCGAAGCCTTTTCCCTTTCACTTTAATATCACTATCTATGAGCGTTCAAGTTCTCGTTTTATCAAAACGCCGATTTGATGGTTTTTGAACCTGTTTAAAAACACGCTGCAGCGTATCCCGATGCGATTTGAACTCAAACTTGATGAGAAAACCTCTATCATTTTATAAATTCTATTATGGTCAAAAAGAAAAGAGCAAACGCATTCGTTGCTCTTTTCTCCATTCAAGCCTATGTTTAAATTTCAATGGCAAGGCAGTTGACGTATTCCGTTGGCAATGACTCCGGCAGCGAAACGACGAGCGCGCCGAACGATTGCTGGAAAGGCACTTCTCCGGCACCAAGCAGCCGCACGTTCTTCACCTTCTCCTCCGAACCAAACGTTCGGATTACGGCAAGACGGTCTTGCGGCACAGCCATTTGGAACGCATAGACCGTGCTGCCTTTCTGCGTGAACCGGAAATCCGATGCGGTCCACTCCGCCTTGTCTTCCTTAAAGTGATCAATAACGACGCGAGTGCCGCCTTCGCCCGACACGCGGAACGGCCGGGTGCCATATACCCCCTCCCCGCAGGCTTCAATCCACCGCGCCATTTCCTTCAAGATGTACCTGCATTCATCGTCGATCGTGCCATCGGGCTTCTGCGGAATGTTCAACAGCAGATTGCCGTTCTTCGCAATGATATCTACAAACATCTCGATGACATGCCCCGGCTTCTTGTAGACGGATTTTACATTATAGAACCAGTCGCCCAGGCAGGTGTCCGTCTGCCACGGTTCCGGTTTGATATCCGGCTCTTGGCTGCGCTCGATATCCATCACGCCGATGCTGTAAATCTCTTTCTTACGGTCCTTCTGGTTATACACCGCCCTGTTTACGCCGCCGTTAAGCGACGCGCTTGTGTTGTACAGGTGCGCAACGGCGTGCAGCCCCGTCTGGTAATCAGGATGATCGGGATTAAAGTCAGATTTGTCCCATGTGTTGACGAACGGCACCACGCCGTCAGAATACAGAAGATCCGGTTGATACTGGTCGATGACTTCCTTTACGATATCGAACCAACGCTTATGCCACCATTGATTCGGCGTATACCACGGGTCCAGATCGTACATTTTCTTGCCCGGGTCGTGATGCTCGCGGTTCGGCAGGTACAGATCCTCGTACTCGGGATCATTGCCGTCATAGGGAATGCCTTTATACGGTCCTTCCTTGTCCTGCCCTTTGTTCCAATGGAACCAACTGAACGTAGCGCCCAGATGTTCGGTCAGGCCGAACGGCAGTCCCCGCTTCACCGCAGCCTGCTTCCATAACGCGACGATATCCTTTTTCGGCCCCATGTTCACGGAATTCCACCGATGGATCTTGGAGTCGTAATTGAAAAAGTTGTCGTGATGCATAGCCTGCGCTACGAAGTATTTAGCTCCTGCCGCTGCGTACAAGTCCATCAGCTCTTCGGGATCAAACTTCTCGGCTTTCCACAGCTGCACAATGTCTTTGTAACCGAATTGCGACGGATGCCCGTAGTGCCGGATGTGATAGCGGTATTGTTCCGAGCCTTCGACGTAAAGATTGCGAGCGTACCAATCTCCGTACATCGGAACCGATTGAGCGCCCCAGTGCGACCAGATGCCAAGCTTGGCGTCCCGGAACCAATCCGGGCATTCGAACGTCCGCAAGGAATCAAAGGTTGGTTCGTAGGGACCCTTAGCAATTTCTGTATTCAGCAAATGAAAAACCTCCTAATTGGTATGATCTCAGTTACTTTGCCATTTTGTCGTACGCGTTCTGGTAAATTTCCAGATAGCGTTTCAGTTTTAAGCCATCGAAGCCCTTCACGTAAGCGTTCCACTCATTGTCCGTAAGCTTCTTCGATCCGGTTATGAATTGCGCCATATTCGAGCGGATGTAGTCATTGATTTGCGGCTTCAATTGGTTAACTTCTTTGGCGTCCGCCGTTTCCATGAAGATACCGAGCGGGAAGGTCTCTTTCGGCTGCTTGTTCTCGTAGTTGTTCTGCGTTTCGAGGAACAGTCTGTACTCATACCCTTCCTGCGTCATCGGATCTTTCGGAGCAACCCAGGATTCGCGGATATCGCGCGTCCGGCGCGTGATGCCCATTTGATCCCACGTGTCATTATTTGTAGTAGAAGAAACCATATCGAAGTACTCAGGCTTAAGATTATACTTCGCCGGTCTGCCTCGGACATCAACGGTTCCTGAAGGCGCCTTCTCCCAGTACTTCCCTTCCAATCCGTATTCGTTCGTGATCGCATGATCCTCGGACCACATGTAATCCGCCATCTTGATCGCCGCAATCTGTTGTTCTTTCGACGCCTTGTTCGTAATGGCGAATTGCCCGTTGCCATACGATTTGTAGTAAGCCGTATACGCAATGCCGTTCGGGCCCGTCAGAGGCGGAATGGATACATAATCTTTATGGCGTGTTTGGTCGGCCGCAAGGCTGAAGTACAGACTAGGAATGCCGCCGGCGATGACGCCTAGCACGTTATCTCCAACTTGGTTGGCTACCTGCGAAAGCGCGTCACCGTTTTGCGTGAACGATTCCTTGTCAATGAGTCCCTCGCTGTACAGCTTGTTCACATATTCGAGGCCTTGTCTCCATTCCGGCTTATCGGCGGAAAGATCAACCTTTCCGTCCTTCATATTGAAGAAGTCCTCGTCATTGTCATAAATAAACGCGTTCATGAGAAAGTTTGAAGGAACGCCATGCCATGTTCCAATGGCCCCGGAATAGGGAATCTCGTCGGCTTTGCCGTTGCCGTTCGGGTCCCCCGTCTTGAACGCCTTGAGAACGTTATAGAAGTCGTCCGTCGTTTTTGGCATAGGCAATCCAAGCTTGTCTAACCAAGCCTTGTTGATCCAGGCTTTCTGGGAGTACCAACAATGGAAGCAATCATTCACATGCGGGAGCGCATAAATGTTGCCGTCCGGCGCCGTAATGGCCGTTTTGAGATCGGGATCGTCATCGAACGCTTTTTTGATCTCACTGCCGTATTGGTCGATCAGATCGTTCAGCGGAAGCAGCACGCCCTGCTGGCCGTAATCGATCTGTTCTGACTGCGTGAAATCGCCGGAAAGGAACACGGAAGGGTAATCGCCGCTTGCCATAATCAATTTCTTCTTATCCCCTGCGCTCGCACTCGGCGCCGCATCGAATTTGAATTTGATATTCAGCTTATTCTCGATATACTTGGTAACGGCATTTGTTTTTATATCCTCAATGCGTGGAGATAATGACAGGAATACATCCAGCGTAACCGGACCTTTGCTACCCGAAGCCTGCTCGCCTTCGGCGTTGCCGCCTCCGCTATTTCCCGTAGTGTTGTTGCCGCCGCTGCATGCACTCAGGAGCAGGGCGATTAGCAACGCGAGGCTGACGGCCATTCCGATTTTTCGTCTCTTTTCCAAGATGACTCCTCCTTTTTATTCCTTTGCTGAGTTTGCGTCATTCTGCTATCTTCCGATTTTCTTGCCCGCTTTCGGCCTCACCTCCCTTCTACGTGGTTTCCCGCTATCCTTTGATAGAACCGATCATGATCCCTTGAACGAAAAACTTCTGGACGAACGGATAGATGCAAAGAATAGGGACCGTCGCTACCACGATAAGCGAAAATTTCAAAAGATCGCGCAACCCCTGTCTCGCGGCCATCTGATTGGCGTCCACGAGAGAAGATGCATCAATGCTATTGAGAATAAGGATGTTGCGCAGAATGATCTGAAGCGGATAAAGTTCGGGTGATTTTAAATAGATCAGCGCGTCGAAATAAGCATTCCAGTTGCCTACCGCGTAGAACAATATCAGCACGGCCAGGATGGCTTTCGAGAGCGGCAGGACGACTCGCCACAGAAATCCGATATCCGAGCACCCGTCAAGCTCCGCCGCTTCTCCCAGCTCCTTCGGAATGGTAGACTGGAAAAACGTTCTCGCAACGATGACCTGAAAGACAGCTAGCGCTCCGGGCAAAACCATGGCCCACCTTGTATCCAGAATACCTGCCGCCTTGACCGTGAGATACGTAGGAATCAGTCCACCGCTGAACAGGATGGTAAAGACTAGAATCATCATGATCGCATTACGCCCCACGAACGTCGACTTAGACAGTGGATAGGCGATTGCCACAGTCATGACAATGTTTATCATTACGCCAAGCACGGTATAGATGAACGAATTGATATAGCCGGTCAGAATGGCCGGATTAGAGAAGATTACCTTATAACCCATTAGACTTATGTCGACCGGCCACAGCCAGACCCGTCCGCTGACGACAGCTTGCGGCGAACTGAACGATGAGCTGAGGATGAAAATGAGCGGATAAATGACCACGGCAAGCACGCAAAAGAGAAAGATGTAGATGAGCCCAAGGAAAATCCTGTCGCGGACCGATTCGCGTATTGCGTTTACACGGTTCATAAATATCGTTCCTCCTTTACCACAGACTACTTTCGGAAATGCGTTTGGCAATCGAATTGACGGTAATGAGCAGAATCAGGTTGATGACGGAGTTGAATAGGTCGACGGCAGACGAGAAGCTGAAATTCGCTCCGAGTAGACCCATCTTATACACATAAGTGGATATGACTTCCGAAGTGCTGACGTTAAGCGGATTCTGCATCAGGTAAATCTTCTCGAAGCCGATGTTCATAATCTGGCCGACGCTTAGAATTAGCAGGATGATTGCCGCCGGAGCTATGCCCGGCAAATCGACGTGCCGTATCTTCTGCAATCGTGAAGCGCCGTCTACCTTTGCCGCTTCGTACAGCTCCGGATTGATGCCGGCTAGCGCGGCCAGGTAAATGACGGCACCGTATCCGATTCCCTGCCAGACATTGGAGAATACATAGATGCTCTTGAAATAACCAGGCGTGCCCATAAAGTTGATAGAATCGAAACCGAGCCCGCGAACAATGTAATCCACGAAGCCGAGCCGCGGAGAGAGGAAAATAATGATCATGGAAACCATAACGACGGTCGAGATGAAAAAGGGAGCGAAGGTTACCGTCTGGACGGTCTTCTTGAACTTCATGCTCTTGATCTCATTAAGGGCCAGCGCCAGAATAATCGGAGCGGGAAAGCCGACGGCTAATGAGTACAAGCTAATGCCGAGCGTATTCTTGATCAGCAGCCAGAAGTTTGGCGATTGAAAGAACGATTGAAAGTGCTTGAGTCCTACAAATTCACTTCCCGTAAACCCTTTAATGACGCTGTAATCCCGAAACGCAATTTGCGCGCCGTACATGGGAATGTACTTAAAGATCACGATATAAGCCATTGGAGCAATAATGAGCAGGTACAGCTGCCAATGCCGCTTGATCCCTTTCCACTTCCGCCTGGCGGACGGCAATCCGCTTCTCTTATACTTGCCGCGCGCATCCATAACACTGGTTTTCATTTTCCCGACCACGCCCTTTCCTTGCGGTAGATTCAACCTGACTGGCCTAACGATAGCGAACTCCGGCCGAGACCGTCAACGGACAGAAATCTACTGCCGAGCACATTTCTAAAAGCGCTTACATTCGTATGAATTTAAGGAACCGCTCATCTTTCGCATACCGATCAGTATTCTTCAAAACATAAAAAAGCCTTGATCCAGAAGGATTTTCTGAACCAAAGCTTGTACTTATTTTTGTTTATAGGCATCGTAAGCGTTCTGATGGATCTCCATATACCGGTCGAGTTTCAACTGCTTCAGCCCGTCCACATAGTCGTCCCAATCGGCATCCGTATCCTTCACGCCCGTAATGAACTGAACCAGGTTTGTTTGAATATATTCATCGATTGGAACTTTCAATCGGGCGGCTTCCTCGGCGGCGGAGGTATCCATAAAGATATAGTCCGGATAGACCTCATCCGGTTCCTTGCCCGCATACTTCCGCAGCGTCTCTTCATAAAGCCGATGCTCATAGTCTACGAACGAACCTGGACTCTCCGTCACGGCCCACGACTCCCGCAGGTCCCGATCCCGATAGAGCAGGCCCATCTGAGCCCAGACGTCATTCTGTGCGGACGAACTGGAAAATTCGGGATCGAGCCAATATTTTGCGGGCCTTCCGTGCTCGTCATATTCCCCCGGCCGTCCTTTCCGCCACCACTTGTTCTCTGGCCCCCACTCATTGCGGATAGTCGCCTCTTCCGTCATGAGGAAATCGGCCAAGCGCAGTGCGGCAGACGCTTCGGCAGCCGTTGCTTTATCGGTGACGGCAAAGGCCGCGCGGTCGAATGAACTGAAGTATCCGGCAGTCTGATAACCGGAAGGACCGATCAAGGGCGGGACAGCCTCATAGTTGCCGCTCCGGTTGCGGGTGTTGCTATCGAATACCATCCGGGCATATCCCGTCGTGACCGCGCCCAGCACATTATCTTTGCGAGATGCCGTCTCCACCAGCCCGTCAAGGGATTGGGTGAACACCTCCGGGTCGATCAATCCCTCGCGGAACAGCTTGTGGATATAGGCAAGCCCTTCCCGCCATTCCGGCTGGATGGCAGCCATTCCGACAGTGCCGTCACGCACAAAGAAGTAATTGGTGTCTGTGTTATAAATAAAGGCGCTCATCAAAAATCCCGTGATTTCCGTATGCCAGCTGTTCATCGCTCCGCTGAGCGGAATCTCGTCCTGGAGCCCGTTTCCATTCGGATCCTTCAGCTTGAATGCGCGAAGCACCTGGTAGAGCTCCTCCGTCGTCCTTGGCATTTCGAGGTTCAGCTTATTCAGCCACGACGTATTGATCCACAGCTTTTGCGCATACCAGCAATGGAAGCATTCATTTACTGACGGAAGCGCGTAAATATTTCCGTCGGGAGCCGTAATCGACTTCTTTAAACCCGGATTTTGGCGGAAAATCTCCTTCAGACGGTCGCCATATTGATCTATTACGCCGTTCAGCGGACGAAAGATGCCCCTCTGTCCATATCGCACCTGTTCATCGGGTGTCAGACTGCCGTCGAGAATGACCGCCGGGTAGTCCCCGCTTGCAAACAACATGTCTTCCGCATTGTCCAGTTCGCTCTCTTTGGCAATGACGAACTGGAGATCAATGCCGAGCTTTTGTTCCACATATTTCGTGAACCAATTATTCTCCAATTCCTCTTTCGTAAGGTCGGAGCCCACCAATACCTCAAGCTTCACGCGCTTGTCGGCGATAGGGAATTCACCCGGCTTACGGATGACCGTCTCCGCGCCACGATTCAGGGATCCGCCGGCCGGAAGGCCTTTCTCATGAATGATCCATAACATACAGCTTATCAGCGCGATTGCAGCCGCAACCATTACGGATAATACAATCGTTCGACTTCTGATCACTGTGTCCACCTCCGGGCAATCGAGCTCCTACCCTACTCTTGCATTCGACTGCGATAATCCTGCGGCGGCAGTCCCTCCATCTTTCGGAACACGCGGCGGAAGGTCGCGGAATTGGGGTATCCCACTTTCTCGCCCACCTCCTGGATCGGAACCTCGCTGTGGATAAGCAGCTCCTTCGCTTTCCCAATCCTTACGGAAGCCAGGAAGTCCAGGAAATTTTCGCCGAATGTTTCTTTGTATAATCTGCTTAGGTATTTGGAATTGACAGAAAATCGATCACTCAGGAAATCGAGCGACAAATTCGGGTTTGCGTACTCGTTCTCTATGCACTCCTTGATGTCCTGCAATAAGATATAGTAGGCTCGCGGCGAGCGCAATTCCTGCAGCTGTCTGCTGCATTCGTCCAACACCGCGAACAGCGTCTCGCTCAGTTCGTTCAGCGTATCGAATGTCTCCATCTTGACGCGAACGTCTTCGAGCGCCTGCCTGACAATCTGGTTTTCCTCCTTGGACCCGTTCGAGTGATGAAGGCCCAGGTAGGCAAGCAAATAATCTAATAGTTTGACGATCTCGGCCTTCCTAGGTTTATCCGCGCGAATATTGTTGAAGAGCTTCCAATATAGAGTCTTCCACTGCTCCTCCCCAAGGCGAAAGGCGGACGAGATCTCGTGAATCACGCGAAGATGCTCATGCTCATTCTTACGCTGCTGGTGTTCGGCGTCCGAGTACCGGATGATCCGGTTCGTACCAAGCACGGCCTTGAAATGCAGGATCGAGCAAGCTTCTTCATAGGAAGAACGAATATCTTCAATACGGGATGTTGCACGACCGACTCCAATAGTAACGGTGAACTTGAGATTTTTGTCAATCCAGTCGACAATCGATTCATAGACGGATGTGAGGTCCTTCTGATCATTCTGGAAAATAACAGCGGACAAATGGGTAGGAGATGTCCATTCCAGCCAGACGGATGTATCCGGCTGCTGAATCATTTCGTTGACAACACTGCTGACGACGAATTTGAATAGCGAGCGGTCCCGGCCGCTATATGTAAAGAATGCCTGCTCCGCATTGTCTACCTCGATCACGATCGCCTTCAGCGTATGGAATGTCGGCAATTGCAAGTCCTTGAAAGGAGTCTCCGACAGTTCTCCATTCTCGTAATGGCCATGGATCAAAATGCTGAATGCATGTTTGCGTTTCAGGATGGCCGTTTCGCTGAATTCCCTCTCTACAAGCTTCGACTGTGCAGCAAAATTATTGATAGCGGATTCAATAAAGGCAAACTCATCGAGTGAAACGCTGCCTGCTGAGCCGTTTCCGTCGAACAGCGAATGGTTCAGCTTCACCACCAGCTCTTCAAGAGGCTTGTAGTTCGCCCGTGTAATATAAATGGTGAGTATAAGGCCGCCGACAAACACAAGTACGCCGACTGCAAACCAAACGCTGGAGAACGCCGATGTTGACTGGGCCAGCAGTCCGCTGTTCATCCCGCTTTCTACAGTCCAGCCGGTATAATCGGACGTTAAGCTGGCCGTTATTTTGCGGTCCGGTTCCAAATTACCAATATAAATCGGTTGCCGGTTCCGGCCAAAAATATTTACGAAAGTGTTGGCTTCGTCGTAAAGAGAGGATACGGTTGCCCGAATAGAAGAAGTATCGATATTCACCACGATTATCCCTTTCGAACCGGAGCTAACCGGAACCTCATGAACGAGGCTGACAACGCGCTTCGAGTTCTGGAAAGAGAGTTCGCGATACTCCCGTACATCGGTCCAAAGAGGCCCGTTACGGAAACCGGAAACGGACCGAGCGAATGCCCGGTCTTCGAATATATCGATATTTTTCCGCATATTTCCCGAAAGAATGGTTCCGTCGCTGTATCGGTACAAATAGAAGGAATCGATCAACGGCACTTCCCGCTTCAATTCGTTGAGACGCTCCAGAACCTCATAGTTTAAATAAACGCTGCCGG
This sequence comes from Paenibacillus glycanilyticus NBRC 16618, assembly GCF_004000805.1. Lineage (GTDB taxonomy): Bacteria > Bacillota > Bacilli > Paenibacillales > Paenibacillaceae > Pristimantibacillus > Pristimantibacillus glycanilyticus. The sequence continues at coordinate 43,498 of NZ_BILY01000019.1, forward strand.
TTCCGCTGCCTTCGAAATAACTGGCCAGCACTTTGCTGTTCAGAAGCTCGCGGATCACCATATGATCCACCGTTTTCAAGGAAACATTGACCGACTGAAGCAGTTGGGCTGTGAATACCTCGCTGGACTCTTTCGCATTCTTTCGGTTCTGGTCCACGATTACCCGAAGAAAAACGAAAAGCAAAAAAGAAAAAACGATCAGAAAGAGCGGGATGTATGACCAGATCATCTTTCGAAGCCAAATCTTACTCATTAGCCTCCTCCTCTAACAAGCTCGATCTATACCGTTAATCGGATAATGTAAATTCGACGGTAACGTCTATACCGGAATTCAGAGATAGGTGGAGATATTCCCCATATCTCCCTTCAAGAGCCGCTGCTTCTCTTCCGTTGACCGCGGCTTTTGTCCAAGGGATGCCCAATTTAAATTTGATTTCATTGGAATTAACAATGGAATTCAAGGTAACGCTCACCGTTTTGGATAAGAGATCCCATGTTAAAGCGCGGACCTCCACCCGGGTTCTTGCCATCAACCCATGAATGGAACCCGATTGCCATTCGGAGGGTAGTGCCGGAAGAACCTCAATTTCACCGTTGTTGGAGAATAGCAGCGCTTCATTAACGGCTCCCACAGTACCGAATAAGGTATCTGTGCAATAAGTATCGCATCTTCTGTTTGTGTCATGGTCCGTCATCAGCGATGCGTAATAACCGGAATCCGTCATCATCGGCAGAAGGGCAGCGGCTACTTCGTTGCCGTCCTTTAATCTCGCAGAGACCAGCGCCTTGTGCATCCAGCCGTGCCCTGCCGTGGCGTCCGACGTATTGTATTTGTTTCGGTTCTCCATCGCGGTAATGGCGGCTTTCGTGAGCTCCGCATCGTTCTGCGTCTCGTATGCTGGCCATGCCGGGTAAAGATGGCTCAAATGGCGGTGGTTGTTGTTCTCCGTATATTCATTCATCGCCCATTCGCGCAAAGCGCCGTCCTTGTCCACCTTGTAGTCCGGCAGCAGTCCCAGCAAAGACTCCCATCGTTCGACCGCTGCTTCGTATCCTTCGCGCATGATCGCTCGTTCAACTGTTATGACCATATGCAGTCCGTCCCTCGCTGCCGAAATATCCATGGTGGCATTGGCCGTAAGCGTGCTGTTGTAACCAATCGGGTTATTCTCCGGCGAATAGGTAGGGATGAGCAGATATTTCTCGCCTGGATTTAGCACCGATTTGCCTTGCTCATAGCACGCGTTGCCGTTTACATCGGTATAGTACTCCGGCGTACATAGCTGCTCCCAGAAATTAGCCTGCTTGGTCAACAACGTAAGCAAAATATCTTTTTCTAAATCCAGATATCCTTGTTCGAGCAGCTTTTCGAATTCTCCATCCGTCAGCCCCCCGTCCCGTACGCTGAGAATAGACTTCAGTTCATGGATTCTCATGTAATCGTTGATCGGGATCTGTTGATTGCCGCAGCACTGCCAATATTCGAAGATGGGAAGCAAACACCAGCTTGCTCCCGCATTCCAATATTGAAACGGATAGTCATTGTCGTATTCCACGTGCATCCCGCGGTCGATATCCGAGTTGACCGACACCTGAAGCGCATCATGCATCCCGTAGGCCATTCGAGCATTGTATTCAAAATCGGGCGCATTTCTCAAGAAGAAGGTGATATACCCAAGCTGGGCATGCGTCATATGGCCTGTATTCATGGGAGAGACCTGCAAATTCACGTTGGCGTCAAGCGTATAGATGGCGCGCCAGCCCGGATTCCACTCTCCGGTCCACATGCCATACAACCGCGGCGCGCTTGAGCCGCTGCAGCAAATCAAGGCATATCGCCCCTGGTTGTACACCTGTTCCATAAAAGCATGATTGATCCTCGATTTGGAAGCCTTCTGCGCGTTGATCAGCGTTACATTGTCTGAGATTTTGTCGTCCTCGTCGCCAGCAAGAGAAAAACGCACGGCGTTAAATTCCGCGGCATGCTTTAGAGCATGAGGCGCAAGGGCGGCATTGTAGTCGAATTTGCCGGAAACGTCCTTATATTTTTCCGCGACAGCATTCGTATTCTGAAACAGACAGTCAACGATCGAGTATTGCGTCATACCTGCAAAATCATCGATTTTGCCCATATCAAATGTTCGGTTCGATTGCGTAATTAAATAGACGGCGTCGGCATCGATGACTTGAATCGCCGGATTCCGTTCCTCTCCGACATTCATCGGTTCATTCGTGTCCGCCAGCAGCACTCTCTTCTGGGTTCCGTTAACGACCACAACCCGGGTCAGGCCGGCGTACCCTCCATCGATCAACTCGCTGCCCGGGTAGGACGGATAATGGGCAACCTGCGCGATATAGGTCGCATTCGGATCAACGAGCTTCTTGTATTGAAGCGCAGTCAGCTCGGACAACCCGTCCCGCGCTTTGTACATGCCCGAAATGTCATCAATGGAAATGATCATGTTGATCTTGGCGCCGGCGGACGATTGCGCGATCTTCGTAATCGATACATTGTCTTCCCTGGACGTAAACGACGTTCGGATCCACTCGCCGCAATCATCGGAATAACGGACGCCGGTTTCCGCCGTCTCATAGTTCGTCCATCTTTCATAGCCGGACACGGCTCCCTTGTTCTTGACGTTTAATCTGAGCTGATGTCCAGGATGATAGCTGTACAAAAAGGTTCTTCTTCTGGTTGACCCGTCCGGAAAAGTAATCTTCCATTGATCGTTAAGATCAAAAACATTCCTCCTGGCCGCGGCAAGCTGTCCCGTCAGTTCTTCCGGAATCGCCCTCGGATCGCCGGACGGATAGTTGAACCACATATATTGAAAAATAAAGGTGTCAGCATACGGCGATCCGGACGTGACGTACCCGTTCTCGCCGTTTCCGCTAACCATTCCGTCCCGCCACGCCCGACCGGAATTGAACGCTGGAATCTCGGTATAAGTGCCGGCATAATTGCCTTTTTCGTACAGGCGTACAGAGTTCGAATCTTTCGTCATGCTAGGATTCTCCTTCACTTCGTTTGACTATTATTATAACGATCGCCTCCTATAAAGCGGCATTCACTAGAACGACAGATCCTCGCTCTAAATGTCGCAAATTCGCAGATCTGATATAATGGGAACATAAACGGTCTGAGGAGCGAATGGAGCATGAATTTACCGCCGATCCACTTGGAAAATACGAATCTGAAGATCACAGTCGGCGGGCTTGCACTGAATGTGCTCTATATCAAGCTGGGCATTTTTTATCGTTCTTTTCCGGAGCACAGCCATAGCAAACGAAGCTATGAAATGCATTTTATTCCTCTCGGGCAAGGAACGTTGATTGCAAGCGGCCGCAGTTATCCGATCGTCCCCGGCACCTTGTTTATGACAGGCCCTGATGTCGTCCATGAGCAGATCACGAACCCTTCGGATCCTATGTCGGAATACTGTATTTGCTTCGAGCTGCTGGATTACGAGCCTACTCGGGATCCGGAACTTGATATCTTAACCGAAACCTTCGCGCAAACTCCATTCTGGTTCGGCCAAGATTCGCAAAACTTGATGGAGCTGTTCGAACAGCTTTCATTCGAAACGACCCGCAAATCTATTGGATATCACTGGTATGTAGGCACCATTCTCGAACAGATTGTCGTCAAGCTCATTCGGAATTATATGGGGGACCAGATGGCCGTCTCCGTCTCGCCGACACCGCTGCAAACGCCGGACGACAAACGACTGGCCACCATCGAACACAGCTTTCTTTCTCAATATAGCTTCATTTCCGTACAAGCGCTTGCGAGCACATTGGGCTTAAGCGTTAGACAAACGGAAAGAACGATCAAACAATTTTACGGCATGACGTTTACCCAAAAGCGTAACATGGCCAGGTTAAGCGCAGCTGCCCATTTTCTTACCACGACGACCATGACAATCAGCCATATCGCGGAAACGGTCGGATACTCGTCTCTAGAGCAATTTTGCTCGGCCTTCAAAACAAACTATGGAATGCCGGCAAGCCGGTATCGCTTATCGCGTTCTGCTCAAATTCCCAAAACGGCTGACTAAAGCGAACAACGACCATGCGGCATGGCTTGCCCCGTCCAATCGCTATAAACCGTGTATTCTTCTTCCTCTACTCGATACAGCGGAATGAATTTCATCTCCCGATGCCCTTCTACGGAAAAAGCCAAATCCACCGTTGGAAGCTGAATGAATTTCTCGAGGAGGTTAGAGTCGGTGATATCCTCTTGCAGTTTTTGATGCTCAACCTGAGCAAGCAAAATATTGCCGTACATGACTGCCGAAATGTCTTCGGAGCCCTGAAGTGGAACCCGTTTCAGGTCTGCATGGATTTCAATATCAACGATATCGCGATTATTATAAGTATGCTCTACGATGATATAACCGTTGTCCTCCATTACATCGATAGGCATGCCATTGATTTTAATCCCTTTAATGGCTTGTCTTTTCAGCAGCAGTTTAAATGAGGTAGGTTCCGTAACTTCGATGACGAGCCTAGAAGTTGGATTGTTAGGAAATTCGCTTGTTTGCGAGATAACCGCTTTCTGCTCTCTCCAAATAACCGTAGAAGAAATAAAAGCATTAAGCAAAATCGTGCCTTCGCTTTTAAACCAGATGTTTTTTTGAAGTTCGCTCATCGCTTCAATTCCGGACGCGGTACAACACCAGAAAGAATCATATGGCTCACTAAATTTCTTAATCGCGCAATTGCCAAGAGGCTGATGGTACTGCGAGAGGCCCGTTTTCGCACTTGCACTGTTCAAGACGGCATTATATTTCAGCGTCTCCAGATGATCCAGATATTCAACCGCCCCGGACCATTCAAGCAATCGCTCCAAAATTTTTTCCGTATTATGAGCACAGCAGCTTTCGCTTTCACCGCCAGTTAAAGCATCCCCAAGCTTACCGAAGCCTCCCCAATGCTCTGATTTCTCAGAGACACTGCCTTGAATATAAGCAGTAGCCTTGGAGCTGCTATTACCGTTGGCGAAGGTCCTTCCTTGCAAAAATTGATAAAAATTTATGGCCATTTCTTTGTATTTCGTTTCACCGCTGATCGAAAACCGATGCATAGCTGCAATGACCATGGGAAGATGCGTATTGGCGTGAAGATCTTCAAGGATGTCGTGCCCGGCTTCAAGCGTATCCACAAAGTACATCCTGTCGAACTTGTTTGCCAGCTCGAACAGCCGATCATCCCCTGTCAAATCATACAAAGTATAGATCGTATCTCCTATCCCCCCGAATTCATTCACCGGATTCAATTTTGTACAGCGGAGTACTCCATCGATTTTCCAATAAGAGAGCTTCTCGAATCGCCGATAAACATAAAGGGCTAAGTTAACAGCAAGCTGCAAGGACTTGGCGTTACCCAAATAGTCATAACAGTCGACTAAACCCTGCATGATTTTGTGTAGGGTATAATAAGGCGCCCATACCTTTCTATTTTCCTCAAATTCTAAGATATCCAGCTTTTCTTCTTCGAACGCGCTCAGATATCCGCTTGGTTTGGCGCATAATTCCATGATGTCTACTATCGCGGATGCCTTGCTTTTTAACAGTCCGTCCTGATCGGCAAAAGCGAATTTTGCACAAGCTGAGAGGAAATGTCCCACAAAATGGCCTCTCAGACCGCACTCGCCGTCTTCCCAGCCGCCTAAGGGTTCGGCATTCGACGGGATACCCGCGTTGATCTTAAAATTATGCATAAGGCGATCCACGTTAAATTCAGATATATACGTTTTTACGAGTGCTCTTCGGCAAGCAAATGTTTGGTCAGTAAGCTTGACTTCATCAAGTTTAAAATTGACGAACATATTGATTTCCCCCTCTTTTCGCGATGTCATACTTCTTGCAACACCCCCATTTTAAACGGGAAAGTCCACGCTTTGAATTCCCTCACTTTGGATTGCATATCTTATTTTTGGGTTTATCAAAGTAATAGACAAAGTACGAGGGGCATCTTACAATTAGCGATACGCATCAAAATGAAGGGGATTTTTCATGTGCATGAAGTTATTTTACGCTTTGATCAGATACTTAAAATCAAAGAATTTGGATTTCACACGACAAATAACCTGTACACACACCCGAGTCGAATGCTCGACTTTGATGTTTTTCTCTTTGTCGCCGAGGGCCAGATGGAAGTATGGGAAGAAGGGCTCGAGTATATTGTTAAAAAAGGGCAGTTCCTCTTTTTAAAAAGCGGAATGTCTCACTGGGGAGAGCCAAAAACGCCTGCCGGAACATCCTGGTATTGGATTCATTTTTTCGGTCATTTAAATGGGGATGGGGATACATTTCATGATTTGAATAGTAATAAGCTGTTTGCCTCCACTACCGTCATGGATGTGCAAGAAGATTATCGAAAGTCCATTGCGCTGCCCAAACATGGAACGCTATCTCAAACTAAAGGGTTGGAAAATAAACTGGATGTTCTTATTCAATTATTTCATTCCTCCGATCCCTTTCGATCACTTTCCCTGAGCCTGCAAACCATGGAGCTGTATCTAAAGCTATATCAAGAATCTATGAAAGAACACCCGCCAACCAAATCCGACCGTACGGTTCTGCGAATTATCGATTATCTGGAGAACAAGAATAATTATGAGATCAACTCCAAGGATCTTGCGGCTAGTCTCGATATGAATTACAGCTATCTGTGCGAAATCTTCAAACTGAAAACAGGATCTACCATTCACGGGTACAACGCCCGAATATTCATGAACAAAGCAATCGGACTTATGAAAGATTCCGAGCGCAATGTTTCGGAAATCAGTGATTTGCTTGGATTTAAAAACCCATTTTATTTCAGTAGAGTATTTCGTAAAATAATGGGTTGCTCGCCATCGGAATACATGAGCCGAATCTATAGAAAATAAACAGCGGCTTCTTGTTAATAAAAATGGAGGGTGGCTATTTCAGCCCCCTCCATTTTTTGAACAAAAGTACTAGTCCTTTTTCCGAGTCAACTCCACGATCTTTAATAGAAGCGTGAGCAAGGCGATAATCTCCAGGAAGCTCATGCTATCTCCTCCGATCCTGATAAGATGACTCTTCATCCGGACCTCCCTCTCCCATGAGGAGCATTCTGCTCCGTATAAATTTATTCACGTTTATAAGCGAATAGAATAGCTCTTCCTTTCCGATTGGCGCGTTAAGCATCTACTTTGTGTCCCTTGCCTGTTTAACGATGGCCGGATCCCGTGTACTAACTAGCAAAAGCCATAAAGGAGAGATGTACATGTCCAGTCAATCAACAGCAAGACGCATAGAAGGAAAAGTTGCCTTAATAACCGGTGCCGGTTCCGGTATCGGACGGGCTGCGGCGGTCCGGTTCGCGGAGGAAGGAGCGAATCTTATTCTGCTTGATCGCGACCGGCAGACGCTCTCCGTCGTCTGCCGCGAGGCGGAAGCGTTTGGAGCCAAATCCATCGCCGTCGAGGCCGATATATCGGACGAGCATTCTTTGGCGGAAGCCTACGATAAGGCAATCTCCGCGTTTGGGCAGCTGGATATCGTTTTTGCCAACGCAGGCATTAACGGCACTATTTCTCCCATTGAGCATATGTCCAAGGAAGAATGGGAAGCTACGATCAGCGTCAATCTGACCGGGACGTTTCTGACCGTCAAGCACGCGATCCCGCTCCTGAAGGAAAAAGGCGGCAGCATCATCATAACGAGCTCCATTAACGGCAACCGCGTGTTCTCGAATTTCGGCTTCAGCGCCTACAGCAGCTCGAAAGCCGGCGAGACCGCTTTTACCCGCATGGCGGCACTGGAGCTTGCGGAATACGGCATCCGCGTCAACGCGATTTGCCCGGGTGCCATTTCGACGAACATTGATCAATCTACCAAGCCCAAGCCGGAGCTCGAAGAGATTCGAATCCCCGTCGAGTTCCCGGAAGGCGGTCATCCGCTTGAGGATGGACCCGGGAAGCCTTCGCAGGTTGCGAATCTCGTGCTGTTTCTCGCTTCGGACGAGGCAAGCCATATCACCGGGACCTCGGTCTATATCGACGGGGCGGAGTCACTTCTTCGCGGTTAATCCGGTTTGAATGGAGTGTAGAGAAAAGGAGATGACCCGTTTTGCAAAGAGAAAGCATCTATCATTCCCCCAGCCATAGATGGTCGTATGCCTATGATCCGGAAACGTTCCATCTTCGTCTTAAAACCAAACGCGGCGATGTCGAGCGGGTTGTTGCAATCGCAGGAGATAAATATGATTGGGATCATCATTACCAGGAAGTCGAAATGGATCTCATTGCGGCCGACGGCCTGCATGATTATTGGGAGGCCGTTATCCGACCGGAATTCAAACGATTCAGCTACGGCTTCCGGCTGCATAGCGGCGAAGAAACAATCTGGTTGACGGAAGACGGCTTCTCCGAGGAGGAGCCTACGCCGGCTGGCGGTTATTTCGAAGCGCATTACATTCATTCCATAGATTTGTTCGAAGCCCCGGAATGGGCGAAGGAAGCGATCTTTTATCAGATTCTTCCCGATCGCTTCGAGAATGGGGACAAGACAAACGATCCGGAAGGCACTAGCCCGTGGGGAGAACAGCCGGAAGGTGAATCCTTTTTCGGAGGGGATCTGCAGGGGATTATGAACCGCATCGAACACTTGAACGAGCTGGGCGTTAACGCCGTTTATTTGACGCCGGTCTTCCGTTCGCCCTCCAATCATAAATACGACACGACCGATTACCGGGAGGTTGATCCTCATTTCGGGGACAAGGAGCTCTTGAAGAAGCTGGTCCAGACCTGTCATGATCATGGCATTCGCGTGGTGCTGGACGCCGTGTTTAACCATGCGAGCGAACAGTTCCCTCCTTTCCAGGATGTACTGGAAAAGGGCGAGCAATCGGAATATAAAGACTGGTTTCATCTAAATGGCTTCCCCGTAGAAGTTCAGGACGGCATACCGAACTATGATACCTTCGGCTTCTATGGCAATATGCCCAAGCTGAATACGGCCAATCCGGATGTAAAAAAGTATCTGATCGAAACCGCGGTGAACTGGATGAAAGAAACGGGAATCGACGGCTGGCGGCTGGATGTGGCGAACGAAATCGACCATCACTTCTGGCGCGATTTCCGCATAGCCATCAAGGATGCTAATAAGGAAGCTTTTATTGTCGGAGAAGTATGGAGCGATTCTCTGCGCTGGCTTCTTGGCGATCAGTTCGATTCCGTCATGAACTATCCGTTTACGGAGCTGGTGCTTAGCTTTTTCGCTGACCGTGCCATCCCGCCGGCGAGATTCGCGGAAAAAATGAACCGGCTGCTCATGCGGTATCCGCAGCAGACGAACGAGACGCTGTTCAACCTGCTGTCGAGCCACGATATTCCGCGCGTCATGACCAGGTGCGGCGGCGATACGAGCCGTGTGAAGCAAGCCGTTGTATATATGATGACCTCTATGGGTCTGCCATGCGTCTATTACGGCGATGAATTCGGCATGGAGGGCGGAGAGGACCCGGATTGCCGCAGATGCATGGTGTGGAGCGAAGAGGATCAGAACCGGGAGCTGTTTGATTTCTACAAGCTGCTCATCTCGCTTAGGAAGGAGCGTGCCGCCCTTCGCAACGGCCGTTTCCGCGTCCTGTTAGCGGATGAAGACAGCGGCTCGCTCATTTACGAGCGGCTGGACGGCAAGGAGCATTTCACGATTTGGATGAACCGGTCGGACGAGCCGGCCGAGCTTTCGCATCCGATGAACGAAGGCGGATGGCGCGATGCCCTGACCGATGAGCCGATCGACAACCCTGACGGCAAGCTTGTTATCGGGCTCGAGCCTAACGGCTACCGGATTGTGTGGCGTAAAATGGAATAATACAAATGAAGGGGTGCCGGATTCGTCCGGCACCCCATTCGTTATGGCAAAAGCTCCTCGTATAACTCCTTGTATTGCTGCGCCGAACGGTTCCAGCTGTAATCGCCCTGCAGAGCGCGGGTTAACAGCTTCTGGCGCACCTCTTGGTTCCTCCATAAAGCTAAAGCGCGGCGAACCGTGTACAGCATGTCCCAGCTGTTATAGGGGGCAAAGGAAAAGCCGTTGCCCTCCCCCGTGTATTCGTTATAGCTGTGCACCGTATCGCGCAAGCCGCCCGTCTCCCTTACGATCGGCAGGCTGCCGTAACGCAAAGCAAGCAGCTGGCTGATTCCGCAAGGCTCGAATTGCGAAGGCATGAGAAACAAATCCGATCCGGCATAAATCCGGCGGGCGAGACCGTCGTCAAAGCCAATATAAGAGACGACTCTTCCTTTGTGACGATGCTCGGCTTCGCGGAACAGATGCTCCAGATGCGGATCGCCTGTTCCAAGCAAAGCAAGCTGAACATTTTCGCTGTGCATCAGCTCGTCCAGCTGCTCGAGCACTAGCGGAAGCCCTTTTTGATCCGTCAGCCGGCCAACCATGCCGATTAGCGGGACTTCAACATCCTCGAGCAGGCCAAGCTCCCACTGGAGGGCGGTTTTGCATACAAGCTTGGCCTCCGGGGCATCGCCAGAATACCGAGCCTGTAATTGCGAATCGGATGCCGGATTGTACAGAGCATCGTCAATCCCGTTTACGATGCCAACCAGACTATCTCCTCTGCTGCGCAGCGTGCCTTCCATCCCGCAGCCGTATTCCGGCGTCGTAATCTCCCACGCGTATGACGGGCTTACGGTTGTAACCCGGTCAGACAGCTGGATGCCGGCCTTCATGAAGCTGACCGATCCGTAAAATTCCACATGATCGTAAGTCAAATAATGCGGAGGCAGACCCAGCAAATCGCCCAATGCATGCGGCGGGTAATTACCCTGGTATTGCAAGTTATGGATGGTGAATACGGTTTTAATGCCCGCGTATTCCTGCCGCCAGCTGTAATGATGGCGCAGCAGCGCCGGAATCATGCCGGTATGCCAGTCATGGCCATGGATAAGATCCGGCCAGTAGCCGATTGCGGGAAGAGCCTCCAGCGCGGCCCGGCATAAGAAGGCAAATCGCTCCCCGTCGTCGTCATGGCCGTATGCGGAGCCTCTTTTGAAATATTGCTCGTTATCGAGAAAATAATAAATAATACCGTCTTGCTCCAGTTCTTTGATTCCGCAATACGCGTACCGCCAGCCGACCGATACCCGAATCTCCGCAATCGTCTTCATCCGCGAGCGGTAACGCTCCGGTGTGGAGGTATAGAGCGGCAGCATGACGCGCGCTTCAACTCCTAACGGCTTCAGTGCCGCCGGCAGCGCGCCAAGCACGTCGCCTAACCCGCCAGTTTTCAGAAACGGGGCGCATTCCGCCCCCACGAACAATACTTTCAAGATCCCTCTCCCCTTTGGCTCTCGACTCTTATACCTTTGCAATCCGTTCCCTCTGCCGGCCTCTGCGCTTGCTGCCCGGTACCGGGAGAGCCAGCTCCTTATGCAAAGTTTGCGGCTCCTGCCCCATGCGGACGGCAGCACGCGATTCCTTCTCGCGTTTCAGAATAACGACCGAAAGCGGCGGAAGCGGCAGCTCAATGCTATGCTTGCGGCCATGCCAGACTACCGGCTCCGACCGGACGACCGCCCCTTCCGCGGCGGCAAGCTCCATGAATCCGGAGCCGCCGTAAGTAAGGCTGTCGCTATTGAGCAATATTTTATAACCGCCCTGGCTCGGAACTCCTATCCGGTACCGCGCATGGGCATGCATATGGAAGTTGCAGAGGATGATCAGCGACTCCCCGTTTGCCCTGCCTTTTCGTCTGTATACGATGACGCTTTGCCCCTCATCCTGGAAATCGATCCACTCGAACCCCTTCGGCGAGGAATCCAGCTGCCACAATGAACGCTGCTCTATATACAGGCGGTTTAATGCGCGGACAAAATCCTGCAGCTTGCGGTGCTGTTCATACTCGAGAAGCAGCCAGTCCAGCTCCGCCTCATCGCGCCATTCGATAAATTGGCCAAATTCGCCGCCCATAAACAGCAGCTTTTTGCCCGGATGCGTCATCATATAGCCAAGCAGCAGACGCAGACCCGAGAACTTCTCCTCGTAGCTGCCGGGCATTTTATCCAGCAGGGACTTCTTCCCGTGAACCACCTCGTCATGAGACAGCGGCAGCGTGTATTTCTCGTCAAAGGCATACCAGATCGGGAACGTTAGCAAGCCATGATGCCTGCCTCTCTCGTCGGGTTGATGGGAAAAATACTTCAGCGTATCGTTCATCCAGCCCATATTCCATTTATGGGTGAAGCCCAATCCTCCCTGCTCCGGCGAGACCGTCACGCCCGGATAGGCATGCGACTCCTCCGCCATCATAAGCGCATAAGGGAAATGCGTCCTCACCACCGTATTCAGCTTTCGCAAAAAGGCTGCCGCCTCCAAATCCTCCTTGCCGCCATGCCGGTTCGGCCGCCAACGCCCATCCGGACGGTCGAAGTTCCGGAGCAGCATGCTCGTAATCGCGTCTACCCGAAAACCGTCAATATGGTACACGTCCATCCAGAACAAAGCATTCGAGATCAGAAAACCGCATACCTCCGGCTTCTCGTAATCAAAAGCAAGGGTCCCCCACTGCTCCTTCTCCGCAATCAGCGGATCCGCATTCTCGTATAGCGGGCTGCCGTCAAAAAGACGCAGGCCATGCGCATCCTTTGCGAAATGTCCGGGAACCCAGTCCAAGATAACGCCAAGCCCCAGACTATGGCAGCGGTCTATAAAAGCCATCAGCTGGTGAGGATCCCCATACCGGCTTGTTGCGGCGAAGTAGCCCGTCCCCTGATAACCCCAGGAACGGTCGTACGGATGCTCCGCCAAGGGCATCAGCTCGATATGGGTGTATCCCATCTCCGCCGCGTAGGCGGGCAGCTCCTCCGCCAGCTCTTCATACGTATACAGCCGCCCATCCTGATGCTGCCTCCATGTGCCGGCGTGTACCTCGTAAATATTTATAGGCTGGCCAAACAGCGGCTTGCGTCCGCGAAGCCAGCTCTTGTCCTGCCATTCGTAACCGTCTAATGAGCAGATGACCGACGCCGTGCGAGGCCGCACTTCAGCCTTGAACGCATAAGGATCCGCCTTCAGTTGCCTGCCGCCAGCCCTTGTCTCTATATCGTATTTATACAAATCCCCATTACCAAAGCCCTCGATAAATCCGCTCCATATCCCCGACTCTCCGACCTTCTCCAGCTCATAGCCGGCTTCCTTGAACCCGTCCCAGCTATTACGGTCCGATGCGACGGCAAGACGTCTCGCGTTTGGTGCCCACACCGTGAAACGAACGCCGCTGCGTCCTTTTTCCACCGCTAAGTGCGCGCCCATCTTCCGATAGCTGTTCAGCCATGTTCCTTCGCGGAATTGATAAATATCGTCTGCGCTAAGCTTGTTGCTTCGTTTCAATATTTCCAACCTCCTAAAAAGAATTGTCACATGCTCTTGGTGACAATTCTTACTTCGTAAGCATGTGCTTAAGAATTGCTACCACTTTTGTAGCAATTCTTACTTCGTAAGGATTTGCTTAAAGAATTGGCGCCTGCTTTTGGCGGCAATTCTTGCTTCGTAAGCCAAAAAACACATTCCAGAATGTTTAATACCCGCTAATAGCTTTATAGAAACAGCTGTTTCAAAGGCGGAAGCTCTGGTGTAAGCAGATGATACAAGGACACTTTCGATTATACCATCCTAATACGAGAAAGCTTGGAGGAATATAGAATGACACAGATGAATTGCATGGCGATGTTATTGGCAGGCGGCGAAGGCAAACGGCTTGCACCCCTTACGACGGCGCTGGCCAAACCGGTTGTCCCCTTCGGAGAACAGTATCGGATGATTGATTTCCCGCTTAGCAACTGCATGAATTCGGGAATTCGACGGATTGGCGTGCTGACTCAATTTTGCGCGGACACCGTTCAACGTCATATCGGCGGCGGAGAAGCATGGCTGAACGCCGTGCAGCCTAAGCATCTGGGTGAGATTGCTTTATTGCCCGCTTCCGAAGCTTCTCCAAACGGATACTACGCAGGGACAGCTGATGCCATCTATTGCAATCTAAGCTATATGGAGCAGCATAATCCGGAGCATGTTCTCATTCTCTCCGGCGACCATATCTATCAAATGGATTACCGACCGATGCTGGAGGCGCATGTCAAAAGCGGAGCAGCCGCTACGATTGCGGTCAAGCGCGTCCCGTGGCATGAAGCAAGCCGCTTTGGCATTTTGAATACGAACGAGGATTACAGCGTGGTTGAATTTGAGGAAAAACCCTCCCGTCCAAGAAGCAACCTTGCTTCCATGGGCATTTATATGTTCCGTACCGACAAGCTGAAGGAGGTGCTGCTGAAAGATGCCGGCAATCCCGCTTCCAGCCATGACTTCGGCAAAGATGTCATTCCGATGCTGCTGCAGGATGGAGCAAGCCTGACGGCTTATCCTTATGAAGGCTACTGGCGCGATGTCGGCACGGTCGACAGCTTGTGGGAAGCGCATATGGAGCTGATTGACGGTACGCTAAGCCTGTCCGAGCCGCATTGGCCATTGTATGGCAGCAGCCAAAAACGCCAAAGCCCTATGCGTCCTGCTCTCCGAAACCTGTCTGCGCAGCGGGACAGCATTGTTCATGACAATAGCCGGATGGAAGGTATTGCGCAGCGTTCCGTTATCAGCGACGGTGCCGATGTTGGCAAAGGCAGCCTGATATACGAGAGCATCATTATGCCGGGCGCAAGAATCGGACGGAATGTCCGTATTCATAAGGCCATTATCGGAGAAAACGCGGTTATCGAGGACGGCGCGGTTATTGGCGCTCCTCAAAGCGAGCAAGTCGCCGTTGTTGGCCCGGGCGAGAGAGTCGCTTCCGGACGCAAGACAGCCGTTTCCGCGAGCCGCGAGACTCTTGCCGCCCTGCTCGGCGGACGAGAGCTGTACAAAGATAATGCCATGAGTTATTAATCCGGCGAATGCCGACGCAGCAAAAAAAAGACCTTGGGAGTCCCAAGGTCTTTTTGGCTTAACGCAGGGTTATTGCCCCGCTGCCCACTCTGCTTCGCGTTTCTCGGCAGCAGCAAGCTGTTTCTTGTATACCGTTCCGGACAGCAGCACGCTTATCTCATACAGAATAATAAGGGGGATCGCAACCAGGCTGTCGGATACGAAGTCCGGCGGCGTCACAACGACACCGATAAAAATCATAAGGAAATAAGCAATCCGTCTCATCTTGCGTAGCCTTACCGGGTTAAGAATCCGGATGGCCGTCAGGAACATAATAACAAGCGGCAGCTCGAACAAGAGTGAAATCGGTATCAAAATATTAAACATAAAGGAGAAGTACTGCGTAATCCCAATCGTTTCTTCCAGATTAAGATTCGCCGATACTTTTCGCGTGAAATGAAAGGCCAGCGGGAACACGACAAAATATGAAAAAGATAGGCCAACCAGGAACATAATGAGCGCAAACGGTATGTATTTAATGGTTGCCCGTTGTTCATTCGGCTTAAGCGCAGGCTTCACAAAGGCCCACAGCTGATAGGCTGTAAACGGAATAGCCAGCAATAGGGCAATAACAAAGGCAAATTTCATATAAATGCCGATGCCGTCCCACAAGGAGAACGCATGCAGCTGCAAGCCTTTAGCCGGCTCTTGCTCCATCAGGAAGTTATAGGCCGGTTCGGCTATAACGAGTCCGATAATAAGGCCTAGTACGATAACAATCAGCATATAAATAATCCGCTTCCGCAGCTCGCCAAGATGCTCGAATAGCGGCATCAAGCCTTCTTCGCGAATCCGGGCCCGGTCGAAGCTCTGTCCGGAAGCCTTGTCTTGTGATGTACTCATCTTTATAGCCCCCTTTCAGCAAAAAAGCGGGCCCGGTTTAGTCCGGAAGCCGCTTATTATCCACTTCGATATTTTCCGTACGGTTCACTTCAACCCGTTTGTTGTCTTTCTCGTCATCCATCATATCTCTTGCGCCTGCTTTAAACTCCTTCAGCGTGCGCCCGAATGCGCGTCCCAGCTCAGGCAGCTTGTTTGGTCCAAACAACAGCAAAGCGACAATTGCGAGCAAAATAAATCCCGTTGCGCCAATTCCAGACATCCTCGATCTTCCTCCTCATCGTTATACGCTTATGTACTACACTAACCGTTGTTCAAACCGCCATATCCCATACGGACAATGTCTTCTCTCACGATAGTCTGACCAGCTAATATACGAGGCAGCAGTACATCGAAGGAAGTATACGGATCATGCATGACGCAGCCCGGCAATCCCATAATCGGCACGCCGTTCAAATAACCCATAAGCAGCATCGAGCCCGGCAGCATTGGCGTGCCGTAGCTGACAATATCCGCTCCGGACGCTTTTATCGCGCCTGGTGTCCGGTCATCAGGATCAACCGACATTCCGCCGGTCACTAGTATCATATCATAACGTTGCTCTAGCAAATAGTGTATTTCCTTGACAATTATTTGTCGGTCATCCGGCGCGAAACGCTGCTCGGCTACTTCCGAGCCAAACGCTTCCAGCTTGGAACGGACGGCCGGACCAAATTTATCCTGAATGCGTCCGGAAAATACTTCGCCGCCGGTTGTCAGAAGTCCCGCGCGCAGCTTGCGGAAAGGAACGACCCGAAGAGGAGCCTCCCCTTCATTGGCCGCCCTATATTCCGCAGCCAGTCTTTCCACCTCTTCAACCTTTGCTTTAGGCACGGTAAGAGGAATGGCTCTGGTAGCAGCGAGCGCCCGGCCTTCTTGTACGACGCTGTTCGTCTTCACCGTCGCCAAGGCAACCTCTCCAAGCTCATTAATCGCTTCCACGAGAATCTGGTCTACTAATGCAAGACCTTGCATTGCAGCCTTCAAGCTGACCTTGCCCTCATGCGGATCGGACAGCGCAATTCCTTCTCCGGCAAGCGCCATCGCCATCCGGATGGCCGCATCATCCTCATGCAGCTCGCTCTCGCCCAGCTCCATAATATAAATATGCTCTTTGCCGATATCCAGCAGGCTTGGAATATCCGCTTCCGTAATGACATGACCTTTTTTGAACAAACGTCCTTTGAACTGTCCGGGTATAATCTGCGTAAGATCATGGGCAAGCCGGAGACCAACCGCTTCCCGAACCGGAACTTCCTTCAGTATCGTATCCGATCCGCTCATTCGTGATCTCCATGCGTGCCGGTGACGATCTCCAAGGCATGCGGCAGCTGATCCATAATCGCCATCAGGCTCTCATGGACGCCTTTTGGGCTGCCGGGCAGATTAATAATCAGAGCTTGTCCGCGAATGCCGCATACCCCGCGGGAGAGCATTGCGCGGCGGGTCTTCTGCAAGGCGCCCATCCGCATGGCTTCCGAAATACCGGGTACGAGGCGGTCAACCACCTTAAGCGTTGCTTCAGGCGTTACATCCCTTTGCGCCAGACCAGTTCCGCCCGTCGTTAAGACCAGATCCGCTTGATAATATTCGGTCATCTCGATCATGGCCGCGATAATCTCGTCTTGCTCGTCGGGCACGATCCGGTAATCGACAATCTCTCCGCCCAGTTCTTCCTCTACCAGCTCGCGAATAACCTGTGCGCTAGTATCTTCGCGTTCACCGCGCGAGCCTTTGTCACTTGCCGTCAATATCGCTACTTTCCACCGCATCTATTATTCCTCCCATCCCTTATCCGCTCATGGGTTGTCAAATCCGATAGTCTCCGTTTTTGCCCCCTGTTTTCTCAATCAGGTACGTGGGACCGATGACCATATCCTTCTGCAGCGCCTTGCACATATCGTACACGGTAAGCGCGGCGGCAGAGACAGCTGTTAAAGCTTCCATCTCTACGCCTGTCTTGCCGGTTGTCTTGACCGTTGCTTCAATATACAGCTCATCTTGTCCGTTATCCCCGAAGGTAACATTTACGCCCGTAAGCGGAAGCGGATGGCACATCGGAATCCAATCCGATGTTTTCTTCGCGGCCATAATCGCAGCTACCTGCGACACGGCAAGCACATCCCCTTTGCCGATGCTGCCTTCCTTAATGCGGGCCAGCGTACCCGGGTTCATCTTCACCTGCGTACGCGCGGTTGCCGTTCTCGCCGTTACTTCCTTATCGCTGACGTCAACCATCCGCGCCCGTCCTTGCTCGTTAAAATGCGTCAGTTCCATTAGCGTTCACTCCAAACTCTTGCTGAAAGCTCCGTTACAATACCGTCCATTCGCCTGTCATGGGCTTGCATTGGAATATCGTCCACCAGCTGATCTTCGAACGCGATGCCAAGCCACGTTACATCCGCCTGCTCGCGAGCCAGCCGCTCGGCAAAACGGTCATAATATCCGCCGCCGTAGCCGAGACGCCCGCCTTTTGGATCGAAAGCGATCCCCGGCGTAACGACAAGACCTGGAACGTAGGTATCCGGCAGCGCCGGACACTTATCCGGGTCGGGCTCCAGAATACCGTAGGCTCCTGCCTTAAGACCGCTCCAATTGCTTAGTTTATGCAAAGTCATTGACCGGTCCGCCGGATAACATTTCGGAACAACAACCTCCGCTCCCGTCTTCCAGCCCCACTCAATCAATGAACGGGTATTCAGTTCGGAACGGAATGGCACATAACACAGAAAGCTTGTCACTCCGCGATCCATCATCCAATTCGCTAAATACCGGCATGCCGCCTCCGACCGGATGATACGCTCTTCAAGGGGAATGCCGTCACGCAGCTTTGTGATAGCCTTACGCAGCGCCGCTTTGTCCAGCGGCATCCCGTTTGATTGTTCATTCATCGTTCCCCGGCTCAGCCTTCCCATACATGCTTTTTGTTTAATTGTAGTTTACCATTGTTATGCAACTTTCGCCAATGGCGACTGGTAATATATAATGGAACGGAAAAGCCTGTCATTATTTGTTGGAGGTATTATTCATGCTGCTTCAATTATCCAATATCAGTAAAAATTATGGCATAGACGTCATCTTATCCGATATATCGATGCAAGTCCTGGAACGCGAACGGGTAGGACTTGTAGGCGTAAACGGCGCGGGCAAATCGACACTGCTCAAAATTATCGCGGGCGAGCTCTCCTACGACTCCGGTGCCATTCATAAAGCCAAGGAAACACGGATCGGCTATCTGGCCCAGAACAGCGGTCTTCAATCGAACCGCACGATCATTGAGGAAATGCGCGCCGTATTCTCCCATCTGATCGAAGCTGAACAAGAGCTTCGCGAGCTGGAGCAGCAAATCGCTGACCCGGCTCTTCACGACAATCCCAAGCGTTACGAGGATGTCCTCGACCGTTATTCCCGCAAGTCCGACTGGTTCCGCGAGCAGGGCGGCTTCGAGATCAACACCCGCATTAACAGCGTCCTTCACGGGATGGGGTTCGGAAGCTTCCCGCCTGACACGCTGATCAGCACTTTAAGCGGCGGTCAGAAGACCCGTCTTGCGCTTGCCCGCATTCTGCTGCAGGCACCGGATCTGCTCATGCTCGACGAGCCTACCAACTATCTGGACATTCCTACGCTGACCTGGCTCGAGGGTTATCTCCGAGGCTATTCCGGCGCCATTCTGGTCGTCTCCCATGACCGTTACTTCCTCGATGCCCTTGTTACGACCATCGTAGAGATCGAACGGCATGCCGCCAGACGCTACACGGGCAACTACAGCCGGTACATAGACCTGAAGGCTGCCGAATACGAGGCCGACATGAAGCAATACGAGAAGCAGCAGGAAGAAATCGCCAAGATGGAGCAGTTCATTCAGCGCAATATCGTCCGCGCTTCCACAACCAAGCGTGCTCAAAGCCGACGTAAAGCGCTCGATAAAATGGATGTGCTCGACAAGCCGCTTGGCGACTTGAAGAAAGCCCGTTTTACGTTCGAGATCGAGCGCCAGACGGGCAAAGACGTATTGGATGTCGCCGACCTGTCCGTCAAGTTTCCGGAGAAGGACATCCAGCTGTTCCAGCACGTATCCTTCAAGCTGTCCCGCAGCGAAACGGTTGCCCTCATCGGACCAAACGGGATTGGCAAGTCAACGCTGCTAAAAGTATTGGTCGGACAAAGACAGCCGCAGACCGGCATTGTCCGTTGGGGCTCTAACGTCAAGCTTGGGTACTATGACCAGGAGCAGACCGGGCTAACACCGTCCAATACGGTGCTAGAGGAAGTATGGGGCACATACCCGCATATGGAGGAAGCCCGCGTGCGTACCGTGCTTGGCAACTTCCTGTTCAGCGGCGAGGATGTCCTAAAGCGCATTTCCTCCCTCAGCGGCGGGGAAAAAGCGCGCGTCTCGCTTGCCAAGCTGATGCTGGAGCAGGCAAACGTCCTCATTCTGGACGAACCTACCAACCATCTGGACCTGTTCAGCAAAGAGGTGCTTGAGTCCGCCTTGCTCGATTACGAGGGAACCTTGCTCTTTATCTCCCATGACCGTTATTTCCTTAACAAAATGGCGGAACGTATCGTCGAACTGACTCCGACAGGAACCGAGCATTTCCTAGGAAATTATGATGACATGATCGAGAAGAAAGCCGAGCTGGAAGAAGCCCGCCTCGAAGCAGCGGCAAAGCTGGCCAGCAAATCCAACCAGCCTGTTGCGGAAGCTCCAACTTCCTACGAAATGGATAAGCAAGCCAAACGGGAAGAGCGGAGCCGCCTTCGCAAGCTGGAGCAGCTTGAGCAGGAGATCGCTTCGCTGGAGGAGCAGATAGCCGAATTCGAGGTTCAATTAACCGATCCGGCTATCTTTAACGACTATATGGCCATCCAAGAGATTCAAGCCAAAATTGAAGGGAAACGCATATCGCTTAACGCCGCTTATGAGCAGTGGGAGCAATTAAGCGAATAAGCGCCAAGACCTTCCCGCGCATCCTCGTGATAGCGCCGGGGAGGTTTTTTTATATCTTTTTCCTCTCCAAAAGCTTGTCCATGATGGAGTAGAGGAATCCTGCCAGCCCAAACAGAATAAGGGCACTATTTACATTAAGACCGTATCCCTTTACGTAATAGTCGTCGCCCAAATCATAAAATTGATCAAACACCCATATTCCGACTATCCCCCCGGCAATGGAATATAAGACGATTCTCGCAGGTAATAGCTTTACGAACCTCGTAAGAAGCAAAGTTAACGGAAAGAAAGTCACCGCGTATAGAACAATGCTGCTAAGCAAGCAAAACATAACGAAGATGCTGCCCATGTTGCGCAGCCCGTAATATTCCGTCGTCGTAATCTTGTTTCCCTCCCATATTTCCAGACCGATAGCAGCCATCGTAAAGAGGATAATATAGACCACCCATAACCATATATATTTCATTGCTTTGCCTCCACCTTGCACTCATATGTATGCTGCAATCCTTATGGATACAATTATACTTTGTTTTATATAAAAAAGATGCTTACGCCATATAGGCGTAAGCATTGAGAGGGAAACCAAAAGTTAGGGTGGTCTTACATAGACAAATCATGGGGATACGTTTCCGCAGCTTCCGCCGCAGCTATCCCATATAGGAAGACTTTCACGCTCACCGGCGGTGAATCGCGAGAAGTCGGGGTAAGCATCAATTAGGTTAAAAATTGCTCCATGCGAATGAGGCCAAGCCGTTTCGCTTCTACAATCGCTTCGGATCTTGAACGCACGCTCAGCTTCTCGAAAATACGGGTTAAATTATACTCTACCGTCCGCTGGCTCATATGAAGCTTGGCAGCGATATCCTTATTGCTGCTGCCGTTAGCCACTTCCTGCAAAATATCCTGGTCCCGTTCATTAATCGAGACCTCTTCGATCGCTTTCTCCGCGCGGGTAATCTTCACTTCATTACGCCGCAGCTGCTTCAGCAGGGTTATCGGAATAACCGCTTCCCCCCGCATCGCGCAGCGGATGTTGTTATGAAGCTGCTCCCTCGATACCGTCTTGGATATAAACCCGGAGACTCCGCATTCAATCAGCAGGTTGTAATGGGTGCTGATCTCATAGCCGGTATAGATAAGAACCCGGCGGTCGGGATCTTGCTGAATGAGCCGCTTCGTAAGCTCAAGACCGCTGATTCCCGGCATATTCAGGTCACACAATATAATATCAAAGGGGTCATGATTGACGGCATCGAGCGCTTCCATGGCGGATAGCACGACGGTTACCTTCATTTCAGGATCCTGTTCGATCATGGTTTTGGTTCCTTCGCCAACGGAAGGATGATCATCAACTAATAAGATACGAATCACGCAATAATCCCCTTTCCGAACGACCGGTTGTCATTGTCTCCGGCAAGTTGATTACAACCTCCAGCCCGCTGCCGCGTTTCGACCGGAACGTAATCTCCCCTTCAAGGCTCGCTACCCGCTCTTTAATGCCGGACAGCCCCATATGCTCAAAGGAGGCTTTCATATAATCAACATCCATCCCGATACCGTCATCCTTGTAGCGGAAGTAGATTTTTCCTTTCCGCTGTTCAAGCTCCAGGGTAACCCGGTTCGCCTGCGCATGCTTGGCAGCGTTCCTGAGCAATTCCTGCACGATCCGGTAAATGGCTGTAATTTGCTCTTCGTTAAGCGGATGGGCAAACGGCTTCGGCCTGAAATCAACGGCGAAATTATCGCGCATCTGCGAGTGCTCCACGATGGATTCAACCGCTTCGATGACGCCCATCTCTTTCAGAAGCGGCGGCCGCAGTTCATTGCAGGTCTCCCGGATCTGGTGAATAACGTCCAGCAGGCCTTCCTTGATCTCGTTCAGCTCATCGCTGAGATTGTCCGAGATGGGATAATCGTTCATCAATCCCTCCAGCTTGCGGTACCAGATTAACTGGTCCTGCAGCGCGGAATCGTGAAGATCGGCCGCCAGCTTCCTGCGTTCGTTCTCCGACAGACAGAACAACAACCGCAGAACCCAAGGGGCGGTAGTCTGCTCTTTGCGCACTTCCGATTCCAGGTCCTCAATCAGGCCTTCGATCAGGTATAGATTCTCAAAGACAATACTGGAATAATTCGCGAGCGTCTTTAACCAGCGCAGCTCGTCCGAGTTGAACCGGGTATGGTTCGTCTTCGAACCGATCCAGACGACATGGTACTTGGAACGCTGACGGCCGATTACAAGCCCTATGCCATGCGGCAGCTCCACCATTTCGCCAACCTGCAGCGACTCCGCCACCTGAAGCAGGAACAAGGACGTTCCTTTCTCCTCGTCGGATTCACCCAGCTTGTGCACGGAGCCGTCTGCCTGATCCACAAGGACAAAATCAATCCGGTTAACCGGAAGCAGGTCGCTGATCTCTTGCTTCAGCACAGCCTCCAAATCCGCTCTCTTCATCACGGTTGCGACCTTGCGGGAGAATCGGTCCAGGCTGTCCTGATAGCTGTACATGGCTTTGAACAGCTTCGGCCGGAACTTATGATCGATTTGCTCCTTCACGTACAAGAAGAGAGTCATCACTACATAAGTAGTCAAGAAAATTTGAATGTAACCAATCCAGGATACGTCTGCCTTTCCATTCAGCACTCCGATAATCGCAAGCGTCAGCAGAAGAGCCGGCAGGGCGGACAGAAGCGTATAATATTTAAACCTTGTCAGGATGAAGTCAATGTCAAAGAGCTGATTGGATGTGAGCAGATAGAAATAAACGATCGGCAGCACAAACAAAAATAACGAAGTAAAGGCAGCCGGCAAAATCTGTCCCCCGCCAATAAAGAGCGGCAGCAGGTTCATTGCCGTAAACGGCGTAAACGCCACGATATGCGATACCAGCGTGATTTTGAATAACGAATTAAACTTCGTCTTGCGGTACTGCAGAAACTTTCTGACGAGCTGATAGATGCAGATGAAATTCCCGATAAGCAAGGTACCGTAATACAACATCCGTATGTAGACAAACGCGCTGTTCGACACCAGATCCGTCCAGACATACAGCAGCATGCCCAGCTCCACTGCGCCAAACGTGCTCAGCATTCCGATTAATCCGGCTTTGCTGATGAAGACGACATTATACCGCTTCATGTACTGATTCATAAACTGCAGGAAAATAATCGGCACTGAAGGGAGTACGAAATAGATAATCGAAAATCCGACAGGATCGCTTCGATAGGATGCCGCCGAGGAGTAATAGCATAACCCAATCGTGGCAAAAAACAGCATAAGCATCAATGCCGCGCTGTCATTTTTCCTTTTCGAATACAGAAAAGAAGAAAACCCTGCGAACAGGATCAGCGAAATAAGCGGTATGTACAGCTGAATGAACCATTCCCAACTGGAATGATCCCCATACCAGCCCCGGTTAAACTCTATTAACTGCTGTTCCTTATTACTGTGCTCGACCAGCACGGAATCTGATTTCTCAATGGAGAAAAACTTCTTCACATTACTATATTGACCTGCCGGCGCGTCGTTCACGGAAATAATTTTATCGCCGACCAAGATGCCTTTGCTAATCGCTTGTCCGGCAGGCTCGAGAGCTTTCACGAAATAATCTCCCTTTGAACCTTGCACTAGCTCGACGCCTATAAAAGGCTCCTTGATGATCGTAAGGGTCAAATAGAGCAAAATGACGAGAAATGTAATCAGGAAGAGAGGTGCTGAAATTCTAAGAGTTGGTCTAAACATCGTATCTCCTCCTGCACTCGCATGAAGTCGTTTTATGGCTATATTAGCCCCAAACAGCCAGCGTGTAATTACCTTTTTTCTCGTCTTGATTCTTCAGCGCATCTTGGAGTGCTTTGTGCTCAGCTGCGGATACGCCAGCCAATTGCAGCTGTCCACCCATCACCATCGACATTTTCTCTTTGCTTGCAGCAAGCGAACGAATAGCATCTTTCAACATTTAAAATTCCTCCTCTGCTATAGTAGAATCAAATTCTGATTCTACTATAGCAGGAAATCTTTCGACAGCAAACGCCAACATGTCCCGTATTTTCCGCAATCGTCATTGCGGTTTGTGAAGAAAGGCTCTAGCTGGAGAAAATCTCTAGGAGCTTGTCCTTAGCCGAGGCGGTCTCCGGTACCTCTTCGAGCAGTTCCTGGAACCGGTTAAAATGCATCCTCATGCGCACCGAGCCGTATAATGCCGCCCCTGTCCGGTCGCACGCTTCTTCCAGCATTTGCTGCCTGCCTGCGACATCCTCCGACTGCAGCCTGCCTTCGAAATAGTCCAAAATCCATCGATCCCCTTCTGCCAGTTCCTCCAAAAGGAACAGGGTAAGAAGGGTCTTTTTGCGCAAAATGAAATCATTTTTGTCATCCCAGCGAAGCAGGTCCTTAATATCATTTTTAATTTGGGCCGCCATTCCTACTTCCTCGGCATATTCCGCAACGACGGGATGCCATTCCCGGCCTGCCAGCATGACCCCCGCCATGCAGGCGAATACGATAAGCGCCGCCGATTTATGCTGAACCATGGCGAGATAGGAATCCTCGTCCGTCACGGCATTCATCAAATCCAGCATTTGTCCGTTTGCCGCCTTCAGCAATTGGCCGTTCATCATACGGGCCACCCGGAGCAGCAAGACTTGATCGAACTCCAGCTCCAGCATCGCCTGCTGCGAAAGCACCATGAAGGAGGCCGCCGCCTGCATCGCAGCCGCCGGCGGCACCTGGGACCAAGCTTGATGCGGCGCGTCCCCGTCCTGCAAATCATCCAGAATATCCGAAGCAAGAATAAATAGTTCCACAGCCGCGGCAGCCTGATAGATCTGCCCCGATTCCCCTCCGAACATCCGGTAATGAAGCACGGTCAAAAGACCGAATCTCATCGATTCGGCCTGCTTTTCCCGTATAAAAGCACGGGCATATCCGCGAAGCGGCTCCGTAGTGAAATACTTATCGGAAATCCGCAGCATCTCATGCCCGATCATAGGCACTAGTTCTTCCATCCTCTGACCTCCGTCACGGTAGTGTCATCCTTATCTTATACGATGAAAGAATATGCCGCCAACTATTTGCATCAGCTTGTCGTTATTTCGCCCCTTTCGCTTTTGAGGTTGCTTCTTGGTTTTGGATTGTTGGACGATCTCCTCCCCATTTAATTTATCGAGCAGCACGGCAATCATCTCCATGCGCTTCTCTATCACCTGGCTTCGATGAACGGACGGACTTTCGTTGGTGTCGTTTCTAGGCTCCATATGCGCAAAAGTCCTCCTTCAAACTAGGCCGGATCATCTAGGCAAGGCTACATTCCCGCGTAAGCGAAATGAACGTATACGCCTTCCATCGAAAAACAGCCCTCTGGAATTTGGGAGATGAGCTGCTGCGGAGAATCGCATCTGACGATATCCCCTTTGCGCAGCACCGCAATGCGATCGCAATTCCTTTGCATTTCCCCCATGTCATGGGATGCCATAACGATCGTTTTGCCTTGACTCTTCAGCTTCATAAGCAGTGCCCAGTAATCGGCTCTCGCCTGCTTATCAAGCCCGGTTGTCGGCTCATCGAGGAATATGATTTCAGGATCGTTCACCAGCGCGAAAGCAAGCGCGATGCGCTGCTGCCAGCCGCCGGACAGCCGTTTCACCGGCTTGTTCACGTACGGCTCCAGCTCCAGATCCGCAATAATCCGATCGATGTCATTTTGTTTGATGTAAAACGATTGAAACAATTCCAGCGCTTCGCGAACCGTTAGATTGTCTACGAGCGAATTGCTGTACATATGCATTCCGATATATTCTTTCAGCTGCTTGGCTTCCATAATGGCATCCATGCCAAGTACTTCAATCGTTCCCTGATCAGGTCGGCGAAGTCCCATGAGCATCTCCAGCAGGGTGGTTTTGCCTGCCCCGCTTGTCCCGATAATGCCGAACAGCTCGCCTCTGTTTACTTCAAAGGAGACTTCATTTAAAGCGTTGTACGGACCATAGCATTTGCAAATCGAGTTTACTTGAATGACCGTCTCTAAGTTCACTGCAGTTCTCCTCCATTCAGGCCGGAATACCTACTCGCCGTAACGTGATCTAGTAATTTAACCTTACCTGAATTTGAAAGTGTTTTCACCGAAAACCATGCTGCAGATTCACGCAATTTTTTTGCGGCATGGTTTGCGGGGGCGCAATGGACAAAAAAAGCCCCGAGAGCACAAAATTCGTGCTTTCGGGGAAATGTCCACCTTTTCCACAGGTTTATCCACAATAAAACGTGAATTGTTAGTTAATTCTGTCGATAACAAAGCGTGATTTGTAAAGGTTAATGTCACTAATTACTTACAAAAGCTTCCTTATCCCTGCAACTATCCACGTTATACACATTATCCACAGGCAGGCTGTGTAAAAACTATCCACGACTTGCACGCAATTTTATGCACAGGAAAAACGTTGTATTTATCCGTTTTTCTCCTCTTATGCACAACAGTCGCGATTTTGTGGATAACTATTCCAATTAACCGACATTTTCTTCTATGACCTGTTTTCTGCTTGTCATAACCGCCTGATTGCAGGCCGCGACATAAGCTTGGGCAGCCGCGTAAATGATGTCCTTATGAATGGACGTGCCGCGGAAGCGTTCGCCTTCGATAATAATGCTCACAACCGCTTCGCCGTGGGCATCCTCTCCCGTCGATAACGAATGCAGCTCCAAGTCCTCGAATTGGGCGGCTACGGGAATCGCCTGCTGGATACAGTGGATTACCGCCTCCAATGGTCCTTCGCCCATACCGGAGTAGGAACGCTCCTGGCCGTCCTCTCCGTCCCGAATAGTAACCGAAGCAATGCGGGACTTCTGGCTGCCGGCCAATACCTGCAGGTCCATCAGCTTGTATGGATCCGGCTGCGTCTCGGTCGCTTCGCCGGCAATGCGGATCAGCTCATCATCGGTGACGATCTTTTTCTCGTCGGCAACTTGTTTGAATTTGTTATACACATCGTTCAATTCGTTGTCCGCTACTGCAATGCCGTATTCCGACAAACGGTGCTTGATGGCATGGCGGCCGGAATGGCGGCCCAGAATAATCATGCTGCGGGAGATTCCCATAGCTTCCGGATCCATGATCTCATAGGTGCTGCGGTCCTTCAGCAAGCCGTCCTGGTGAATGCCGGATTCATGCTGGAAGGCATTGCGGCCAACAATCGGTTTATTATAGGCGATTGGATAATGCATCGCGCGGCTGACCATATGAGAGGTCGTATAAATCTCGCTTTGCTCGATATTGGTCTCGATCTGCAGCGCCGATTTGCGCGTCTCGATCAGCATCGCCAGCTCTTCCAGCGAGCAGTTGCCGGCCCGTTCGCCAACGCCGTTTACGGTAACCTCAACCTGCGTTGCCCCCGCTTGCACGGCTGCCAGGCTGTTCGCGACCGCCATGCCCAGATCGTTATGATTATGCGTGCTGTAGCGAACCTTGTCTCCGCCTCGCGCCTGCCGGCGTACCGACGTGAACAGATCGACCATTTCATTTGGCAGAGCATAACCGAGCGTGTCGGGCAGGTTAATAATTGTAGCTCCCGATTCAATTGCCGCTTCGACCAGCTCAATGACGAAATCACGGTCCGAACGGGTGGAGTCCATTGCGGCAAATTGAATCTCGTCAACAAACTGCTTCGCATAAGAAATCATATCCCTTGCAATCTGAACGACTTCCGACCGCGTCTTGCGGATCTGATGGCTCAGATGGATATCCGAGGAAGAGATGAACAGATGCAGGCGCCGCTTGGCCGCATCCTGCGTCGCCTTGACGGCAGCATCGATGTCGACCTTCACCGCGCGGGCAAAACCACAGATCTCAACGTTTTGCAGCTCGCGGGAAATTTGCTGGATAGCCGCAAATTCCCCGGGGCTGGAGATCGCAAAGCCCGGCTCGATAATATCAACGCCCAGCTTCGCCAGCTGGCGGGCGATAATGATTTTGCGTTCAGGCTCAATAGAAGCTCCAGGCGACTGCTCGCCATCGCGTAAAGTTGTATCGAAGATTTGAATTTTTTTCATGGGAATACCCTCCGTTATGTGTTTTTTGGGGAACAAAAAAAGCCTGCCGTCTCTGTGTAAGAGACGACAGGCCCGTAATTGAGCTGCCGTGGTACCACTCTCATTGGCCGGAACCTTCATGAAGCAGCCAGCCGTGCTGGCTAAACTTAAGCTTCATGCGGGTCCGACCCGCTTGAACACCCGATGACGGAGGTTTACCGTAACGATGTACTCGCCATAAGCTCTTGCTGCTATTAAGCAGCCGGCCGGCCTCCATCATTCCGCTCCCAGGCGAGTTCAAGCTTAAGCTTCGACTGCGTCGCACCACCCCGCAGCTCTCTGCAGCGGCAATTGCTTCGATCAGGCTTTGCCTGATTCCTCAATTGCGCTGTGTACCCGCTCTATTGCTTTACTGATCCTGTTCCCAGCGTTTTGTATATGAAATAGCGTATGTTTATTCGTCTGTGCGTAACTTGAAACTTCCCAATCCTAGTTCAAAGACACCAAAAAGCCTGTCGCCTCTTGAAATCAAGAGACGACAGGCTATCATTAACCTGCGCGGTACCACCCTTGTTGACATCTACTGCTGCAAAGTTAAACAGCTTTGAATGTCCACCTTAGGCACATTGCCAACTCCGGATGTTGACGAATGCGCACCCTGTTACGGGGGTTAACCGTAGCAACGTACTTGCGGGCTATCCATGGCCAGCCGCGCTTATCCGCTGCTCCGCTCCCAGGCGAGTTTCAGGTATCCTTCGACTGCGTTGCACCTTCCCGCAGCTCTCTAAACCCGGATTAGCCTTACTACTCCTGTTCTTAGCGTTTGCACAGTATGAAGTTTGAACTATTGGTACCCATTATATTCTCCAACAAATATTCTGTCAATTCCAAGAATTAAAATAAAAACAAAAATATTTATGAAGAGACGGATGGCTTAGCCCAGCCCTCCAGCGAGAAATTAGGTTCCGCCTTCATATCCAGCGAAGTGAATTCCCCCTTCTGCCATTTCAAAAAGGCCGCGGCGCCAATCATGGCCGCATTGTCCGTGCAGAGCTTGTGCGGCGGAACCAAGAGCGGCACGCCTTCCTTGTCGCAGCGCGAAGCGAGTGCTGCTCGCAGCCCTTTATTCGCCGCTACGCCGCCGCATAAGAGCAGCTGCTTGGCGCCAAAGGCGCGGACGGCGCGAATCGCTTTTTCGACGAGCACTTCGGTCACCGACTCCTGGAATCCGCGGGCAAGAGCGCCGGCATCCAGCGTTTCGCCCTTCATGTTCGTCTGATTGATAACGGCAAGGACGGCAGACTTCAAGCCGCTGAAGCTGAAATCATAAGAATCGGGCTCCAGCCATGCGCGCGGCAGCTCAATGACAGCCTCCGCTTCCGAAGCAAGCCTGTCGATATGAGGTCCGCCGGGATAAGGGAATTTCAAAGCTCTTGCTACTTTGTCGTAGGCCTCGCCAACCGCATCGTCGCGGGTACGGCCAATCATGCGGAAGCTGCCTTCGCTCTCCAGCAGAACAAGCTCCGTATGCCCGCCGGAAACGACAAGCGCCATACACGGGTATTCCAGCTCATGAACAAGCTGATTGGCATAAATATGACCCGCGATATGATGCGTCCCGATAAAAGGCACGTCCAGCGCCATCGCAAGGCTTTTGGCCGCAACGATCCCAACCAGCAAAGCCCCTACAAGCCCCGGGCCCTGCGTGACGGCTACCGCTGAGATATCCTGAAGCGTAAGGCCGGACTCCTCTATAGCCTGCTCGATCATAAGCGTAATGACTTCGACATGCTTGCGTGATGCGATCTCGGGGACAACGCCTCCGAATTGTTTATGAATCTCGATCTGGCTCGAGATCACGTTGGATAGTATATGTTTACCGCCGCGTACGACAGCGACCGAAGTTTCGTCACAGCTTGTTTCGATCGCCAGTATGACGGCATCCTGATTTGTTGTGCTCACCATTCTTGCTCCTCTGTTGCAGGCTCATAGGAATTGAGATCCGCCCACATAATTAACGCGTCCTCGTTATTATCGGAATAATAAGCCGGACGGATGCCCGAAGGCTTAAAGCCCAGCTTCCGGTACAAGCCCTGCGCAATCTCGTTGGACACGCGTACTTCCAGCGTCATTTTGTTCGCGCCGAAAAAAGCCGCCGTCCGCTGCAGCTCGGTTAAAAGCCGCTCTCCAAGCCCTTGGCCCCTATGATCGGCGCGCACGGCAATGTTAGTGACATGCGCCTCGTCCACAATGACCCACATCCCGCCGTAGCCGATAATTTGGCCGTCATGCTCCATCACCATATAACGCGCAAACATATTGCTCGTCAGCTCGTTTTTGAACGCTTCCGGCGTCCACGGAGTGGCAAACGCCTCATGCTCAATCGCAACGATAGACGGGATATCCGCCACCGTCATGGAACGAAAAACAAGATCGGACAGCATTAGGACTTCGCCTCCCCCTGCTGCTTGGCGCGAAGATTTACTTCCGCTTCAGCAAGCTGGGTATAGTTAGGCGTCAATCCATGGGTATCCGCAATCTCTCCTTTTAGCAGACGCTCCCGGCCAAGCCAGGCTACCGCGCGGCCTTCCAGTTCATACGGCAGCAGATGCACTTCCGTTCCGGACTGATTTGCCACGCATAAAGCCTGAAGCCGTTCTGCTTCTTCCCGGTGCAGCGCCAGATCGCCAATAACCCAAATCCGTTTTACTTGCCCCTGCTGCCTTGCCGCTTCTCCGGCAATCCGGTCCACCCAGTCATGCATGAGTCTTACGCCGTCCGCCGCAAAGCCGCTCCACTCGCCATCTGCCGACATCGCGTAGCCGCCCGTGTAGACTTGTCCGCGCCGGGCATCCATAATCGGAAGCACCCAGTCTTCGCCTGTGCCGGCTCCGGAAGCAGAAGCCGCACCAAGCGGAATGCCTGACGCTTGATGCCAGCCACCGTAGGCGATCGCCTCAAGGCTGGATACGCCGATCAGGGGCTTGCCCCATACCCAAGCGAGCGTTTTTGCTGCCGCAACCGCAATCCGCATCCCCGTATAAGACCCCGGCCCGCTGCCAACCGCGATTGCGCCTACATCCTTGGACGTTACGCCGCATTGTTCCATCAGCTGCTTGATATGGGTAATGACGTGCACGGAATGGTTTCTTTCCGCAAGCGACTGCATATCCCCCAAAATACGGCCTTTATCCAAGATCGCTGCAGCAAAAGCAGCGGTTGAAGTATCAAACGCTAATACCGGTCCATCCATTCGTTCAGTCATCGTTATTCCCTGCTCCCATCTCATTCGAAAACGCATCGCTCCAAGAGGCATACGGCTCGCCGATTCCGGAGATCCGGAACTGGCGCTCCTCGCCGCCCTCATGCGCAATATATATTTCCAGTCGCTCCGGCGGCAGCAGCTCTTCAATCAAGCTTGCCCATTCCACGATCGTAACCCCGTCGCCGAAGAAATAATCGTCCAGCCCCAGCTCATCGGCCTCTTCCAGAGACAAACGGTACACATCCATATGATAAAAGGGCATCGCAGCCCCCTCGTATTCTTTAATAATCGTAAACGTCGGACTGTTTACGATATCCGTTACGCCTATGGCTTTCGCGAATTTTTGCGAAAAGGTTGTTTTGCCGGCTCCAAGGTCTCCGTCCAGCGCAAGCACCGTGCCCGGTTTCGCAAGTCCGGCAATCCGCTGCGCAAGCAAGGCCGTTTCCTGCTCGCTCCGTACGTTAAGCACAACTTGTCCTTCGATCGTCATCTTCTTCACCTGCTTATTGCTCAAAATGATTATAGCCCCGTTTAGCCAGCGGCTGCCTCAGCTCGCCTCTGTCCGTCGCGCGGATTAATTCGACCGCCGGCTCTCCTGCCGACGTCTCCCCAATGATGTAAAAGGGCAGCCCTTCCGCATGGAAAGCCGCCTGTGTCGCTGCCGCATCGCCATACTTAATCGTCCCGAGCAGCACATAATCCTCTCCGCCGTACAGCATCCATTCCAGCGGGTCGATGCCAGCCGCGCCTGCATAAGCGGCCATACTGCCGCTTCGAGGCAGCTGCCGCTCGAATAAAGATACGGCAAGCCCCGACGCTTCAGCGATCTCCCAAGCCTCGCTGGCAAGACCGTCGCTTACGTCGTTAAGCGAATGGCAAGTACCCCGCGCCAGCAGCAGACGTCCCGCCCGTACCGACGGAGACGGCCGGCGGTGCGCCCGCACAAGCTGGGCCGCGCTTTCCCCCGCAAGCCTATCCGCGCCGCGTTTATGCTGCGCGAGCAGGAAATGCAGCCCGGCTGCCGACTTGCCGACGGGCCCGGTCAATACAACCGCGTCGCCGGGCTTTGCCCCCGACCGGCGCAGCGCTTTGCCCGCTTCGACGGCGCCTGTCACCGTCACCGCGACAACAAGATGCTGCGGCGACGAGGTCGTATCCCCGCCAATCACCGCTACGCCATATTGCTCGGCGCAAGCGTACAATCCATCATAGAGCCGGCGCATCTGCTCCGGCCCTACCTGCCTCGGCACGCTTACCGAAACAAGCGCCTGAAGCGGCACGCCGCCCATGGCAGCTATATCGCTCACATTGGAAGCAAGCGCTTTATAGCCGATATCCTCGCAGGACATCGTTACCTCGTTAAAATGCACCGTCTCTACCATCGTATCCATCGCCATGATGTATTCATACGGTGAAGCTACGCCGGCAATCGGAGCGGCAGGGTCAACAAGCGCCGCATCGTCTCCAATGCCAAGCCGGACTCCGCGTTCCCGCTGCCAGCTGTCGCTTTGCCGCCCCGAAGTCCAATGGCGGATGCTTGCAAATTCGTCCACTGCCTTTTCTCCCAACTATCCTTTTAGTGAATATCCCGCTTCTTGAATCTGCCGCCCTTCACATCGTGAATATTGCCAACCGCAAGAAACGCCGAAGGATCCAGCTCTTGCACAATGGACTTCATCTTCGCTTCCTCCAGACGGGTTATGACGCAGAAAATAATCCGCTTCTGCCCGCCAGAAAAACCGCCTTCCCCATGCAGATACGTCACGCCGCGCCCAAGTCGGTCCATAATGGCCGAGCCAATCTCTCTGGCCTCATCACTGATGATCCAGACCGCTTTGGATTCTTCGAAGCCTTCCATCGTAATATCAATCATCTTGTAGGCAATGTAATAGGCGACGAGCGAATACATCGCGCGGTCCCAGCCAAACACAAAACCCGCGCTTCCGAGAATAAACAAATTAAAAAACATTACAATCTCGCCAACCGAAAAAGGCAGACGCTTGTTAAACAAAATAGCGATAATCTCCGTGCCGTCGAGCGATCCGCCGAAACGGATTACGATACCGACTCCAATCCCCAGAATCACTCCGCCAAATATCGAGGCAAGAAAATATTCCTCCGTCAAAGGCGGAACGGGATGAAGCAGGAAGGTGCCAAGCGACATCACGCTTACCCCGTACAGGGTCGACATCGCGAACGTTTTGCCAATCTGCTTGTAGCCAAGCACCAAAAAAGGCAGGTTAAGAAGGAATAGGAAAATACCCAGGGGCAGTCCCGTCAAATGGGATACGATAATCGATATCCCGACGATCCCGCCGTCAATAATGTGATTGGGGACCAAAAAAATCTCCAATCCTACTGAAACAAGAGCCGCTCCCAGCGTGATAAACAAAATCCTGCGAAGCAGCTCCAGCTTAGGCAGCTTTAAGTGCTGTGCATGTCCCGTCATATGTAGCTTGTTCCTCCCCCCGAACTCGCTAATTACGATTATTTTACCTTAATAAACAAGATATTCAAAGACCGGCCTGTGCAGAATATAGCAATCCACCTCGAAACTTGTCCCATAGGATGTCAGGTTAATAAGCAAACCACGCATATGATGTTCTTCCGGTCGCCATTGCTCGGGGATTCCCTTGAATCAATTCGCATTAACCTATTAGAAATAAAAAAGCGGCTGTGCACGTTATAACTAGCACAGCCGCTTTGAATCTAGTTCGTCGAATTAACCGATAACGGCAAATGTCTCTACGCCGGATGGAATCGTTCTAGTACGGAATAAAGCTCCGTCGGCGCTTCGGAAGATCCGGAGCGTAAACGTTGCATTTGTAAGAGTCGTAATATTGTTGAAGCGAATTACGCCAAAGCGGTCGAAATTCGCGGTGGAAACAACCGTGTTCCCTCTGGATAATCTAGCAAAAAAGCCGGTAGTGTTAAACGGAATCCCTTCCTCGTTTACCCAAACGATTGTCAATCTGTTAAAAATCGGGCCTGATTGCTGAGGTGCTAATTGGGCCGTTCTTTTAATTACTTTTCCCTTGCCTTTGGAAGGACTTTTTAAAGTCGGTCTTATTCTAGCAGCCATTTGTCACCCTCCCTCCTAATTCTTTATTAGGATATTCAGAGAGTGATAGCTTGGTATGGATAGAATCCTATGCACGTCCGTCCAAAATTACAATTCCTTGATGATCGTCAAATGCAGCTCGTCTTTTAATTCCAGATCATACGGCGAAGCCGGTTCCTTGCCGTCCGCTTCCCGGATAATCCGGACTCTTGGCCGATGCAGGGCAAGCTCGCTGTTAAGAGACACAACCCCAACCTGTCCCGAGCTGAGCAGTACCGTCGTTGATACCGGATATATGGATATATGCTTGCAGAACAGCTTGATCAGATCAAAATCAAAGTAAGTATTGCCTGCGGCAAACAGGAATTCAATCGCCTCGGAAGGCGTATACCGCTTGCGGTGAGGCCGCGGAGAGGTTAGCGCATCATAGACATCCGCAATTCCCACGATTTGGGCATACATATGAATCTCGTCCCGCTTCAGCCGGCGCGGATAACCGGAGCCGTCATAACGTTCGTGATGCTGAAGCGCGCAATGCGCCGATACGACGGAGATGTCATGATATTTGCGTAAAATATCAAAGCCTTCCTTGGTATGACTCTCCATCACTACCCGTTCTTCGGCTGTCAGTGGTCCTACCTTCTCAATCAGCTTTTGCGGGATCTTGGTCATTCCGATATCGAACAGGAGCGCTCCGATGCCAAGCTCCTCCAGCTGGTTGCGGTTATAACCCTTCGCAATTCCCATCACTCCGGCAAGCATTGCGACATTCACCGAATGATGGAACAAATAAGCGTCGGCGACATGAATATTCGTCAGATTGACCATCATGTTGGGCCTAGCCGTCAAATCCGTCATAATCTGGCCAAACACGTTGCGAAAGGTACGTCCCAAATCCGGGGCGATAGCCCTGCCCTTCATTACAACCGACTGGTCCTTGAAGGAATTCATCGTCTTATAGATCGCTTCTACCGCCTGCTGGCGTGTCTCGTCCCTGAGCGTATCCTCGGGAATAAGATCCTCTGTCATGCCGTCTTCAATATAAACAATATCCACGCCCAAATTTTGAAGCCGATTTATATAACGATCATTCAGCTCTACGCCTTCGCCAAGCAGAACCCGTCCATTATCTTGAAATATCGGTTTTGCAAGCTTGTCCCCAGGTTTGACCGATCCAATTTGCACTTTTCTCATCGCTCATACCTCTTTCGATCCATACTCAATCAACAGTACGAAGCTATTTTATCAGATATACGTTGGGCTGACCATCATGGAAGGATATCTATCATTGTTTCTTAAAATAATGACAAAAAAACTCGGCATACCAGGTCTGTTACCCCTTAGTTTGCCGAGTCTGCCATCAAGCCAGCTTACGCTTGACGATACGGTTGCGACCGCTGTATTTCGCTTCGTATAATGCCGCGTCAGCCTGGGCAAGCAATTCTCTTAGGAAAGCCTTCGGATCATCCAAAGCCCGCTTGTCGAACTGCTCTACCGAAACGACTCCCATGCTGATTGTTACTCTGACCGACTGACTGCCTAGGCCCGTCCTGACGACATTCTGCTCTACCGATTCCTTAACCATATCGGCAATAATATCCGCCTGGTCCCGGGTCGTATGAGGCAGGTAGACCGTGAATTCTTCACCACCGTACCTGGCGAGAATATCCGCGGAACGCAGCGTGTTTTTCACCGCTTCGACCGTCGAGCAGATCACTTCGTCTCCTACTAGATGGCCATATTGATCGTTAATGGCCTTGAATAAATCGATATCGAAGAGGAAGATCGAAAAAGGAATGCCGTATTGCACGTTCACCGCAATCTCATGCTCCAGCTGCTGCAGCAAATATCTCCGGTTATAGCAGCCGGTTAATCCGTCCGTAATCGCCATATGCTCCAGCTTCTTGTTGGCTTGGAACAGCTCGTCCTGCATGATTAACAGCTCGCGGTTCCTGTCCTGAAGCAGCTCGTTCTGCGTATTGGTCTCATCCACCAGCAGACGCAGCTCCGTCACGTCGTGGAAGGTCAAAAGGCGGCCGAGCAGCTCCTTCTTCTTCTGGCTCAGAATAGGGGCGGCCTGCACAACGATATAACGGTAATGGCCGTTATTATGCAGCGAAATCTCCAGCTCCTGACGTTCCATCGGCCACAGCTTCTGCTCCTGCAGGAATTGGTTGAACTGCTTCCGAATCGGCTTGGGAAGATGGACCGCAAGCGCCTCCGGAGAAAACCGCTCGCCAATCTTCAGCTTCAAGATCGGCTTCATCGCCTTGTTAAACTCGAGCACGACCCCGCTCTCATCCAAGACGATGATACCTGTCGAGATCGTGTTCATCACATCTCGCTGTACGATTTGAATGATGTCGAAGACCCGGTGTCTCGTAATCGCGTGCACAAGATACACCGCGGACAAGGTAATCCCTACGGAGAAGATCGAGAAATAAGAGGAAAAATAGTTAATAAGGATAATATTGACGAAAAAATCGCCTAATCCGAACAAAACAAGCACGAATACCCCGTTCATGGCCGTTCGGACAAGCATTTGCTGCCGGACGGACACGCCGCGGCGGAGCGTATAACCCATGATCACCAGGGATACGAGAATATAAGAGAACAGCTGAACGATCATATACCAGTATAACGGTCCGCTTTGAAGCTGCTTATCCGTCAACTGTTCGTTAATGGAGAGGAACAGCCGATCCGGATTTACGACGACAAACGCAACGGAGATCAGCGCCGGGACCGACAGCATAATAAGCCGCCGCGTACGTATCAACTGGGCTTGTCCCGTCATAAAAACAACAAAGATAAACCACCCTACGCCTACCAAGGACAATCCGGAGTAAGAAGCCAAAAGATAAAAAAGCCTGTATGGAGAACCAGGCATCGTTTGAGCAATAAATTGAGTAAGCGGCCAAACCATCAACACCAGATGCAGCGCGAAATAAATTTTGTGCAGCACGGTAATGGTACCGACAGCAAACACGTAGAAAAACAAACCGAGCAGTACGAGGAACATGCTAAAATCAAGCCACATCATCGATTCCAATACGGTTCACCCATCCATTGTCTATCCATCTATTGCCATTGTAGCAAATGTTATTTCAATCGACAATTCTTTCCATAGGACTTCCTGCGTATTATTTTTTGGAATGGGTAGGCCAAAGGTCCGCCAGCATATGTTCCAAAGACGGAGATATGTGCAGGAAGCTGCGGAAGCGCTCGTACTGCTCCCACTTTTCCGCCGACCCTTTCTGCCCGCTGCGGACAGCTCGAATGAGCAGATTTTTAGGGGTATGCTCCGGATCTACAAACTCCAGCATCTGTACTTTGTAGCCAAGCACCTCCAGCAAGGTGCCTCTGGCCGCGTCCGTAGCAAGAGCCGAGAAGCGCTCCTTCAGAAGTCCCTGCGACAGAATCGGAGACAACGCGTCGCTCTCCACCTGCCTGAACAACTCATGCTGGCAGCAAGGCACGGACATAATGACCGAAGCTCCCCATTTGACTGCCTTGGCAAGCGCGGCATCCGTGGCCGTATCGCAGGCATGCAGAGTAACGACCATGTCGGCCTCGTTTAGCTCCTCGTAATCAGCGATGTCCCCCACCAGAAACTTCAGCTTGTCATAGTGAAGCCGGTCCGCAAGCTCCTGGCAAAAAGCGATCACGTCCGCCTTCAAGTCCAGGCCGATTATCGAAATCTCCCGCTTCTGCTCGACAGCCAGCAGGTGGTACAAGGCAAAGGTCAGATACGATTTGCCGCAGCCAAAATCGACAATCGTAAGCGGCTTGTCCGCCGGAAGGCTGGGCAGCACATCCGTCACCATCTCCAGGAAACGGTTGATCTGTCTGTACTTGTCCTGTTTCTTTGCGTGCACGGCTCCGTCCTTCGACATAATGCCAAGCTCCACGAGAAAAGGCGCGGCGGTTCCTTCCGCCAGAATCCGGTTTTTCTGGCGGTTATGCTGCAGCTCCGCCGAAGCCTTTACCGTTCCGGTCGGCGGCTTGCTGAGAATCGTTGCCTTTCCTTTCTTGCTGAACAGCAGCTGGAGATCCTCCGTTGGCGTCTTGAACAATGCCTGCTTGTAATCGCCTTCGAGCAGCTCGACGATTCTGGCGCCAGCCAGCTCCGGCTTTACGTTATCATGGGTTACTTTATTGCTGTAATGGTATTCGAACTGCAGATGGAGCCCGTTCTTCAATTGAACCGGCCTCACCACCGTTTTGGGGGCAGCCGCGCCATCCTTGCGGCGCAGCTGGCTTAGCGTTCCCTGCAGCAGTTCTCCTGCTTCTACGATTTTTTGTATGGACTGCTGCCATTCTTCTGTCATATTGAAAAGTCACTCCTATGGATCTTTGCTTTTATTTATTTGCCGCTAACGAATCAAGCCCGTATTGAACTTCCTCGCGGGGCAATCCGCCGGCTTCCAGCTTCTCGTCATCGCAATATAACAAGCGGCGGTAGAAGGCTTCGACCTCTTCGCCGGTTACCGCTCCATCTTCCATTAGCTCATACAGGACATCCTCTGCCCCCGCGAACTGGCCTTCCCCCTCCAGCCATTCGGCTTGCAGCTGCTTGGCATGGTCCGGAAGCTCATACGCTTTTAACTGCTCAAGCAGCTCTCCCGCTTCCTTCGACGGGTTCGCAAGCGTAGGCTCGGCGTCAACTAACGACAGCCTCATAAAGAGCTGCAGCGCCTTTAAACCGGACGCAAAGCTGGCGTCTCCGTTGCCGAGCTCGGCATGCAGCTCCGATTCCTGCTTCAAGGTTACGGCTATCGCCTGTATTTTGTCCGTCTCCATAACGCCGTTTGTAGTCAGCACCGCCATCAAATCCTTGTCGGACAAGGAACGGATCAGCTTGCCGCTAAGTCCAAACCGTTTATCCAGCAGCTCATCGATCACGAGCAAGGCGTCCTGATGCTTAAGCTCCCGCTTCAATTGCAGGATTTGACCGACGGCCTCCGTCATCTGTTCGATCATGTTCATTAAGTAGTCGCGACGAAACAACCTGTTCCCCTCCCCTAATGGCTAATTAAGCTTATTTATGAAACGCAGCACGGCTTCCGCGAAAGCTTCAGGGCGCTCCACCATGCCCATATGTCCGGCATCCGCAAGCTTCTCGCGGGTAACGTTTGCCCCGTCGACAACA
Source organism: Paenibacillus glycanilyticus NBRC 16618 (assembly GCF_004000805.1). GTDB lineage: Bacteria > Bacillota > Bacilli > Paenibacillales > Paenibacillaceae > Pristimantibacillus > Pristimantibacillus glycanilyticus. The sequence continues at coordinate 83,804 of NZ_BILY01000019.1, forward strand.
AAGGTGCGTTCCGCGGGAATAATTTGATCCTGCTCGCCAGCGAGCAGCAGCACCGGAAGCGTTGTCCGCTTCAGCGCCTCCGTTCGGTCGGGGCGATCCTTCATCCCTTTGGCCGCGCCAATCGCGCCAGCTTCGCTTGTGCCTCTGCCAATGGCGATGGAACGTTCTACCTGATCCGGCATCGCCGATTTATTGTCCGGGGAATAAAGCTTCGGAACAAGTCCCTCCACAAATGCGCTTACGCCGTCCTTTTTAATGGCGGCTACGGCATTATCCCTGTTTTCCTTCGCCGCATCGCCGTCGGGCAGCGGAGTGGAATGAACCAGCCCGAAAGCGGACAGCTTCTCTTCAAAGCGCTCGGCAAACGCAAGCGTAATATATCCTCCAAGAGAATGACCGAGAACGCATGCCTTGTTTATTTTCAATTGCTCCAGCATGGCTGCCAGATCGTCCGCATACAATTCCATAGAATTCGTCTCTTCCGGTCCTGTCTCTGCGGATGAGCGTCCATGTCCGCGAAGATCGAGCGCAATAATGCGGGCTTGGCGGGCAAGCGGCTCTGCAACCCGCTCCCAATAGGCGGAGCTTCCGCAATAGCCGTGCAGCAGCACCACAACCGGCTTTTCATCCGTCCGGGAATCGTAATAAGCTAACGAGATGCCGCTTGGCAGCGTGATCGTGTGATTGGCGATGGTAAGTTGAGTCATTCGTCTACTCCTTCAACAAAGTTATTTGTCCAGCCTAGCCGGAAGCTTGCTTCCAGGCCTGATGCACCTGCTCCGCAACCGTCTCAGCCATTTGCATGACGGTATACAGCGAGGTCGTTTGAAGCGTCATATACGGCTTATGGCTGCTGGCATTAACGACACCCGCAATGCTGTAATCGCCAACGGCCGGCAGCCTGGCCCCCGTTGCTTGACCGGGCGTGAGCGGTCCTTCCGCCGTAATATACTTTCCAACGGACAGCGGCTTGCCAAGACAGGCATCAACCGCAATAATCACGGCATTCTCCCGCTCGGCCGATTGTTCCAGCGCTTCCGCGAACCGTTTTGCGTCACAGGGCTGCTTTAATGTTCCAAAGACATGTTGCCAACCCCGCTCTTCCAGCTTGGTGCCTACCAATGGGCCAAAGCTGTCTCCGGTGGAGCGGTCCGTACCGATACATAGGAATACGACCCGGCTGCGGTCGGGATGCCTTTCCGCTACATGAGCCAGAAATGCCTGAAGACCCTCCACCCCGTTATCCGCTTGAACGATTGTCTTCCCTGACATGAATACACCTGCTTTATGTTGTTCGTACAAATGGTAGTTTCTTTCATTGTACCCGAATTACGCGGTATGGTTCAATTTACAGGCATGAGATGCGTGAAATATGTTACAATGGCGAGAATAATGACAAGTTGTACGGAAAGGGGACTAATCATGGTGAATCTGGAAGAACAAACCCAGCAGAACGTGGAATTTATGATCGAGACCATCAAAACAAAGCTAAGAATGGCGACAGCGGCAGCGATGCAGGCTTCCCACTTCAGCATTGATCAATACGAGGATATCCGCGATTTGTACGAAGTTGTTGCTTCGAAGGAGAAATTCAGCATCAGCGAGGTTGAAGCTCTGGTATCGGAGCTGGGCAAGCTGCGCGGCAAATAGCGACATTAAGGAAAGCACCGGCAGGCGTTCAACACCCGCCGGTGCTTTCCTTTACCCAATAAGACTTCGGAACGAAGTCTTATGCCCTAGCTTTATGTTAGCCGTACTCTGAAAGTAACATTATTTATTACAATCTTTACCACTAACAGCCATTAACTAGATTTTTTTAGACAGATGTTCAATAACCGATTATTGACAAAAAAAGGGGGGCTCCTATCCCAATCGGAGCTCCCCTTTTTGCTGTCTCTTATTCGTTTGTTTCCTCGGCTTCCATAGAAGCCCCCGCCTCAGCCGATTCGATGGTCAAGCTGATTTGCACCGGCTTCTGCTCCCCCTTCAGGAAGAACGCCAGCCGCTCGAGCTTTTCCGCCAGCTCCGTGCCTGTAAGCGTTGTATTCAACTGGTAGTTGAAATGGTCTGCCGGCTGTTCGTCCTGCTGGGCATAAGTGCTGCGACCTCTCCAGGCGCGTTCCTTCGCTCCGCCCTGCTGAACCAGCAGCTGGTCCTGCATCGGGTAAAACTTATCTGATTTATTCACCACACGCTCGTAAATCCGCAGCTTCTTGAGCAGCATATAATATTGCGCCGAATGCTTGAAATTCCAAGCTTCCCGAATATCCTTAAGCGTATAATCCATCTTCCAGCGCTTCAGCTTTTCGATCTGCTCCTCGGCGTTCAGCTGCAAGAAATCATCTAAAGGCATAATTGCTTCCGGCATTTTGACCCCTCCGTTAACCTGAAATAAATGCTCAGATAAGCGTTGACTTTCCCCTTTATCAAAAAAGAACACGTATCTTTCATAAAAATATAACAATGCGAATAGTTTATATTTTCATATAAAAAATACCATAATTTTTTTCGATTTACAAATTAATTTCTTTACAGATTTGTATTATTGCACATTCCTCATATGAAAAAACCGTCGTATATGTCCCAAGGGCAATACGACGGCTTTAGACCTACAATATTAGGCTTGTTTCAGGCCGAATGCAGCGAGGAAACGCTGGAATGCGGCATGGCCTTCTTCGGTTTGCTTAAACACGCCAGCGTCCTTCAATACTTCGGAGAATTTGGCGCCTGTCTCGCCTTCCACGATAGCCTGCGCCTGTTCATCCGTATTGGAAGTGCCATAGCGGGCTACCAGCGATTCAATCCATTCCGCGTGAAGACGGAGCGGATGGTCCGCGCTGTGCAGCTCGCTATGGAGCGCTTCGGTCTTGCCGGTCAGATAACCGGCAATTTGTTCAAGCTCAGCCTTCAGGCGGCCAGGAAGCACGGCTAGACCCATAACCTCAATCAGGCCGATATTTTCCTTCTTGATATGATGCAGGTGCTGATGCGGATGGAAAATCCCCATCGGATGCTCTTCGCTGGTCCGGTTGTTGCGGAGCACGAGATCAATCTCGTAAGCACCGTCATCAAGCAGCCTTGCAATCGGAGTAATCGTATTATGCGGAGTAAGCGATCCGTCGCCGTTAGCCGTAAAAGCAAGCACGTCGACCGCTTCGTCGCTGTAGCCGCGCCATGTATCGAGCATCCGGCAGGCTGCCTGCAGGACATCGTCCTTGGAAGCGCCGTTTACGCGGACAACCGACATTGGCCAATTCACGATGCTGAAGCGTACGCCCGGCAAGGACGGATCGGTAAACGAAGCTACCGGCTTTGCCTTCTCCATCGGGAAAGTATGGCGTCCAGCCTGGAAATGGTCATGGCTTAGAATCGAGCCGCCAACGATCGGCAGATCGGCATTGGAGCCGATGAAATAATGCGAGAACTGCTCCACGAAGTCCAGCAGGCGCTTGAAGGTGCCATGCGAGATTACCATAGGCTCATGGGCGCCTTTGAACACGATGCTGTGCTCGTTGTAGTACACGTACGGCGAGTATTGGAAGTACCACTGCTGGTTATCCAGCGTCAGCGGCAGCACGCGCAGGTTCTGGCGTGCCGGATGATCCGCGCGGCCGGCGTAGCCGACGTTCTGCTCGCAGAGCAGGCATTTCGGGTAATGCGCCTGCGGCAAGGTTTTGAGCAGCGCAATTTCCTTCGGATCCTTCTCCGGCTTCGACAGATTGATCGTAATTTCCAGTTCGCCGTATTCGGTTTCGTGCAGCCAGTATTTATTTTTCTGGATGCGGTCCATCCGGATATAGTTGGAATCGATGCTCAGCTTGTAAAAAGCGTCCGTTGCCGCCTTGATGCCGGCCTCTGCCGTTGTCTTGCGGAACGCAGCCGCAGCCTCGGAAGGACGCGGCATAAGCAGCCCCATAATGCGGGCATCCAGCAAATCGCGGTAAGTCAAAATGTTGTCTTCGATCAGGCCGACCGAATAACCGTAATCGAGCAAAGGCTCCAGCAGCGATACCGGGCTGTCCAGCTCTTCCTCCGGAATCTCGCCTTCATGCGGCTCCGTGAACTTGAACAAATCCAGCAGCGCATTACGGGAATAGTTCACGTCAAGCGGCTCAATCATTCCTTGGCGAAGGGCAAATTGGACAAGCCTGTCGATCAGGACAAGCGCTTCCGCTGCGGTAACGGTCGTGTTTTCTTTGACTGTCATGATGTAAAAAGCTCCTTTCCGTTCCTAAGCGGCTGCTTAGTTGCTGTAGCCGTTAGGGTGATTGACGTGCCAGTTCCAGGCGCTGCGAATAATGTCCTCGAGATTTGCGCGGGACGGGTTCCAGCCCAGCTCCTTGCGGGCACGTGCGGAAGATGCAACAAGCGTAGCCGGGTCGCCTGCGCGGCGAGGCTCGATAACCGCTTTGATCTCGCGCTCCGTCACCTTGCGGGCAATCTCAATCACTTCTTTGACGGAGAAGCCTTGGCCGTTGCCAAGGTTGTAAATCGCGCTGTCCGAGCCTTGACGAAGCTTATCTACGGCAAGTACATGGGCGTCGGCGAGGTCGCTCACATGGATATAATCGCGGATGCAAGTGCCGTCCGGCGTTGCGTAATCATCGCCGAATACCGAGATATGAGGACGTTGGCCAAGCGCAGCCTGGAGCACGATCGGAATCAGATGGGTTTCCGGGCTATGATCTTCGCCGATTTTGCCGCTGGCGTGAGCGCCCGCTGCGTTGAAGTAACGAAGCGATACGTATTTGAGGCCATGAGCGACATCGAACCACTTCATCATTTTTTCCATCGCCAGCTTCGTTTCGCCGTAAGTGTTCGTTGGAAGCGTGCGGTCGAATTCGTCGATCGGCACGTTCTCGGGCTCGCCGTAAGTTGCCGCCGTCGAAGAGAAGACGATCTTCTTTACGTCATGCTCGATCATTTTTTCCAGCAGACACAGCGTACCGTACACATTGTTATGATAATATTTCGCAGGGTTTGTCATGCTCTCGCCAACCAGCGAGTTTGCCGCGAAGTGAATAACCGCGTCAATCTTGTTTTCTTTAAACACCGTATCCATAAATTCCGCATCGCGAAGGTCGCCTACGTACAGCTTGCCTCCAACAACCGCCTCCCGGTGACCTTGCTGCAGATTATCGACTACCACGATTTCTTCTCCGCGTTCTGCAAGAGCAGCCACGGCGTGCGAACCGATATAGCCCGCTCCTCCGGTTACCAATACTGCCATACTCCTCATCCCACTTTCTCTATGTTTTATATTATTGAAGCTGTTCTACACCATTGCCGATGCTGCAAACGTAGAAGTCCGGAGTTAGTCCCGTTGCTTCCGTATATTTGCGTCCTACTTCTTCCTTGAAGCGTTCGATGCTGTCTTCGTGAACAAGCGATACGGTACAGCCGCCGAAGCCCGCGCCCGTCATGCGGGAGCCAAGCACACCCGGAACCTGGCGTGCAGCCGCAACCATCGCGTCAAGCTCGGGACCCGTTACTTCGTACAAATCGCGGAGCGAATCATGCGAGCCGTTCATGTATTGGCCAAACGCTTCGAGATCATTAGCTTTCAGGGCATCCATCGAGCGAAGAACGCGGTCGATCTCTTCGACTACGTGCTGTGCACGGTTGCGGACAACTTCATCCTTGATCAGATGTTTGTTTGCGTTGAATTGCTCCAGGTTGATTTGGCCCAGAAGCTTCAGCTCAGGGAATGCCGCCTGCAGGTCAACAACGGCCTGCTCGCATTGAGAGCGGCGTTCGTTGTACGCGGAGTCTACCAGGCCGCGGCGTTTGTTCGTGTTGCCGATGACAAGCTTGTAAGCGCCGGATTGGAACGGAACGAGTTCGTACTCCAGCGTGTCGCACATCAGCAGAATGGCATGGTCCTTCTTGCCGTTAGCTACGGCGAATTGGTCCATGATGCCGCATTGCACGCCGTTGAATTCGTTCTCCGATTTCTGGGACAGAAGGGCAATTTGAACCGTATCCGTAGGCTGGCCTTCCAACGTAAGCAAAGCGTAAGCCGTTACGACTTCAATCGATGCGGAAGAGGACAAGCCCGCGCCGTTCGGAATCTCGCCGTGGAAAAGCAGATCGTAACCGCTGCTGAATTTGATACCCTTTTGCTCCAGTTCGTAAACGATCCCTTTCGGATAGTTCATCCAGTCATCCGCTTCGTCATATGCGATGTTGTCGATGTCTAGCGATTTGGAGGAAGGGAAGTTTGTCGTCGCGAGTCCAAGCTGACGGTCATCGCGCTTGCGGATCAGCAAGGTTGTGCCGAACGTAAGTGCTGCCGGGAATACGTAACCGCCGTTATAGTCGGTATGCTCGCCAATCAGATTAACGCGTCCCGGTGCGTGAAAAGCTTTGATCTCAGCGGCTTCTCCGCCGAATTGCTGTATAAATTGTTGTGTAAGCTGCTCGATAGAGGCCATATGCTTGCAACAGTCCTTTTTTGTATAATTTTTGAAGCCTTTGTTCTGTTTTCAGTATAACGCAAGCGATTGCCCGAGCAAAATGGCGCAAAGTGCTTTTTACATGGATTTATGTGACTTTTAGCAAGCTTCTTGGCATGATAATATGGGATTAATGTAAATCCAACACCGGAAGGCAGGTGCCGTCAAAGATGAGGCAAGATACTTATAAGGTAGCTTCCAATCCCGTCATTACGTACAACGAGCACATGAATGTATTGTTTGCAGGCGAGAGCCAAACCAAACCGTCTCATCAGCGGGGACCTAAAGTATATGATTTTTACCTCATGCATACGGTGCTTGAAGGGAAAGGAGAATTCACCTGCGGAGGAAAAAGCTATCTTCTTCGGGCTGGGGATACCTTCCTGATCGAACCCGAGGCGCTTGTCAGCTATGTGTCCGATGCCAACGAGCCTTGGCTTTACCGCTGGGTCGCCTTTAACGGCCCGCAGGCAGCGGAGCTTGTGCAGGCGGCTGGCTTCTCCGTGGCCAATCCCGTCGCCGAGACGGCTGCGATAAGGCGCCTAGGCGTCCTGTACAACCACATTTTCAGCATTTTTCGCAAAAACGATCCTGCAGCCCATCTGAAAGCCGCCGGTTATTTGCAGCTGCTGCTGGCTGAATTCTGCACGGTTCATCAATTGGCTGAAGATAACGGAGCTATGACGGATGTAGATGACACCGATAAGCTGATCCAGCAAATGATTCATTATTTATCAACCCAATACGCCCAGCCCGTATCGATCGAGCAGATGGCCGAGTCCTTCGGCTACAACCGCGCTTATCTTTCTCGGGTATTCAAACGTTATACAGGCGAATCGCCGATTACTTTCCTGCTCAAGCTCCGGATCGACAAGGCCCGGCAAATGATCCGGGAACGCGAAGGACTTACTATCGAGCAGATCTCGGCGTCCGTCGGGCTTCAGGACTCCTTGTATTTCTCCAAGCAATTCCGCCGATTCTATGGCTTATCCCCCTCCGCCTACCGCGAATCCATGCGTCAAATGAAGTCGTAACGGGTATTCAAGGTTAGCCCATAATTGGGCATATTAACGGGCGAGGTGATCTTTATGAAGGAGCTGCACAGCGGACGGTTGTTCTGGCCGACAACCGAGGAGCAATACAAGGAATATTCCGCCCTGTCGGAAGACATACAAGTGCTGCAGGTAGCCATTATCGGGGGCGGAATGTCAGGGTCCATGTGTGCCTATGCGTTGCAGAATAGCGGCATCAACGTCGCCATTATGGAGAGAGAGACGATTGCGGGTGGAAGCACTTCCGCCAATACGGGATTATTGCAATTTTCTAATGATATTATGCTATGTGAATTGATCGGGCAGATCGGAAAACAAGCTGCCGTAAGATTCTATGCTGCCTGCAAGGATGCCGTTGCGCAGATTGGCAAAATTTCGGGCAAGCTGTCTGCCAATCCCCATTTCGTGCCGCGAAGCAGCCTTTATTACGCCAGCTCGGAGCAGGATCTTCCGAAGCTTCGGAAGGAGTACGAGACCCTGAGGCAGAACGGCTTTGATGTCGATTTTTGGGAAGCGGATACGATTTCTAAGCATTTCCCCTTCCGCCGCCCCGGAGCAATTATCACGAACGGCGATGCTGAAATTAATCCGTTCCGGTTCGTTCACGGAATGGCAGAAGCCGCAACGGCAAACGGCGCGCGCATATTCGAGCATACGGATGTGGTGTCTCATGAGAGTACGGCAGACGGCAAGCATCGGCTTGCAACCGCCAGCGGACATGTCGTTGTGGCGGACAAAGTCGTATACGCCGTTGGATATGAACCCGAAGAGCTGCGGGGGCAGCTAATCAAGCCCATCTTGAACCGTTCCTTTGTTGCCGTAACTGCCGTGCAAGACAAGAACAAGCTGCTTCATTGGCATAAACAGATGCTGATCTGGGAAACCGACAGACCTTACTTATATATGAGAACGACTATGGACGGACGAGTGATCATTGGAGGACTGGATGAACCGACCGAGCATCCCATTGACGGCGAGCAAGAGCGCAGCAAGCGTATCGATAAGCTGTATGACAAGCTGACCGCACACTTCCCGATGCTGGATGCCCCGTTCGAATACGAATGGAGCGCGACCTTCGGAGAATCGGTCGATAATCTGCCTTTTATAGGGGAGGATCCCGCTATGCCCGGTGTTTATTATTGCCTGGGGTACGGCGGCAACGGCACGGTGTACAGCATGATGGCTTCTAATATCCTGCTTGCTCTCATCCAAGAGGGGCATCATCCGCTCGTCGATATCGTAGGGCTGAAGCGGCCAACCCTTCAAGCATAAGTTCGGCAGCGATGCAGCAGCACTCAAAAAGGGATTCAGCCAAGAGCCGAATCCCTTCTTCTATCTTGGAGAGAAATCAGGAGCCGTGAAAAATCCGTTTCGCTCCGTTCTCCCTGTAAATGCCTTCCGCGATGCCAAGACGCGACAAATCCGGGCCGCCATCCTTATCCAGCAAGGATTTGCTCTCTTCCGTCTCGATTATGACTAAGGTTGCGCCTTCCCGAATGGAATCGCGGCAGGAGGCTGCTTCCTGCTCCTCGAGTCCAAGCGCCATCATAGCCCCTTCGATATGATCCTCATCACCGAAAATATAATCGCCGGTCAGCGTATTTCCCATCGCCGTCAGCCCCGCAGCCGCAAATCCCGGGTTCCATGACCCGCCTCCCGTCAAACCGATGGCCGGGATAAAAGCTGCCCCCGTCCAAGCCCTTCCGCGGCTTTCGTCCCTCTCCGCTTCGTTTGCCGTTTGCGCCAGCTCCGTCAATTCGTCGACGTGGATGTCGCTCTCGGCTTCAATTCGCCGGGAATGCTCGCTATCCTTCGCGAGGATCTTCATTTCTCCTTGGACGAAACCGGCTTGCTCAAGGGAATGAATAGTATCGATTACCTGCTGCTGTGTAGCGAATGATCCAATTATTTTAGCCATTGTCTCATCATCCTCCTCTTCTTCCTTCAAGGTAGTTATACCCTGTTTCACCGGCAATCAATCTCGTTTAATCTCGGTTATAGGAAGGTTGTGCAAGAAAGCCGTTCAGGTTATGATGAAGAGTAAGCGACATGGAAATCGGAATTCAGACAGGAACGAACAGGAGGTAAAAAATGATTCACCGGATGCTTCGCTATCCCGACGACTGGGAATGGCATGTGCTTCAGCTGGAACGGCCTCCGATGGAGACGACCGAGGAACTGCCAAAGCGCAAAGACAATCGAAAAAAAACGGAAACGTCTAAGGCATCTATGACATTTACAGCACCTCCTGTAACAGACGACGACATGGAAGAACAATTGGCATGCAAGCGCCTCCTTCCCGAATGCTCAAGCTGGCTGGACGAGTGCTGGGGCAGACAGGTCAACAAGGTTACCGTGGCGCATTATGCCGATCACGGTACAATCGTATCTGGCACTTTGATGCTGCAGGCATCGGAGGAAATGACCGATGTGCAGCCTTTTCACTTCTGGCTTACCGTGGATAAGCTTGTTACCCTGCACACGGACCTGCGCCTCATGATTCGATTGCAGGATGATTCGGTTACTTCCAGGCTCAAAGACTGCGCATCCGCTCCCGAAGCGTTTTTTATTATGCTGGGGCAGCTGCTTGGACCGTTCCATACGGGACTTGACGGCTTTGAAAAAAGGCTGGGCGAGCTTGAGCAGGCCATGCGGATCTCGAATAGAACGGGGCTCCTCGACGTCATTTTTGAACGCCGCTATGATTTATTGCATTGGAGCCATCTTTTTATCCCTATCCGCGAGCTGTACGGTGCTGCCCAGGAGGCTTTTATGGACACGCTGACCGAGACGGAAGTATTCAAACGCACCACCTACAAGCTGGACCGGATTGATTCTCTGCTGAAGCATTACGCGCTCGAGATCGATACGCTGATTTCGATGGATGACGCGCTCTCCAGCTTCCGCGGCAACGATATTATGAAGACGCTGACCATCTTCACCGTTATCTTTACGCCTGCTACCGTTATAGGTGCCCTATGGGGAACAAACTTTAAGCCGCTTCCATGGGATACTCATCAATTGGGCTTTGCGGGGATGTGCGTCGTTATCCTTGTAATCACCATCCTGATTTATGTCTGGTTATGGCAAAAGGGCTGGACCGGCGATTTGCTCACGGGACGGGATTCCAATAAAAACAAGAAAAGTAAAAAGCAGGCCGTAATGCTCGAAGAACAGTTAACCGATAGAAGCGAAAGCATGGAGACGGAACCGAACCTGTCCCAGCTGTCACGCAAAAGGCGCTCCAAGACGATCTAAAATCGTCGGGAAGCGCCTTTTTTGCATGCCTATCTCCGGCTGTGGAGTTCCTCTATAATCGCTCCGGCGATCTCTTCCGGCTGCTTCACGGATCCTTCCGCCTCGCCTCGTTTGCGGACCGATACGCTGCCGCTTAGACGCTCGTTTTTCCCGACGACAAGCATATAAGGAACCTTCTCAAGCTGGGCCTTCCTTATTTTATTGCCGAGCTTTTCGCTGCGGGCGTCCACTTCTACCCGAATTCCCGCTTGAATAAGCTGCGATTTGATTTGAAGCGCGTAATCCAGCTCATGCTCCGATACCGGTATTACCTTGGCCTGCACCGGGGCCAGCCAGATCGGGAAAGCCCCGCTGTAATGCTCGATCAGAATACCGATGAACCGGTCGAGAGAACCGTAAACCGCGCGGTGGATAACAACCGGCCGCTGCTTCTTATTGTCTTCGCCGATATAAGACAGATCAAATTTCTCCGGCATCTGGAAATCAAGCTGGATGGTTCCGCACTGCCAGCTTCTCTTCAGGGCGTCCACGATATGAAAGTCGATTTTCGGTCCGTAAAAGGCACCGTCTCCTTCATTAACGCGATAGTTCACTCCCTGTGCATCCAACACATTCTTTAGAGACTGCTCGGCTTCATCCCACAGCTCATCCGAGCCCATATAATCAACAGGCCGGGTCGACAGCTCGACGGTATAAGCAAACCCGAATACCTTGTACACCTCACCGATCAAATTCATGACCTTGCCGATTTCCGCTTCAATCTGATCCGGACGGACAAACAGATGGGCATCATCCTGGCAGAACGTGCGTACCCTCATCATGCCGCCTAATGCCCCCGACAGCTCATGCCGGTGTACCTGGCCGAACTCCGCCAGTCGTACCGGGAGCTCCCGATAGGAGCGCAAGCTGTTCTTGAAGATCAGCATATGCCCCGGGCAGTTCATTGGCTTTAACGCGAATTCGGACTCGTCAACCTTAGTGAAATACATGTTGTCCTTGTAATGATCCCAATGTCCCGACTGCTCCCACATCCGCTTGTTCATCATAAACGGCGTGCGGACCTCTTCATAATCGTTCTGGTTAAGCAGCTCCCGGGAGAAGCTTTCCAGCGCAGTCCTTATCGCCATTCCCTTGGGCAGGTAAAACGGCATCCCCGGCGCTTCCTCCGAGAACATAAACAGCTCCAGCTCTTTGCCCAGCTTGCGGTGGTCCCGCTTCTTCGCTTCCTCCATCTGGTACAAATAGTCGGCTAGCTCCGTCTTGTTGAGGAATGCTGTACCATAGATGCGCTGAAGCATCTTATTGTCGGAATTGCCCCTCCAATAAGCGCCTGCCACGTGAAGCAGCTTGAAGGCTTTGATGCGCCCGGTTGAAGGCAAGTGCGGCCCGCGGCACAGGTCCGCAAACTCCCCTTGCTCGTAAATTCGGATTACTTCGCCCTCCGGCAAATCCCGGATCAGCTCCAGCTTGAGCGGCTCCCCTCTTTCTTCGAAAAGAGCCAGCGCCTCCTCCCGCGATACAACTCTCCGCCTGATCGGCAAATTCTCTTTAACGATGCTCCGCATTTCCTTCTCTATGGCTTCCAGATCCTTGGTCGAAAGCGTATGGGCAAGGTCTACATCGTAATAAAAGCCATCCTCGATAACCGGTCCGATGCCCAGCTTTACCGCTTCGCTGCCGTACAGCCGTTTGATCGCCTGCGCAAGCACATGCGCGGTGCTATGCCGGGAAATATAAAGCCCTTCCGGGCTGTCCAGAGCAATCATGTCGATTCGGCTGCCATCGCCAAACGGCTCATCAAGATCGGTCATCGTGCCGTCGATTGCCCCCGCTATTATCGTTTTCTTCCAATCGGCATCCATTGATTCCGCTACCTGCGCAATGGTCGTGCCTTGCAATACCCTCCTTATGCTTCCGTCTGGCCAAACAGCTTGAATCTCCATTTTTGCTCCTCCAATTCTTCCTTATTTTTTGAACGCAAAAAAACGCAGCTCTCCCTGCAAGGGACGAGTGCGTTCTGCTCGTGGTTCCACCCTAATTCCATCCCGCGCGTAACCGGCGCGACGATGCTCATTGGAATCCGTTAACGGGGATCAGTCGGTTACGTGTACAGCCGCAATTGCGGGTTCCAGGTGACGGCTGCAAAGCGGTAATCCCGATCTTTCACCGAAGAAGCTTTCAGCCGGGGCTTCTCTCTCTGGGCGGATATAGGGAAGGAGATCATGTCTTTGGTCATGGCCTTCGTATGAAATTGCTATTATGTTACAATGTTTTATTTCAAAAAGTCAAGAGGAATCAGTTCCCCATACAAGCGCCCAGACATAGTATACATAACCAGCCCAAGATAAGAGCGGAGGGATCCGTATATGGCAAAAACAACGAGAAGGTCCAATTCTAATACGACGACGGCGTTGCCAAGGCCAATGAGACAAGGCCAGCCGCAGCAATTTGATCTCCGCATCGCCCTGTTTCTTGCCGGTATTGCTGGACAGACTTACTCACAATTCGAGAATAAGGACGGCCTTTTCCTTGTCCCCCGAGGGTATGAACTAGTGGGGGCTTTCTCTGCCAAAGCTTATGATGATACCGAGGAACGCTTTGGCTTTGTTTTGCAATCGGACCGTTCTTCCGTTCTGGCCTTCCGGGGCTCCGGTTCAGCCGTGGACTGGGTATCGGATTTTATTGCCCAACAGACGACATACCGTCCCGTTAAAAATGCCGGCCAAACCCACAAAGGCTTTACCGACATTTATACAACCACCCGCTCGCAGGTGCTTGATCTGATCGAGCAGCTGCCGGTAGAAAAACCGTTATTTATTACCGGCCATAGTTTAGGCGGAGCCTTGGCTACTTTAGCTGCCCTTGATATCGCCGTCAACACGCCGTTTACCGCGCCCATCGTCTATACCTTTGGCGCTCCAAGAGTCGGGGATACTCGCTTCGTCAAGCTATACAACAATACGGTAGAGACGCATTGGCGCCTCCAAAACGAATACGATATCGTTCCCCATCTGCCTCCGCTTGTTTATCAGTCTCCGGATACGAAGAAAACGTATTTTTATATGCATGTCAAAGGCGAGGTAAAACGCGCCTTCCGGATGGGCTCGGTTTCCGGCAATCATATTCTGAGCAGCTATTTTGCCGACTTATGCGGCGAGGAGCCGCAGTTCGCCGAAGCGATTTGCTCGGAGCCGCCGGGCTGGTGCCCGCTAACTTGAACAAAAAAACTCCGCAAAGCTGCGGAGTTTTTTATCGTTTTCAGGTCCAGGATTGAAGGAGCCAGTTCCGTACCCGGTTAATGGTCTTATCCAAATTGCATACCGAATTCTGATCCACGTAAGGAGTCTGATGACAGAAATAATGAGCATGTCCGCCGATTAACGGAATCCCTTCCACAATAGACGGGGAATATTTGAACCGGTTCCAGCGAGGCACCGATGCCCCTTCTGCCGACCATCCTCCCCAAGTACCGATCCGGCTGATCGGATCGGTGAGTTTTCCTTCCGTATCAACGGAGTGAAGAAAGCATACTTTATCCCGCAGCTCCGGATGAATCGGAATACGAGGCGAGCCCACCTGAACAATCCGGAAATTCCGGTTCAAACGCTGCTGATGCAGCATTTTCCCCGCCTGATAGGCTGCTGCTCCTCCCCCGCTATGTCCGATAAAAAGGATCGGCTCCTCCTCGCTCTTCATCGTTTCCTTCACTTGCTGGAATGCCGCACGCCCGCCGATCCGGCCAATGGACAAGCGGTTGGTAAGATCCGTGCCGACTTCAACAATTTGCCGGTACAGATTACGGCTTACATCTCCATACGGGTGCAGAATATGAATGATTGGCTCGCGGCCATCCGCCCGAAATATCCGGTCAAGCTGATTCCTGCATTCATCAAAATAGCCTTTGGTTGTAGCAACGCCAGCCAGCAAGTAAATCCGTATAGGCGAGCCGCTGATCGCTGTCATGATTCATCCCTCCGTTCATGCTGTGTTAATGGAATTGTGTACTTTCATTATGCGGGGGGATAAGCGGTTTCATTCCTCCATGTAGATGTGAATTCCGTTCCAGCTGATCCGGTAGCCAAGCTCCTTGGCTGTCAGAACAAGGGGGAGAGCTTTTATGTCCCGCCATAACGGGGTAACGCCGTTCAATTTGTAACCGCTCCATATTTTATGCGGAACGAACGGGACCTGCGCCATTCTTGGTATTCCGTTGTCCCATCGGATTAGCTGAATCATCCCGTCCTTCATCGTCTTCACGTCCGCCTGAAGGATCCGGCTGAAAAATTCCTCGTCCACATACAGCTCTCCGTCTAGCTTGAATATATGACCGCGGTAGGTAAACGGCTGGTTTACGATTGCGGAAGTCCCGCTTCCAAAGTCCTCCTCTAAACGGCTCAAATAATAAGGACTGGCTGCGGCCCGTCTGTAGGCTTCAAGGATCCGGGGTTCATTCGTGATGGAATAGTCATTAATGCGCCGTACCTCATTATATTCCGCAAGATTGTTCACATCAAAATAAAAGACAGCCTTAACCCTTGGATAAAGCCTGGGAAGATTGGCATACAGACGATTGATTTTCGCAATGGCAAAAGCGTTATCCTTCACCCCGTCGGTCACCGTATAGTGGGTAACGCCATACTCCGACAGTTGAATCGGCTTTGTCCTGCTGAACCGGTTATACACGTAATCAAGCATCTGAAGCGGATCTTCGAAATCGGACGGCTGCCGGATATCTCCGTTATGATATCTTACGTTGTAGACGTTGATTCCTACCCAATCTACGTAATTGTCACCCGGATAATAGGCTTCAATCGGACGCTCCGGCACATTAAGCACGGTCCAGACCATGGCCGTTTTCGGAGCTATTTTCTCGAATACGTCATGAACCATTCTCCACGTCTTGATATAGAGATCCGGGTCTCCGCTGTAATTCGTCCAGGTACCGTTCATTTCGGATGCGAAACGCAGAAAAATGGGCACATCGGCTTTGCGCGCCGCTTCGGCAAATGTCCGCAGGTAAGCATCGTCCTTCACCTTGGCCAGCCCGTCGTTAGGCTCCCATGCAATGTGGGGGAATGCGCCCGCTTCCTTTACTTCAGTCACCCAATCGGACGGGAACGGCTCTCCGTAACCGACATATTTAAAAAAGCTGGCATGCTGCTTCCCTGCTAAGTTATTGAACTCCGCCATGCTATTATGGATGGTTGAGTTCTGCAGCACATAGGCACCTAAATAGGCTCCGGACACCGGCTCGGCTTTCGCCAGCCGATAATTCGGATGCGAGGATGAGACATGAATGGTCCACTCCGAATAACGTGCCTCTTCCACTTGAACGGCAGCCGCATAGGTGCTTGGATTAGCAAGCGGATGTTGTTTTCTAGCAGCGCTTTCCGCCCCTTCCAGCATGACGATGAGAGCGCAGACGAGCATCAGGCCGGGCAGCTTGCGTCGATGCGTTAACCAATAGCTCAGCAGGGGAACCTCCTCCTCTTCTCTATTCCAAGGATGAGGCAAAGAGGCGGCATTTATACGTATTCGGGCGGGGCTATCGCTATGAAAAAAGGCTGCCTTTGCCTAGTCCCGAATAGACTAGTTAAAGACAGCCCCTGCATGTTTTTATTAAACACCCATTTTTTTGCGCTGGTTGTTTACTTTCTTCGTATTCTGGCTCTTCATAGCCTGCGTGGAAGTCGATTGATGCTTCTGACCGGCTGCTCCGTTTTGCCCTTGCTTCTTCTGAGCAAGAAGCTGCTTCGCGCGTTCAGCTTGTGTAAGCGGCTTAGCTTGCGCTGGCGCCTCAGCTTGAACCTCATTATGTTCATTGGCGGACATATGATCACCTCACTTTAATGTACTCAGCATATCAAGTGAAACGTCAATCGGCAAGCCCCCTGGCCGGGACTTTGCGAAGTTGCACAATTCCGATTCTTGTTAATATAACCGCAAGAACGAACAACTGCGGAATCGTTGTCTCCCATGTCGGGTATACGCCCAGGAAACCAATGGTGGCAAGAGATCCCGAGGAATGCGCCGGAAGCCATGAAGCGACCTGAAGCGAATGAATGCTTTCCCCCAGGAAACGGACTACCAGGTAATAGATGAGAGCCGAAGCCGTTAGGAAAAACGGACGGATCGGCAGCTTCGCGCTAAAGCGGATGATCGCAAAGCCGATAATCAAGAGCAGGAGGAGCGTGACTCCGATTCCGAGGATCATCTGAACGGGATCGATGGAGCCTGCCATGCCGATATAGAAGATTGTCGTCTCCGCGCCTTCCCGCAAAATCGCGAAACCCGAAACGATAAATAGGGACCACAAGCTTCCCTTGGCAAGCGCATTGCCCATCCGGTCATCGATAAATTTGTTCCAAGCCTGCAGATTCGATTTCTTGTGCAGCCAGTTGCCCACGGAAAGCATCAGAAGCACGGATACAAGTCCCGTAATCCCTTCCATCGCTTCCCGCGCGCTGCCCGCGGTTGCTTCCGCAATGACCGTAGTCAACAGTACGGCCAAGGCAATACTCAAGAGCAATCCCGTCCATACGCCCGACCATACCCAGACATTTTTGGACTGATTGTCCGTGCGTTTCAAATAAGCAAGCAATGCCGCAAGAACAAGAATCGCCTCGAGTCCTTCCCGCAGCAAAATCATTCCGGCATCCCATGCCGTATATTTGGCCTCCGACGTCATCGGTTCGAGCTGACCGCGGATCTCTTCGATAACCGCCTCCGCCTTATCCGGTACCGGATTTGCGGCCAGCAGATATTTGGACACATCGGTCATCTTGATCTCGATGTTCTGATAAACCGCGGCGGACCGGATTGACACCTGGCCCTCAACGGCAGGCCAGCTGCTGATGAAGGATTGCATCTGACCGTTTGCTTCGGCATAATGGTTCGCTGCAATATCCTTCGATGCCTGATTTAATATCGCGATTAAATCCGCAATGGTCAGCCCTTCCGAATCCGTGCTTGCAGCTGCGATTTTCCCGTCTTTATAGTCGTTGATAAGAGTAATCAGGTTTGTTGTATAAGTCTTGGCATCCTCGGCACGAGGAGGTTCAGCCTGCAGGGCAATCCGGATCATGCTCATGCTCGTCTCCAGCTTGCCATACACGGTAAAATTCTCGCTGCGGATGGATTGCTCAATCGGCGGCCAACCGTCGTTGATTTGCTTGTATGCGGCATTCGCCTGCTCCCATTGTCCGGCCTCAATGCTGCGGAGCAGATTCTCCGCCAGAGGCAGCAGGCTTGCTGCAGCGTCTTTCCCGGACAGCGCCGGCACTTCGGCTGCTTTCTCGCTCTTCACAAACGTATTGATCGCTTTCGCTAGCGTCGATAAAGCCGCCTTCGCCTCATCCGGCTTATTCGCCGCCTGATCCAACGCTTCCGTGGCGTGAGCAATGGCCGAGGATACATCGGCAGAGTCTGCCTTCGCCCCGGTCTTTAGCTGCTCCCAGCTCTCATTCGCCTGCCGGATATGATCCTTGGCATCCTGCCAATCACCTTCGCCCGCCGCGGCAAGAGCGCCGCCAACAAGCGGCAGCAGCTTGCCCAGCTGTTCGGATGACGACGCATCCGCAGCATAAGCGGTGTTGCCGAGGCTAATCGTTGAAGCTGCGGCAAACGTCCCGATCCACACCGCAACTAGAACCAGCAATACTCGGGAGATTAAAGCTTTAAGTTGATGTTGCCCGGTCATGTCAAGTCATTCTCCCTTCTACAATAACGTATCGCCGATATAGCCGCCTTCGCGTACGCCAGGGAAGCAGGCAAATACGGCGCTGCCGTTGTGAACGATATATTCATTCAGGGCATCCATCTGTCCAAGCTTCTGCTGCATCGGAATAAACTGCTTTCTTGTATCGCGGTTATAACAAATAAATAAGAGTCCTGCATCAAACTGCCCTGTCCGGTTATCCATGCCGCTCGAATAGGAATAGGATCGCCGAAGGATTTTGACCGAGCCGTTCCCCCGCGCCAGCGCAACATGGGAATTTACCGGGATAAGCGGCTTCCCTTTCTCATCCTTCTTGGCGAGGTCCACCGAATCGAACTCGTTCTTGGAGCCGATTGGCGCACCGCTGTCACGATGCCGGCCAAATGTCGCTTCCTGATCGCCAAGGGTTGAACGGTCCCATACCTCCACCCGAATCCGGATGCGGCGGACAACCATATAGCTGCCGCCTGCCATCCACGGCGTGCCGTCACCGCTCTGCGCCCATACGACGTCGTTCATCAACGCTTCGTCCTTCGTATCCGGATTGCCGGTACCGTCCTTAAAGCCCATTAGATTACGCGGAGTTGCTCCCTTCGGATCGGCGCCGCCGGTGCGCTGGAAGCCCTCCTGCGTCCAGCGCAGCACCGCCTTGCCCCTTGCGATGCGGGCCAGATTGCGGATCGCATGGAAGGCCGTCTGCATGTCGTTGGCATTCACCTGAACGCCAATGTCGCCCCCGCACCATTCCTCGCGCAGCTCATCGCCGCCAAAGGCCGGCAAATCCACAAGCGCAGCCGGCCGTTTGGAGGCAAGCCCAAATCTCGAGTCAAAAAAGGACGGTCCTACGCCGAACGTAATCGTTGTTTTTGAAGGATTCAATCCCGCGGCTTCGCCCGTATCGGCAGGAGGAAGATTCAGATTATCATTGACCTCCCCGATCATTTCGCCCTTTGCCATGGATGCGGAAGCTTCCGTCCAGGCCTTGAACAGCTTGCGCACGTCATCAATCGAATTCGTTGTCAGATCAAAGGCAGCGAACATCAGAAAATCCTGCGCGGGTGTCGTTATGCCGGCCTGATGCTTGCCGTAAAATTCTATCCTGTCCTCGCTGCTTGCCTTGGCCGCAACCGAGGCGGAGCTGCCTTTTGCTCCGAAAATCGCTCCAACGCCTGAAGCGCCAAGCAATAGCCCGGCGCCTCCAACACCGGCCAGCCGCAAAATATCCCGGCGGCTGATCGGTTTCTCCAAGATGCTGTCTCCAGCTTGATTATTCTTGTTGTCTGTTGTCATCTCATTACGCTCCCAGAATCGTTCCCATTTGGGACAACGGTTCAGCTAATGCGTCAAGCAATTGGCTCAACTTCTTGGTATCTTCTTCTTTCAGATCGGTATAGGAAACGTATCCGTCCCCGCTCTTATACGCTGCGAGTGCTTGCTCCAGGTTATCAAAGCTTGTGCCGATTTGCGCTTCCAATTCAGCGTCCTGCTTGTTCAGCTCGGCTTTCAGCAGCTCGTAGATTTTTTTCGCGCCTTCCACGTTAGCCGCAAAATCATACAGGTCCGTATGCGAATAGCGCTCTTCCTCGCCGGTTACCTTCGAAGAGGATACCTCGTTTAGCAGCTCAACCGCTCCCGTTACGAGCAAGCTAGGTTCTACGTCTACCGTTTCGATCAAGGCACGAAGCGTCTTCGTATCGTCAAGTAACCGGGAAGCATAATCTTCCGCGCCGGCAGTTGCGTTGTTCACCCAAAGCGCCTGCTCGATGCGGTGGAAACCGCGCCAGTCTTTCTCCTCTACATCATTTTCGCGTGCATCGATATTAGGGTCCAGATCGCCAAGAGCTTCCGCGATAGGCTCGATTCTCTCGTAATACATCCGGGTTGGCGCGTACAGCGACTTCGCCGTCTCTACATCGCCGGACTTCACCGCTTGAACAAATTTATCGGTTTCGGCAACCAGCTTATCGGTTTGATCGAGAGCATACTGGCGGTATTGGCCGGTAATCTCATCCCAGTTCTCCACCTTTGGCGCCGATTGTTCTGTATTTGTTGTAGTATTCGCGGCAGCCTCTTTAGCATTATCCGCATTGTTATTGTTCGAGCCGCATCCCGCAAATACGACCGTGCTTGCCAGCACTACCGCAGCTACCTTGATTTTCATGAATCCTTAACCCCTCATCCCATTAATATATAATTCCGTAATGAACTACCAATGAGTATATTCACAATGATAATCATTGTCAATTAGCATTTTTAGCACTAACCCTTTATTAGACACTTGTCGCATATGGACAGGCTTTCGCCTATTCCTCCGCCTCCGCTCAAGCATAGTGTATAGCAGGCCTTCCAACTTCCCACACTAATAGACAAGAACGGATATCCAGAAAAGGAGGCTTTACCCTGTGTCACAATCATCAAGTAACAAGACCGCGGTTTTCCCGCCCCAGCATCAGAATCATCAGCCAGGCATAGAATCCGAGATGAACCCGCTTCCAATCTATAAAACCGATCAATATAAAGCAGCAAACAAGCTTGAAAATAAAGCTGCCATTATTACTGGAGGAGACAGCGGTATCGGCCGTGCGGTAGCGGTGGCGTTCGCCCTCGAAGGCTGCGACGTAAGCATCGTGTACTACAATGAGCATGAAGACGCCAAGCTTGTTCAACAGGAGATCGAGCAAGCCGGAAGACGCTGCCTGTTAATTCCCGGAGATATCGGGGATGAAGCATTTTGCCGGAATGCCGTTGAGCAGACGGTGATGACCTTTGGCAAGCTGGACATTCTTGTGAATAATGCAGCCGAGCAGCATGTGCAGCAGCGGCTTGAAGATATTACGGCGAAGCAGCTTGAGAAGACGTTCCGGACTAACGTATTTGGCATGTTCTTTATGACGAGAGCCGCCCTTCCTCATCTGAAGCAAGGCGCATCCGTTATTAATACGGCATCAATCACCGCCTATAAAGGCAATCCGACCTTAATTGACTATTCCGCTACCAAAGGCGCCATCGTCTCTTTTACAAGAGCGCTTGCAACCAACCTGGCCGGACGCGGCATAAGGATCAACGGCATTGCTCCAGGTCCAATCTGGACTCCGCTTATCCCGTCCACCTTCGATGAGCAATCCGTATCCACCTTTGGATCGGATACGCCAATGAAACGGGCCGGTCAGCCGTATGAGCTTGCCCCGGCTTATGTATATCTGGCCTCCCAGGATTCCAGCTATGTGACCGGCCAATTCATCCACATTAACGGCGGCGAAGTTGTAAACGGTTAAAAAAAGCAAAAACGCCTTGCGTCTATTACGCAAGGCGTTTTCCAGCTTCCTCGTTTATGCATTTATCTAATAAGTCCTGCAGCCTGCCCTCGTACACAAGCTCCAGCTTCGATGTATTCTCTAGATCCCCCGGCGTTACAAGAAACGAAGATTTATTTACAAGATGGACCCCACTCTTCTCGAATACCGATGCCACAAATTCCGAGCAAAAATAGGCGTAATCCCTCTTAATGATCCTAGTGTTAAACAGCAGTCCGATAACCCCGATCAGATTATACCGGTACAGTTCCCTATTCCGTTCCATCTCCGCAATAACGCCTCGCATCTTGGCGTAAGCAGCCGGTTGTATGCGGCAGCGGTACAAGGCGCATCTGGCTTCGGCGAATAACTGCCCGCGCATATTCTCCCTCACAAAGCCGGCGAAGAACGGATTCTGCGGGTTTTTCCGGCCGAAGCTGTACACTTCGTTTAGCCCGCTGTCAAACGCAATCGACGCATGATTAAGCGGATCCTTCGTAAACCACTTAATCGTTCTCGTAAATAATGTTCCCGTGTCCGTTAAGACAACATAAACCTCCAGCTCTCTTGTCATGCCCGACAACCTCCACATTAAAGAAGTAACGCTTCTCATCTAACTTTAATGCAGGAGCCATGGCTTCATTAACCTGCTGAGGTACAGTCCTATCCACGACCTTGGTCCTGTTCTGGAAAATTTACCTAGTGTTTCTCTTATCTTAATGGAATTATTAGTATTTCTCAATCAAAACTTAACAAATAGGCAGGAAAGTGTAAATTAGTTTACCGCTAGTTCTTTCGAATGATCAGGTGAGGAATTGGGACTAGATCGGTTTCTAGTAATCTACTTATATATGGTATAATAAGCCACATTACAGCTGGGATACAAAAGGAGATTTCGATACAAATGGAATTCAAAAAGGTGAATACGCCCCTCCGTCTCGTAGGTATTCAAAAGTACAAAAGCAAGGACGGCAGAGCCTGGATCAAGTATCCCGGCGGCTCCCGAAAGCCATTAAAGAAAAGCACGGTGATATGGACCAGACTGCTGACCGTGATCGTCATCGTTGGCGTCGTCGGATTTGCGGGTTACAAGATCGGGTTCCACTACTTATCCAACAAAATGATGAATGAAATGGCCGATCAAATCCTGACCACCGATGAAATCGAGTCGTTCAAGAAGGATCCTGCCGTTCAGCAGATCATCGCCGATAACTCCAAATATTTTGATAAAAAAGCTGTGGAAGCCCTGCAGGGCTCCGTCTCTACCGATGCCGGCAACGGCGGTAAAGCCGAAGGTACAAATGCGGAAAAGCCGGATCAATCAGGTTCTAATTCCGGTAACGCGGCAAGCAGTGGTAAGGAAAATACTAAGCCGGCGGACAAGCCGTCCACAGGCGGCCAGCTTGTTGTGAAGAATAAAGATGAAGCGGCCGAGCTGCTGCTCAGCAAATTCTCCATGAAGGAATTAACCGGGCTCGCCGATAAAGCGAAGGACGGCTTGACGCCGGAAGAGAAGCAGTCCATTAAAGAAACTCTTCT
The DNA here is from genome assembly GCF_004000805.1 of Paenibacillus glycanilyticus NBRC 16618. Lineage (GTDB taxonomy): Bacteria > Bacillota > Bacilli > Paenibacillales > Paenibacillaceae > Pristimantibacillus > Pristimantibacillus glycanilyticus. The sequence goes on from NZ_BILY01000019.1 coordinate 107,118, forward strand.
CTCTCGCCTTTCTCCGGAGGAATTCAATTCCGTCAAGATTGTTGCCTTGATGGAGGTTATGAAGCGCGATGAATAAAGACCTAACTAATGGAGGGCATCATGACTAGGAACTACTTAGAATCTTTCAAAGAAGAATTATTAGAAGTCTTTTCCGAAGCTCGTGCAAGAATCAATAAGTTTCCTTCTCCATTTAATCAAACGGGATTAGTCTACCTGGACAAGTTTGATGTCTTTCAAAAGGAAAGCGCAAAGAACTATATATGTTATCTGCTGCCATATTGGATGAATGAGATTACTAACCTACCCGTTGAACAATGCCGCAAGCTGTCATTGGCAAACGTATTCAATATGCTCTATTACTTCCTGCAAGACGACGTAATGGATGAGACTCCAATCGCGTGGAAAGAACAACTTGCTCTTGCGCAGCTTCTCCAATCCGAGTTCGAGTTCATTCTTCGTGAAATATTTGAAGCAGAATCCCCATTCTGGAACTATCGTCAGCAATACGTTAATGAGTGGGCTGTCACTGTCGTAAACGAAAATAAAGAAGACTATTTCATGTCGGATAATCTAATGATTGCCAAAAAAGCTTCCCCTCTTAAGCTAGCAAGTACAGGAGCCCTGTTATTAGCGAATCAACCGGAGAAAATCGAAGAGGTGGAACAGCTTGTTGACCATAGTCTTGTTCTCTTGCAGCTCGCCGATGATTTGACAGACTGGAAGGAAGATTTGAAAGATAATAGCTATAATTGCCTACTGTCCATGATCAAAGCTGCGAAAAACCAAAACGAGCCACTCGAGTTATCGGAAGTCGAATCTTTTATCTACGATCGAAGTATCTTGCTCGACTATACTAATAGTTGTCATGAACATATCAGTTTCATAGCCAATCACACTCTGCAATTAAAGCATCTACTGCACTTTAGTTACTCCATCTATGAAGATCTTTATCATTTTGCCAAACAAGTAGAGGAGACAAAAACCGCATTATTGTCTGGCGGATTTGACTATATTTTGTCGAATAACACTTAGTTATAGTATAATGTACCCAATTTATATGATATAATTTATTGGAACATATAAATTATTACATTTATTTTGGAGGGATTTAGAAATGCAAAACATCGCATTAAAACAAACACCTGCTCCATTTGTACTGTTCGACAAATTCGAGACGCCTAATGCACGCACTACTTCTCCTCAAGCTATCCGTAATCAAATTATTCAAAAGGTTTGGGAGGACGAAGCTTTTAAACAACAATTCATCGCAAACCCTAAGCTTGCTGTCAAAGAAGCATTTGGTATCGAGCTTCCTACTACTGCGCAAATTAAAGTAGTAGAAGAATCGTCCGACGAATATTTCTTCGTTATCCCGCCTAAGCCATCTGAAATGAAAAAACAAGATGTTAAAGAAATTCCAGCTTGGTAAATCTTCCTTTTAAAAAAACCACATTGATAGTCAATGTGGTTTTTTTATCCTTCATTTACAAAACAGATTCTATTTTCCTAGGAAAATAAGAGTGTATTTTGTCGAAATTTATAGAAAAATAGTATAATCTGTCCATATAGTATGCTATAATTTCACTGCTAGAGTCGCAAATTTGCATCATATACGGAGGGATTATTTTGTCGAATCAGATTACTCGTGAGCAAATCATTCAGAAAGCATGGGAAGACGAAAATTTTAAACAACAATTATTAAGCGATCCCAAAACAGCAATTAAAGACGCATTTGGAGTAGATATCCCTGAGAATTTTGAGATCAGTGTTGTAGAAGAGTCACCAGAGCATTTCTATTTAGTTTTGCCTCCTAAACCTTCCGCAATGAAAGCCGCTTCAGCAGAAGAATTCCCTACTTGGTAATCGGGTTAATTAATAGAAAACCACTCCGATGCCGGAGTGGTTTTTTGGTTCTTATTATTAAGCTGCTGGGAAAGTAACCTCAACCTCTGTTCCAACGCCTTTACGACTTTTGAATACGATATTACCTTGCATCACTTTTATAATGCTAAACGTAACCATAAGGCCAAGACCAGTACCCTTTGTTTTATTTGAGTAGTAAGGCTCGCCAAGCTTGGCAAGCTCATTTTCTGTCATCCCTTCCCCATTATCTTTAATTTGGATCACCACACGCTCCTCTTCCTTATAGCAATTAATCTCAATCTCACCATCTCCATTTAATGCTTCAATACTGTTTTTGATCATATTGATAAATGCTTGCTTGAATTTCGAAGAATTCCCTTGAATATGCAAATCTTCTGGAATGCTAAGCCTTATCTGACCGCCTTGTAAATTAGCTAAGGGAATAAGAATACTTCCTATATGCTTGAACTCATTCGCAATATTTAATACCGTTACATGCTCAAGCTGTGGCTTTGCAAAGGTTAAAAAGTCCGTAATAATCTCAGAAGCACGATCAAGTTCGTTAATGGCAAGTACCATATAGTTTTTCTCTTTATGATCTTCACTTTTTTCTTCAAGCAGTTGCAAAAAGCCTCTTGTAACTTGCAGAGGATTGCGTACTTCATGTGCCACAGAAGCAGCTAGTTGACTAATCATATCCATTTTGTCTGACCGCTGCAGCTCATTGTTATAAATCTCAAGCTGCCTGGAATAGGTAATTACCTTTTCAAAGCTAATTACTATTTGCCTGCCAAGCACAACAACCAAAGTAAATACGAAGAAGACGATACCCCATTTCCAGAGTGTAAACTCATAGTTCTTAGATTGGGCATAATACTGAATTATATCTCCGAGTCCACACAAGATAAATAAACCTAACCCCGAAGAGAGAATAATGGCATCCTTCTGCTTTTTAATGCTATAAGCCGCTAAAATGCCTATAAGAGTTAGGCTTCCTCCAACAACGCCTAAAGCAAACAAAACAGTTGAAATAGAGTAATATATTGGATAAAAGGCATTATCTGAAAAAATAGTAATTGCAAGCCCGATGGAGGATAGCGCGGCAGCATATAGAGCATATTGTTTAAATATACGAACTAAGGAGTATTTCCCTTTTCCGAATATGGTCTCTAAGAAGAAAAATAATGCAGGCAAAAAAACATTTGATGACAAATCTATACCAGTGGCATAAAAGCTTCCATACTCACCTGATACCGTGTATAAAAAAGGTGAATAAAAGATTAACAAACAACCAATTGATAAAATAATTAAGCTGAGAGATTTCCAACCTGACACATGAACTTTCTTAAGGAAAATCATACAGAAAAACATAATTGCTGCAATAAATATAAACGCTGCACCTAAAATAATATCGGGTATCTCATTTAAGAACATCGAACGATACAAGCTTGTATAGTCACTTAGGATAAATCCTTTAATACCAATATTACCTGTGTCGTTCACTAGATGAATGTAAAGGGTTTCATTTATTGAATTATCTAAAGGAATAACAAATTTATTTACGTCATAGTAGTGATTCCTGGTTGATTCATAAATCATACTTCCATCCATAAAAGCATAAACATTTTGCGCGTAGGCTTTATCAACAAACAACCCTGTATGTGCTTTAGACTCAGCTGGCAGCTGAATTTTAACCCACATGGAACTTGTCCCTTTCGGCAACACCGGCTCCTTCTCGTTTTCCTTCACGGTAATCCAGCCATCGGCAGGCGGTATCTTGTTATCCTCATCATTCCCCGGATGAAGCTGCCACTCTGTAATTCGTATTTTCGACGCTGATTCTTCTGTATTCGCAAAGGTGATCGTGGGGCTTATTGAAGTGATGACTATTATAGATAATAAAATGAAAATCGTATACTTCAGAAAGGCCTTCATCTTTACACCTCAAATATTGGAAAATAGTTCTTATTACTCATAAGTTCGACATTTTTCGATTATATCCTTCACCTTTCTCTTATATATTAAAAATCTTAAAAATAAAAGGAGCGGAATATCCGCTCCAGATTGTTACTATGATATCGCTGCTCTTCTTGCAGGCACCGAGAATGACCGTACCTCTTCGCCGATAATCTCAAGCGCGTTCAATTGAAGGCCGCTGGCACAACCTCCGTCGATTCCAATCTTGCCTTTGCCGTACCAGACATCCGCTCTGCCATGCAGATCAACGGTTTTCGTATGGCCGAACACGACTACTTTATCAACCACCGTATCCGCCCTGTGGAACGAATCCTTAATGTATAAGAAATCCCTCTTCGGCTGTTCCTTCCAGTTCCGGTATTTCGGATTCAGTCCCGCATGCACATAGATGAAATGCTTATCCTCGTAGTAATAAGGAAGCTGCTCGAGGAAATCCGCGTGATAAGGATAACGCTCGAGAACCGTCTCTCTAAGCCTGTTCAGCAGATCCTCCTCGCTGCCCGTCATATCGCTTCCCTTCAGATAGCTGTACACGGTCTGACGGCCGCCATGGCGGAAGAATTTCTCCCTTGCCTCTTTGGTTTTGTTGCGGACAATATCCACGAAACGCTCGTCGTGATTGCCTTGAACCGCAATGGCACCATGCTCCCGGACCAGGCTAGCCGATTGTTCAACAACCATCTTGCTGTCCGGCCCCTTGCTGACGAAATCTCCTAGCAAAATGAGCTGATCTTTTACCGGCTCGTAATTAACCCGCTCGAGCAGCCGGTTAAAAGCATCGTAACACCCATGAATATCGCTAATGACTAGCGTCCTTTCCTTTCCCATGACATCCCATCCTTCCCCTATACGTATTTCATTCTACAGCTATCGAAAAAAAACCTTCCGAAACGTAAAAAAGCCGCAGGCCATAAGGCCTGCGGCTGCTTAAGAACTTGTCCTGTTCCCGGTTAAGCTAAACCTTGTTCATCTTGTTGAAAAAAAAGAAACGCCGTCTACTTAAACAAGACCCTGGCGCTTTTTGAATCGGACAGGCTTCTTCGTATGGCGGTTGGCATAAGCCGATGCCGCGTAGGAATCCGGCTTCACTCTTGCCAGATACGTTCCCATCCCCTTTACCCGGTCGATCATCTCTTCTACATAAAGCGATGTCTTATTAATCGTTGGTTCCGTACCTGCGTCGATATCGATAAACAAATCAAGTGAAGCTCCCTGGTAAACGAATGGCAGCAGCACCTCTTCCATCCGCTGGATAGCGCCATCCACGAAATAATAGGCAACCTCCTGGGACAAAGCCGTCTCCATCGTCAGCTTCTCCTTCAGGGAGGTCAGCTCGCGCGGGACAACAACCTGCCTGTAACAAGCCCAAGCGCCTTTCCCCATCCGCCGGATAATGATGCCTGTTACGAACTTCGTATATCCGTTAAAACCTTGGCTGTCTGTCCCAATGACAAAATGATAAGCCGCCCTTGGATCACTCGCCATAAAATTCAATATGCGATCGTACACCTCATGAATCGTAAGCCTGCTCTCCGTCACGTTCTGGAACCGCAGCTCTTCCGGAAGAAGGAGCTTGTTACCCGATAAATTTTTTCTCATCGTCGTCACCTGTACAATGTACATTTCAGCCCTTTCTCTCAGCAATCGCCAAAATCCCGTTCTTCTATACCATGCCTATGCGAAAGGAGTTGTATATTATTATTAATAGTTATATGATGACAAGCGCGTTTCTGCCTTACCCAAAAAAAGAAAAGGCCCCTAAACCGCGTTGTCTCGCGGCTTAGAGGCCTCTTCCCTGCTCTTATTTATATTTTCGCCAATCCAGCTTGCTGTTCTCCAGCAGATAGCCCATATCGCTCTCCAGGCGCTTCTGTTCCTTCTTGCGGGCCTCCTCGGCTTCCGTCCGCGCTTTCTGCTTCCGCTGCTCCTCAGCCGCCTTCATCTCGTCAGATTGGGCTTTAAGCTTTTGCAGCACGTCAGCGCTAAGCATATCCTTTAACGTTGTCCCCTGCTCCTGCTGAGGGCTTGTATTCGCCCTGTGGCTCGCAGCAGGTGCCGTTCTTTTCTTCTTCGCCATTTCATCCTCACCTACCGTTCTTAAAATGCCCAGTTCCCTTTGCGGAAGATCGGCACGATTGTTCCATCGGCTTTGATGCCGTCAATATCCATCTCAGCGGATCCAATCATAAAATCAACATGCGTGATGCTGGCATTTACGCCGTTCTCGGCCAGCTCTTCCGGAGACATTTGTTTCCCGCCTTCGATATTAAACGCATAACCGCTGCCAATTGCCAGATGGTTCGATGCGTTCTCGTCAAACAAAGTATTATAGAACAGAATATTCGATTGCGAAATCGGCGACTCATGCGGCACAAGCGCAACTTCACCCAAGTAATGCGAGCCTTCGTCTGTATCAACAAGCTTTTGAAGAGTTTCCTGGCCTTGCTCTGCTTCTACCTTTACGATCCGGCCGGCTTCAAACGTAATCCTGAAGTTATCGATAATATTGCCGCCGTAGCTGAGTGGTTTCGTGCTGGACACATAACCGTTAACCCCGGTCTTTTGCGGTACCGTAAATACTTCCTCCGTCGGCATGTTAGCCATGAAGGAAACATGGTTCTGGTTTTCGCTGCCTGCGGCAACCCAAATATGCTTATCCGAAAGCTCGATCGTCATATCCGTACCAGGAGCCGTATAATGCAGCTTTACAAAATGATTCTCATTGAGCGCTTGCGCTTTGGAATGAAGAGTAGCGTTATGCTCTTCCCATGCTTTCACCGGGTCTTCCGAGTGGAGGCGTACCGCCTTGAAGATCGCTTCCCATAACTGGTTGACGGCTTCTTCTTCGTTAACGCTCGGGAATACTTTGGAAGCCCATGCTTTACCGGCCGCGGCTACAACGGTCCAGCTCACTTTATCGGATTGAACCGCTCTGCGGAATGCTTGCAGTCCTTGGCCAGCAGCCTTTTGGAAGTTGGCAATTCGCTGCGAGTCAATGCCCGACAACAGATCCGGGCTGGAAGAAACGATGGAGATAAATACGGCATTACGCTCAACGAAGGAATTCCGTTTGGCGGTCTCCCATTCCGGGAAACGGGTAAATACCTCATCGGCAGCCTTCTCGTATTTGAGGCGCGACAAGCTGTCATCCGTCCAATCGACATGGACATTGCTTGCTCCAGCCAAATAGGCTTGCTCGGCAACAAGCCGTACAAGGTCAGCTTGATCGATAGCCCCTGTAATAAATACCTCCTGGTTCTTTTGTACATTAACGCCTACTCGTACGATTAGTTCAGCGTACTTGGTTAAATTGTTAACGAATGCAACGTTTGTCATCGCTCATTCACACCTTTCTAAATATGTATAATGACTATTCTTTGCTTCTTGTCCCGGGCGTATTTATTACCCCGGACGAAAAGAATGGAAAATGAAGGTTTTTCGTTTTTCCATACCTCTTTTTATGTTATTATATAGGAATGTACTCTTGCATAAAAGATTTTCGCACGAAGGAGCTCTTATGTCTAAACTAGGTAGAAATGAACAATGTCACTGCGGCAGCGGCTTGAAATATAAAAAGTGCTGCATGTCGAAGGACGAACAATCGGCTAGAACAAGCAAAGCCTCCAATGCAATTCGTCATTTTACAGAAGCTGAACTGGTTCACTTGGTTGACCACGAATCCACGTGGGCTAATCCGCAATATGCAGAACTGGCGCATGAACTTATTGCTTCCATGAAACAGGATTACAAGCCTAACCATATCGCAATGGCGGTTATGATCTGGCATGATTTCACGAATATGACGAAACCATCGTATCGCAAATCCGGCGCATTCTGTGCGGCGTTGGAATATATGGTCTGTGAGGTTACCGAATCCGGTAAGAGCAAAAACGATCTTGCCGAAAAATATGAAGTATCCGCTGCTACGATCACTAAGCGTTATCAGGAGCTTTCCGGCTTCCTTATGCAGCAGCTGGAGCAAAACGAGCCGACCCCGGAAGCGGTTGCTCAATAATCGAACAGGCTGTTTCGGACTTTTCATCCGGAACAGCCTGCTTTTTTTATGAGCTTACTTCTTGTCCGCAGGGTATGCAAGCCCGATCTGGCGGCGTGCCTCGTCCATAATCTCCATGACAACAAGAGAGTTGGCATAGGAGTTAACCGGCGATTCAAGCTCGCCGCGTTCAATAAGCTCGGCAAAAGCTTGAATCTCGTATACCATGGAATTATCCGCTTGCTGTCTGCTGATGTTCTCTTCAGGACGCCCGTCACGGTATTGGATCCGAACGCTGGCCGGCTGACTGATTCTCTCGATAACCATATTGCCTTCTTCGCCCTGAATTTCAGCAGGCATATTCGAATTCGAGATCTTCGAATGCAGCAGGACGGCTTCCATATCCCCGTAATTCAGGATTAGACTGCCCTTGCCGTCCACGCCGGACTCCAGCATAACCGCACTAGCCTTGACGCTATCCGGCTTGCCAAACAGCACGACAAGCGGGTATATGCAATATGTTCCGATATCCATCAAGGAGCCGTTCGACAATTCCGGCAGAAAAGCATTAAGCACTTCTCCTGCTTTGTATTTGTCATAGCGGGAAGAGTACTGGCAGAACGAAGCAAAGAAAGTACGTACCTTGCCAATCTTGTGGAGATTCTCGCGAACCGCGTCAAAGTTAGGCATCACGGTCGACTTCATGGCTTCCATCAGCAGCACCTTATTCTCCCGCGCCGCTTCGAACATGGCTTGCACTTCAGCAGCTTTGGAAGCTAGAGGTTTCTCGCAAAGCACATGCTTCCCATGCTTCATAAATGTAATTGCATACTCGGCATGAAGCGAATTCGGGCTTGCTATGTAAATTGCGTCAATCAGATTGCTTTGCGCCATCTCTTTCAGATCCGTGAAGGTATGAGGAATGCCCTGTGCATCCGCATAAGCCATTGCACGCTCCTCCGTACGCGAATATAGCGCCGTTACTTCAACCTTATCTACCTGGCGTGCTGCATTCATAAACGTTTCCGTAATAAAGTTAGAGCCAATAATCCCAATACGCAGCATAAGAATTCACCTCTTCATCTTTAAGTTGTCCATAATTGTCCATAAACTAAAAAAAGCCGGCCCTACGTACCAAGTACGTCTGCTGACTCCAATGAATTG
>NZ_BILY01000020.1 GCF_004000805.1 Paenibacillus glycanilyticus NBRC 16618
CGGCAGCGTCGTGGGCGCGGTTCTCCGCCCACGACGCCGCCGAAGCCGCTTCGCGGACGGAGCCGCCGGCAAGCACGGCGACCTCGTCCGCGAGCGGCAGCAGCGCATCGAGGTCGTGCGTGGCTACGACCGCTCCGCGCCCCGCCGCCCTATGCGCGTCTAGCATCGCGCACAAGCGGCGGATACCGTCGGCGTCTAACCCCGCCGTCGGCTCGTCGAGCAGCAGCCATTCCGGCTCGCATGCCATCAGGCAGGCCATGGCAAGCCTCCGCTGCTGCCCTCCGCTTAACGTCCAAGGATCGCGCTCCAGCAGCTCCCTCGGCAGTCCCGCCTGCTCCATCGCTTTTTCTATTCGGCTTTCCTTCTCTTCCGCATGCAGTCCGTAAGGCTTCAAGGAATAATCGAATTCCTCCCGTACCGTCGATGCAAACCATTGCGATTCGGATTGCTGGAGAGCAATGCCCGTTCTCATCACAATCGCCTTATTCAACCGCTGCTTTTTTCCTCTGTTGTTCCAAAGCGATTCGTTGCCCTGATCGATTTGCCCGCCGGTTAAACGCCGCAAACCCGCCATTGTCTCCAGCAGCGTTGATTTGCCCGAGCCGTTGTGACCAACAAGCAAAGTAATCGCTCCTTTACGGAAGATCAGGTTGATTCCGTTTAACAGCAGCTTGTCCGGATTATGGGCCGCGGCAACCGATACCTGCTTCAGCTTCCAATCGTCCTTCATTCCGCAGTCACCGCCTTAGCAAGCATTTCGGGCGTCATAGGCAGCGGCTGCAGCTTTATCCCAAGCTTCTCCAGCTCCCAAGCCGTTTGAATAACGTAAGGAGCGGAAAAGCCCAGCTCCTCGCATGGACTGCCTTCCCCGGAATAACGCCGTTCAAACAGCCGTTCTGCTTTTCCGTCGAACCGGAGCTCTCCTTGCTCCAGCGCCAGGACGCGGTCGCCGGAAGCAAGCTCCTCCAGCTTTTGCGTAATCCAGATGACCGTTACCCCTCGGTTGTTCAGCTCTCTAACCTTTTCCATCACATAGATACAAGCTTCCGGGTCCAGCATCGCCGTTACTTCATCCAGAATCAGCATCGGCGTCTGCACGGCTAGGCAGCCCGCAATCGCCGTCAGCTGCTTCTGTCCGCCGGACAACGTTTCCACCGGTTGATGCATGCGGGCATGAAGACCGGTCTGACGCAGGGCATTCTCAGAAAGACCCGCTATCCTATTTCCTTCTACGCCATGCTGCTCCAGCATCATCACAACATCTTCCCAGGGAGTCGACCCCACCATGGAAGCATCCGGCTGCTGCAGCACCATAGGAATCTGACCCGTCATGAACCGCGATTGATCCTTCTCAACCCTGCCTTCCACCTGAAAAGCGCCAAAACCGGCGATAAGCCTCGCCAGCGTGCTTTTCCCGCTTCCGTTTCTGCCAATCAGGTTAATCCATTCCCCTGCAGCAATCGTTACCGTTACATTGCGCAACAGAAAAGGCTGGGCCTTCATTTGCTCCCCGTATGTAAGCGGCTTGACCGACACATTGGTCAGCTCAGCCAAATTTTTTTCCGAAAACATTCCTTCAACCTCTTCCCCAAATGAAAAAGCTGTGCTAAAATCCGATTTGTTAACCTTAATAAACTATAAACGGTTAACATTCAAAACGCAATCACTAAAGGAGTCGATCCGCCATGCGCAACAGCAGTAATATTCGAAGCACCGTATTTATCGCCTTATTCGCCGCTCTCTTTATCGTAATGAGCGCCATTCAGATCAAAGTGGGTTCCTATGTGCCCATTACCCTTCAGACGCTTGCAGTCACGCTTGCCGGCGCCATTCTGGGCCCTCGCAAAAGCTTTATTTCGCTTTGGATCGTCATAGCCCTTACGGCAACCGGCCTTCCTCTATTAAGCGGCAGAGGTGGCCTTGAGACTCTAACAGGAGCAACTGGCGGATTTATCTTTGCTTTCCCTTTCTGCGCTCTGCTGATCGGTTTTGCAACGCAAGCTCTCTTCCGCAGCGAAGCTCTTATGCGTAACCGCATAGTCGGATTTATCGCTTTATTTATCGTATTTGAGCTGTTTGGCTCTTTCCTTACTTACGTACCCGGCGTACCATGGCTTATGCATGTAACGGGTCTGAATTGGGGCAAAGCGATGACAGCTGGCTGTTATCCTTACTTGCCCGGTGACGCGATCAAATCCTTTGTTGCGGCCGTTATCGTGCTGTCTCTCAAACCATACATTCTAAGAATTCAATCGTCAATCCGTTCCGGGCATAACGAGAGCCAGCTTCATACAACGATATAATAAAATACTTAAATCAAAAGCGGCTGCGCCAGGTACAATCCTGCACAGCCGCTTTTGCATGATCACTATTTAACCCCGTTAAGGAATGAAAACCTGCCTTACCTTTCCTTTTCCGTTACCCGCTTCAATCTCCGCGTAGGCTCCGTTAACAAAAGTAATTTGTGGAGGAACATGGCCGCAATCTATGTCGTACACGATGGGCAGCTTTAGCTCCTCGTATAGCTCCGAGAACAAATCCTCCTCGGTGTATTGATCAACGGGAAGATGAACCGCGCTTCTGCCGAATAAAAGTCCGGCGCAGTTGTCGAACCAGCCTGCCAGCTTCATCTGGACTAACGATCTGCGCATATCCACCGTATTCAGTTCGCAATTCTCCAAATACCAGATAATTGGTTCGCCGTTAATATAACGGTTCTGGAAATCCTTCACTTGCCCGTAAGGAGTACCGATTAAATGCCGGATAACATCGATGCATCCCCCTAACAAGCGCCCGTTGATCTGAACAGTTTCGTCTTTGGCTATTAATTTCCAGCTGGTTGGTTCCGTCAAATGAAAAATACACGGGCTGGGATGATCATGATCCCATTCCTTCTGATAATACGGCGATGAATATTGCGTTATGGATTCTCCGGCTTTTAAGGAGAGCACCTCTTCCCACATTCCCGTCGTCTGGTCGGCATATTCACCCCGCTGGTCAATGAGATTGGCTCCATGAGCGGTAGCAAGCCCCGTTGTTAACGTTACGGCCAGCAGCAGCACGCTAATATCGGAATAACCCATGATCCATTTTGCAGGGAGCTGTTCCCATTGCAAATGCTCCAATATCTCAATCAATAACTCTCCGCCCCACGGCGGAAAAATCATGCCGATCGAATCATCCCGCATCATTCGGTTAAATTCGGCTGCCCTTGCGGGAGCCGGCGCCGACTTCGCTTTATGCTGCGTCCACACCGTATCCCCGTGTACCATCCGATAGCCTTTGTCCTCCATCCGACCGATGGCAAGCTTCAACATCGGGTGAAGCTCCGTTCCAATTCCCGATGATGGCGCAGTTATCCCGATTACGGCTCCTTTTTGAAGCTGCGGATATCGAATCATGCCACTTCCCCTTTCGATCTGCACTATGGATACGGAATACGACAGCCATTTAGGAAATTCCTCCATCCCGCGGAAAATAAAAAAGCAGACCAGGCTCTCGCCTGATCTGCCTATATTCTTAAAGAGACAAGCGATAAATCGCCACGACATCTTCCTTCGTCAGCTTGCGGAAGTTGCCGCGGGTACCGCTTCCGGTTGTTTTCTCCGCCATCTCTTCCAGCCTGCTGTCGTCGATCTCGTAATCCGCGAGGCGCGACGGAGCGCCAATCGAATTCCAGAACTCGCGCAGCTTCGCAATCCCTTCACGGGCTACTTCAAGATCGCCCTTGCCTTCGGCGTTAACGCCGAATACGTTTACCGCGAACTGCTTGAAGCGTCCAACGTTATCTTCCACCACATAGTTCATCCAGTTCGGGAACAAAATGGCGAGGCCGCCGCCGTGAGGAATATCGTACACCGCGGACACCGCATGCTCCATGTCATGGTTCGCCCAGTCTCCGATAACGCCCATCGACAACGTTCCGTTCAGCGCCATCGTACCGCAATACAGAATGGTCTCGCGCAGCTTCACGTTCGTCAAATCGTTCACAAGACCAGGAGCTGTCGCAATGACGGTGCGCAGAATCGTTTCGCAGAAGCCGTCTTGCACCGGAGTATTCGCATCATGATGGAAATATTGCTCCAATACGTGAGCCATCATATCCACCATGCCATATACCGTATGGTCTTTTGGCGCGCTAGCCGTAAATGCCGGATCAAGGATGGAGAACGTCGGATAAGCCAGTACGTTGCCCCAGCCATGCTTCTCAAGCGTATCTTGATTGGTAATAACCGAACCGGAGTTCATCTCGGAGCCCGTTGCCGCAAGCGTAAGCACGGTGCCAAGCGGAAGTGCTGCCTCCGGCTTCGCTTTGCGCGTTACGACATCCCAGAAGCTGCCCTCGTATTTCGCCGAAATAATAATGGCTTTCGCACAGTCAATCGTGCTGCCTCCGCCGACGGCCAGCACCCAGTCAATCGACTCGGAGCGGCATAGCTCGGCGCCGCGGTGCACGGTCGACAGACGAGGGTTAGGTTCAACGCCGCTTAATTCGGTAACCGTGCAACCCGCTTCATCCAGCTTAGCCAGTACCTGCTCGTATAGACCGTTTCGCTTAATGCTTCCTCCGCCGTAAACAAGCAGAACGCGTTTGCCCAGCTTTGCCGCTTCGGCGGGTAGCTGCTTCAATTGTCCTTCACCAAAGTGAAGGCGGGTCGGATTATAGTATGTAAATGGATTCATGTCGTATTTCTCCTCTTCTAATTGGTTTGTAGGCACAAATGTTCCGACAATTCATTTTGGCACAATCCCGTCTATATTATGAGCGTCTCCGCCAAAAACAATAGGGAAAAATAAAGAGAAGCGTTCTGATTCAGACCGCCTCTCTCTTTATTCTAGTCGCATTCAGCCGGCGCTTCTACCGTAGCGTCCTCGACATTGATTTTCTCGGATACCGTATCGCGCACGATCGAAATAACAAGCTGCAGCAAATAGTTGATGTCCGATTGGCTTTGCTGGAACTCCGATACGATCGGAATGCCGTCCAGCTCGTCCTGAAGAGTCTCCATTTCGCCTTCGATCTTCTTCACCATTTGCTCGTTTTTGAACGTTGTTTCGAATGCAACGACTTCTTTTTGCTTCTTCTTAATAAGGGCGATCAGCGATTGAACGCGATCATTGCCTTGAATCTGCTTCTCGGCACGCCGGTACTGCTGGACTTCCTCGGATGTAAAGATGAGATCCGCCAGTTCCTTCGCCTTGTGCATAATATCTTCACGGACCAGGAAATCGCGGGTATTGAATTTCGGAACATTGCAACCATGTTCATGGTCATGGTCATGATGGTGGTGCGAATTAACTGCAGTCTGTTGTTCGGACATCTATCATCTCTCCCACTAATTTGAGTCGCTTCTAGGATACGTTGCTGGCGGAGTTCGCCAAGGGTTCTGCTTTAATATACCATGTTTTTGCTTCCGTTACACGAACATGTATAAATTGTCCGATCCATTCTATTGGACCTTCCAGGTGCACCAGCTTATTCGTGCGCGTCCGGCCGGCCAGAATATTCGGATTGTTCTTGCTCTCGCCTTCCACGAGCACTTCGACAATCTCGCCTTCCATCCGCTCATTGCTTCTGCGGCCAAGCTCGGCCATCAGCTCATTCAGCCGCTTCAGGCGATTCTTCTTCACTTCCATCGGCACGTTATCTTCCATACCTGCAGCCGGCGTGCCTTCGCGCGGCGAATAGATGAAGGTATAGGCAAAATCAAAGCCAACCTGGCGGACCAAGGTCATCGTATCCTCGAACTGTTCGTCCGTCTCGCCCGGGAACCCTACGATAATGTCCGTTGAGAGAGACACATTCGGAATCGCCCGTTTAATTTTCGCTGCAAGCTCAAAAATTTGCTCCCTGGAATATTTCCGGCTCATCCGCTTCAGCACTTCCGTGCTGCCCGATTGAATCGGCAGATGAATATGCTCAACCAGATTGCCGCCTTGCGCCAGCACCTCGATCAGATGATCGTCGAAATCCCGAGGATGGCTTGTCGTGAAGCGGATACGCGGAATATCGATCTTTGAAATGTCATGCATCAAATCGCCAAAGCGATAAGTGACGTCTTCAAAATCCTTCCCGTAGGCGTTAACATTTTGACCTAGCAAAGTAATCTCTTTGAAGCCCTGGCGTGCCAGCTCGCGCACTTCCGCAATGACATCCTCCGGCCTTCGGCTTCTCTCTTTGCCGCGCGTGTAAGGTACGATGCAGTACGTACAGAACTTGTCGCAGCCGTACATAATGTTCACCCACGCACGCATGCCGTCCCGTTTCTTCGGCATATTCTCGATAATGTCGCCTTCCTTGGACCATACCTCAACAACCATTTCTTTGCTGAAATACGCGTTTTGCAGCAGATGCGGCAGACGGTGAATGTTATGCGTGCCGAAGATCATATCCACAAAAGCATGCTTCTGAAGAATTTTGCCCACCACCGACTCTTCCTGCGACATGCAGCCGCATACGCCCAGCAGAAGGTCCGGCTTTTGCAGCTTCAAGGTTTTGAGATGCCCAAGCTCACCGAACACCTTATCCTCGGCATTCTCGCGGATCGCGCAAGTATTCAGAAGAATGACGTCCGCCTGCATGCGGTCTTCGGTTCCGGTATAACCCATCTCTTCGAACATGCCCTTCATCACTTCCGTGTCATGTTCGTTCATTTGGCAGCCGTACGTTTGTATCAAGTAGAATTTCCCTTTGCCGATGCTTTGCAGCTCCTCCGGAATCGAGAAATCGTAATGTACCTCTATATCTTCTTTTCCGCGTTTCTTTTCGTCTTTATAGTTCGGAGTGGAGTTAATTTGTACGTTCCTGCCCTTAATGCGGTAGGTCGTTACCCCGTCTTCCTCGCTTAGCACTTTAGCATCCGAGAAGTCAAAGTATTTGGAATAGTCTTTAACCTTGTCGGATTGAGCTGCCGTGTTCCCCTTTGACATGGTTGTTCACACTTCCCTCTACATGAAATATTGCGGATTTCCTTTTTATTCAAACATATCTTTGCCCATTAAAAAATTATAGCACAACTATAGCAAGGATATCCATTTCATGCAGGCAACGTATGGTGAACGGCTGTCGCCGTCCTCAGGCGGGGGCGCGTTTCAGTCCTTAGAATTCAAAAAAAGGCCGACAACGGTACGGGACCGCTTGCCAGCCTTTTATATCCGCCTATGACAGGCTCCTATTCGATGATTTCAGCCGTATCGCCGTTTTTGATGCCAGCTGCATTCGCTTCATCCGTATCGATATGCATATCCAGCGCGAAATCCGGAGATACGCGGGCAATAACCTGCTCAAATACAACTCCGCGCTCGCCTTGGAAGCGGACCTTCAGGTGCTGCTTATCTGCAATTCCCCATTTTTCCGCATCGCTTGTATGGAAATGAATGTGGCGCGCCGCCACGATAACGCCTTCTCCGATAGTAACTTCGCCGGCTGGACCTTTGAGCGTGATGCCTGCGGATCCTTGGATATTGCCGGATTCTCTGACAGGCGGATTAATGCCCAGGGCAAAAGCATCCGTGCGCGATACTTCCAGCTGGGTAGCTTTGCGTACGGGACCCAAAATTCTTACTTTCGGAAAAGAGCCCTTTGGACCGATCACCGCAACCGTCTCGTTTGCCGCGTATTGCCCCGGCTGGGACAATGGTTTTGCTTCCGTAAGTTCGCTGCCTTCTCCGAATAATATAGCGACATGCTCCGCAGAGAGGTGAATATGTCTTGCCGATACGCCTACGGGCACCATTTTTTGTTCCATATGTTTCTACTCCTTTGTATCTATGTATGGTAAAAAAAAAAGACATACGGCAGTTGATAAAAATGCCGTATGCCCATCATACACTTATTTAAATTCGGCTACAAGTTTATTGAACTGTTCTTCCGACAGGGAAAGTTCCTGCTTCGCAAGCGCGTCAGCGCCAAAACCGCTGATCATGTCCTCGTACGATTTGCGCTGCGTGTTCTGATAGATCAGACCCGTCAGCATGCCCTCGGTTTCCATGATCTTGTTCATCGCCATAATGCGGTTCGAAGGATCGTAATCCGGGAACTGCTCCAGGTTCACGATGTTTTGTTTGAACCAGTCGTAGGTGTTGATTTTGTTAAACGTCACGCATGGGCTGAACACGTTGATCAGAGAGAAGCCCTCATGCTTGATGCCCGCTTCGATCAGAGCCGTCAGCTGCTTCAAATCGCTCGAGAACGATTGGGCAACAAACGTAGCGCCGGCCGACATCGCAATCTCAAGCGGCGACAGCGTTGACTCGATCGATCCTTCAGGCGTCGACTTCGTTTTGAATCCTTCCGCGCTGCGGGGCGATGTCTGGCCTTTAGTCAGACCATAGATCTGGTTATCCATTACGATATACGTAATATTCAGGTTGCGGCGAATGGCATGAACGGTATGGCCCATCCCGATCGCGAACCCGTCTCCGTCGCCGCCCGATGCGATAACGGTCAGCTCGCGGTTGGCAAGCTTAACGCCTTGCGCGATAGGCAATGCGCGACCGTGAATCCCGTGAAGGCCGTAAGCATTGATATAACCGGAAATACGGCCGGAACAGCCGATACCCGAAATCACCGCAAGCTCTTCCGGCTCAAGGCCCACGTTTGCCGCAGCGCGCTGAATAGCGGCTTGGATGGAGAAGTCTCCGCAGCCCGGGCACCAGTTCGGCTTCACATTATTTCGAAACTCTTTAAATGTTGCCATGATTAGTCCAACTCCTTGCACGCTTTATAAACTTCGGATGGCAGGAACGGATTACCGTCATATTTCAGCAGGCTGCGGATCTTCTCCGCGAAGCCTGCATGCATCTTAATTTGGCCGGCGAGCTGCGCGGTTGCGTTATTCTCGATTACAACCACCTTCTTCGCTTGCTGCAGGTGAGGAATCAGCTGCTCCGTCGGGAACGGATGAATTTGACGGATCGTAATATGATTCGACGTAATTCCGTCTTTAGCGAGCCATTCGCGGGCTTGATCGATCGTTCCGCCCGTAGAACCCATGCCGATAATCAGAAGATCCGGCGTTTCGTTAGCCGCATCGATGCGAAGACCGTCGCGAATTTGCAAGCCGTTCAGCTTGTTGAGTCGTTTATCCATCATATTCTGGCGGTTAACCGCGCTCTCGGAAGGACGGCCCGTTTCGTCATGCTCCACTCCGGTAACGTGGTGAATACCGTGCTTAGCGCCAGGCAGTACGCGCGGCGATACGCCGTCTTCCGTCAATTCGTAACGCTTGAACAGCTGCTGGGCTTCCAGTTCCGGCGCTTCCTCAATAAGCTTGCCGCGATTGATTTGAATCGATTGGAAATCAAACGGCTCGCAGGATTGCTTGCCAAGCGACAGCTGAAGGTCGGTCATCACGATAACCGGCACTTGATATTGCTCCGAAAGGTTGAAGGCTTCAATCATATCATAGAAGCAGTCTTCGATAGACGCGGGAGCGATAACGATCTTCGGGATCTCTCCGTGCGTACCGTATACCATTGCGTTAAGGTCGGATTGCTCCTGCTTGGTGGGCAGACCCGTCGATGGGCCGCCGCGCTGCGTATCCACGATAACAAGCGGAGTTTCCGTCATGCCGGCAAGACCGATAGCCTCCATCATCAAGGACAGACCGGGACCCGCGGAAGCCGTCATTGTGCGCACGCCCGCATAGTTGGCGCCAATCGCCATCGTTACCGCCGCGATTTCGTCCTCCGTCTGAACGACGGTACCGCCAAGCGCCGGCAGCTTCTTAATGAGGTATTCCATGATTTCGGATGCCGGCGTGATTGGATAAGCGGACATCAGACGGCAGCCTGCAGCCAGAGAGCCGAGGCCAATCGCTTCGTTGCCGATCATAAACAGCTTCTGACGGCCGTCCGCTTCATCCAGCTTGAACTCGTTAAGCGGTCCGCCCGCTTGCTCCAACACGAACTCGGCGCCGCGTTTTACCGCCTCGATATTTTTCTCGACGACAGCCGCGCCTTTGCGTCCGAACTCTTCTTCTACCGCTTTATTAAATACCTCAAGAGGCAAACCGAGCAAAGCCCAGGATGCGCCTGAAGCAACCATGTTCTTCATCAGGGAAGTACCAAGCTCTTCCGCCATCGCCGTAATCGGAACAGCGAACAGTCGCGCGTCTATACCTTCCGGTACAACGGGATTAAACTTCGCATCTGCCACGATAACACCGCCGCTGCGAAGCTCTTTTGCATTCAAATCTATGCTTTCTTGGTCGAACGCCACGAGGATGTCCAGATCATCGGAGATCGCCCGGATCGGGTATGTGCTGATTCGAATTTTATTATTTGTATGTCCGCCTTTGATTCGAGACGAGAAATGACGATATCCGTAAAGATAATACCCAAGCCGGTTAAGCGCCGTGGAAAAAATACGGTCCGTACTTTCGACGCCTTCCCCTTGTTGCCCTCCGATCTTCCAAGACAATTGACTAATCAAAACGCCCATCTCCTCTTTTTGATGGCTTAAGCCGCGTACATTACTAAGGGCAATATCCAACAATAATTTATATAATGAATGAACAGTCAAACCAAGTGTAAAGGTGCGGTTTGAAAAATGCAAGATGTAAACGTTTAATGAATGATAATCATTTTCGATTGTTTATATACCGTATTCAGATCTGTTGCGAGTCGCTTGCTATTCCGGCAGATTTTCGTTCAAAAATGAAAGCGCATTACCCGACAGAAACCGCTTGGTCTGCTCCACCGTGTAGTTTTTGAGCAGCGCTTCGCGCAGCCTGTACACTTCTCCGGGATGGGTCAGTCCGTTCACATATTTGTCGATTCCGTCAAAGTCGGAGCCAAGCATGATATGATGCTCCCCGCCTAGTCCGCCGACATGATCGACGTGCCGTAACACATGGTCAACCGATACCTGCTCCCCTTCCGCCACAAACCATGGCACGTAGGTTATGCCGATGAGTCCCTGCAGCGCGATAATAGCCTTTATCTGGTCATCCGTCAGATTGCGGGGATGATTGAGAATCGCTTTCGCATTGGAATGGGAGGCAATAATTGTTCTCTCGGCCAAATCCGCGACATCCCAGAATGCTCGTTCCGACAGGTGGGATACATCCACCAGTATGCCCAGTTTGTCGCATTCGGCGACAAACGCCTTCCCCTTGGCTGTCAGACCGCCTCCACGCGGCTCCATAACGCCGTCTGCGGCCCAGTTCGCATGGTTCCAAGTCAATCCTGCCGCACGAACGCCAAGGCGGTGCAGGAGCCTTAGAATCGGTATGCTGCCCTGAAGACCGTCAACGCCTTCCAGCGAGAGCAAAGCGCCTATTTTGCCGGAAGCGAGGCTTGCTGTCAGATCGGATTGATTGCGGATCAGCATCATATCCGGACAAGTCAGGACCTTCTGGTAGAAATGGTCGATGCACTCTAATATAGGCTCGATAGAGCCGTTCAGCTTCTCCGGTATGTACACCGCAAAGGTTTGAAGGACGGCACCCGATTCCTTTAACCGTTCATATGTTACGTCCAGCATACCCGGTTCACTTTTTTGAAAAGTCAGATGGGGATGCACAAGCAGTTTGCTCAATACATCGCAATGAAAATCCGCAACGCCAAAGGACACCTTCGATCACCTCTCCGCTTACTCCGCCAGCTTCAACAAAGCAAAAAACCTGTCTACTTCGTAAACAGGTTTCAATACCCGGTAAAATCCAGCCTTGCTTGGTTAGATGTTACCTAGGTTCAACAATCAGTTTTATCGCTGTTCGGTCTTCTCCATCAATAACAATGTCAGTAAATGCCGGTACACAAATCAAATCCACCCCGCTCGGAGCTACGAATCCGCGAGCAATCGCTACTGCCTTGATCGCTTGATTGAGTGCACCCGCCCCGATGGCTTGCAATTCAGCGGCGCCGCGTTCACGCAAAACTCCGGCCAGCGCACCTGCAACGGAATTTGGATTGGACTTTGCTGAAACTTTTAATACTTCCATGAAAAAGGACCTCCTCGGGAATGATGGATGGATTCCACTATTTAGATAGTATTCGAGAGAGGTTAAAAAATTCCTGCTACGCCCGCAATAACTTTCATATCAATTCTGAATTGGCTAAACTTTTAGAATATTCATATAACTACTGCATGAGCAGCCAGTCGTCTTCGGTAAGGCGAATTTTCTGGATTTTGGTCGCTTGCCCCGTTGCGTCGTCAATCTGAACCGACACCGCATGCAAATGCCAATCCCCTTCATCCACCACAAAGCGTGTTGGCAGCTGAGTCAAGAATTTGTGCAGTACAGCGTTGCGTTCCATGCCCAGAACGCCATCGCGAGGCCCTGTCATGCCTACATCCGTTAAATAAGCGGTGCCGCCCGGCAGAATCCGGTCATCGTTCGTTTGCACATGCGTATGCGTTCCCACAACGATTGACGCCTGACCGGCCAAATGCCAGCCCATTGCAATTTTCTCGGAGGTCGCTTCCGCATGGAAATCCACCAGTATGTTTTTCGTTTTCTCTTTTGCCAGCGCAACCAGCTCTTCTGCTTTCCGGAACGGGCAGTCAATCGGAGGCAGGAATGTCCGGCCTTGCAAATTAATAATCGCCAGTTGCTTGCCATTGGCTTTAATAAGCGCGTGTCCTTGGCCTGGAGTGCCTTCCGGGAAGTTGGCCGGACGCACAATGCGCGGCTCATCGTCAATCCATTCAAAGATATCTTTATTGTCCCAAGTATGATTGCCCATCGTAATGCCGTGAACGCCCCATTCGAAAAACTCGCGCGCAATCGCAGCCGTAATGCCGCGGCCAGCTGCGGCGTTCTCGCCGTTCACGATAATAATATGCGGGTTGTATTTGCTTCTGAGTGCCGGAAGCACCTGCTTTAGTGCTTTGCGTCCAACGCTTCCTACGATATCTCCAATAAATAATACGTTCACTCTGCCACTCCTTTAGTATGCAAAAAAGTGGCTGACAAGCAGCCACTTTTCGTTCTTGCTATTTGCTTGCGATCTACTTCGCGTATTCAACTGCACGGGTCTCACGAATAACCGTAACTTTAATATGTCCCGGATAATCGAGTTCACTCTCGATTTTCTTCGTAATATCGCGTGCAAGCCGGAATGCTTCCGTATCGTCAATCTTCTCAGGTTGAACCATAACACGGACTTCGCGTCCCGCTTGAATGGCGAAAGACTTCTCTACGCCGTCGAACGACTCCGAGATATCTTCCAGCTTCTCCAGGCGTTTGATGTACGTTTCAAGCGTCTCGCGCCGTGCGCCTGGACGTGCGGCAGACAAGGCGTCTGCTGCTCCCACCAGCATTGCGATAACGGAAGTCGCTTCAACATCGCCATGGTGGGAAGCGATACTGTTGATGACAACAGGATGCTCCTTGTACTTCTTCGCCAGCTCTACGCCGATCTCAACGTGCGAGCCCTCAACCTCGTGGTCAAGCGCCTTGCCGATATCGTGCAGAAGACCTGCGCGCTTAGCAAGCGTGATATCCTCGCCAAGCTCTGCAGCCATAAGGCCGGTCAAATAAGCAACCTCCATCGAGTGCTTCAGTACGTTCTGACCGTAGCTTGTCCGGTACTTGAGACGTCCCAGAATTTTAATCAAATCAGGGTGCAAACCATGAACCCCAACTTCGAAAGTAGCTTGCTCGCCGTATTCGCGAATCCGCTCGTCCACTTCCTTACGGGACTTCTCGACCATCTCTTCAATGCGTGCCGGATGTATACGACCATCTGCAACAAGCTTCTCAAGTGAAGTCCGAGCAATTTCGCGTCTAATCGGGTCAAAGCCAGACAGAATGACCGCTTCCGGTGTATCGTCGATAATCAAATCGATACCAGTCAATGTTTCGAGTGCACGGATATTACGGCCCTCACGTCCAATAATACGGCCTTTCATTTCTTCGTTAGGCAGGGTAACGACCGATACAGTCGTCTCTGCTACGTGATCCGCCGCACATCGTTGAATAGCGAGTGAAATAATGTCCCGCGCCTTTCGATCGGCTTCTTCTTTCGCTTGCTGCTCGATCTCTTTGATCATCTGTGCTGTTTCGTGACGCACTTCCTGCTCCACATTCGACAAAATAATCGATTTCGCATCCTCCATGGTCAAGCTGGAGATGCGCTCCAATTCACTAAGCTGCTGCTTGTAAATGGATTCAATTTGTTCTTGTGTTTCATCGATCCGTTTCTCTTTGTTGGCCACTAATTCTTCTTTGCGTTCAAGCGCTTCTATCTTTTTATCCAGCGACTCCTCTTTCTGGAGCAAGCGTCTTTCTTGACGCAAGGACTCGTTACGCCGCTCACGGATGTCTTTTTCAGCCTCCGTACGGAGTTTGTGGATTTCATCTTTTGCTTCGAGCACCGTTTCTTTCTTCTGGGCTTCTGCTTCCTTCTTCGCATTCTCTACGATTTGAACAGCAGCTTGCTCAGCGCTGGAAATCTTGGCCTCGGCAATCGACTTACGAATAAAATAACCAATCCCAAAGAAAATAACGCCAACAACGAGACAGATCAACACCGTCCAAATAGGGTCCATCTTGTTCACCTCCTCGTTGCATTCACCAAGGCAAGCTTGGGATGATATTAGGTTTTTAGCCGGTTTCCATACCGATTGATTCTCTAACTTATTGACGAAAATAATCGTTTCAAATCAACTTTTGGAAGGAAAATTGATTTGATATAAAAGGAATACAATTTTATTTTATCTTTTGGCAAAATCAATTGTCAAGCAAAAGCCCTTCATCCTCATCCGCCTGCTCGATTTCCGCTTCATCTATAGCCGCTTTTGCCGCTTGTTTAACGACATCCGAAGGAAAGCCCCTACGCATTAAAAAGGCCATCAGCTTCTGCCGTTTCTCTCTGTTCTCTCCTTTGAGAGAGCGCCATTTCTTCTTCGCCGCATGCACGGCGGATGCGAGTTCGTCTTCCTTATCGATGGAATCAAGCGCGTCGGAAGCCGCCTGCTTCGATACTCCGCGCTGGTGCAGCTCCTGCTTGATCCAGCGGCGACCCTTCTGACTGTAACGGATACGCTGCAGCGCAAAATGCCGCGCATACTCTCCATCATCAACAATATGTTCCGATTCTAAACGTTCAAGCGCGTAAGCAATTGGTTCGGGTTCAAATTCCTTGCGGAGCAAATATTGTTCGATCTGTTTGCGGGTTCTTGCTTTTACGCCAAGATAGGTGACAGCAAGCGAATAAGCCCGGTATCTTTCGTCCTCTTCGGCAATCTCGGCAATAGCTTCCCTTGTAAGCTCCTTCCCTTTAAACAGCGTATATTTTATAAGAAGATCCTCGTGGACGGATAACAACGGCTCTTCCACGCCGTTTGAATACACATGGTATCGTTTACGATCCTTGCTGTCCTGCTCGACCGCAGAAATCTCGATTAACATCCTGGTTACACCCCGTTCATTGCAAAGAAGCAGCGCCGCCCTCGAAAGGACGGCGCTGCTTCTTCCTTAATTATTCCTATTAATCGTCAAGTTCCGACTCATCAAAGTCATCGTCATCATCCTGCGAGAAGTTCGCAGGCTGCGCGGAAGCGGACAAATTGCTTTGCTCGCGGATTTGTCTCTCGATTACAGCAGCCACTTCCGGATGATCCTTCAGGAACTGCTTGGCATTCTCGCGGCCTTGGCCAAGACGGTCGCCATTGTAGGAGAACCAAGCTCCGCTCTTCTGAACGATATCCATCTCTACGCCAATATCTACAAGGCTGCCTTCTCTCGAAATGCCTTCGCCGTACATGATATCAATCTCCGCTTGCTTGAACGGAGGAGCTACTTTGTTCTTCACGACTTTAATCCGCGTACGGTTACCAACCATATCGTTGCCTTGCTTGATTGTCTCAATCCGGCGTACTTCCAGACGCACGCTGGAATAGAACTTCAGTGCACGGCCGCCAGGCGTAGTTTCCGGGTTACCGAACATAACGCCGACTTTCTCGCGCAACTGGTTAATAAAGATGGCGATTGTCTTCGACTTGCTGATCGCGCCACCCAATTTACGCAGAGCCTGCGACATCAGACGTGCTTGCAGACCGACATGGGAATCCCCCATATCGCCTTCAATCTCTGCTTTCGGTACAAGTGCTGCTACCGAGTCGATAACGATAATGTCGACCGCGCCGCTTCGTACAAGCGCTTCTGCGATCTCAAGCGCCTGTTCGCCCGTATCCGGCTGCGACAACAGCAGTTCGTCGATATTTACGCCCAGCTTGCTCGCGTACAATGGATCAAGCGCATGCTCCGCATCGATAAATGCAGCTTGTCCGCCGATTCGTTGTACTTCCGCAATAGCGTGAAGCGCAACGGTTGTTTTACCGGAAGATTCCGGTCCGTAGCATTCGATAATACGGCCTCTTGGCATACCGCCGATTCCAAGAGCAATATCTAAAGCAATTGAACCGCTTGGTACGGTTTCAACTTGCATATGTGTGGATTCCCCTAATTTCATGATGGAGCCTTTACCAAATTGCTTCTCAATTTGACGTAAAGCCATCTCCAAAGCAGCACGACGATCCGACAAGCTACTCACATCCTTCGTTATTTATAATTGTATGATACCTTGTTTCCGCTCAAATGCCAAGCTTTTTTTCGAACATACATTCGTCTTTTTATTTCCACGTCCTTTCCAGACGCATGGCGAAACGGCTTTTGCCCTGTTGGGCAACTATGCGCGATTCGTTATGCTTCTAAAAATAGACATAAAAAAACCGCAGCAAAGTAATCTTCGCCACGGTTCTTCCGCATGAGACCAATTATAGCGGAAATGGTACAAACAGGCAAGTATTATTCGGGCTAATCCGACAATTTATTGTTCGCGCAGTCTCAGCCACAATTGATATATGGCCGCCTTTACCGCACGGATGCGGATGATGGCGCGGGTACCGGAGAAATGACCGGTGAATACGGCTGTCGGCTTGCCCCTCTCGGCAACCGCGTAATAGACCAAGCCAACGGGCTTGCCTTCCGCTTGAGCCGGGCCGGCTACCCCCGTGAGCGACACGCCAAAATCGGAATCTCCGATCTGTCTGACGCGTTCGGCCATCATTGCTGCCGTGGATTCGCTGATCGCTCCCGGCGCCCCGTCTCCTTCAAGCTGCGCCATCGGGATGCCAAGCAGCTTATGCTTCATCTCGTTCGTATAAGTAACAACGCCGCCGGAATATTCCCCGCTGCTGCCGGGAATGCCGGTAATAAGCTCGGCAAGCAAGCCTCCGCTGATGCTTTCGGCTGTCGAAAGCTTTCTTCTCGATGTCCGAAGCAGCTGCACGACCTGCTCTTCCAGCGTAATCTCGTCCTGCGCGAATAAGTACTCGCCCACCCGCTGCTTGATCGCATCGACGGTTTGATCCAGCTTGACTATCGCATCGGATTCGTTCGCCGCTTTCGTAGATACCCGAATGGCAACCTCGCCTTCCTTCGCATACGGCGCGATAGTAGGGTCCGATTGGGCTTCGATCAGATCAATCAGCTTTGCTTCCAGCGTCGATTCCCCGATCCCTGCAAACATAAGCAGTCTCGAATAAAGCGGTTCTTCTGCCCCCAGAATAGACCGGAGCCAATCCGACGCCGGCCCTTCCATCATCGGCTTCATCTCGCGAGGAGGCCCGGGTAGGAGCAAATAATGAGTCCCGTCTTCGGACAGGCCGTTGCCGACGGCAAGCCCGGCTTCATTATCAATCGGGGTGCTACCGTCAATCATCAGCGCCTGTCTGCGGTTGCTCTCTACCATGTGGATGCCGCGAGAGGCGAACATTTGCTCGATTTTATCCATGGAAGGCTGATGAAGGGAAAGGCCGCGGTTCAGATAGGCCGCAAGAACGTCCTTCGTCAGATCATCCTGCGTAGGACCAAGCCCGCCGGTAAACACAAGCAGGTCGGCACGCTGGCGGGCAATCTCGATCGCTTGGCGAATCCGATTCGGATTATCGCCGACGACTGTCTGGAAGTAAACGTCGATGCCAAGCGATGCGAGTTTTCTGGACAAGAATTGCGCGTTCGTATTGACGATTTGACCGAGTAAAAGCTCGGTGCCCACTGCGATAATTTCAGCTTTCATGCGATTTCCCCCTTCGAATCCTGCAGCATTAGGAAGCAAAAGCATCTCTCCACGAATGGAAAGATGCTTTATTGTTGCTTATATGATCCTGATTATTGCACAGGTATCAAATGTTTGTTCTTGAAGAAATAGTCGAATCCGGAATATACCGTAATAATAACGGCAATCCAGCTTACGATATCGTCAAACGGAAAATCGATAAACGTAAACGGGAAGTTGTTAAGCAGAAGCGAAATGATCATCGTAATTTGTACGGCTGTTTTCCATTTGCCCCATTTGCTCGCCGCCATTACGCTACCTTCCAGCAAGGCAATCTGACGCAGACCCGTAACCGCGAATTCGCGGCTGATAATAATGATGGCCATCCATGCCGCCAGCTTATCCATTTGGACGAGCGAGATCAGTACAGCCGCCACAAGCAGCTTGTCCGCCAGTGGATCAAGAAGCTTGCCGAGGTTGGTTACGATCTTGTTCTTCCTGGCGATATAACCATCGAGACCGTCGGTGCTTGCCGCTATGATAAAGATTATAGCCGCTATAATCTGATTGTATGTAATGGAGTAATCATCGCCGAAAGCAAGAGGCTTGATATCGATATTGACGAGCAGAAATACCATAATGATCGGCACTAAAATAATTCTGGCCAGCGTAATCCTATTTGCCAGGTTCATTCGTTCACACCCCCGGACCGTCTAGCCGTGTTCCTGCATTGATGCATGATTGCTTGTACTTTCATATGTATGTCCCCCGGATCGTTTCCAAAACTATCTAACCAAGTATAATACATGCCATTTCCTATGTCAAAATATCGAACGTCATAGAGCGAAAGCCCTTCTTGCCCGAATTGACGAGGCAGCGAAGGGCCGGAAAAGGCTTATTAACGGTAATTCGTGAACTGCAGTTCGACGGTCAAATCCGCTGCGCGGAGAAGAGCCATAACCGCCTGCAAATCATCGCGGCTTTTACCGGTTACGCGGATTTGGTCGCCTTGAATCTGGCTTTTCACCTTAATCTTCGAATCCCGGATCAGAATATTAATTTTTTTGGAATTATCTTGGTCGATCCCCGATTTCAGCTTAATACGCTGACGGACGGTGCTCGCCGAGGCCGATTCCACCTTGCCGTATTCCAGGTTTTTAATCGGTACGCCGCGCTTGACCATCTTCGATTTCAAAATATCAAGAACGCTTTCCAGCTTGAAGTCATCATCGGAAACGACAACGAGCTCTTCTTTCTCCAGCTTAATGCTGCTTTTGCTTCCCTTGAAGTCGAAGCGTGTTTCAATCTCCCGCTCCGCTTGCTGAATCGCATTGTTCAACTCTTGCATATCCATCTTCGAAACGATATCAAATGAACTTTCAGAACTCATTGTTTGACAACTCTCCCTTTGTATCTAATTCAATCCTTACTGACTCTTCGTACCTACTGTGTCCCAGGCGTGGATGAATTGTCCGGACTTTGAGTCGATGTCCCTTCGGTTCCTCCGGCACCCTGCACGGGATTCAGCTGAATTTTCTTAGAGCCTGCACGGTCTCCGTCGTTAATTTGCACGCCGTCGACTGTAATGGTACTCAGGTCGGCACGCCCGACATTAATGTATAGCGGTTGATCCAGGTCGTACGTAAAGGCTGAGCCGTCGGGAGCCGTCTCCGAAATAATCGCTTTGCCGGAAGAACTGCCCGAGCGCACTTCCGTCCAGCTTGGCCCGCCGGAGATCTTGATTTCCACTTTATGCACCACGCCAGCAGGCGAGACATCATAGTGATCAACCTTGCCTACCTTGGACGAGAACGTCACGGTAGTCGGCGATTGGCTTGGAGTTGGCGTAGGCGTTGCCGTAGGCGTCGTTGTTCCGCCGGCGTTCGACGAATCTGGCGATTGGCTTGGCGGAGCCGGCGAAGCCTGATCCGTAATATTCGTATTGTCGATTTCCTTTGGATTATCGGCTTTCTGATTAACGAAATAAACCCAGACTACAACAACGATGAGGATCAGGAACGACCACATCATGATGTTGAAGCCAAGCTTGCTTATCCGTTCCGAAGAACGGGTTCTAACACGCTTTGGCTGTCTCGCCGGTACTGCTTCTACAACCTGATCCGTAACGGAAGCAGGAATCTCATGCTGATACAGCCGAAGAACTTCATCCGAATCCAGTCCAACGGCATCACAGTAGTTTTTCACGAATGCGCGTAAATAGAACGTTCCCGGCAAAACGCTATGGTCACCGCTCTCGATTGCTTCTAAGTAGCGCTTCCGTATTTTGGTTATTTCCTGAACATCATCAAGCGTTAATCCGCGCTCTTCCCTTGCTTTACGCAGCAACGCTCCTAAATCCGACATGGTGTCTACTCCTCTCTGCTAGAATTCATTATCCGAATAATTGGCCGTAAACGATTCGTATGTAATCTCTTCGTCCGGTGTATTACGCAGCTCGATAATCATATCAAAATGGCTGTAATCGTATTGCGACTCCTTGATAAAGATATCCGGATGCTCAATGACCTTCGTCGAAGGCATGGCCATAATTTCCTGCAGCAGCGAATAGTGCTTTTCGTTGGAACGGATTGTGCTTACGATACCGTCAATGATAAAGATGTTGTTATCATTCATTTCATCCTCGGACAGCTGGCTGCGAACGGTTTGTCTCAGCAACGTCGACGAAACAAAGGTCCAACGCTTGTTCGAGCATACGCTCCCCGCAATAATGGACTCCGTCTTGCCGACACGCGGCATGCCACGCAAACCAA
This sequence comes from Paenibacillus glycanilyticus NBRC 16618, assembly GCF_004000805.1. Classification (GTDB taxonomy): domain Bacteria; phylum Bacillota; class Bacilli; order Paenibacillales; family Paenibacillaceae; genus Pristimantibacillus; species Pristimantibacillus glycanilyticus. The sequence goes on from NZ_BILY01000020.1 coordinate 20,784, forward strand.
TAACCTGATTGCCGTCCCGTTTAAACACTTCCCCGAGAAAATCGACCAAAATGCCCAGCTCGTCTCTTGTAAAACGGAAGGTTTTGCGGTCATCCGAGTCACGTTCGATATAACGTCCGTGACGGACGGCCAATATGTCAACGATCGTAGGCGTACGAAGCTTGTTTACCGTAATGTTGTCAACCTTCTGGAGCATTTTGCCCAGCAGAACGATTTTTTCTTCGTCATCCGTCTGAAGCAGCATGCCGCGCGTACGGTCCTCTACGCCATTAATCGTCATAATGTTCACTTCAAGCATACCGAGCAGCGATGCAATATCGCCAAGTAGACCCGGTCGGTTCTTATGTATTTTGTATTCCATGTAGTATTGCTGCTTTGATCCCATTTCACACCGTCCCTTGTTGTCACCAATCCCATTTGATTGACTCGCTTATAAAAATTTATTCTACAATTTTCGTCACATTCCTGCAACCTATTCGCAGACATTGCAGAAAAGCCTCCAAATTGGGAGGCTTTTCTGCAGATGCGAGCAATTAAGTTTGTTCGACCAGCTTGACCATAAGACCGGCTACCGTTTTACGCTCATGCTCGTCGCCCGCATCCCATAGCTGCTTCAGTACACGCTGTTGCTCATTTTTAGGATCAACCTTCTCATCGAGAAAGGAACCAATCTCGTAAGCCAAATTATGAATGGTTTCCTCAGACATCCCGTTGCTTTTAGCTTGTGCTACGCGGTCCGACAAAAATTCTTTCCAATTGTCGAAACTTGAAAGAACGTTAGACATTTTATTTCGCCTCCTGGATAAGTACATTTTAAGAAGAGTGTAGCACTCAACAAATGTTATTCTGCGTAGAGACGAAACAAATTATACGAAATCAAGGGTGTTAAGTATGCCAGCCGCCGTTCGGACTGATAATTTGCCCGGTTATATACGATGATTCCGGCAAGGACAAGAAATACACCAGCGAAGCGACTTCATCAGGTTGTCCAAAACGGCCCAGCGGAATTTCCTGCTCAAGAGCCGCCTTCTCTTCATCGTTAAAACCGCTCATCATCTTTGTATCGACAGCTCCGGGCGCTACCGCGTTAACGGTAACTCCGGAAGGAGCAAGTTCCTTGGCAAGCGCCTTCGTGAAGGCATTCATGCCTCCTTTGGTCGTGGAGTACAGCACTTCGCAGGAAGCGCCAGACATCCCCCAAATGGACGACACGTTAATAATCCGGCCGAACCGGTTCGAGATCATATTCGGCATAAAAAGCTGACTGGACAAAAACATGCCCTTCAGATTGACGGCCATTACATCATCCCATTCCTGCTCCGTCACATCGATCAGCATGCCGTAATGGGAGATTCCCCCGTTATTGACGAGGATATCGGGCAGCATGCCATGAGCCTCCAGCTTCTCTTTCATCCTCGTGAGCTGTTCCTTCGAACGAAGGTCGGCCGAGATGGTCATGACATTGGCGCCCAGGCGCATGCAAGCTCTGGCTGTTTCGTTAGCCGCTTCATGCGATTCCCTGTAATGAATGACGATGTTAAGTCCCTCCGCGGCAAAGCGCTGCGCGATAGCAGCGCCGATGCCGCGGCTTCCCCCGGTTATTAACACCGTCATTTGTTTAAAAGGCTTCATTAAACCGGCTGTCCGTCCGGCTTCTCGACAATGGAAATCGCTAACTGCTGGAAGTCGAAATGCTCGCGGATCCGTTCATTCACTTGATCCAGCGTGCAATTCTCGTACAGGGACAAGAGATCAAACATGTCGCTGTCGCGGAACCGGTAACGAGTAAATTCGCCGGCAATCGCTTCAGGGGAGTTCAGCATCCGCAAATATCCGCCGATTTTCTTCCGCTTCGACCGTTCGAAGGCGGCAGGTTCAATGCCCGTGCGCAGCGCTTCTTCAACGGCCGTGCGGATTCGGCTAAGCAGTTCATCCGGATTTGGCGAGTCGCCGCCAATAACCGAAAAAGCATAATCCGTGCTTACGTTAAATTCCGTTCCGAAGGAATCGGAGATTAAATTTTGCTCATACAAATCCTGATACAAAGCCGAGCTAGCGCCAAACAAAGCGTCAAGCATCAGCTTGGAAGTCACTTCGTGGCTTAGCAGCGCCTCGCCCTTAAGCCCTATTTTCTTCTCCTTGAAGCCAAACATGACTTTCGGAAGAGATACCGGAAGCTTCGTTACTTTCCTCGGCACCTTAACGCTTTCCGGCTCATTCTCGAAGAAACGTTTGATTTCCCCCTGCGGTTTGAACGTCTTGCGGGCTTGATTGCTGCGGACAAGCTCGAACACTTCCTCCGCCTTCACCCCGCCCACCACAAACAGCAGCATATTGGACGGATGGTAAAACGTTTCATAACAGCGGTACAGCGTTTCCTTATCGATCTGATAGATCGACTCCACGGTACCGGCAATATCGATGTGAATCGGATGCGTGTGATACATGGCGTCTATCAGGCCGAAATATACTCGCCAATCCGGATTGTCTTTATACATATTGATCTCTTGAGCGATGATGCCTTTTTCCTTATCCACGTTCTGATCGGTGAAATAAGGATGCTGGACAAAATCGATCAAGGTTTCGAGATTGGCCGGGATCTGCTCCGTTGCCGAGAACAAATACACCGTACGGTCGAAGCTTGTGAACGCGTTCGCCGATGCCCCTTGCGAAGCAAAGGTCGCGAAGATGTCGCCGGTTGGCTCTTCGAACATTTTATGCTCCAGAAAATGGGCAATCCCGTCCGGCACGCGTACCGGCTCCTGATCGCCTACGGCAAACTTGTTATCGACGGAGCCGTACTTGGTCGCAAAGGTAGCGTAAGTCTTCTGGAAGCCTTCCTTCGGCAAGACGATCACTTCGAGGCCGTTATCCAGCACTTCGCGGTATAGCGTTTCCTGAACGCCTTTATAGTCGAGTGTCTCCATTGCCGTCATGCCTCCTTCTGGTCGCGCAAGAAGTAAATCGTATCAAGCTGCGCCAATGCCGCAACCCGCACGATGTCCTCTGCCGTTACCGCTTCAATCTGGTCAAGCAGCTGCTGTGCCGTTCGTTCTTTGCCCGATAGCACGGCATTAAAGTCATAAGCGATCATCTCGTAAGCGGAATCCTGCAGCTCCCGCAAATGATTCGCTATCATCGCTTTTGTCTGATTCATCTCGAGGTCGGAGAGATTGCCTTGACGCATGCTCTCCAGCTGCTCCTTGATAATGGTGACGGCCTTCTCATAGTTAGCAATCTCGATGCCCGATTGAATCGTGAGCAAGCCTTTATGTCCATCCAATCTGGATGCAGCGTAATAAGCAAGGCTTTCTTTTTCCCGGACGTTCAAAAACAGCTTGGAATGCGGATAACCGCCCAGAATGCCGTTATACATTAAGGAAGCGGCGTAGTCTTCGTCGCCATAGCCGACATTCGTGCGCAGTCCCATATTCAGCTTGCCCTGGTTGACGTCCATGCGTTCCACAACGGTTTTGACGTTGCGGACTTCATGGGCAATAGAAGGAGTTGAATAGCTTGCAGGACTGCCATCCTCAATGCGGAAAGCTTCTTTTGCAAGCGCGGCAACCTCCTCCATTGTTGTATCGCCAACGACGTATAAATCAAATGCGGCTTCGCTTAGCCACGTTTTGTATTGACTATATAAAGATTCCGGCGTAATGGAGCCGATTTCCTCCAGCTTGCCGAGCGGATGAAGACGGTAAGGCTCACCGGCACACATCTCTTCCATGCAGCGCTCAGCCGCATATCGGATTTTATCGTTCACAATGGATTCCAGCCGTTTCGTCAACGTCTGCTTCTCCGCATCTACATACTTGCGGCGGAACACGCCGTCTTCCGTTACCGGCTCCGTTACTACTTCGCCAAGGAATCGCAAGGACGAACTTAATAACGGCACATCGGACGATACGAAATGATCGTTGATAACGTCCATGCGGAATTGAACGATTTGAGAATCGCCTCTTTTATATACATCAAAGCCGAATCCGGCGCCGTACAAATCATCCAGCCTTTCGCGGAAAGCCTTGGTCTCGGGCGTGGATACCGTGCCTCGACGCAATACAAACGGGGCTAGCGCGGTTTTGGTTACAGCGTTTTCAGATAATGGCAGTCCTGCGAACAGCGATATCGCAAACGTCTTGAAACGTTTTGTTGGCATTACATGCAGCCTGATCCGGCCTATTTGCCCTCTTTCGAATAATGTCACTTCCGTTTGCTCCTTCCGAGTAAAATGGAATATAGTAATGTATTCCATTTTCTTGCTTCCTATACCATTCTAACCGATACGAAATGGAAGAAGCAACCTGCCTGCCCAAGGCAGAAAGGCTGCTTCTGATAATCGTTACATACAGAATATATGCTTGCCGATGGTCTTGACTTGAGGTCTGGACCAGATCCATTTGGACGTTGCCGTCTCAGGATTAAAATAGTACGTGCAGCCGCCTGTCGGATCCCATCCGTTGATGGCGTCCTGCACGGCTTTGCGTGCCGTTTCGTTTGGCGTAAGCCAGATCTGACCGTCCGCAACGGCTGTAAACGCGAGAGGCTGGAAAATGACTCCCGAGATCGTGTTCGGGAAGCTTGGCGACTTCAAACGATTCAGGATAACCGCAGCTACCGCTACCTGACCTTCGTACGGTTCACCGCGTGATTCCCCGTATACCGCATTCGCCATAATCTTCAAGTCGCTTTCCGAAAGCCCGAGATTATTGGATTTCGATGGCGTGCTGCCACCCGACGATCCGGAATTCGAACCGCTGTTATTGCTATTGTCGGAGCCGCCGCCCGCATTGCCTGTATCGGCTGCTGATGGTTGCCAATTCTTCGTAGCTTCCCATAGCTTGAGCTTCGTTTTTGCCCCGACTACGCCATCGGATTTCATTCCGAACTTCCATTGGAACCAGGTCACCGCATTTTTGGTTTTGGTACCGAAGCTTCCGTCGATTGCGCCATTGTAATAGCCCAAATATTTAAGCCTACCCTGCAGCTCGTATACATCCGAACCGGAGGAACCTACCGTTAAAGTAGCATTGCTGAACGTTGCTTTCGCATCATCCTGCGTATATCGCTGGAAGGAATGCATTCCGAACAATACCGACACAATGATGATAGTCACGACAAGTAATCGATTTTTCATGTAGGATTCTGCCTTTCTCTTGCAAGTTAGTCCGCGATTAGCTGCGTTACCTAACTCTAGTATGAGAAGGGAATCCTGCTTCTATTCATCATTGCCAATTGCGTAAGGCTTACGCAATTAGGAAGGAATGCGGCTGGCCTGGTATTGCTCCATCGACATCAAGACCTCCCGCGGTTTGCTGCCCTCGTAAGGGCCAACGATCCCCCGCGCTTCCATCTGGTCCACAAGCCTCGCCGCGCGAGTATAACCAACCCGCATCCGCCGCTGCAGAAGCGACACGGATGCCTGCTTCGCTTCAAGAACGATCTGCACGGCTTGATCGTACAGCTCATCCAGGATTTCCTCCGGATCCGCCGAATCTTCCTCTACTTCAGGCACAAGATCCTCCTTATACTCCGCTTCAGCCTGGCCTCTTGCGTAGTCGACAAGGGCCTCGACCTCCTGGTCGGACAAGAAGGCGCCCTGGACGCGAATCGGCTTCGACATGCCGACCGGCAGATACAGCATATCTCCTCTGCCAAGCAGCTTCTCTGCGCCAACCATATCCAGAATGGTACGGGAGTCGACTTGCGATGATACGCCAAAGGCAATCCTGGACGGAATATTCGCTTTAATAACCCCGGTAATAACGTCTACCGACGGCCGCTGCGTAGCGATAATGAGATGAATACCCGCAGCGCGGGCCATCTGTGCAAGCCTTGCAATGGAATCCTCGACGTCGTTAGAGGCGACCATCATCAAATCCGCAAGCTCGTCGACAATAACGACAATGTAAGGGAGTACGGCTTTGGGATTCTCCGCCATCAGGGCATTATAGCCTTCGATATTTCGCGTGCTTGATTTGGAGAACAGCTCGTAACGCTTCTCCATCTCCACAACAATCTTTTTCAGGGCAAGCGCCGCGCGTCTCGGATCTGTTACAACCGGTGCAAGCAAATGCGGAATGCCGTTATAGACATTTAATTCGACCATCTTGGGGTCAACCATTAGAAACTTTACTTCATCCGGAGCAGCCTTGTACAAAATACTTGTGATGATGCCGTTAATACATACCGATTTCCCCGAACCCGTAGCTCCCGCTACCAGCAGATGGGGCATTCTCGCCAGATTGCCGATTATCGGCTGACCGGAAATATCCCGGCCGAAAGCGATCGACAGCTTGGACGGAGCATTTTGGAAGGTGGCGGTTTCCATGACTTCCCGCATGGTCACCATCGATACTTCCATATTAGGAACTTCGATACCGATAGCCGACTTGCCCGGGATAGGCGCCTCCATCCGTATATCCTTTGCCGCTAAAGCCAAAGCGATATCGTCTGTAAGGCTTACAATTCGGCTGACCTTCACGCCGGAAGCCGGCTGCACCTCATAGCGGGTAACCGCAGGACCGCGTACGACATCAAGCACCTTAGCCTTAACGCCAAAGCTCTCCAATGTGGCTTCCAGCTTGCGCTTCGAATCCATGGCATCCGCTCCGTCTCCGCCTCTTGCCATCAAGCTGGGCTTGGCAAGCAGGGAAAAAGGAGGCAGCAAGTAAGGCTTCTTAATTGGCGCGTCCGATGCCGGTTGATGGATACCCGTTGTTGCGGAATTATCCGTTTCCGCTATATCTTCCTGTACTTCTTGGCCGTCGTATGCTTCGTTCCGGGCAGAAGGTTCGATTTCGTCTTGATCCTCATCTTCGGTATATCGCTCCGAATCCGCATTCAACGCTGCAGCAGGTGCAGGGTACTCCTCTTGTTCATTATCTTCGTCATATGTATCTGCACGCGGAACGATTCTCGTAATAATGGCCGGTTCCTCGTCTTCCTCAAACTCGCTATATGCAGGAGAAGCAGATGTCGGATTCGCACGGACTGGCTGCTCTTCCCAAGGAGGAAGCCCGTCCTCCTGCTCTTTATGACCGGGACCGGAATCATCCTCGCCGTTTCGGTCCCACTTCTCGTCATCATCCCAAGCCTGGGTATTGGCCCAATGCGGCTTCGCTCCGTTATCATGTCCACTGTTGTAATGCTCTTCGTTCATCGACCAATCATCGGCGGCATTCTGCGCTTCCTGCGGATTGTTCTGCTCTTGATGTCTCCAGGAGAAGAACAGGGACTTCTTGCGCCGCGGCGGCAGTGCTGCCGCATAATCATCATCGTCGTCATCGTCGTCAATCGCATCGGATTGCGCGAATACCGGCGGTTTAACGGCTTTGTTCGATTTGGCAACGTTCCGGAGCGCCGCCCCTTTCGACCATTTGGCGGCAAGCAGCTTAAACAGCCGGATACTCTTGTCCCGGCCGATTCGGGCAAGCTCAACATAAGATTTGCCCGTTAACAACATAATCGCTATGGCGTACATGACGCCTGCAATCAGCTTGGAGCCGAAATAGCCAAACAGCGTAAACAGCATCGAATATTCAATAGCCCCAATATAGCCGCCGCTTATCGCCCGCTGGCTGATTGGCCTGTCGTCGGTACCGTCAAATGCCAGCAGCTCGTCCTTCATATCCTGACCCAGCTGGTGAAGAATAGCTCCACCCGTAAGATCGGAAGTCGGAAGCAGCTTGCGGTCGATTTCGGCTATGCTGCTGGATAACGTAAGAGCCAGAACAAACACAAGAAGGCCTGTCCGACGATTGGTCCAACCGCGCGGCCAAGCCCTTTTGACCATGACGACCAGTCCGACGTAGATGCCGACCAGTGCCAATACAAAATAAAACTTGCCCAGGAACAAGCCAAACAGCTTGGACAAGGAGCGTCCGACCGTAGCCTCTCCTGATAAAGCAATAACCGATACCGTAATAAGCAAAATACCGTATACTTCATATTTTAATTGCGTTGTAATCGATTTTTTCTTTCGTCTTTTTTTAGCCAATGTTCCGTCACCTCTGCCTAGCATTATACCATATCCAGGCAAAGGTTCCTATTGGACATAAGAACCTTTGTGCGTATTTTTACGACACGGGAGGTTGTCCGAACATGACGAAACTACCCGGAGCCAGCTCCGGCTTCAAGTAATCATCGAGGCCGCAGTGAATGAGACGCACGATCTTCCCCATTCCCGGGGCTACGGGCAAAACCTGCATAAAGACGCCGTTAACCCATACTTCCTGGGAAGGTTCCTGTTCCCCGTTCAGGCCGTCGAGGACGTTCTCAAGCGGCATAATCGTATAGAGCGTCATTAGTTATACACCCCAGTCTGCGCTGCTGCCGGCTTACGCTCGGCTATCCGGTTGTTAAGCTCCCTGAGCGCATCCCCTAACCCGCCTACGGCGTCAATCAGTCCATACTTTACAGCGTCCGAACCGATAACGGTTGTCCCGATATCTCTGGTCAACTCGCCGGTCTTGAACATCAGCTCTTTGAATTTTTCTTCCGTCACATTGGAGTGCATGGTTACAAACTTCAAGATGCGCTCCTGCATTTTATCCAAATATTCGAACGTTTGAGGCACGCCGATAACAAGCCCGTTCAGACGGATCGGATGAATCGTCATGGTGGCCGTCGCGGCAATAAAAGACATGTTGCCCGCCACCGCAATCGGAACGCCGATGGAATGGCCTCCTCCTAGCACCAGCGTAACCGTCGGCTTGGACAAGGATGAAATCATTTCGGCAATGGCAAGTCCCGCTTCCACATCCCCGCCAACCGTATTGAGAACGATCAGAATACCTTCGATCTTCGGATTTTGCTCCGCGGCGACAAGCTGGGGAATGAGATGCTCATACTTGGTTGTTTTATTTTGCGGCGGCAGGACGATATGGCCTTCCACCTGCCCGATAATCGTCATACAGAAAATATTGGATTCCGATGCCGGGGTAGTCGTCTGCCCTAATTGCTGTATCGTTTCCACGATTGAGTTCTGCTTCTTCTTCTCGCTCTCTGCCGGATCCGGCTGCTGAGGCTGATCTTCATTCATGTAATTCATGTTTGCTCCCCCTCATTAACGTAAACGCTCGTCATAGTATGAGGTGGAATGGCGAATTTATACGGTTTCGCCAGCAAAAAAGAACGTCCCTCGAGGAGCTCACCCCCTCCTTATCGGAACGTTCTTTCAAATGCGATATTATACTTCCATGATTATCGGCAGAATCATTGGCCGTCGTCTCGTCTGTTCATATAAGAAGCGCCCGAGGGCGTCTTTTACGTTCGTTTTGAGTGAAGCCCATTCGTTTACTTTGTCATGCATCAATTTATTGAGCGTTGAAGTAACAATCTTGGTCGCCTCATCCAGAAGCCCCTCTGATTCACGCACATATACAAAGCCTCGGGAGATGATATCCGGACCGGAAACAATCGATCCTCCATCCTGCTTGCTCAAAGTAACAACCACAACAAGTATGCCGTCCTGGGACAGTAGCTTGCGGTCCCTCAGCACAATATTGCCGACATCCCCAACGCCAAGCCCGTCAATCAGTATATTGCCGGCTGGCACCTTGGGTCCTTTACGGGCAAGACCGCCTTGGAACTCAACGGTTTCCCCGTTTTCAACGACAAAAATACGGCTCCGCTCAATCCCTACGGCTTCTCCAAGCTGAGCGTGCTGCCTTAGCATCCGGTACTCCCCATGGATCGGTATAAAATATTTCGGTTTGATTAGGTTGAGCATCAGCTTTAATTCTTCCTGGCTTCCGTGACCCGACACATGAACTCCCGATATGGAACCGGGACCGTAAATGACGTGGGCGCCCAAGCGGAACAGCTCATCGACCGTTCTGCCGACATAACGCTCATTCCCCGGTATTGGCGTAGCGGCAATGATAACGGTATCCCCCGGCAAAATATCAACCTTGCGATGAGTCGACCGCGCCATTCTCGTTAAGGCTGACATTGGCTCGCCTTGACTGCCGGTGCACAGGATTACAACACGATCGGCAGCCAGCTTGTTTACTTCCTCGGGCTCAATGATCATACCGTCCGGGATGTGCAGATAACCAAGATCCGATGCAATCGTAACAACGTTAACCATACTGCGCCCAACAACCGCCACAAACCGCTTAGTTGCGATTGCGGCGTTGATTACCTGTTGAATCCGATGAACGTTTGAAGCAAAGGTGGCCACAACCACGCGTTGAGACGATTTATGAAAAATATCTTCAAGCTCTTCCCCGACGTTTTTCTCCGACGGCGTAAATCCGGGTCTTTCCGCATTCGTGCTGTCCGACAGGAGGGCCAGCACGCCTTTTTTGCCGATCTCCGCCATCCGCTTTAAATCCGCGTATTGCCCATTCACAGGCGTATAGTCAAATTTGAAGTCGCCGGTATGAACGATAGTCCCTTCCGGTGTATCAAGCGCAACGCCTATAGAGTCCGGAATACTATGATTCGTCTTAAAAAAGCTTGCCCGGATCGTCCCGAGCTGCACCTCGGAATCCGCATCGATGACGATCCGCTTCGTCTCGCCAAGAAGACCGGCTTCCTTCAGCTTCCCTTCAATCAGGCCTAATGTCAGCTTAGTTCCGTAAACGGGTACATTTAGCTGCTTCAATACATAGGACAGACCGCCGATATGGTCTTCGTGACCGTGAGTTATCAAAATGGCTTTGACCTTATCCCGATTTTCCGTTAAATAAGAAATATCCGGAATAACAATATCGATCCCCAGCATATCTTCTTCGGGGAACTTAAGTCCCGCATCCACGACAACAATATCGTTCGAATACTGAACGACATACATATTCTTGCCAATCTCGCCAACCCCGCCAAGGGCAAATACGAGCAGCTTCTCCTGCATTTTCTTCGACAAGTGCTTACCTCCTTCGAATGAAGCCATTCTCCGTTCCAGCCAATTGTATGAATTTTCCGTCCATTTCACTTGACCTCATTATACATGATGAAAAAGACGGAAAACAAGGTGAAACAACCGCCTGCTTGTCTATTCTTGAACGCAAATAAGCAGGCCGGAGAACACGCTCCGCCCTGCTTATCGGGGTCAAACTAGAATGAGATTAGACCAGCTTGCTAATAAAAGCCGCCTCGGCTTCGCTGGCTGCCACAAGCGGAAGTCTAACACCGCCTACGGGCATGCCGCGCAGTTCAAGCGCGTATTTGACAGCAACCGGATTAGGAACCGGATGAGGACATTCGAACAAGCCTTTGAACACCGGATAGCATTCCGCGTGCAGCTTGGCTGCCTGCTTCACGTCGCCGCTCAGGTATGCTTCGATAAGCTGCTTCATTTTTGCGCCGATAATGTGGCTGGCCACACTTACGATACCGTAACCGCCGATCGCAAGAGTAGGCAGCGTAGCGCTGTCATCTCCGCTGTATACCCGGAAGTTATCCGGAGCTGCGGCAATAATCTGCGACAATTGATCGGAGGACGCACAATCTTTTGTTGCTACCACGTTATCCAGTTCCGCAAGGCGGAGTGTGGTTTCTACGGAGATATTAATACCTGTACGGCCCGGAACGTTATAGAGCATGACAGGTAATTTGGTAGATTCAGCGATTGCTTTGAAATGTTGATACAAACCTTCTTGATTCGGCTTGTTATAGTACGGAGCAACCAAAAGCACCCCGTCTACACCGGCATCTTCCGCAACCTTTGTCAGATGAATCGAATGCGCCGTATTGTTGCTGCCCGTACCGGCAATAATTTTGCATCGGCCGGCAGCATGCTTTACGGCATAACGGAACAATTCCGCTTTCTCTTCTTCCGTCAATGTTGGGGACTCACCCGTAGTGCCGGATACAACAAGCGTGTCGCTTTGCTGTTCTTCAATTAAATAATCGATCAAGCGACCGGTCGTGTCCCAGTCAATTTGACCGTTTTCATCAAAAGGCGTGACCATTGCAGTAATTAATCTACCAAAATCCATTGTTATGACCTCCTGAAAAGTACTTCACTTCGTTAGCGGATCAAAATACTATATATGAAGTTCAAACTTCGCATGAAGCGCCCTGACGGCCTTCACCATATCCTCAGCCTTCACCAGTACCCAGATCGTTGTATTGGAGTCGGCGGATTGCATGATTGTAATACCTTCCTCGGTTAAGGCTTCCACGATGCGGGCCATAACGCCCGGCACGCCGTTCATACCGCCGCCGATGACTGACACTTTCGCGCAGCCGCGAACAGCTATAGGATCATATCCGCATTCCTGAAGAACCGATACGGCCCTGTCTGCGTCCTGGTCGAATACGGTATACACCGCTCCGCTTGGCGTCACGTTGATAAAATCAACGCTGATATGATGCTTTGCCATCGTCTGGAATACTTGAAGCTGAACGTCGCTTCTTCCCTCGATTGCTTTAACCGTAATCTGCGTTACTCCCGATACATGCGCAATCCCCGTTGCCTGGCGGTCCGTTACCGGGGTGAATGCCGCATCGGAGACGAGAGTCCCTTCTTCCATGGAGAAGGTCGATCTTACCCGCACGGGAATTCTAGCCTGCTGCGCAATTTCCACGGCGCGAGGATGAATGACCTTGGCTCCTTGGCGGGCCATATTGCAGATCTCCGCATAGCTAACAACTTGAAGCGGCTTTGCATTTTCCACGATGCGGGGATCCGCCGTCAATATTCCGTTAACGTCCGTATAAATATCGACCATTTCCGCACGAAGCGCGGCACCAAGCGCCGTCGCCGAAGTGTCGCTTCCGCCTCGGCCCAGCGTCGTCATATCGCCGCTTTCGGTGCTTCCTTGAAAACCGGTTACAATTACGACCTTCGAATCCCGCAATTGCTGCAATATCCTTTCGGGACGCAGCTCTTTAATCCGGGCATGGCCGTATTGATCATCCGTAATAATTCCTGCTTGACCGCCGTTTAAAACGACGGATGGTATACCTTCAGAGCAAAGCAAGCTGCATAACGCCGCGGCCGAAATAATCTCTCCGCAGCCCAGCAGCATATCCCGCTCCCGCGCCGGCAGCTTGTCGCCGTTGTTGCGGATGAGCTGAAGCAAAGTATCCGTGGCGTACGGATCCCCTGATCGTCCCATCGCCGAGACAACGACTACTACGCTATAGCCATTTGCGAGCTCTCTTGCAATATGTTGAAGACAATAGCTTCTAGCATGATCGGTCGAAAGTGAAGTGCCCCCGAATTTTTGTACCAGGATGCGCATTGCTGTCTTTCCTCCGTAACCGATACAAAGATGCCTGAACGGATAAAACTAACCGAAGGCAGACATCTTCCCGATCGTAGTTGTTTTTGTGGCACTAGTCGAACCATTTCAATTTGAACGAATGAAGGCAAAACAAGCGGCGTAATCGAATCCAAGCTTGCCGGCTGAATCGCCAGCATCCCGAATACGTCGCCGCCTGCTTGTAATAGATGATACACCTATAAGAGCATTTTAATAGTTAAACCGCTCAATCAGTAACGGCTGCAGTTGTTTCCCCTGCAAAGCTGCTTCGCATGCTTCCAAAGCCAGATCCATTCTCGCGACAAGCGAGTTTGGCTTTTGTACCGGGTTATCCTGGCCAAACGGTACGAAATAAATATTTTTAGCCACTAACAGCTTTGCGATATTAGCAGCGTTTAACCCGAGACCATCATTTGTCGAGATTGCGAGCACCAGAGGCCTTAAATTGCGCATTTGAGCCTTCGCCGCCATGAGCACGGCACTATCGGTAATCGCGTTAGCGAGTCTGCTGGTTGTGCTGCCCGTGCATGGCGCGATCAGAAGCACATCGAAAAGCTTCGCCGGACCAAGCGGTTCAGCCTGCACAATCGTCGAAATAATTTCGTTGCCGGTTATCGCCTTCAGCTGCGTCTGCCATTCCTCAGACGATCCGAATCGCGTGTCTGTTGTCATAATGGTCTGCGATACGATCGGCACCACATTTGCGCCAGCATCCACAAACCGTTTAATTTGAGGCATTATTTCAGCCAAAGTACAGTGCGAGCCAGACAGCGCATACCCGACTGTTTTCCCTGTCCAATCCATTACCCATTCCCCCGCTTTATCGAATCGTCCGTAATCAACTGAGTCAAGCAATCCGCTATGATTCGTCCAGCTGTTTTAGGTGCGACGATACCGGGAAGTCCGGGCGCGAGAATCGCTTTAATGCCTCTCTTCTCCGCGAAGCGGAAATCAGTTCCGCCAGGCTTTGAAGCAAGGTCAATAATAACGGTTCTCGAAGGCAAATTTGCTATAATTTGCGCTGTGACTATCATAGTCGGAATTGTATTAAAAAGCAAGTCAATATTACCCGTATTTTGGAGTAGTTGACTTGTGTAAAACGGCGTAAAACCCATCTCGGCGGCCCTTGCGAAATGCTCGCTCCGCCTTACGCCAATCAGCACTTTCGCGCCTAAGCTCTGCAAGGTCCGAGCCATGGTAAACCCGGTTCTGCCAAATCCCAATACCATGCTTGTTGATCCATGTATCGTAATATCCGTATTCTGAATGGCCATCATGATGGCCCCTTCCGCCGTCGGAATGGAGTTGTAGATCGCAACATCATCCCGGTCAAACAGCTCGATAAGACCAATCTGATGCTTCTCGCATAACTCCCTTAGATAAGGCCTAGCCATGCCGGCATACACCTTGCAATGCTTAGGAAGCCTAGCGATATGTCGATCCTCCAACTGCATCTGGCGGTCACTGAATACAGCATGAATAAAGCCGTTGTCGTCCGTGCCTACTGCAGGCAGCAACAGTGCATCAATATCATCAAACAAGCTCTCGTCGAATTCGGCTTGCACTGCGCCGTCCAAGGAAGAATGCAGTCCGTCAAAGCCGGACACCGTTACCGTCGCATCCAGCTCGGTAAACTTGCGAATAACTTCAAGCTGTCTCGCATCGCCTCCTAGCAGCAGTATTTGAACGCCTGTTAGCATGTAGGCTTCACTCCTTTCTGCGCACTAGTTATAGACCATCTTATGCCCTGCGCCCAGAATGGTGAAAGCCAATATTTCGGAACGCAAAAAAGCACCAAAACCTAGGTTAACCTGGTTTTGGTGCTAGTATGGTTCTATTGCGTGCAGACCGGATTTTACACGCCGGTATGTCCGAAGCCGCCTGTTCCGCGGACAGTGTCTGGAAGCTCATCCGCTTCGGCGATCGCAATTTCCGGCAGCTGCTGGATAACCATTTGGGCGATACGCTCGCCGCGGTTGATCGTGAATGGTTCTTGGCCGAGGTTAATGAGCAATACCTTAACTTCACCGCGGTAATCCGCATCAATGGTACCCGGCGAATTCAAGCAGGTAATGCCATGCTTGAATGCGAGTCCGCTTCTGGGACGGACTTGAGCTTCCACTTGCGGCGGCATCGCCATGGCAAGACCAGTCGGTACCAGCTTGCGCTCCCCTGGCGCCAACACGACAGGCTCGGTTACCGCAGCCTGCAGGTCAAAGCCTGCAGCCCATTCCGACATTTTGCTAGGCAGCGCGATATCTTCATTACCCGGCAGCCGTTTAAACAGAATTTGAAACAAAACGATCCCTCCCGATCTGAGCTGCAGCTTTATCGTTTGTTCCAACCATGGCAACGGCAAACGGCACGGACAGCATGCGCTCTGTTACTTCCCGTACATCCTTCATCGTAACGTTGTCGATGCGTTGCAGCATTTCGTCCAGCGTAAAGTGTCTTCCGATCATTAACTCGTTTTTGCCCAGACGGTTCATCCGGCTGCTTGTGCTCTCAAGGCTTAGGATCAAACTGCCTTTCAGCTGCTCTTTCCCGCGATGAAGCTCTTCGTCGCTAAGTCCTTTCACCGAAAGCTCTTCCATCTGCTCTAGGGTCAGATCAAGCACTTCCTTCGTCTGCTTGGGCGCTGTTCCCGCATAGACCGTGAACAATCCGCTGTCTGCATAAGACGTATGATACGAATAGACCGAATAAGCCAAGCCCCGCTTCTCGCGGATTTCCTGGAACAGTCTCGAGCTCATTCCCCCGCCAAGCGCATTATTCAACAAAATCATGGCATAGAGCTGCGGGTCTGAATTAGAACAGCCGGGGAATGTAAGACAGAGATGGTTCTGCTCCGTCTTCTTCTTGTAATAAACGTATTCGCCGTGGAAGGTTGGGGCCGTTACAATGCCACTCTTCCCTTTGTTCTGGAAGCGGCCGAAGTATTGCTCGAGGAGTGCCAGAAGCTTGGTTTCCTCCACGTTGCCGGCAACGCTGATCACCGTATTTTCAATCGTATATGTATCATTCATATAACCGCGCAGCGATTCGGAATTCATGGCTGCTAGGCGTTCTTCCAGACCAAGAATCGAGTATGCAAGCGGATGATCGCCATAGGCTGCACGGGAAGCCTCATCATGAACCTTGTCATCCGGCGTATCTTCGTACATGGAAATTTCTTCAAGGATTACGTTTTTCTCTTTCGCCAGTTCTTCCGCATCCAGCTTGGATTCGAAGAACATATCCGAAAGTGCGTCTACCGCAAGCGGCAGATGCTCATCCAACACCTTCGCGAAATAGCAAGTGTATTCTTTGGACGTAAAAGCATTTACGTTGCCGCCAATCCCGTCAAACAGATCGGCAATGTCTTTTGCTGTGCGGCCGTTGGTGCCTTTAAACAGCATGTGCTCGACAAAATGGGAAACCCCGTTGTTCTCGGGAGTTTCATTCCGGGAACCGGTCTTTACCCAAATGCCGAAGGAAACCGACCGAAATGTCGGCAAATATTCCACAACGACGCGGAGGCCATTGCTGAGCGTATATTTATTCACTTGGTATCCTCCTAAAATGAATTGCCATACAGAGGTTGGTTAACAACCGTATGCGGTGATTCATGCTTCGTAAGCATTAGCTTAATGAATTGCCATACAGAGGTTGATTAACAACCGTATGTGGTGATTCATGCTTCGCAAGCATTAGCTTAATGAATTGCCGCATGATTCATGCTTCGTAAGCATGAGCCGAAGATGAATGATTTCACTATAACAAATTTAGGGAATCTACTCAACCGCAGAAGGCAGCCGGTTTGGCGACAGCGTTTCGCTCACCGTACCCAGCGCGTATCCTTGACGCTTCGCTTCCCGTATCATGCCTGTCAGCGCATCTCTAGAAGAGGCGGTCGGATGCATAAGAATCAATGCTCCGGGCTCCAGCTTGGAGGAAATTTTCTGAATGATCCAATCCGGGGACGGCTTGCGCCAATCCACCGTATCAATCGTCCACATAACCGTCATTAAACCTTGTTCGCTGGCAACCTGAACGGTGGTCTGGTTGTACGAACCGGAAGGCGGAGCGAACCATTTGTTCTGCGCGCCTAGCGTTCCCTTTATCAAATCCTCGGTACGGGAAATTTGCGTATACTGGGATTGTCTATTTAACGTTTTCATGTCGGGGTGCGAATACGCATGATTCGAAATTTCATGTCCCCGATCCTGAATCTGCTTCGCAACATCCGGATATTTCTTTAGCCAGGAGCCGTCCAGGAAAAAGGTTGCCTTCACGTTTTCTTTTTCGAAGGTGTTCAAAATAGCCGGGAGATATTCGTTCCCCCAAGCGACGTTAACCATGATCGCAATCATTTTCTTGTTCGGATTGCCCTTATAGATCGGCCATGGTCCCAAATCCTTCAAAGAAATTTTCGGAGGAATCTCTTTGTATACATACTGAATAGGCGTCGTTTTACCGCTTGCAAGCGTTTGTTGATACGTTTTTTCGACATCGACTTCCAGCCCGTTATAACCGGGAATCGCTTTCCACACCCGGTCAATCCGCGCATCAATGGGTTCAACATAGCGCTGCTGGGCCTCTGCTTCTATTGTTTCCCGCAGCTTCGCCTTTTCCTCATCGGAAATAGCGGATTCTGTCCCCGTAACAATAGCTTCCTGCCCTTTTACTGCTTGAATATAATCCATGACACCCCCGACATTCAGCCGGATAAAAACAAACAGTACGATAAAGGAAGCGCAAAGCCCGATGATTTTATTCCGCATACGCATCATTCCAGCTCCTACCTATCGATATAGGCCACCTATTATGGCTAATGCAGGCATAGCTTATCCATACGCCTGCGCTTGTCTAATAGGTATGTGGAGCTGGACGAGATTATGCGCATAAAAGGCAAAACAAAAAGAAGACAGTCACGGATCTGTCTCTTTGTTCTGGCAAAACAAAAAGAGACAGATCAAATCTGGCTCTTTGCTGCCTTGCTTATAGAAGCGCAGTAGAATTACTGCGCCGGAACTTGTGGAGTCAGAACAGCTTTGCGGGACAGATTGATACGGCCCTGCTGATCGATTTCCGTAACTTTAACCGTAATTTGGTCGCCAATCGCAACAACGTCTTCTACCTTCGCTACGCGCTCAGTGGACAGCTGCGAGATATGAACGAGACCGTCTTTGTTCGGCAGAATTTCAACAAACGCACCGAATTTCTCAATACGTTTAACTGTTCCGAGATAGACCTCGCCAATAACGACTTCTTTTACGATACCCTCGATGATGGCCTTCGCTTTTTGATTCATCTCTTCGTTCGAAGAAGCGATAAAGACCATACCATCCTGCTCGATATCGATTTTTACGCCGGTTTCTTCAATAATTTTATTGATGATTTTACCGCCGGAGCCGATAACGTCGCGGATCTTATCAGGGTTGATACGAAGGGTAAGGATCTTCGGAGCGTATTGCGACAGGCTCGAACGCGACTCGGACATAACAGCCGTCATTTTACCGAGAATGTGCATACGGCCAATACGGGCTTGTTCCAGTGCCTGCGACAAGATCGCACGGTCGATTCCGTTAATTTTGATATCCATTTGAATAGCTGTAACACCTTGGGCAGTACCTGCAACTTTAAAGTCCATGTCGCCAAGATGATCTTCCATCCCTTGAATATCGGACAGGATCGAGAAGTGGTCTCCGTCTTTGATCAGACCCATTGCAATACCGGCTACCGGGGCTTTAATTGGTACGCCTGCATCCATCATAGCGAGCGTGCTCGCGCAAATACTTGCCTGCGAAGTCGAACCGTTCGATTCGAGAACTTCGGAAACCAGACGGATGGTGTAAGGGAATTCCGTTTCGGATGGAATAACCTTCGAGAGCGCGCGTTCGCCAAGTGCGCCGTGACCAATCTCGCGGCGGCCAGGAGGACGCAGAGGACGGGCTTCGCCCACGCTGAATGGCGGGAAGTTGTAATGATGCATGAAGCGTTTCGTCTCTTCCGGGCTAATGCCGTCCAGGATTTGAACATCGCCAAGCGCACCAAGCGTACAGATACTGAGCGCCTGTGTTTGTCCACGTGTAAACAAGCCGGAGCCATGCGTACGCGGCAGCAGAGCAACATCACACTCAATTGGACGGATCTCTTCGAGAGCGCGGCCGTCAGGACGGACTTTATCATGCGTAATCAATCGGCGTACTTCTTCTTTGACGATGTCATACAGTACTTCCTTCACATCGGCAAGAAGCTCTGGAGTTTCGGCATACACTTCTTCAAAATGAGCAACGGTGTCACCGTTAACAGCGTCAATCGCATCTTGACGTGCATGCTTCTCCGGAATACGGATCGCTTCAACCAGCCTGTCCGAAGCAAAAGCACGAACGGCGGCATTCACTTCAGCGTTAACCGCGTGAAGTTTTACTTCCATTTTTGGTTTGCCCGCAGCGGCTTGCAATTCTTCGATCGTAGCGACGATTTTCTTGATCTCGTCATGCCCGAACATAATCGCTTCCAGCATCACGTCTTCCGCAACTTCATTACCCTCTGCTTCTACCATCATGATTGCGTCTTTTGTGCCGGCAACCGTCACGAAGATTTCGGTCTCCGCTTCTTGCTCCACCGTCGGGTTAATGATGAATTGACCATTGATTCGACCTACATTTACACCGCCGATTGGACCGTTAAATGGTACGTCGGAAATGCTCAATGCCGCGGAAGTACCAATCATTGCCGCGATTTCCGGCGTGCAGTTCTGGTCTACGCTCATTACGATATTAGCTACTTGTACATCGTTACGGAAGCCTTCCGGAAACAGCGGACGAATCGGACGGTCAGTCAAACGGCTGCTCAGGATCGCTTTCTCGCTAGGACGTCCTTCGCGCTTGATAAATCCGCCAGGGATTTTGCCAACCGCATATAAACGTTCTTCATAGTTAACAGTAAGCGGGAAGAAATCGAGGTCTTTCGGTTCAGCCGAAGCCGTTACCGTACAAAGAACGACGGTATCCCCGTAGCGTACCGTTACTGCTGCATTAGCTTGCTTCGCCAAACGGCCTGTTTCCAGAACAAGCGGTCTGCCGCCTAATAACATCTCTACTCGTTGCAAACGTATTCCCTCCTAAAAAAAGTAATGAAGCCACACTTGCTTCATGAGCAAGCATGTGCTTAAAGTCGTAGTTATGTAACCATTGGTTTTCATTACATTCGTGAACAGGGCTGATATATCCTGCTGAATGTTGTGATATTACAAAAAGCAACCCGATTCTGCCGGTTCCGGTAGCCCGGACGGCAAGACAACCAGGTTGCTTTTCATGAAACATGTTCTAGCGGCGAAGGCCGAGTTTTTCGATCAATGCGCTGTAACGTTTAACATCTTTGTTTTTCAGGTATGCCAACAGCTTACGGCGTTGACCTACCATCTTGAGCAGACCACGGCGGGAATGATGATCTTTCTTGTGCTCCCGCAAGTGTTGCGTCAAGTTCACGATGTTTTCCGTCAGGATAGCCACTTGAACTTCCGGGGAACCCGTGTCGCTCGCGTGTGTTTTGTGAGTCTCGATCAGTTGTGTTTTACGATCTTGTGTAATTGCCATCCTTGTTCACCTCCTATTTCAGTTAATCGCCATTAGCCTCGAAACCGCCGGTGAGAGCTGATTTCCAAGCTAAGGTTCAAATGCGGTAGATAACGGACAAGCCGCTCTCGCCCACAACGTTACCTAGTATAGCACAATGAAGAAGGCAAGTAAATGCCGCCGCTTAGGACAAACCAAAGAATTGCTTGGTTTGCTTCGCGTCTTCCCCAATCTGCTCGATTAATTCATGCACGGAACCAAACCTTTTCTCCGCACGGATAAAGGAATGGAACTCCAGCGTGATTGGTTCTCCGTAAATCTCTTGATGGAAATCGAACAGATGCGCCTCTAATACGGGACGGATCTCTTCTTTGTTAAACGTCGGCTTCATTCCGTGATTAAGCACGCCGTAATAAGTTTTTCCTGCCACCTTGGCCTTGATGGCGAATACCCCTAGACAAGGCGTTACGTAAGGCTTGGACAAACCTACATTGGCTGTCGGGAAACCGATCGTTCTACCGCGGGCATCACCGTGCACAACAATGCCTTCCACTTCATAAGGACGGCCAAGAAGAGTCGTTGCCAGCGCAATGTCACCCTTCTCCAGTGCGGCACGGATATACGTGCTGCTTACCTTCTCGCCATTCTCGTAAAGAGGCTCAACAATATCGACGGTAATATCGGGACTGCCCAGCGTCCTCATAAGTTCCGGATTGCCCATGCCTTTAGCGCCAAAGGTAAAATCAAAACCGACAATAACATGCGCGGCATGCAGAGGACGCAGCACTTCATCCACAAACTGCTGCGGACTGATTGCCGCAAAGGTCAGATCGAAATTCACGACAAGCATGATATCGACGCCAAGCTCGGCAAATAGAGCCCTCTTCTCTTCAGGCGGCGTCAAGCAGCTGAAATATTGATCGCCTTGTCCGAGAACCTCTTTCGGATGCGGCAGGAAGGTCATAACGGCAGACAAAGCCCCTGTATCCTTCGCTATTTGTACCGCCTGGGTAATTACGTTCCGATGGCCGCGGTGAACACCGTCAAAATGTCCGATTGCCACGGCAAGCTTCTTGTTCTGAAGCAAAGCCGGGCATTCGGATAAAGGGTAATTAAGGGTTATAATTTCCATGCTGATACACCTGCAATTCCTCTATATAATCCCGGTTAGGAGAATACTTTCACCGGCTTAAGCGCCAATGCTTGATCATCGGCCTCAAAAATTCCGATAAAAGCATCATTCTCGCCATATAGGCGTACGAGACTGCTGGAATCGAAGGAAGCGGCCATCCGATTGTACGGTATTTTCTGCCCTCGAAGCGCCATCTCGGTAACCGCTGCATTTGCTTGAACCCGCTGAAGATGATCAATCGCGATATCAGCCGGAAGCAATTTCTCCTCCAGCTTCCCTGCAGCCTGCAGCTCCTCCAGCTCTTCAATCGTGACGCATTGCTCTCTCGTAATGCCTCCGGACATCGTCCGGGTAAGCTCAGCCATCGCAGCCGGAACGCCCAGCGCACGGCCGATATCTACGCATAACGTACGGATATACGTACCTTTGGAGCAGATGACGGAAAAGGTGAATCGGGGCTTATCCGCGTCAAGAACCGCGTCAAGAAGATCAATCTGATGGATTGTCACTTTGCGTGATTTACGTTCAACGGTCTTGCCTTCCCTTGCGAGCTCATAGAGCCGTTTCCCGTCTACCTTCACGGCGGAGAACATCGGCGGAACCTGATCGATCTCTCCAACAAAGCTTTGCAGCACCTGCAGCACCTGTTCTCTCGTAACCTTAATACCAGTCTGCTCTTCAAGGATTGTCCCCGTCAAGTCTTCCGTATCCGTAGCCGTACCTAGCTGAATAACGGCTTCGTAGGCTTTAGGCCTCTCTTGCAAATATTCAACCACCCTTGTGGATCTTCCGAGGCATAGCGGCAATACTCCGGTAACCATCGGATCAAGAGTTCCCGCATGCCCGATACGCTTCATGCGAACGATTCGCCGTACTTTCGCCACTACATCATGCGAAGTCCAACCGGCAGGCTTCCATACGGCAATAATTCCGTCCATCTATTCATTCAACGCCTTTCTGACCGCTTCAACAAGTTCCTGCATCGCTTCCGTAAGCGTCCCTTGCATCCGGCAACCGGCTGCGCGGACATGTCCGCCGCCGCCCAACGCTTGAGCAATGGCCGCTACATTCGCTTTTCCCGCAGATCGAAGGCTTGCCTTAACTCCGCCATCTTCGGTTTCCTTGAAAAGAATCCCGACTTCCACACCGTCAATATTAAGCGCGTAATTGACGATCCCTTCCAGATCATCCGGCACAGCGCCTACCTCTTTCATATCATCCTTGCCGACATACAGCCAGCCGATTTGTTGATCATCCGTAAAGGTCAGTCTCGCCAAGCAGCGCTGAAGAAGCTTCAGCTTAGCCATCGTCATTTTCTCAAGCAAATGATCGGCAAGCTGATGCCCCGGCGCACCATGAGAGAGCATTCGGGAAGCAACATCCATCACTTTTGGACTTGTATTGGAATAACGGAAACCTCCGGTATCCGTAAGCAATCCGGTATAGATGGCCGTCGCGCATTCCACATCAATGCTCAAACCGGACAAATCAATCAGATCGAACAGGATCTCGACTGTGGCCGCAGCGTCGGGACGAATGACATTAACCGCGCCAAACCCGTCGTTGGTCGGGTGATGGTCGATATTAAGTATTTTCGCATCCTGCGCAAACAAGGCTGAAACCTCGCCAATACGCCGAAAATCGGCGCAATCGACCGCAATGACATGCGTGTACGTTTGCCCCGGCTTATCTTTGCGATAGTTGACGATTTGATCAAAGCCTCTTAAGTAGTTAAGCCGTGAAGGAGATTCTCCTTCATTGATCAGCGTTTTTGTTTTCCCCAATTGATCAAGCATCCAGCCAATAACCGATGTAGAGCTGATCGCATCTCCATCGGGCTGCACGTGGGAGACGACCAAGAAGTCGTCTCCTTCCCGCATAAATGCAAGTGCAGCTTCAAGCTGTAGCCCGTAGTCAACGCCGGCCGTCATTGGCCTTTGTTCCCACGGTTGATTTCTTCAAGCAGCCCTTCGATACGGCTGCCATACTCGATGCTGCTGTCGAACTTGAACAGCAGCTCCGGCGTATGACGGAGACGCATCCGCTTGCCAAGCTCAGAACGGAGATATCCGTTTGCTTTGCCAAGCGCTTTAAGGGTTTCTTCCTTCTGTTCTTCGCTGCCGAGTACGCTGAGGTAGACACGCGCCTGGGAAAGGTCGCTAGTCGCCTCAACACCCGTTACCGTAATAAATCCGATACGAGGATCCTTCAACTCGGTCTGGATAATTTGGCTCAGCTCTTTTTTAATCTGTTCGCCGACCCGTCCTACACGAATTTTAGCCATGCGTTAATCACCTCTCTACGGACTCCATTACGAAGGCTTCAATAATATCCCCTTCTTTGAAGTCGCTAAACCGCTCGATCGTAATACCGCACTCGTAGCCTTGAGCAACTTCTTTAACATCATCCTTGAAGCGTTTAACGGTATCCAATTTGCCTTCGAATACGACGATGCCGCCGCGGATGACGCGAACTTCGGAGTTACGCGTAATTTTGCCGCTGATAACCATACAACCGGCAATAGCGCCAACTTTGCTGAGTTTGAAGATGTTGCGGACTTCCGCTTGGCCTTGAACAACTTCTTTGAAGATTGGATCCAGCATGCCTTTCATGGCTTGCTCGATTTCTTCGATGACATTGTAAATAACGCGGTGGAGACGAACATCTACTTTCTCCTGTTGAGCAGCAAGATCAGCTTGCGGCTCTGGACGAACGTTAAATCCGATTACGATAGCGTTGGATGCCGCAGCCAAGTTGATATCGGATTCCGTGATCGCGCCTACGCCGCTGTGAATGATCTTGATGCGAACGCCTTCGATTTCAATTTTCGCAAGGGAGCCTTTGAGGGCCTCTGTCGAGCCTTGAACGTCAGACTTGATAATGATGTTAAGATCTTTGATCTCGCCTTCTTGAATATGCTTGAACAGATCGTCAAGCGTAACGCGAGAATTCGCGCCAAGCTCCGACTGACGTTGTTTGATCGAACGACGGTCAGCAATTGCTCTTGCTTTGCGCTCGTCTTCAAATACCATAAACGGATCGCCTGCAAGCGGTACTTCTGTCAAGCCGGTAATCTCAACCGGAGTAGAAGGACCAGCTTCTTTGATACGGCGGCCTTTATCGTTGACCATTGCGCGGACACGACCGAAGCAGTTGCCGGCAACGAAAGCATCGCCAATTTTAAGCGAGCCGTGTTGTACGAGAACGCGTGCTACCGGACCTTTACCTTTATCCAGTTCGGCTTCAATAACCGTACCACGTGCGCGTTTGTCGGAATTCGCTTTGTAATCATTAACTTCAGCCACGAGCAGAATCATCTCGAGCAGCTCTTCCAGACCAAGGCGTTGCTTAGCCGATACGTTAACGAAGATGGTATCGCCGCCCCACTCTTCCGGAACGAGTTCGTATTCCGTAAGCGCCTGTTTGATTTTGTCGGGATCTGCGTCCGGTTTATCGATTTTGTTAACCGCTACGATAATAGGCACGCCAGCCGCTTTCGCATGGTTGACTGCTTCAACCGTCTGAGGCATAACGCCGTCATCGGCTGCAACAACGATGATCGTAATATCCGTTACTTGAGCACCGCGTGCGCGCATAAGCGTAAACGCTTCGTGACCCGGTGTATCGAGGAACGTGATTTTCTTGTGATTGATCTCAACTTGGTAAGCACCGATATGCTGGGTGATACCGCCTGCTTCGCCGCCCGTTACGTTTGTATGACGGATAGCGTCGAGAAGGGTTGTTTTACCATGGTCAACGTGACCCATAATCGTTACAACCGGTGGACGAGTCGTCAAATCCGCTTCGTCATCCACTTCTTCCACGGTTTCGAAGGTATCTTCTTCAACCGGAATTTTCACTTCAACCTCTACGCCAAATTCTTGAGCGATCAAAAGAATGGTATCCATGTCAAGTTCTTGGTTGATAGTAGCCATTACGCCGAGAGAAATAAGCTTCTTGATAACTTCGGACGCATCCTTATGAAGCAGCTTAGCCAAATCGCCTACTGTCATCGTACCGCGCACAATGATTTTCTTAGGCGTATTGTCGATTTTCTCGCGTGGAGGCTGCTGCGAATGGTTACGGTTGTTTCTGCCGCCTTTGCCGCGACCGTTAGGATTCGTTCTAAAGTTCGGCTTGCCGTCGTCGAAACGCTTTTGGCTTCCGTTGTTGCCACCCGTTCTGTTTTTGTTTACCGCATTGTTGCCTTTACGGTTGTTGGTTTCGCCTGCCGCAGTACCGCGCGAAGTTGGTGCCGGACGGGACGAATCGAACGAACGGTTTTGTCCGCCGCCTTGACCTTGCGGACGGTTACCGCCTGGTGCGCCGCCGCCTTGCGGACGGTTGCCGCCCGGTGCGCCGCCTTGACCTTGCGGACGGTTAAATCCGCCGCCGCCTTGCGGACGATTGCCGCCTTGGCCGCCTTGGCCGCCTTGACCTTGCGGACGGTTGTATCCGCCGCCACCTTGACCTTGCGGACGATTGCCGCCTTGACCGCCTTGGCCTTGCGGACGGTTATAACCGCCGCCGCCTTGCGGACGATTGCCGCCTTGACCTTGCGGACGATTGTATCCGCCGCCGCCTTGCGGACGATTGCCGCCTTGACCGCCTTGGCCTTGATAAGAACCTTGACGGTTGCCGCTGTTCTGCGGTCTGTTATTGCTGCTTGCGCTATTATCGCTTGTGCCGGCGTTAGCCTGGCTAGCGTTCGTTTGACTTTCGTTTCCTTGCTGACTTTGCGGACGTTGTTCTTGTTGCGATTGGTTGGTTTCAGATGTCGTTTTAATAGAATTCATAGGCCCCTGTCTGTCCTGAGATAGATTTTTTTGTACCGTTTGATTTTGCTGCTTGCTTGCGGTCTGTGCCTGTGGCTGAGGTGCCGCCGATACGGTAGCACTGCCCGATTCCTGGGCACGCTTCGCAGCCGCATTTTGCTTGATATCGCGGAAGAAGCCTTCCACTTTTTGAACCATTTCGTTTTCCATGACACTCATATGATTATTAACGGGCAGATTAAGCCGTTTAAGAATCGTTATAATTTCTTTACTGCTCATGTTTAGCGATTTCGCGTATTCGTATACGCGTGTTTTATCTTTATTGTCCTTGCTGTTGTCCTGTTGTTTGCTCAATATTATCCACCTCCGAATTTTGACTCAGATGACCTGCAATCATTTTTCCGAACTTTGCGTCAGTTACCGCCAGTACGACTCGTTCCGGCTTTCCAATGGCCTTTCCAAGCTGATCGCGGTCAAATGCTTCGGCGAGCTGTACCCCGTAGGTGTTGCATTTGTCGCGAAACTTCTTCTTCGTGTTTGGAGAAGCGTCGCCCGCTATGATCACGAGCTGCGCTTCACCTTTACGAACCGCCTTGAGCACAATTTCATCTCCGGTAATAAGCTTTCCGGCTCTCATGGCCATTCCGAGCGAAGACAAGCCTTTATTCATCTTCATCGCTTTCCCGCTCCTTGCCTGCCAGAAACTCGTCCTCAACCGCTATGAAATCCTGTTCAAGCTGGTCGTAAATCGATGCGTCGACTGCCTGCTTCAATGCCCGGTCAAGCGCCTTGGACTTCTTAGCCAGCTTGAAGCAGCTGACCTGTCCACATAAATAGGCGCCGCGACCGGCTTTTTTCCCCGTCAGGTCTATAAGCACTTCTTCGTTTGGTGTCCGAACAACCCGGATGAGTTCTCTTTTTGGCTTCATTTCTTGGCATGCCACGCACTTGCGAAGCGGCACTTTTCTCGGTCTCACCGCACACCCCTCCTTTGCCCGTTAATGGACCCAAGATGTAAGCCTGCTGTTAATCGATAGAAACGGAATCCTGGTGCATGGTGCCTGCCGTTGTTTTCGGACGGCCGTACTCCTGCTCCGCTTGCGTTTCGCTCTTAATATCGATTTTCCAGCCAGTCAGCTTCGCGGCAAGGCGCGCGTTCTGACCTTTAATGCCAATCGCGAGAGACAGCTGATAATCGGGTACGATTACGCGGGCCATTTTCTCTTGCTCGAATACGATAACCTCCAGCACTTTCGAAGGGCTAAGCGCATTCGCCACATATTCCTCTACGCTCTCCGACCAGCGGACGATATCGATCTTCTCGCCGGTAAGCTCGTTGACGATGGTTTGCACGCGCATTCCTTTAGGGCCTACGCAGGATCCAACCGGATCAACCTCTTCGTTACGCGAATAAACGGCAATCTTCGAACGGAAGCCTGCCTCGCGGGCAACGGAACGGATCTCGACTACGCCGTCGTAAATTTCCGGAACTTCAAGCTCGAAGAGACGCTTCAAAAGGCCGGGATGAGTACGGGACAAAATAATTTGAGGCCCTTTGGTCGTATTCTCTACCTTTGTGATATACGACTTCACTCGGTCGCCATGCTTGAATTTGTCCGTAGGCATCAGCTCGGTAAGAGGAAGAACGGCTTCAACCTTGCCAAGGTCAACAAACAAGTTGCGAGTATCCTGGCGCTGAACGATACCGTTAACGATATCCTCTTCCTTATCGATAAACGCGTTGTAGATCAAACCGCGTTCCGCTTCGCGAATACGCTGCGTAACAACCTGCTTGGCTGTTTGGGCGGCAATACGGCCGAAGTCGCGAGGCGTAACTTCGATATCCGCGATGTCGTCCAGCGTATAGTGAGGGTTAATCTCACGCGCTGCGTCAACTGTAATTTCTAGACGAGGGTCGAGCACTTCGTCTACAACCGTCTTGCGAGCGTATACTTTAATAACGCCGCTATGGCGGTTAATGTCCACGCGTACATTTTGCGCTGTGTTGAAGTTGCGCTTGTAGCTCGATATCAAAGCCGCTTCAATCGCTTCTAACAGCACTTCCTTCGCAATCCCTTTATCCCTCTCGATTTCCGACAATGCTTCAATAAAATCCATGCTCATTGGAATGGAGTTCCCCCTTTCAAAAATAAACCGCTATTAGAACACAATCGCAAGACGGGCGCTCGCGACCTTGGCGTAAGGAATGACATGCTCTTTTTTGCCGATTTTCACGGTAGCCTGTTCGCCGTCAAACGCGGTAAGCTGCCCTTCAAATTCCTTGGAACCGTCAATCGGCTCGTAAGTCGTTATGTAGACATGCTTGCCGACTGCCTTGCGAACATCTTCCGGCTTCTTAAGCGGCCGTTCCGCACCCGGGGATGACACTTCCAGGAAGTAAGCATCGGAGACCGGATCGTTCTTATCCAGTTCTTCGCTCAAAAATTCGCTTATTCTGCCGCATTCGTCAATATCGATGCCGCCTTCCTTGTCCACGAACACCCGAAGGAAGAAGTTGCTGCCTTCCTTGACGTACTCAATATCAACAAGTTCAAATCCATTGCTGTTGAGGAAAGGAGTAACCATAGCCTCAACGACGGTTTTGATTTTGGATGTGCTCAATCGGTGTAACCTCCTGTTTCTTCGTACGCCTGCAAACGGCCGATTCGTATGCGAAAAAAGCCGTTTACAAAACGTAAAGAGTGGGTTTCCCCACTCTCTGCTTCAAGTCTCTATCCACATCATTGCCACAAAAATTATATCATAACCGCATAGGGGTGACAAGAAATGTTTTCTAACACGCAGCGCCTAGAACAAGGACAGCTGGTTGGATTCCGGCAATCCGCGGAAGCATCCCATGCCCGTCAATACCTCGATAATCGTCTTACTTGCCTTGGATCTCTGCTGGAAATCTTCGATGGACAGGAACTCTCCGGCATCCTTGGCAGCCGCGATGTTGCGCGCCGCATTGTCCCCGATACCGCCAATGGCCGAGAACGGAGGAATGAGCGATTCGCCGTCAACGATAAACTTCGTTGCATCCGAACGATATAAATCGATCGGTTTGAAGGAAAAGCCGCGGGCTGTCATCTCAAGGGCCATTTCCAACAAGGAAATACTGTTCTTCTCTTTGGTCGTGGCGTTAAAGCCCTTGTCCTCGATTTCGATGATCTTCTTCTGAATGGCATCATAGCCTTGACAGAGCAGCTCGAGGTCGAAATCTTCCGCGCGAACCGAGAAATACGTTGCATAGTATTGAATCGGGTAATACAGCTTGAAGTAGGCGGTTCGAACCGCGGAAATAACGTAAGCGGCGGCATGCGCCTTAGGGAACATGTATTCAATCCGCAGACAAGAATCAATGTACCACGCCGGCACCTTGCAGCGCTTCATCTCTTCGATCCATTCCGGCGTAAGACCCCTGCCTTTACGCACGCTTTCCGTGATCTTGAAGGCAAGTCCGGCATCCATACCCGCTTTATAGATGAGATACAGCATGATATCGTCACGGCAGCCGATTACGGTCTTGATGTTGCAAGTGCCTTTCTTGATCAGTTCCTGCGCATTGCCGAGCCAAACCCCGGTACCATGCGATAGTCCCGAAATCTGAAGCAAATCGGCAAACGACGACGGCTGCGTCTCCTGAAGCATCTGGCGTACGAACTTCGTCCCCATCTCCGGCACGCCGTACGTTGCAACCGGTGTTCGGATTTGCTCCGGTGTTACGCCTAATGCTTTGGTCGAGTTGAACATGCTCATGACTTTAGGGTCATTCATCGGAATCGTTGTTGGATCAACGCCCGTCAAATCCTGCAGCATCCGCATCATGGTCGGATCATCGTGACCGAGGATATCAAGCTTCAGCAAGTTGGCTTCGAAGGCGTGATAATCGAAATGAGTCGTCTTCCATTCGGCGTTCACGTCGTCCGCCGGATATTGCACGGGAGTAATATCTTCGACTTCCATATAATTCGGAACAACAACGATACCGCCCGGATGCTGGCCCGTACTCCGCTTTACGCCGGTTACGCCTGATGCAAGGCGGGACAATTCCGCGCTGCGCCAAGTTTTACTATGATCCTCGGCATACTTGCGGGCAAATCCATAACCGGTTTTTTCGGCTACCGTACCGATTGTGCCGGCACGGAATACGCATTTGTCGCCGAACATGATCTTCGTAAAGTTATGCGCCGTCGGTTGGTATTCACCGGAGAAGTTAAGGTCGATATCGGGAACTTTATCGCCCTTGAAGCCAAGGAAGGTTTCGAACGGGATATCCTGTCCTTCTCCCTTCATTGGCAAATTGCAATTCGGACAGTTCTTGTCCGGCAAATCAAATCCGCTTGGGACGCTGCCGTCCAGGAACCATTCGCTATGCCGGCATTCCGGATTCTTGCACAAATAATGCGCCGGCAGCGGATTAACCTCGGAAATGCCAAGGAACGTCGCAACGACGGAAGAACCTACCGAACCCCTCGAGCCTACGAGATAACCATCGGCATTGGACTTCTTAACGAGCTTCTCCGAAATCAAGTAGTTGGCGGAGAAACCGAATTTGATAATCGGTACTAGCTCCTTCTCGAGCCGGTCGATAACAACCTGCGGGAGATCTTCGCCGTACATTGATTTCGCTGTGTTATAGCATGTACTCCGGATTTCTTCTTCCGCGCCCTCAATAATCGGGGTAAACAGCTGGTCCGGGAACATTTCGAACGGCTCAAACCGGTCAGCAAGTTCGATCGTGTTCTTGACTACGACTTCGTAGGCACGCGCTTCTCCGAGGAAAGCAAACTCGCGAAGCATCTCGTCGGTCGTCCGCAAATGGGCATCCGGCTTTCGGATGTCCTTCAGCGGGCTGAATCCGGTAATGCCATGAATGGCGATATCGCGATACAGCTTGTCCCTTGGATTCAAATAATGGACATTGCCCGTTGCGATAACAGGCTTGCCAAGTTCATCTCCGATCTCGCAAATGCGGCGCATGGCCTGCTCAATCTCGGCGCGGCTGCCTACAAGTCCTTTATCAACAAGATGCATGTAAAAGTCAATCGGCTGGATCTCCAGCACATCGTAGAACCGGGCAACCTCAAGAGCTTCTTCATAAGATTTATTGAGCACCGTCTCGAAAAATTCACCCTTCTCGCAGCCGGAAATAACAAGAATGCCTTCACGCATGTCGACAAGCTTACTCTTCGGTATGCAAGCAACCCGTTTAAAATGCTCGGTATGAGAAATCGACACCATCTTGAACAGATTTTTTTTGCCAACCGCGTTTAACGCGTAAATATTGCAATGGAACGGCCGGGAATTGGAAATGTCCAGACCGACATAATCGTTTAATTGATGAAGTCCCGTAATATTGCGTTCTGCCGCGTCATTAATGAGGCCATACATTACACCGCCGAGAGCAACGGAGTCGTCTACGGCACGGTGATGATTCTCAAGAGAAACTTTGTATTTCGCCGATAATGTATTAAGTCGATGGTTCTTAAGCGTCGGATGAAGGAATCTTGCGAGCTCCAGCGTATCAAGCACCGGATTCGTTAATTCCGGCAAGCCGATAGACTTGAGATTGGCTTGAATAAATCCGATATCAAACCTTGCGTTATGGGCGACCAGAATGCAATCCCCTATAAAATCGATAAATTCGCGAAGCTTCGGTTCAAGCTCCGGCGCATCCTTGACCATATCATCATTGATATTCGTCAACTGCTGAATATGGTAAGGGATTTTCTCATGCGGGTTTATAAAGGTGGAGAACCGGTCAATCTCTTTGCCGTTTTGCATTTTTACGCCAGCAAGCTCAATGATTTTATTATTAATAATGGATAAGCCCGTGGTCTCAATATCAAATACGACATAGACGGCAGAAGCAAGCTGGTCTTCTCTTGGGTTCAGAACCATCGGTACCGCGTCATTTACAACATTGGCTTCAAGGCCGAATAAAACTTGGATATTATTTTTCTTTGCAGCCTTGAATGCTTCCGGGTAACAATGAATATTGCTGTGATCCGTAATCGCAATCGCCTTATGTCCCCACTTGGCGGCCATCTTCACGTACTCGCCAATCGGAGTAACCGCGTCCATCGCGCTCATGGTGGAATGAAGATGGAATTCAACGCGTTTTTCCTCCGCATTGTCTTTGCGGTCCGGCGGCGAAGAGATTTCCTGAAGATCATTAGGGATCATCACAAGTTCAGGCTCCTGCATGAAGCGGTCGTAATCGACCTTGCCTCGCGCCTTCACCCATTTGCCATTCGACAGCAGACTCAGGATTTTTACGTCTTCCTTATTCTTGGCAAACATCTTCATCGCCATGGAATCCGTAAAGTCCGTTACGTTAAAGGTGAACAAGGTCATTCCGTTGCGGAGCTCCTTCACCTCTAGGCCAAATACAGCCCCCTGAACCGTAACCTTCTTCTCTTCTTCACGGATATTCATAAGCGGAGTAGGTTCATCGCGAATGTCATAACCCATTGCCAGTTTGACAGGCTCTTCATCGCCTTCTGCCTCATTCGACTCAGCAACGCTCTCCATAATCTGAATGACGGCTTCCCTCTCCGCTTGATCCCGCTTCTGCTGGAACTCCTCGTAAGCATCTTGTCTGACCTGCTCGCCAACCTCCAGCTTAACCCGGTAATTCCGACTGAAGGTACGTTCGTAAAAGCTGCTGATCGCTTCGTCGATCTTCTTCTTCTTGGCCAGCTCCAGCCCCATGCCATCCAGCATCGATACGGCAATCATCTCGTCTGTCGGCTCCATGCCGGCTTTGCTTAACCAGCCGTTAACCGAAGCGTTTTCCTGCTGTACCCATTCCAGGAACAAAGGCCAATATTCCCGGGCGATGTCTGCCGATGGAACGGCATCATCATAAAGAAGCTTAAAAGAAGTTTCGGCTATATGAGAGAACTTCATGTTTACGGCTTGGGTTAAAGCCATAAACGCTTTATAAGGAACTAAAGACGTTTTGCGAATGCAAAACGTCCATTTTCTGTTGCTTTTCCCTACAATGACTTGCTCGATGTAACCGTCTTTGTAATAGGAATTTATAATTTCGAGCGGCAGCCCCGCTTGCTGCATAAGCAGCTCAAAGCGCTGCCGGTTGTCTCCGGTTTGGCTCATGGCAATCAATCACTCCTGTACGATCCAATCCGATCGATGCTTTTAGTAGGCACGTGCAAATACGACCGTGTGCTCCGCATGATCACCGCATACGAGACATTTGCTTTTCTTCTTCTCCGGTTCAAACGGAATGTTGCGGCTTGTTGCTCCAGTCTCTTCCTTTACTTGCTTCTCGCAAGCAGCGGAACCGCACCAACCAGCCAGTACAAATCCACGTTTTTCTTCCATCGAAGCTTTCATCTCGTCAAGCGTCTCTACGTCGTAGAAATTATCTTCACGGAATTTTTTCGCTTTTTCAAACATATCGCGTTGAATATCAGCAAGCATCGTTCCCACTTCCGCGATCAGGTTATCCTGGCGGACGATCCGTTTCTCGCCGCTAATGCGCGATACAAGAACAACTTGCCCATTTTCCATATCGCGAGGACCAAGCTCAAGACGAAGCGGAACACCACGCATCTCGTATTCGTTGAACTTCCAGCCCGGACTTACGTCGGAACGGTCGTCAACTTTTACGCGTACGCCGGCTTTTTTCAGCTCCGCATAAAGCTCGTCTACCCGGCCAACCACTTGATCGCGGGTTTTAGCCGGACCAATCGGGATCATAATCACTTGAGTTGGCGCAACCTTCGGAGGCAATGCCAGACCGCGGTCGTCGCCATGAACCATAATCATAGCACCAATCAGACGCGTACTCACGCCCCAAGATGTGGTATGCGCGAATTGAAGAGTATTCTCGCGGTCGAGATATTTGATGTCAAACGCAACGGCAAATTTTGTGCCCAGATAATGAGACGTACCGGCTTGCACCGCTTTGCCGTCTTTCATCATCGCTTCGATGGAATACGTGTTAACCGCACCAGCAAAACGCTCGGACGGCGTCTTCTCCCCTTCAATAACCGGGATTGCCAGGAACTCTTCCACGAATTCGCGGTAGACCGTCAGCATTCTCATCGTTTCTTCGCGAGCTTCATCTTCGGTCTCGTGAGCCGTATGGCCTTCCTGCCACAGGAATTCGCTTGTGCGTAGGAACGGCAGAGTACGCTTCTCCCAGCGCACAACGTTTGCCCATTGGTTAATAAGGAGCGGCAGGTCGCGGTACGATTGAATCCATTTCGCATACATATGGCCGAACATCGTTTCCGAGGTTGGACGAATAGCCAGACGCTCTTCCAGCTTCTCGCCCGCTGCTTCCGTTACCCATGGCAGCTCCGGATTAAAGCCTTCGACATGCTCCTTCTCCTTTTGGAAGAAGCTCTCCGGAATAAAGAGCGGGAAGTAAGCGTTGCGGTGGCCCGTTTCCTTGAACCGGCGGTCCAGGTCGCGCTGAATATTTTCCCAGAGCTCATAGCCTTCCGGCCGGAAAACGATACAGCCGCGTACCGGCGAATAATCCATGAGCTCCGCTTTCTTAATTACATCGATATACCATCTAGAAAAATCCTCGCCTTGTGGCGTAATTTCGGTAACAAACTGTTTATCCTTGGACATAACCGACTTATGGCTCCCCTCGTACCAATCGCAAAATATCATTGTAAGTCACCACAAGCATCAGCAGCATAATTAAGGCAAAACCGATGAAGTGGACCATGCTCTCCCGGCTTGGATTAACCGGACGCCCGCGAACTGCCTCGAGACCGAGGAAGATGAGCCTGCTGCCATCAAGCGCGGGAATCGGCAGCAAGTTGAATATACCCAGATACAGGCTTAACAAAGCCGTCCATGACGTCAGGTCCGTAATGCCTTTGCGGGCAATTTCACTGGTCATTTCCGCTGTACGCACTGGTCCGCCCAGGTCATCCAGCTTAAAGTCTCCAATGATAATCTTCTTGAAGCCTTCGAAAATACTGATTGTCATCGTCTTCATCAGCTTCGCTGCACCCGTGATCGTCTCGCCCACTGTGGCGCTGCGGAACTGATAAGCCGCTCTGAGGCCAACCTTGCCAACGCCTTGATCATCCGCAACCGGAGTCAGCTTAATCGGCTCGAGCGCTCCATTGCGGATAACGTTCAATTGAATCGGCTTGCCTGCGGAAGCGCCGATAATATCAATCATTTTGTCATAATCGGTGCCGATCTTGACGCCGTTTACGGTATCGATCAAATCACCTTTTTGCAGTTGTGCCTGCTCGGCCGGCATTCCTTTGGTTACTTCATCGACCAGCAAGCCTTGCGGCGTACCGGCGAGTTGTATGTATGCCATAAACAAAACAAACGCAAGCACAAAGTTCATAAGAGGGCCTGCAAAGATGGACATGGCGCGAGCGCCAACCGACTTGCTTCCGAATTGACGGTCAATTGGAGCAATCTGCGTCTCTTTCCCTCTAGAAATGAGAAGCGCCGTAGGATGAACGGAGAAACGGTCGTTCTCCCCTTCAACGTCGAGGGTAACGAACAAATCCTTCTCCAAGTCGATACCGGTCACTTCCCCGCGAATAACACCGCTCCGCTCATCCAGGCGATCGAGATAAATCCGGGTAACCTGGTTATTCTTCACCCGAACGGCTACCGTTTGGCCGACAGTAACCTCTACAATCTCCGGATCTTCGCCTGCCATGCGGACAAAACCGCCTGCGGGCACAAGCCTCAGCGTAAAGCGAGTTTCACCGCGTTTGATCGAGAATAACTTCGGCCCGAAGCCGATAGCGAATTCCCGGACCAAAATCCCGGCGCGTTTCGCGAAAAAATAGTGTCCCCATTCATGGATGGTGACAATGACAAAAAATACGAGCACGGTCATAAATATGACCCGAATCATCTCCATAGCGAGCCTCCTGTTCGTAACGGCCTGTACATAGATTATCATTATTCTCCCGTACGATACAAGAGAACCGCAGGTTACGGCAAAAGCTAGATGACCGCAGCCTCTCCGCGAGCCCAAGCATCAATCTCCGCAATAGCCTGCAAATCATTTACTGCTGTTACCGAGTGGCGCTCGAGAACGCGCTCCAACACTCGCTCAATCCCCAAGAAATCAATCTCCCCGTTCAAGAAACGGGCTACCGCAACTTCATTGGCTGCATTAAACACCGTTGGCGCCGAATCTCCGGCACGGCCGCAGTCAAAGGCAAGCTTGAGACAGGGGTATCTGGCAAAATCCATCTCGCGGAAATGCAGCTTCCCGATAGCCGCCAGATCAAG
Organism: Paenibacillus glycanilyticus NBRC 16618; assembly: GCF_004000805.1. Classification (GTDB taxonomy): domain Bacteria; phylum Bacillota; class Bacilli; order Paenibacillales; family Paenibacillaceae; genus Pristimantibacillus; species Pristimantibacillus glycanilyticus. The sequence continues at coordinate 57,733 of NZ_BILY01000020.1, forward strand.
CCGGCCTGTCGGAGTTGGACGGCGGTCCGGATAAGTGAGCGCATACTGGATGGGAACCCGCATATCCGGCAAGCCCAGCTGAGCGATTACGCTGTTGTCGCTGAATTCCACAAAAGAATGGATGATGCTCTCCGGATGGATCAATACCTTGATCTGATCATAGGTCACGTCAAACAGCCATCTTGCTTCGATAACCTCCAGCCCTTTGTTCACCATCGTGGCGGAATCGATCGTAATCTTCGCTCCCATGGACCAGTTCGGATGGTTCAATGCTTCGGCTACCGATACGCCTTGCAGCTGTTCACGCGTACGATCGCGGAACGAACCGCCCGATGCCGTCAGGGTGAGCTGCTGCAAAGCCTTAAGATCTTCGCCGTTCAAACATTGGAAAATCGCCGAGTGCTCGCTGTCCACCGGAATGATCGAGACGCCTTTTTGTCTGGCGCGCTCCATTACGATATGACCGGCGGTCACAAGGGTTTCTTTGTTCGCCAGCGCAATCGTCTTGCCCGCGTCAATAGCGGCAAGAGTTGCAGGAAGTCCACGGCTGCCAACAATCGCCGTAACGACAACATCGGCATCATTATTCGCCGCGATTTCTACAAGCCCCTCCTCGCCATAGAGGACTCGCGTGCCCTCAGGCAATTCACGCCTTGCCTGCTCCGCTAGCTCCTTGTTAGCCAAGCAAACGACCGAAGGCCGGCACTGCTTGGCCTGCTCAATCAGCAGCTGGAGGTTATTGCCCGCCGATAAGCCGACAACCTGATAGCGGTCCGGATCATTGGCAATGACGTCTAACGTCTGGGTGCCGATGGAGCCGGTAGAGCCTAAAATGGTGATTTTTTTCATGGATTCCTCCTGAAACTACTCTTGTTGCTCTAATGCTCGTAAGTTACTGCTACCGGAATACCGCTGCGCAAAAGTGTCATGGCTTCGATCGCTGTTGTCCGAGAATTTCTTGATCTCAATCCGCTTAGCGGTTGAAATTCACGGACAAAGGCGAGCGCTATCGCTTCTCTTCCATAACACTTTTGCTCCGCTCCCGCAGCCTCTTCGAGCAGAGCTATTCACGGCACTCCTTCCAAGTCGGAATGCCAAAGAAAAAAAAGATGGAGAGAAGGGAAAAACGTTATTAACATGTCATAAGCTCCATGTTAAGGGTTATCCACAAATGGATAACTCCGCTATCACTTTGTTTTATGTAGGGATCAAATCTGTCAGGATCAACAAAGGGAACACGATAATCCAACTGTCGAAACGGTCGAGAACACCACCGTGGCCCGGCAAAATAGAGCCGGAATCCTTGATGTTGCGAACGCGTTTGTAAGCCGATTGAATGAGATCGCCTAGTTGACCGGCTACCGCAACGATAAAGCCGATCAGCAGGGATGTCCCGATGTCGATAACATGAGGAGCGCAGATCGCGAATATAAGCGCTGCGATCACCGCAAGGACAACTCCGCCGACAGAACCTTCAATTGTCTTGTTAGGGCTTATAGACGGCCACAGCTTATGCTTACCCATCGCCCGCCCGACGAAATAAGCGCCTGCATCGGACGCAACGTTGCATGTAATAATAAGAAACGACCAGAAAATGCCGTGGTGATCAAGATCGCGAACGGCATTCATCGAGCTAAAGCCGTAACCTACATATAAAGCGCCTAACAACATAAGCGAGGCGCCGTCGATGGTTATTTTGTTTTTGGTGAATACCGTCACCGCCAGCAGCAAGAAAGCCAGCACCCATAGTACGGTAATCGACGAAGGTGAATCCACGCCTATAAGCTTCCATGGCAAAACGAACATAAGCACGCCTGCATAACCAAGCAGGGACGCCGGTTCATTCCACGAGTGCCCGTTCATCTTCGTATATTCGTTAAATCCAAGCAAAGCAAGCAAGACTAGCGCAGCTGCATAAAACCATCCGCCGGCTAATAGCAGAGCAACAAATGCTGCGCCGGCAAGCAGTCCCCAAATGATTCTCTGTTTCAAGTGATGGTCACTCTCCGTTATCGATGCTATAATCCGCCGTATCGCCGTGCACGCCGCTGATATTCTTGAATGGCTTCCTGCAGATGAGCCTCATTAAACTCCGGCCAATAAACGTTCGTAAACCACATCTCGCTATAAGCTAACTGCCACAGCATGAAGTTGCTCAGCCGGAGTTCACCGCTCGTACGGATCAACAGATCGGGATCAGGAATGTCTCCGCTTAACAATCGGCTGGAGAGCAGCTGTTCGTCAATCTGCTCGGTCGATAAACGTCCGTCCTGTACATCGGCAGCAATTTCTTTGATCGCTTCAAGCATTTCCCTGCGACCGCCGTAATTAAGAGCAAAATTGAGTACGAGTCCAGTATTATGAGCCGTTTTCGTAATAGCTTCCTCAACGGCGCTGAGCGTAAACGACGGCAGGTTTTCCTTATGCCCCATCATCCGAACTTGAACGTTTTTTTCAATGAGCTCTGCCAGCTCAATTTCCAAAAATTGCTGGGGAAGCTTCATCAGGAACTCAACTTCGTCTTTGGGCCGCTTCCAGTTTTCCGTGGAAAAAGCGTACAATGTCAAATATTTGACACCAAGACGATCTGCCTCCATCACGATCCGCTTCACCGTTTTCATACCGGTATGATGGCCGGCGATTCGTGGAAGTCCACGTTTCTTCGCCCAACGTCCGTTGCCGTCCATAATAATGGCGATATGCTTCGGGACATTGTCAGCTGCCAACGGTTCAGCCGCATTCGAGGACGATTTGCCAAGTTTAGCCCAAAGTCGACTGATCATGTTTGTTCCTCCCACCCGGAATTCAAAAAACCAAACCCCACCTGTCGGAGGGGCTGTAGGCGCAATTATACTTCCATAATCTCTTTCTCTTTAGCTACCAAAACTTTATCAACTTCCGCGATGAAACGGTCCGTTGCTTTTTGGATGTCTTCTTGATGACGACGGGACTCGTCTTCGGAAATCGTTGTTTTCTCAAGCTTCTTAATGTCGTCGTTAGCGTCGCGGCGGATGTTGCGGATTGCAACTTTCGCTTCTTCGCCAAACTTCTTCGTTGTTTTAACAAGCTCGGTACGACGCTCTTCCGTAAGCGGCGGCAAAGTGATGCGGATCGCCGAACCATCGTTGGATGGAGTAAGGCCAAGATCGGATTTCATAATCGCTTTCTCGATCGCTGCGATCGACGATTTGTCCCAAGGCTGAATGAACAGCGTGCGGGAATCCGGAACATTAATATTCGCTAATTGCGCAACGGGCGTAGGCGCCCCGTAATATTCAACTTGAACACGGTCGAGCAAAGCAGGCGTCGCCCGTCCTGCACGAAGTGTAGCCAGATCACGTTTCAAAGCACCGATTGCTTTCTCCATACGCTCTTCTGCATTTTTCTTAATTGCTTGCGGCATTATTTCGCACTTCCTCTCACAATAGTACCAATCTTCTCACCAAGCACGACTTTCTTAATATTCCCTTTTTCGGTAATCGCGAACACGACGAGCGGAATATTGTTATCCATGCAAAGCGACGATGCCGTCGAATCCATAACACCAAGGTTCTTGTTCAGTACTTCCATGTATGTCAATTCTTCGTATTTCTCTGCTGTAGCATCTTTGAACGGATCGGCGGAATATACGCCGTCTACTTTGTTCTTAGCCATCAGGATGACTTCCGCTTCAATCTCGGCTGCGCGAAGAGCTGCAGTCGTATCCGTCGAGAAGAACGGATTGCCCGTACCGGCTGCGAAAATCACAACGCGGCCTTTCTCCAGATGACGGATTGCGCGGCGTCTAATGTAAGGCTCCGCGATTTGTTGCATGGCGATCGAAGTTTGAACGCGAGTAGGCACTTCAATTTGCTCCAACGCATCTTGCAAGGCCAGAGAGTTCATTACGGTTGCCAGCATGCCCATATAGTCTGCTGTCGCACGGTCGATACCCTTAGCCGTACCCGCGATACCGCGCCAGATGTTGCCGCCGCCTACAACGATAGCGACTTCAACACCAAGTGCTACTACTTCTTTAACTTGTTCAGCGATTTCCGAAATGACCGAAGCTTCAATGCCGTAGCCTTGATCTCCCGACAAAGATTCACCGCTAACTTTCAGAACAATTCTTTTGAAAACAGGCTGTCCCATCGTCCCTACCTCCATCTTGTACCTCGCGGGCGAGGTAACATCCTATTATTTAGAAAAAAAGAGCGGGGCGAACGCCCCGCCCCGCCTGTGCGTTCGGTTTACAGTTTTGCTTGAGCCATAACTTCTTCAACGAAGTTATCCACTTTTTTCTCCAAGCCTTCGCCCAGTTCGTAACGAACGAAACGACGAATCGAGATGTTTTCACCGATAGCGCTGATTTTCTCGTTCAGAAGAGCCGAGATTGTTTTGTCCGGATCTTTAACGAAGGATTGCTCCATCAAGCAGTATTCTTCGTAGTATTTCGAGATACGGCCGTCAACCATTTTCTCAACGATTTTTTCCGGTTTGCCTTCGTTCAGAGCTTGAGCTTTCAGAATCCCGCGCTCTTTTTCGATTTCTTCAGCCGGAACTTCTTCGCGTTTTACGAACTTAGGGTTCGCTGCGGCAATGTGCATTGCGATGTCGCGAGCGAAAGTACGGAATTGATCCGTTTTAGCTACGAAGTCAGTTTCGCAGTTGATTTCAACCAGAACGCCGATACGGCCGCCTGCATGGATATACGATTCAACTACGCCTTCAGTTGCAACACGGCCAGCTTTGTTAGCTGCCGCGGACAGACCTTTTTCACGAAGCAATTCAATTGCTTTTGTGATGTCGCCGTTTGTTTCGTCCAATGCTTTCTTGCAATCGAGCATACCTGCTCCAGTTCTTTCACGAAGTTCTTTTACTGCGCTTGCGGATACCGCCATGATTAGCCCTCCTGGAAATTCCATTTTTAGTTTTTACGTTCAAAAAAAGGGCGGTGAGAGGCTTTCACCTTCTGACCACCCTTTGTTGTAGCAATTATATCGGATTAAGCAGTTGTTTGCTCGCCTTGGTTAGCTTCCACGATAGCGTCAGCCATTTTGGACGTCAGCAATTTAACTGCGCGAATCGCGTCGTCATTGCCTGGAATTACATAGTCGATTTCGTCCGGATCGCAGTTTGTATCAACGATACCTACGATTGGAATACCGAGCTTGCGTGCTTCAGCAACAGCGATACGCTCTTTGCGAGGATCGATGATGAACAGCGCGCTAGGCAGGCCTTTCATCCCTTTGATGCCGCCGAGGAATTTTTCCAGACGGTCTTTTTCTTTGTTAAGAATGATAACTTCTTTTTTAGGCAGTACTTCGAAAGTACCGTCTTCCGACCATTTTTCGAGTTGACGCAGACGGTCAATACGTTTTTGGATCGTTTGGAAGTTAGTCAGCGTACCACCCAACCAACGTTGGTTGATGTAGAAGTTGCCGCAACGTTCAGCTTCTTCTTTCACCGAGTCTTGAGCTTGTTTTTTCGTACCTACGAACAGCATAGTGCCGCCCTCAGCAGCTACAGAACGTACGAAGTTGTAAGCCTCTTCGACTTTCTTAACTGTTTTTTGCAGGTCGATAATGTAAATTCCGTTTCTTTCTGTGAAGATATAACGATCCATCTTAGGGTTCCAACGACGAGTTTGGTGACCGAAGTGTACCCCAGCTTCGAGAAGCTGTTTCATGGAAATAACCGCCATATTCAACACACCTCCTGTTATGGTTTTTAGTGATTACCTCCGCCCATCGCATCTTCCGCTAAAACTTCCGGCGACCGGAAGCACCATTATCGGAATTAATAGGCGTGTGTTTTTAACACCGTCAATTAATATAACATATCTGCCTAGACGGTGCAACAGATGATTGTCGAAATTTTGCAGTTTGTCTCTAACCCTTCATTTGCTGCTCGAATTCGGATTTGGTAAGCGGCTGGCTTGTCAGAATGCGAATGATGTCTGCAACCGTCGGATTCCCTTCAAAAATGAAATAGCCGGCGCGGACAGGTTTATTTTTCATCGCTTTGATAAAAGCGTCCTTGTCCGAGATCAGCTTCTGCTCGGACAGCAGCTCCGCCGTGTCCGTTAGGTTCATTCCGCCTGTAATGCGAACCTGCCGCTTAACCGCTGCTTCGGTTGGCTTGTCGGCAGACCCTTCCTTCTTATCGTCGCTCTTACTGCTTTCAACCGGCGGTTCCGATGCCTTTACAGCAGGTGATTCCTCCGGCTTCTCCGCGGCCGGCTTGGCCGTTTCAGCCGCATTCCGGCTAGCTTTATCCCGCTCCTCCGCAAGCTTCTCATCCAGCTCCGCCTGCGTGTACAGCTTGGGCTCTCCATCGTTAAATCCGTTCGAAAGCTTCTGCTGGCTTTCGTCCCCGATCTGCATCAGCTGCAGCAAAATAGCGCCGGCAATAATGCCGACACCTAATCCTGCGACAAAGGAGCGGTTCTTAAACATAAGCCTTCTCCTCCTGCTTGGCCAGCTGCAAGATAAGCTGAACCTCGCCTTTGTTCATGCTCAGCTTTTTTGCAATAGCTTCGATAGACTTGCCTTGATTATATAAATCAAATAGATCAGGATAACGTAGCTGAATGCCCGATGCTGGCTGCTCGGGCTCTTGCTCAACGGGCGGCAGCTCCTCTGCCAGTGGTGCTGTCTTAGCCGTTCCGGTGTCTGCCTTCGTTTGCGCTGCCATCAATAGATCGTTTTGACGCTGCTGTTGAAGGAAAGCAAGCTGCTGCTCAAGCAGCAGACATTTGTTTTCAAGCTCCGCCAACCGCTGTTTGCCTGCTTCCGTTTGCTGTTTTCCCTCTTCCCGCAATGCGGAAACAAGCTTTACCAATTCTTGATGGTCCAGCTCCGTGTTCTCCATAAATTGCTCAAGCGCGATTTCCATATTGCGCGTGTCCTTAGCTTCTCGTCCCTGCTGCTTTCTTGGCAGAAATAACGAAGCTACGGCAACAACCGCTCCCAGCAGTACAATATAAGTCCAGTTTGACATCATTCACACCCTCTACAAACATTGCTGTTCCTATAGCGAAATATCCACGTGATGCCCTTTATAGGGATGTTCGGCCTTATCCTCCGCATTCCCGGTCTCCTCCTGTTCCCGCTTCTGCTTTCGCTTTGCGAGATAAGGATTGCCGCTCTGACGGTCCCGATTATTGCCAACGTTCGTTCCGCCCGTCTGTTCAACGCCGGTATTCTTGCTGCGCAATTGTTCGGTTTGCTTGGATGCCAGTTCAGCCAAGCGGGAAAGCTCTGCATTCGCCTTATGATTCGACTGGCTTTGCATTCCGCCCGCTTCCGGAGTACGCGGGATTGACCATTGCAAATCAATTGGCTTAAACGGCATTTACGAGCTCCTCCCTACGAGAAAGGTAATTGTACGATATCCCCGTCCGTATACCGGAAAGAAACACGCTGCACCGGATCTTTGATAAATCGCGTGTAACGTCCGATTACAATTTTTATACCGCCGTAAACCGTATGGCTGATATCCACCTTTGCCTTATCGGTGTCCTCAAGCGTTCTCTCAATCTCCAGAATACGTTCTCTGATCTGGTCGATCTCCGCAGTTGTCTGGCGCCGTGTTGCTCCCAGCTTGATCCGCATGGCCATCTTCTGATCGTTTAACTGATCCATTGCAGCTTGCTGGTCAAGGATCGCTAATGCTTTTTCCGTCTTGTCCATCGCATCCATATGCTTGCGAAGCGTGAGGCGCAGCTCCTGCAGCTCGGAACGGGATTCTGGCTGTACCCCGACTTCAATAGAGGTCGCTGTTGACATCGTATTGCCTATCACGCGTGCCGACACTTGCTCTACCGCCTGTATGGAACCGCCTACAATTAACCCTTTTGATCCTTGGCAAATAACATTCCGGCCGGCGCGAACATGAGAATGCATAATGCTCTGAGACACCAAAACATCCTCGCCGGCAATAACATTGCTGTCTTGGATGAAGGAGCTTTTTACGTTTTTTTGAGCTTTGACATAGCCTTTGTTGCCTGCCATGATTCCGCCTGTGATTTCTATCGACCCCTCGGACTCCAGCTCGGCGCCCTCCACGCCGCCTATAACGCGGATATCGCCGGAAGCCTTTACCCGGAACCCGCTGAGGATATTGCCGCGAATGACAACCGTTCCGACAAAATCGATGTTGCCGACTCTATAATCAACGTCTCCGTTAACTTCATACACCGGAAAAACGTTTACTTTCTCTTTGTCAGTAATCGTAATAAGACCGTCAATCAAGGCATACATGGCCGTTTGAGTCTCGTTGACCACAACGTTTTTCCCTATTTTGAATCTAGCCTGTTTGCCTTGCTTGGCAGGAATCTCGTCGCCGGTTACCATCATGCCGGGCGAACCAAAAAGAGCATCGACCCGTTCTGCGATTAATTGACCGCGCTTTACGTTTTTTAGCCGGGAAACTTCTTTGAAATCCACTTTGCCGTCTTCCAGCTCTGCAGGACGCTGGTTCTGATCCTGCATGTCATAAGCAAAACGGATAGATCCGTCCTTACCTGGCGAAGCCGGATTACCAACAGCGATTAAGGTTTGCTCTTTGCAATACGCAAGCGTATTGGTGCAAATTTCATTTAACAGACTTGTTCGTATCCCATATACAACGCCCTTGCTGCGTACAAATCGTTCCAATTGACCGGGAGTACAGTCGAAATCCTCGGTGATCCGGTTAAAGGTCAGTAAAGCAGACAGCTTGTCAGCTGATATCTGGATACGCAAGTAAGATTCCAATAAATGGTCTTCCACCTTGCCTACTCCCTTCTAATGCTGCAGTAATTGATCTTTATGCTTCGCTAATGCTCCGCGCAGCCGTAATATAGCTTTCGAATGTAGCTGGGAAATCCTCGATGGGGATAAAGACATTACTTCCGCGATCTCGCTTAACGATAATTCTTCATAATAAAAGAGCGAGATAACGGTGCGTTCCTTCTCCGTTAATTTCTCAATGCCGTTAACAAGAGAGTCCTTGAGGAAAAACTCATGCGCTTTGTGATCGGGATTTTTAGCCCGTTCGTCAATAAGCAGCGAAAGTCTTGTCTCCGACTCTTCTTCACGGATCGGATCTTCCAGCGAGCATACCGTGGTAATCGCAATCTCGTGAAGCATTGTGGTAAATTCCTTCTCGCTGACATTTAAATATTCGCTGATCTCCGCGTCGGATACGGAACGCAAGTATTTCTGCTCCAGGCTTTGATAAGCTTCTTCAATGCGCTTCGCCTTCTCGCGTACCGAACGCGGCACCCAATCACCCTGGCGAAGCCCGTCGATAATCGAACCGCGGATTCTCCAGGATGCATAGGTTTCAAATTGTAAGCCGCGACAGTAGTCGAATTTCTCGATTGCATCGATAAGCCCCATGACTCCGTTGCTGGCGAGATCATCCTTAAGAACATTTTTGGGCAATCCAATCGCCATACGGTTCGTTACATAATCGACCAAAGGCAAGAATTGCTCGATGAGACGCTTCTTGGCTTCAAGATCGCCTTCCTCTTTCCACGCTCGCCACAAATCCAAATTCGCAGTCGCGATCATGTCACTCACCCTCCAGTCAGATGACGAATGGCCTTAGCCAATTCCTCAGGCTCTTTATTCTGTGTTGATACCAGCTTTGGCGGCGTTAACGGCTTAAACTGACTTTGTTGTTCCTGATGCTGTACATCCTGAGTCTTATGGCCGTCCATCTGTGATTTGAGCAGTTGATTCAAGTCTTCGCTCTCATCAGGGGTTTGGAGATCCAGCTGTGTTCCTTTTCCTTCTTCTCCGACAGTCTCAGCTAGATGCATCACTGGCGGACGAAGAATAAAGGCAAGTAGAAACCGCATTACAAATGCAATCGCAGCAAAGGCGATGAAAGCATACATGCTGCGCATCAGCATGACAGACAGCGGGTTTTTACCAATCGAAAATAATAAGGTTAATACCGCGCCAACAATCCCGAGGCCCACATTCCATCGCCAATTTCCAACCATTTCAAATCTCCTTTATTCCAAACTGCACGCTTCTAATAGTCAATACACCGCTGCTGCTGTCGATTTCAATCGTGCGGCCGTAATTCCCGCCTGTATCTTGTCCCATCAAGGGAATGGAATAGTTCGCGAGAATCTCCAAACAGGATTCAACATTCCGGGGTCCGATCCGCATCGAATCCGATTGGCCCGAGAAGGCGAACATTTGCGCTCCACCGGCCATTTTTGCTGCTAGACGTCCGATAACGGCGCCTTCTGCTTTCATCTGCCCAATAAGCTCGGGAATTGCCGTATCCGCATATTTGGCAATATTCATGGTCGACTCTCTGGCAATTTCCGAGGATGGCAGCATAACATGCGCCATACCCGCAATTCGTGCAACAGGATCGTATAACGTCAGTCCGACACAAGAGCCTAGTCCTGTTGTCCTCAGATGTGCTCCGTCCGCAGCCCATTTTAAATCTGCCATGCCGACCTTGATCACATCTTGTTGGATCATTCGGTCAGTACTCCCAAGGATTGAAATATTTTAGTGAAGGAATCCGGATCCGGAATAAGGAAGAAATGCCCCTCCAGCTCTTCCCTGTCTTCTAGGAACGTAGTTTCGATAAGCAGGGCGGAATCCCCCATCTCGCCGTATTGCATGAGTCCGTAGGTTAAGATTGGTCCTGCCATATCCCTGGCAACGGAAGGCACGGAAGGCGCCATGGATAAATGCGTGAAGTCGGCAAGGGACGACAAATACGATCCCGCCAAAATGTTGCCGATCTCGCAAAGGGCTGACATTTCCATCTCCGAGTAGCTGCCTGTTGAATCGCAATCCAGGGACAGGAGCTGTCCCAACAAACGCTTCGCGGCATCCTCCTGGATGATGAAAAACATATTGCCGGGCGCTTCCCCTTCTACCCGAAGATATACGGCAATGACAACCTGCTCCGAACCGCCGACTCGATCCGCTACTTCTTCAAAGGGCAGCAGGCTGACCTTCGGAACCGCCATGTCTACAGGCTTGTCCAGAAGGCGGGATAATGCGGTTGCCGCATTACCCGCCCCGATATTGCCAACTTCCTTCAGAACATCCATTTCAAACGCTTTAAACCGGTTAAAGGCGTCCACACCTACACCTCTAACTGCTCAAGCTGAATGATCTCGCTTTTGTTCAGCACTTCGGATAGATTCAGCATAATAAGCAGCCGGTTATCTCCGAACTTCGCAATGCCTCTCAAATATTTCGCTTTAATGCCGCCGACAATTTCAGGCGGCGAATCGATCGTGTCCGCGTCGATATCCACGACGTCATTGGCAGAATCAACGATAAAGCCAACTTCCATTTCGTTTACCGCAACGACAATGATCCGGCTGTTCTCCGTTGTTGCCGACTCCTCCAAGCCAAAACGGCCGCGAAGGTCGATTACGGGAACAACGATACCGCGCAGATTAATAACTCCTTTAATGAAGGAAGGCGTTTTCGGCACGCGCGTAATTGGGGATAAACGTTCGATTGTACGGACTTTATCCACCTCAATGCCATATTCCTCATGCGCCAGCGAAAATACGATAACTTTTAATTCTTCTCCCATCGTTAAGCCCTCCCTATTTGATAAGTGCGTTAGGATCAATGATGAGCGCCACCTGGCCATCGCCAAGAATGGTCGCACCGGATATAGCTTCAATATTGGTTAAATATTTGCCTAGCGATTTCAACACAATCTCGCTTTGTCCAATAAACTCGTCAACGGTAATCGCCGCCCATTTATCGCCTTTACGGATAACGACAATTTCGGTCTCCGACTCGCTTTGCTCGTTAAAGTCGGGCGAATCGAGTACTTTGCTTAAAGAAACCAAAGGAATAACGGCGTTTCGGAAATGAATCATCCGGTTACCGTGTACGTTCAGGATCTGATCCTTCTGGATAATGCCGGTTTCCACGATAGACGTAAGCGGAATCGCGTATTTCTCGGAACCTAGCTTGATAAGCATCGCGGAAATAATAGATAGAGTCAGAGGCAATTGAACGGCAAATTTCGTTCCGCGCCCAAGCGCGGAATCTACCGTTACATTGCCGCCAAGGGAAGTGATCTTGGATCTAACGACATCAAGGCCAACTCCGCGGCCGGAAATGTCGGAGATTTTATCGGCCGTGCTGAACCCTGGAGCAAATATCAACATGTTGATATCTTCGTCAGACAGCTGCTTCGCCTGATCCTCGGTGACAACGCCGTTCTTGATCGCCGTTTTTAGAACTTTCTCGCGGTTGATGCCTCTTCCGTCTTCTTCAACCTCGATAAAGACATGATTGCCGCTATGATAAGCGCGCAGGTTAATCGTTCCTGTCTCCGGCTTGCCCGCTGCGATACGTTCCTGGGTGGTTTCAATGCCATGGTCCACCGAGTTGCGGAGCAAGTGAACCAGCGGGTCGCCAATCTCGTCAATGACTGTGCGGTCAAGCTCTGTATCTGCGCCAGTAATAACCAGATCAATTTTCTTGTCGAGCGATTTAGCCAAGTCGCGGATCATGCGCGGGAACCGGTTAAATACCGAATCTACCGGAACCATCCTCAGCTTCAGGACGATATTTTGCAGATCGGAGCTGACTCGGGTCATATGCTCGACGGTTTCCGTCAGATCGTTGCGGCGGATCTCGCTGGACAGCTGCTCCAGCCTTACACGGTCGATCAGCAGCTCGCTGAACAGGTTCATCAGAGCATCCAGACGATCGATATCGACGCGGATCGTTCTGGATACGGCGGCAGGCGCAGAGGATGCTGCCGCCTGCGTGCGTGCTGCGCTAACCTGCTTGCCCGCTTCTTCCTTCGCGGCTTCCGATTGAGGCTCGGCTTGCGCAGGTGCCGCTGCCGGAGCCTGCTCCTTGGCCGCCGCATTATTCAGCATGGCGAGCGACTCAAGATCCAGCAACGCTACAGTGACTTTCTCGATCTCGGAGATTGCCGCGATTTGAGCTTCCAGCTCTTGCTGGGACAGGGTTGAGATCGTAAACACGGAGAAGGAACGGTCGAATTTCTCCTGCTCCAAATCGGTTACGGAAGGCTCGGATTTTACGATGTCGCCATTCTTGCCCAGCAGATCGAATACCATATAAGCACGCACGCCTTTTAAGACGCAATCTTCCCGGATTTCTACCTCGATGTAGTAGACGTTATGCCCGCTATCGATAGATTGCTGGATCACCGAGGTCTGGAACTCATCCAGAATTCCGCCGGTTTGCTGCACGGATGCGGACGGAGCAGACGATGCAGCCGTGGAAGCTACCGCCGTTTTGTAGTCTCCTTTGACAATGGACTGCAGCGAAGCCACAATCGCGGTTACATCCGCTTTGCCCGTCCCGCCTCCTACGATATCCTGAACCATGGACTCGAGAGCATCCAGCCCCTTGAACAAGGTATCGAAAATAAATTCATCCATCTTCAGCTTGCTGTTTCGTACAAGATCAAGCACGTTTTCCATCTCATGCGTCAGCGAGGCCAGATCTTCATACCCCATCGTTGCGGACATCCCTTTTAGGGTGTGGGCAGAGCGGAAAATTGACTGGACGATCGATAGATCCTCCGGCTCGCTCTCCAGGCGAAGCAAATTTTCGTTCAAAGCTTGCAGGTGATCATTGGATTCGTCGATAAACATCGATAAGTAGGCGTTCATATCCATTTTGTCGCACCTCCTGATAGGACTTTATATCATCTATTATCCTTTCAAAACCGCATGCTGCAGCTCGGCGGCAATCTGCTGCAGCGGCAGTACCGTCTTCACGCAGCCGGTCTCTATCGCGCTGCGCGGCATACCGTAAACGACGCAGGTCTGTTCGGATTCGGCAATCGCCGATTCCGCGCCGCTGTCGACGAGAGCCTTCATTCCTTTTGCTCCGTCGCTTCCCATTCCCGTCATGATGACGGCGTGACGTTTCAGCTCGTCGAATGGGGTCAATGACTCGAATAGAACGTCAACCGAAGGACGATGTCCGTTGCGCGGCGGCTTCTGCGTAAGCTGAACGTAATAGCCGCTCTGGTCCTTCGCCAGTTCCATGTGATGACCGCCAGGGGCGATATAGACAACCCCGGCCTTCAATCGGTCACCTTGAGAAGCCTCCACAACTTCAAGCTCGCTAAAGCTGTCCAGACGCTGGGCTAGCGACTTTGTAAACTTGGGAGGCATATGCTGAACGATCAATACGGGCGCTGCCAGCTGGGCCGGAAGCGAAGTGATCACTTCATGCAGAGCGCGTGGACCGCCGGTTGAAGTTCCGATCGCAATTAATTGGTCAAAGCCGTCCGTGTGCCTGAACCGTTTCCGTTCTTTGTTCTCCTCCAGTGCCGCCGCGACCGGAGCGATTGGTATACCAGGGGCTGACCCGTACGGTCTGCCGCCGCCATCGGTTAATGGCTTGACCGGATTCCTCAGACCGCCTGTTGGTTTGGTTTTCTTCTCTAATGCCGGAGCAGATGCGTCTCTTGCTTCTGCCTGCTGCTCCGGCTGCAGCAGCCCACGCTTACGGTTGTTCCCTTCTTCCGCCGATTTCGCTGGCTGTGCAAGCCGTGACTGCTCGGGCATGTCCCGATTAATGGAAGCCTTCTTCTTATCCGTGTCCATAACAGCGGTAGAATACCTTTTTGTCAGGACCGCGATTCTCAGCTTCTCAAGCAACAGCTCCCCGACCCGGACAATATCATTGGAGAAAGCGCCCATCGGCTTGCGGATAAAGTCGAATGCCCCGAGCTGCAGTGCCTTAATGGTTTCTCTCGTGTTCTCTTCACTGATGCCGGATAACATGATCACGGGTGTCGGCTGTTCGATCATGATCCGCTGCAAGGCATCGAGCCCGTTAAGCTCGGGCATCTCAAGATCCAACGTGACAGCATCGGGCTTCCACTTTTTAACGGCTTCAATGGCTTCAATGCCGTTACAAGCCGTTGCCACAATCGTAAATTGGGGGTCCTGAACGATCAGATCGCTGAATATTTTTCTCATGAAAGGCGAATCGTCCACGACCAGCACGCGATAAGGAGCCATCCTGTTCCCCCTCTTATGTATGTATGACTACCGGTTAAACCTAAACATCTTATGTATGAATCCTCTTACTCCAGCTGCAGCGGTTTGCTCCGGAATGGACATCTCCAAATATCGGCGTGCAATTTCGTCAATTCCTCTTGAGGCGTCGCTTCCCGGGAAAGCAACGGTAAACGGCGTTTGCCGCTTTACGGCTTTCGTGACATTCGGATCATCCAGGATTACGCCCAATGTCGGAAGTTCGGCATGAAGAAATCTTCTGGCAACAAGATTAATTTTGTCCGCAGTCTGGATGCCCTCCTTGCGGTCTGTCGCGCGGTTAATAACGAGCTTAAACGCGGCGTTGATGCCCATCGACTTGACCATCTTTACCAGAGCGTAGGCATCGGTAATCGCTGTTGGCTCCGGCGTTGTCACCACAAAGGTTTCTTCCGCCGCAGAGATAAACTTGACGGTTTCCTTCGACAAGCCCGCTCCCGTGTCAAAGAGAATAAAATCGTATTCCCCCTGCAGCTTGCCAATCTGTTCAGAGAACCAGTCCAGCTGCTCCGCGGTTAAGTCAAGAAGATCCTGAAACCCTGAACCGCCCGCTATAAAATGTACCCCTGTCGGGCCAATCTGGATAATATCCCAGATGGTCTTATCCTGCTTGAACAGATGATAGAGGTGATAGGAAGAGCTTACTCCCATAAGGACATCGATATTGGCCATGCCGATATCCGCGTCAAATACGAGAACTTTTTTCCCCAGGCGTTGCAGCGAAATAGCAAAGTTCAGGCTGAAGTTGGATTTGCCTACTCCCCCCTTCCCGCTCGTGATCGTTACGATACGGGTAGGACGGGCAGTCTCCTGGCCCATCCTCATCTTCACCATGTTGCGAAGCGCCTCCGCTTGATCATTCATCGGCAGGAGCCCCCAGCAGCGCATCGATATATCGCTCCGCGTTAAATGGGGCAATATCGTCCGGCACGGTCTGGCCGCTGGCAACAAACACCGGCTGCAATTCATTTTGCAGGGCCAGGTTTAGGATCGATCCGTACACCGACGTTTCATCCAGCTTAGTGAACAGCACCTTGCGAACTCCATATTTCACAAAATTGTCCGCCACCGCCATCATGTCTTTGGTTTTGCCGGTCAAGCTCAGCACCAACACGGTCTCGCTCTTCTCGCTGGACTGAAGGAGACTGTTTACTTCGGAAACGTGCAGCTCATTGCGGAAATTCCGGCCTGCCGTATCCATGTAAATCAGTTCACGGTCTTCCAGCTGCTTGAAGGCTTTAGGCAAATCCATCGGCGAGAACACCACTTCCATCGGCACGTTCAGAATATTCGCGTAGGTTCGCAGCTGATCGACCGCCGCAATCCGGTAAGTATCCGAAGTGATTAACCCAATCTGCCGTCCAAACTTGATCGATTGTCCCGCTGCCAGTTTTGCGATTGTAGTGGTCTTGCCCACACCTGTCGGTCCAACAAAATGAACGATTCTTGCCGATTCGCTAATGGATTGATGACTGTACGGAATCAGCCATTCCAACAGCAGCTCCCTGGCAATCCGCCACGTCTCAGCCCCGTCCGGCATTTCCTTCAGGTCTGCAAGTTTCTCGTTAACCGCGTCTATTAACCGGTCTATCAGTTCCGGCTCCACTTCCTGTTGGACCAACCGCCCATACAAGGATTGAATGGCGAGCGGCCGTTCCATGTCCGGCTTATGCATCGACAGCTGCTTCAAAGATTGCTTGATAAACCGGATTTCCTCTAACAGATCATCGTTAATCCGGTTTATCGTCTGCAACGGAGGGGAAGCCGGCATAACCGGCGGAGGCGGCTGAACGACCGTCACAGGCGCGGGAGCCGGAGGCTCAAGAACCGCCGTAGCCGTAGCCGCTTGCCTTTTCGACTCTTGAATCGCACGAACAACCTGCTGGACCTCTGCTGCCGCTTTTTTCGGCTGGGTTGCTGCAGTTGGCGCGGCTGCTCCCGACTCGATTGCGGCTATAACCTCCATCTTTTTCTTCCGGAACATTCCCATGAATCCGCCGATCCGGACTTCCTTCGTATTCAGGATGACGGCATCTTTACCAAGCTCGCTCCGAATCATCGGCAGGGCTTCCGGCAAGGCGTTCACCACATAACGTTTTACTCTCATAAATTCACCACCCCTACGCTTTGAACTTCGATGTTAGGCTCGAGCTCGCTATACGACAGTACCGGTACATCCTGCATGGTCCGTTCCACAATCTGTCTCAGATACATGCGAATGGTAGGCGAAGTCAGTACAACGGGATGCTGGCCGGATTGAATTTGGCGCGACACTTGCTCGTTGAGCTTCTGATAGATTTGCTGCGTTGCTACAGGGTCAAGCGCAATATAGCTTCCCTGGTCGGTCTGCTGAACCGACTCCGCGATTTTCTTCTCAAGCGCAGGACCTACGGTAATAACCCTTAACATATTACCCGTTGAAGTGAACTGCTGCGTAATTTGCCTCGACAACGCTTGCCGGGCATATTCCGTAAGAATGTCCGGGTCCTTCGTATAATGGGCTTGATCCGCCAGCGATTCGAAGATCGTGACCAGATCCCGGATCGACACTTTCTCACGCAAAAGCTTGGCTAGTACCTTCTGCAAATCGCCTATCGATAAAATGGAAGGAATAAGTTCTTCGATAAGCGCCGGGTAAGACTCTTTCACATTCTCTACCAGAGCCTTGGTCTCTTGGCGGCCAATCAGCTCATGCGCATGACGCTTAATAATTTCCGTCAAATGCGTTGCCACGACGGAAGGCGGATCCACAACGGTATATCCGGAGATTTCCGCTCTCTCCTTCATGGCTTCATCGATCCAGAGCGCCGGAAGTCCAAACGCCGGTTCGGTCGTTTCGATTCCGATTACGGACTCGTCTTCGAAGCCTGGGCTCATCGCAAGATAATGGTTTAGCAGCAATTCGCCGCGAGCAACGATATTCCCCTTAATCTTGATGACATATTCATTCGGCTTGAGCTGTATGTTATCGCGTATCCGGATGACCGGCACTACAAGTCCAAGCTCAAGGGCGCATTGCCTGCGAATCATAATAATCCGGTCAAGCAAGTCTCCTCCCTGCTGCGTATCCGCCAGCGGTATAAGACCATAGCCAAATTCGAATTCGATCGGATCAACCTGCAGCAAGCTGATGACACTTTCGGGACTTCGCACCTCTTCGATCTGTTGCTCCTCCTCCAAAAGCTCTTCCTGCTGCATTTGCTTGGCAATGGATTGCTGCATCCTCCAGGCACCGAACAAGAGCAAGGCGGCAAAAGGGATCGTACGCAAAATGCCGATTGGCGTGAATACGCCGAGCAAAGTGATTGTTCCAGCCACAATATAAAGCAGCTTCGGGTATTTAAGGAGCTGCGTTGTAACGTCCTGCGCGAAGTTGCCGTCCGAAGCGGCACGGGTTACGATCAGGCCAGCTGCTGTGGAGATAAGCAGGGCTGGAATCTGGCTGACCAGACCGTCACCGATCGTAAGAATCGAGTAGGTTTGCAGAGCATCGCTAAAGCTGTCTCCGTGAATGGCCATCCCGATAATGAAACCGCCAATAAGGTTGATAAGCAAGATAATGATGGAAGCAATGGCATCACCCTTGACGAATTTGCTTGCACCGTCCATGGAGCCGTAAAAGTCCGCTTCTCTTTCGATTTTCGATCGGCGCTCACGCGCCTGCTGTTCATTGATCAGTCCCGCGTTCAGGTCGGCATCAATGCTCATTTGCTTGCCGGGCATCGCGTCGAGTGTAAATCTGGCCGCAACCTCCGCTACCCGCTCCGAACCTTTCGTAATAACGATGAACTGTACAACGACTAGGATGAGAAATACGACGAAGCCAATCGCGATTTGCCCTCCGCCTACCCAGGACCCAAACGTCTGTACAACCTCGCCGGCATGGCCGTGCGACAAAATATTGCGTGTTGTCGATACGTTTAGCGCAAGCCGGAATAAGGTCGTCACTAGCAGGATTGCAGGGAAGATAGAGAAATCGAGAGCTTCCTTCGTATTCATCGCAATCAGCAGAATCATGAGCGCGATCGAAATGTTCAGGATGAGCAAAATATCCAGCAGCAGTGTTGGTATAGGGATGACCATCATGAGTACGATGCCGATAATCCCAGCTAAGATAGCAATATCTTTCACTTTCATGATGTTGTCTCCTCCCTCTCAATTATGATGATCGAACCCGGCCTTTCATTTTATAAACAGCCGCCAATACTTCCGCCACGGCTTGGAACAAATCGGCAGGAATCGAATCGCCGATATCGGCCCGTTCGTAAAGCGCTCTGGCCAGCGGCTTATTTTCCATCATGACAACGCCATGTTCCTTGGCAACTTCGCGAATGCGGAGCGCCAAGTGATCCATCCCTTTTGCGATTATGACCGGAGCCTCCATCTTGGAAGCATCATACTGCAACGCAATGGCAAAGTGGGTTGGGTTCGTAATAACCACGTCGGCCTTAGGCACCTCCTGCATCATCCGCTGCATCGCCATCCGGCGCTGCCTTTCGCGGATTTTGCCTTTAATGAGAGGATCGCCCTCCGACTTCTTGTATTCGTCCTTGATGTCCTGCTTGGACATTCTCAGACTCTTGGCATGCTCGTAACGCTGATACATATAATCGGCGAAAGCCAGTATAACAAGCACCGCTCCGGTCTCTAATCCAAGCTTGACCGTTAATCCGGCAGTAAAGGCAAAGATTTGCTGGACCGATAGACTCGATAACATTAAAATCTTGTCCCAATCGCCCCAAATCGCCCGATAGACCAGGATGCCGATGATTAAGAGCTTTAATATGCTTTTTAGAAACTCAACTACCGTTCGCATCGAGAATATCTGCTTAAACCCGTTAATTGGATTCAGCTTGGTGAACTTCGGCTTAAGCGATTCGCCCGTAAGTAGAAATCCGAACTGCATGACGTTTCCCAAAATCGCCACGATCACTACGATAGCGAAAATCGGCGCAAGGAACATTAGCATGTCGACCGCAAGCTTGTTAAACAGCGGCATAATGTTCGCCGTCGTGACATCCATCGTCAGCCAATTATCAAAGAGCTCCTGGAACACGCTCATAATCCTCGTCTTATAGTAGCTGCCTAAAGCCGCAAAGGTAGCAAAGGTAAAGAGCAAAATCATGGAGCTTGGCAAATCGTTGGATTTGGCGATCTGCCCTTTCTTGCGGGCTTCCTGCGTTTTCTTCGGCGTTGCTTTTTCCGTCTTTTCCTGACTAAACAGCTGCAAGTCTAGCTCTAGATAGTAAGATCTCAACGTTGCAGCCTCCTTATTTGCTTTCGGTTTGTTGCACAATGCCAAACAATTGCTCCAGGTTGTCAAACATGATGGCAAACAGCCGCTCGAATATCGCGGATATACCGGGGAGCACCAGGATCAATAATCCTAGTCCCAGGAGCAGCTTAAGCGGAATCCCGATAACAAACACGTTATATTGAGGAGCCGTCTTTGCCAGGAAGCCAAGGCCTACGTCCGTCAGGAACATCGCTATGACAAGCGGAGCCGCAACCTGCATGGCCAGCAGGAACGCGTTCCCTACCGCCCGCGACAGGAAATCGGTTATGCTTCCATCGTAAATCCTGCTGAACAATTCGTTGGACAAAGGCATCCATTTGTAGCTGTCCATCAATCCGGTGAGCAGATAATGATGCCCGTTAACGGCCAGAAACACCATGATAAGCAGCATGTACTTGAAGTTGCCGAGCAGCGGAGCCGAGACACCCGTCATCGGATCAATAACGTTTGACATGGCGAAACCGATTTGCATATCCATCAGTGCGCCGGCTGTTTGCACAACCGTCATAAAGAGATAAACGATGTACCCCATCAGAAGTCCGATGAGGACTTCCCGGAATATGTACAGAATGTACTCTGCATCCATCGGTACCGTCTTCTCTTTCAGCCCATAGGTCATAAAGACAATAAGGGAGAGAAAAAAGCCAAGTCCGATCTTGAAGGTGCTTGGTATGCCACGCATGTTAAACAGCGGAGCTACGACGAAAAACGATGTCATTCGACAAAAAATAAGCAAAAAAATAGGGAAGTACTCCACGATCTGATCCATGATTTCCGTTCACAACCTATCCGATGTATTTATACAAGTTGTTCAGCAGATTGTAAGTGAAATCGACGATTACATTCAGAATCCAAGGCCCGAATATAATCAGGGATACAAAGACCGCTACGATTTTTGGCACAAAAGCTAACGTCTGCTCTTGAATTTGGGTAGTCGCTTGAAAAATACTGACGATCAATCCGACGACTAGAGCGAGAACGAGCATCGGCGCGCTGGCTTTCAATACGGTACTGATGGCTTGTCCGGCCAATCCGATGATGAAATCAGCACTCATTGAACGTTCCTCCCTGTCATAATTACGTGTTGAAGCTTAACAGCAATGATTTGACGATCAGGTACCACCCGTCCACCAGCACGAACAACAGAAGCTTAAACGGCAGGGATATCATGACCGGCGGCAGCATCATCATCCCCATCGCCATTAACGTGCTTGAGACGATCATATCGATGACCAGGAAAGGAATGAATATCATAAAGCCCATCTGGAATGCGGTTTTCAGTTCGCTTATCGCGTAGGCGGGCACCAGAACGGTAATCGGGATATCCTGATATTTCTCCGGCTTCTCCGTTTTCGTATAGTTGAGGAACAGAAGCAGATCCTTCTCCCTCGTATGCGAGATCATAAACTTTTTCATCGGATCCGCCGCTTTCTCCAGCGCCACGGTCTGCGTGATTTCACCCTTGAGATAAGGCTGCAAAGCCACTTCGTTTACCTGGGAGAAGGTCGGAGCCATAATGAAAAAGGTCAGGAACATCG
Organism: Paenibacillus glycanilyticus NBRC 16618; assembly: GCF_004000805.1. GTDB lineage: Bacteria > Bacillota > Bacilli > Paenibacillales > Paenibacillaceae > Pristimantibacillus > Pristimantibacillus glycanilyticus. Next base: position 79,598 of record NZ_BILY01000020.1, read on the forward strand.
CCAGCCCGATTAGAACCTGGTTCGGCGGCATTTGCTGCGTGCCAAGCGATGTCCGTACGAATCCAAGTACGATGACGATCCGGGTAAAGCTTGTCATAAGTACCAGGATTGCCGGCGCAATGCTTAATACCGTTATTAGAAGCAGGAGCGACAAAGCGCTGGTTCCCGGCTCTTCGCTTCCATCACCGATGCTGATATCGACATTTGGCAGCGGATCGGCCGCAAACGCATGCGATTGCAGCAGCATAACCCCCAGCAGTACGGTGACGATCGAAATCCACCATTTATTTTTCATTGTCATCCCCATCATGTTTGGATTCCTTCAGAAGCGACTCCAGCTGCTCTCTGCGGTCAGCCTGCTTACTGAGGTTTTGATTCAGCAAGCTTTGGAAGGAGGATTCCTGCATGTTCCACTGCTCTTCCGTCAGGTCCTCTCCCTTGCGCGACTCTTCTTTACGGAACCTCTTAAGAAAATCAGAGATTGTGTTTGCCGACCATCCGGCTGCATGGGATTGTCTGTCTAGCGAAGCAAGAATGGCCTGCACTTGCTTCTCATCGTCAATCTTGTCGAGGAGCGTCACGTTCTCTCCTACACCCACCACATACAACCGGCCTGACAGCTCTACAACCTGAAGAGAATTGTTCTGCCCCAGCGCAACCCCTCCGAGAGAGCGAACCGCACGGTTAGTTCCCCACATGCGATTACGCTGAGACAAAAATTTAATAAGTAATACAATTAAGCCGATAACTATAAATAGAGAGACAATGACCCAGATCACGCTGCCCGCGTAGCTGCCGGTACTGCCAGCCATTGGACTCTCGTCATTCCCGCTACCCGCTGCCGCGGCGAAGGCGGGCTGTACAGCAACGCCAACCGCAGTCAAGGAAATTAATCTCGTAGCATATGTAAGCATAGCTTAGCCAAGCGTTTTCTTAATCGCTTCGATTACGCGATCAGCTTGGAATGGTTTAACGATAAAGTCTTTTGCGCCGGCTTGGATCGCGTCGATAACCATCGCTTGCTGGCCCATCGCGGAGCACATAATCACTTTCGCATTGCCGTCCAGCTTTTTGATTTCTTTCAGCGCGGAAATGCCATCCATCTCCGGCATCGTGATGTCCATCGTAATCAGGTCAGGCTTAAGCTCCTTGTACTTCTCTACCGCCTGTGCGCCGTCTTGCGCTTCCCCGACGACCTCGTAGCCGTTCTTTGTCAGAATGTCTCGGATCATCATGCGCATGAATGCTGCGTCGTCTACGATTAGAATGCGGTTTGCCATCTTTTTTTCCTCCTAGAGTATTATTGCAATTTTTGAATGCGGTCCCATTGGCTTACGATATCCGTTACCCGTACACCAAAGTTCTCATCAATGACGACAACCTCACCCTTGGCAATCAGCTTGTTGTTCACCAGGATGTCGACAGGTTCGCCGGCCAGCTTGTCCAGCTCGATAATGGAGCCTTGGGACAATTCCAGAATATCCTTAATTTGCTTTTGGGTCCTACCTAATTCTACGGTAACTTTAAGCGGTATGTCGAGAAGTAAATTGAGGTTTGTCTCATCTGCTTGCACATATGGCGCTTGATTGAAGTTGGCGAACTGTACAGGCTGAACATTAACGTTTCGGTTTGCCGCGTGACCATAGGTCTGAGGACCCATTGGCTGCATCGGAATGTCGAACGCCGCGCTTTGCTGATAAGGATTATACGGCTGATTGTATTGCGATGCCGCTGCCGCCGGAGCTTGCTGGTACGAATCCTGGTAAGCCGGCTGCGGAGCCGGTGCAGGAGCTGGCGTTACCGCTGCCGCCGGTGCCGGTGTTGGCGCAGGCGCAGGAGCCGGAGTAGCCGCAATCTCTTCCTCAACGTCCCCCATCAGAATCGCAACCATCTGCTTCGCAAACGGTACGGGCAGAAGCTGCATGATGGTGGAATCTATTAAATCTCCAATCGTCAATCGGAAAGAGATTTTGATAAACACGTCTTCAGGCGGGAGCTGTCCCATTCCGCCGCCGCTGTCTACATCGAGAATGTCGATACCCGGAGGCGAAATATTAACGAAGCGGTTAAAAATCGTAGACATCGATGTCGCGGAGGAACCCATCATCTGGTTCATCGCTTCCTGAACGGCGCTGATATGAATCTCGTTCAGCTCCTGAAGCGTTACATCCCCTTCTCCGCCGAGCATAAGGTCGGCAATGACCTGCGCGTCCTTTGTTTTGATCACTAGCGAATTAATCCCCTGGAAGCCGTCTACGTACTGTACGCTGACCGCCACATGAGGCTTGGGAAACTCGTTCGCAAGATCCTCGCGTTTAATGAAGGTAACCTGAGGCGTCGTAATATCGACTTTCTTGCCTAGCAAGGTAGATAAAGCCGTTGCCGCGCTGCCAAACGTGATATTGCCGATTTCCCCCAGAGCATCCTGCTCGATGGAAGACAAAAAGTCCGACAGCTGATATTCGGAAGCCTGCGATTGCGATGAGGCGAGCTCGCTGGCTGTCTGATTAAGCAACGCGTCTATTTCCTCTTGCGATAAATAATCTTTACTCGTCATTTTCTTCTTCCGCTCCTTCGCTGACAACTTGATCCACTTGCACGGCTATCCGATCCTTGACGGAGCCCGGACTTCCGATAAACTTCAGCTTCTCGCCAACCTTGATGCGGAGGCCGTCATCTATCGGTTTATTTAACGAAATGACGTCACCTACCGCGAGACCCAAAAATTCCTTAATCGTAATGACCGATTCGCCAAGCTCGGCAACGATTGGGAGCTTCGCTTTGCTTACGCGCTGCTCCAGCATTTCGACTTCCTCTGGAATTCTCTCTTTTTTCTGGGAGACAAACCAGTGGTGAGCAGACAACCGCGGCATAATCGGTTCGATAACGACATGAGGGATACATAAATTGATCATCCCCGTCGTATCTCCGATCTTCGTGCTAAGCGAGATCAATGCGATCGTTTCGTTTGGCGAGACAATCTGCATGAATTGCGGATTCGTCTCCAGCGCCTCCAGACGAGGTGATATATCTATGATCGTCTTCCATGCTTCCTGCAAGCTTTCAAACGCCCTGGCGAAAATCCGTTCCATAATAATGGTCTCGATCTCCGTCAGATTGTTGATCTTGGAAGGCGCCATCCCCTGCCCGCCGAGCATTCTGTCCAGCATCGCATAAGCAACGTTAGGATGAACCTCGAGCACCATGCGCCCTTCCAGCGGCTCCGCTTCAAATATGTTCAGAATCGTCATCTTCGGTATCGAGCGGATAAATTCATCGTACGGCAGCTGCTCGACCTGCACGACATTGATCTGAACGAACGTACGAAGCTGCGCTGAGAAATAGGTTGTCAAATATCGCGCGAAGTTTTCGTGTATGCGTGTTAAGCTTCGTATGTGATCCTTCGAGAATCGAGTAGCGCGCTTGAAATCATAGACTCTAACTTTTCGCGTAACCTCTTCTTTTTTCAGCTCATCCGCATCCATCTCACCCGATGACAAAGCAGCCAGCAGCGCGTCTATCTCATTCTGCGATAGTACATCAACCAATTCTCTCACCCCCTTCAAGGAATGTCGGCAACAAGCTTATAACTGCTGCATGATAAAATTCGTAATTTCCACTTTAACCAGCTTTTTGCCTTCCGGCAGAATCGGATTAATCAAGTTCAGAAGCTTCGATTCCAGCATATCCTCGCCTTGCGAGCCGTTAAGCTCAGCTGCCGTCAAATCGGCAACGGTACGGTTAATGATTGGCCTTACTTCAATTTCAAGGATCTTGTCGAACTCTTCCTTTGTCTTCTTGCTGTCCAGCTGGAACGCAAAGCTCATTACTACGACATAGTCCGAATCTTTCAGGTTGCGTTTGAAATCCTTCAGCTCGGATGTAACGGATACCAGCTCGTCCGCGGAAAGATGCTTCACCGTAACGGGTGCCTTTTCCGGATCGGGCTTATCCGTGTCGTTAAAAAATGATTTGTACATGATGATGGATACAATTGCGATCAGCGTAATTGCTAGCAAGGTTGTGACTAGCCATGGCAACATTTTTTTCATCTCTATGGACCCTCCGTATGTTCGATCTTCTGGGTCGCTGCAAGAACGCCGATTGAACGAATATAACTCTGAATTAGCTGTACCAGCTCGGCTGCGCTCTCCGTTACGATAAACTTCTTGCCCGTAGTGAGCGTTATGATCGTATCCGGAGTTTCTTCTATCAATTCGATAAGAAGAGCGTTAATCATCAGCTTTGAGCCATTCAATCGAGTTACGGTAATCATAAGCTCCCCCCTCGCTGATTCGGGGGCTGATAACAGCCCCCTTCAGTCATGACCGATGGCTATTGCGCGAAGCTATTAACGTTTCAGGTTAACGACCTCTTGCAAAATCTCATCGGATGTGGTGATGATGCGTGAATTCGCCTGGAAGCCGCGCTGCGCAACGATCATCTCGGTGAATTCGTTCGTCAGGTCGACGTTCGACATTTCCAGCTGGCCCGCGATAATGGCACCCGTGCCAAGTTCAGCATCATCCGCCGTTACAATCTCGAACTGGCCGTCCGGATTGGCATTGGCCGTTACCCGGTACAGGTTGCCGCCTACTTTTTCCAGACCGCTCGGGTTAACCACTTTTACGACCCCAAGCTGCGCGACGGCTTCCGTACCGTCCGCCGTTACCGCCAGAATCGATCCGTCTTGACCGATCGAGAAGGAGGTTACATCCTCTCCGAGCACGATTGGCTCGCCGTCGGAGGAAAGAACAAACATGCCGTCGGCATTAACGAGCTGTCTGTTGCCATCCAAGGTGAAGTTGCCCGCGCGCGTCAGATAAGTAGGAGAATCCCCTCCGGCCGATACCGCGAAGAAGCCGTCTCCGTCAATGCGAAGGTCGGTTGGCACGTTTGTCGTCATCGCGCTGCCCGGCGTATGGATCGTATCGATCGAAGAGATGGTTACGCCAAGACCAATCTGCTTCGCGTTGACGCCGCCCTGCTCCCCTTCGAGAGACGCGGTAACACCTGAAGTGGTCTGGCTCAGAATATCGCTGAACATAACGCGGCCGCCCTTGAATCCTACCGTATTAACGTTAGCGATGTTGTTGCCGATTACGTCAAGCTTTGTCTGGAAACCGCGCATACCCGATACGCCGGAATACATGGATCTAAGCATTTATATAACTCCTCCTAAAAAGAAATGGACTTCCGGATCTCTTGCGTAATGGCTGCTTCAGTCGGTCGGCAGCCAAAGGGCCCCCTTAGCGGTCCAGCCCTAGCTCAAGATCACCGCGCTGTCGATATTCGTAAACACATTGCTTTGCATTTGCTTGCCGTCCATCGCCGTCACTACCGTCCGGCTGGGGACATTTACGATCATCGCAATGTCTTTCATTACAATTAAAGAATCTTTTGCGCCTTTAGACTCGGCTTCATCCACCGCGTTCATAATCTTGGTCAACGATTCCGGCTGCAGCTGAATTCCTCGCTGCTTCATCCGCACTTCCGCGTGCTGGCTGAATTTAAGCACCTTGGCATCAAGCATATCTTTGAAGCCGCCGGCTTGCTGCGGACGCGTTGCCGCATTCTTGGCACCGGTCAGTGGCGGCGTGCCGACAGGAAACAGATGGCTGATTTTCACTCCGTCATTCATGCGGAACCATCTTCCTGTTCGCTTGAACTTGAATTTGTATCCGCCGTTCCCTCCGTGCTCCCGGTGGTCTCTTCACTACCGTCGCCGGATTGATTAGCTTCCGGTGCTTTATCGGATACCGTCACGACATCGCTAAGCTTAATCATCGTTTCATCCGTAAATTTGGCATACAAAGTACCGTCCTGAGAAACGATGGAATTGACCGTGTCGTACATCAGCTTGGTCTGGCCTGCGTCATCCAGCTCGTACCAGGAAACGGTTTTTCCGATAATCGAAGATGCCGTGCCCAGATTTTGATTAAGCAGGGAAAGCTGATCCGACATATTCATCAGCTGCTCAACGGAAGTAAACTGAGCCATCTGCGTAATGAACGCTGCGTTATCCTGCGGCTGCAGCGGATCCTGGTTTTTCAGCTGGGTCACGAGCAATTCCAGAAACGCATCCTTGCCTAACGCATTTTTGTCGGTATCCTTGCCAGCGGCCTTTACGTTCGAAGTGCTGTAATTCGGCCACATGACTTTCGAAGATACTGTCGCCATAAACTCACCTCCATCCTACACGCGTACCGTCTAAGGAGCTTTTGATTATGCCGTCACATTGACGGCTCGTCCGTAGCCTAAATCCTGTATCGCCTGCTGCTCGGCAACATCAGACTCAAAATCCTCCTGCAACCCGTCGCCTTTGGATTTATTTTGATTGGAAAAAGCCTGTTGACCGGTTCCTTGACCATGCTGGCCGTTGGATAAATGCGCGGCCGATTGGCCGTACGTTACTTCAAGCTTGTCGACCGACAAGCCTTGCTGCTGCAAAGCAACTCTTAACTGCGCCATTTGATTGTCAAGCGCATCCTTAGCGCTTGCGTTATCGGCATGGAACAATGCCGTAAGTTGTCCGTTATGCATCGTTATGCGCACATCAACCTGTCCAAGCTCTTTGGGAAATAGCTGAATAGTCGCTTCCGACATGCCGTTGCCATGCTTGATGTCCAGCTTTTGAATGAAATCCTTCATGTTATCCGCGAAATCGGTAACCGGAACGGACGCTTGGACAACGGGGGTTAGCTTTGCTGCATGGGGCGCCGTTTGACGAATGACATCAGCAAACGATTGGCCGGCTGTTACGGTAGGTACCTGCTCGTCCGTTTCGCCGGACGCTTCCGTCTCTTCCTTCGTAACTTGCTGATCGGTTGTCGCCGCTAGCGCAACCGGATGTACCGCGCGTTCTGTTAATCGCTGCAAATGAACGGATATTGCAGGGGCAGCAGCTGTAACCGTGATTTCCGGCGCTTGCTCTGCGGATACGACCGGCGTCTCGGTGCGAACGCTCAAGTCCTTCTGCTTTTGGACGAATTGCTGCAAAGCCTCAAGCTGTTGTCCAATCAGTTGAACCGGCTCCTGAAGTCCGATTTGCTTCATGGTCCCTTCCTGCATTGCCGTTTGAAGCTGCAGCAAGGAATCCTGAACCTTACTTACGATTGCGGCCAGCTGCTGATTCGAATTCTGATCCCCTGCGGGCGGCTGATTGGAAGCGTCGCCCTTTGGAGTCTGAAGCTGTACCGGCATCGGAATCCCTAGCAGTGCAAGCAAAGCCTGCAGTTGATCCAGCATGGAAGCTGGCTCCGACGTATCCTGATCTTGGCTATCAGCCGATGGGGCGGACAAATCCGACTTGATCTTTTCCAGATCCGCGAGCAATTGATCGATGATTTCCATCAGGTCAGCCGTTGCATCGGTCAGAACATCCGAGTCCGTTACGGCAGCAGTGTCAGCCGCAGCTGCCGCTCCGCCTGTTGCAGTCTGATTGTTTACCGATACATCCTTTGTTGCTTGCGCTTCCTTGCCGGAAGCGGCTTGCTGCGCGTTGTCAGCCTTATCCGCCGCAGACGAAGCTGCGCCGGTTTTATCCGAAGCGCCTTTGTCGCCTTTCATCTGAGTCGCAAGCGTCTTTTGAAATTTGTCATTTCCGCCGGATTTCGCTTGAGTCGATGCGTTGTTTGCAGTCGCGGCTGGTGCCGGCGTTGCGGCTTGAGGAATGATCATCTCCATTAATTGATTCACCTCCTCTCTCTTAGCTGCCTGCCATGAGCTTAGACATCAGCTGAGCGGTAATCGTTTGATTAATGCCGGACATTTCCGCCAAAATTCCGGAACGAGTCTTGTCATCCACGGTATTCAGAATGCGGATAACTTTACTTGGGCTGATATCCGCCATTTTAATTAACAGTTCCCCTGCGCTTTTGGCATCCATTGCTGCGAATGTAGCGCTCAATTGATTGCTGCTCAGCTGCGAGGAAGGCTGCTTGGTTTCCGTCGGCTTGGCTTTTTTCAGCTCAGCCTGCAGCGCGGCAATCTGTCTATCCTTCGCCGTTACGGTATCCTTCAGCGCCATCGTTGCGTCGGCCGCCGTTTGAGGGTTCATTTTTTCCAGAATCCGAACTCTGTCGTCCGGTCTCATGGAATCCAAGACAAGCACCATTTCATCCATGGTCATGCTTTGCAGAATCGGAGCAGCTTTACTTGGGGTAATTTTGCTGTACATGCTCGCAAGCTCTTGGATTTTCGCCTGATAAGCGGCGTCGTCCGCTGCTTTTTTTTCATTAGAAGACTTAAGCGAATCAATCTGATCCTGCATGCTTTTTAATTCCTGCTCTTGGGTTGCCTTCGTCTGGTTGGTTTGGGCAAGCTCGGCTTCCTTCTCCTGCAGCTGCGCCTGGAGCTCATCGATCTTACGGCTCATGTTGGCCGATTTCAGCTGGTCGTCGTTAGCTTTTCCGTCAGCTGTCTTTGGATCGGGAAGTACATCCTTCAGATAGGGAATCGAGTTGCCGATCTCCAGCATTTGATTACGGGTTTCCGTATTAAACAAAATATATAACGCGCCCAAAAGGACTATCGTAAACAAGATCGGCGTCATAAAAAACATCAACCGTTCGAAGCCGCTGTACCCCTGCTTCTCCATTTCCATATCCGACACTGTCATTCACTCCCTTTACCTTGCGCCGCAGATCATGATGGAAGGGATACCTTGAAGCGGTTGGTAGCCATTTCATCCAGCTCGTTCTGTTCCTTGATCTGCATTACATGCCGGAACCGGTCTTTGGCATGCTCTTTCGCTTTAAGCCAAACCTTCTCATCCTTCATTCGGTCCGCGAGGTTTGTCCGGTTGTATTCAACCTTTCGTTCAGCCTGCCTGACATCCGTAAGCTTGCTTGATATGCAGGAATCCAAATATTCCAGATAATGCTGCATCAGCTGCAGCTCAGCGAGAGAAACAGCTTCACTCGAGCTCTCGTGCTGCTTGGTTTCCCATTCTGCCCGTTTCGTCCGCAGCTCCGAAAGACTTAGTTCTTCCGCCTGCAGAACACCAATTGCGGAAGATAGCTGCCACTCAGCCTGCGTCTTCTCGCTTGACTTCAAGTCTACGATTTTTTGATAAGCGTATCGAAAGGCTGCCATTTACCCGTCGTCATCTCCCGTGGAATTCCTGAATTAATCTTTCCTTTGAATCGGCCAAAGTGACCTTTTCGTTTGTCTTTTGCCTTGTAAATTGATAGATTGCGTCAATATTTTCGATGGCCGTATCAATTTTTTCGTTTGTACCCCTCTGGTACGCCCCTATATTGATGAGGTCTTCCGAATCTCTATAAACAGAGAGTAACATCTTTAACTGATTTGCTGCTTCCTGATGCTCTTCCGTCACGATTTCCTTCATGACGCGGCTGACAGACGCCAGAACATCGATAGCAGGAAAATGCCCTTTATTCGCTAGCTGCCTGTTAAGCACGATGTGACCGTCCAATATGCCGCGCACCGCGTCGGCGATCGGTTCGTTCATGTCGTCGCCGTCAACCAAAACGGTATAGAATGCGGTAATCGAGCCGTTAGGCCCTGTTCCCGCCCGTTCCAGAAGCTTGGGGAGTGTTGCGAATACGGAAGGCGTGTAGCCTCTAGTGGCAGGCGGCTCGCCGATGGCAAGGCCAACTTCGCGCTGCGCCATGGCGTAACGGGTAACCGAGTCCATCATCAGCATGACGTTTAATCCGCGGTCGCGGAAATATTCCGCAATGGAAGTTGCGATAAGAGCTCCCTTAATCCGGATTAGAGCAGGCTGATCGGAGGTTGCTACAATTACAACCGAGCGGGCAAGTCCTTCAGGACCAAGATCCTTCTCGATAAATTCGAGCACCTCGCGGCCGCGTTCGCCAATTAATGCAATGACGTTGACGTCAGCGGAAGTATTGCGGGCGATCATGCCAAGCAGCGTACTTTTGCCGACGCCCGAGCCTGCAAAAATACCTACGCGCTGGCCTCTGCCAACGGTAAGCAAACCGTCAATCGCGCGGACGCCAATGCTCAAAGTCTCCTGTACCCGGGGACGCGCAAGCGGATTGCTAGGCTCATTGTGGGTCGAGTAATGCTGCATGCGGCTCGGCAAAAAAGATCCGTCAAGCGGCTGCCCCAAACCGTCAAGCACCTTGCCAAGCAATTCGGAACCAACCTGCACCGATAACGGCTTTCCGGTCCCGACAACGTCGCAGCCCGGGCTTATCGCATGCAATTCGCCCAAAGGCATTAGAATGACTTTATTATCACGGAAGCCTACGACCTCGGCTTTAATCGGTTTGGCACCTTTTGCCGGGTAGATCAGGCAGACATCGCCGATGCTTGCATCCGGTCCTTCCGATTCCACGGTAAGACCGATAACCTGCGTGACCTTGCCGTTCACGCGTATAGGGTCAAGATGACGAAGCTGGTCCATATATTTGGAGCTGTCCAGTTTAATACCGTTCATCCGGGATGCTCCGTTCTTCATGGCTTTGGTTGGCAAGCTGTACAAGCTCGCGCTTGATCTCGGACAATTGCGTATCAATCCGCGCATCTATGCTTCCGTAAGCGGAACGGATGACGCAGCCGAAATCTTTGACCGTTGCGTCGGGAATAATCTGAAGCTCAGCCTGCGAGTCGATAACAAGATTAAGCTCTTCCCTTGCCGCCTGGACAAAAGCTAGCTGCCCCGGAGCAACGCATAGGGCGATAACGCCTTGTTCCCTTCGCCTCGACAATGCTTTGCGGATTAGTTCAAGTGCCATTTCAGGCGCTTCCGACAGCTGTCTGCCGATTACTTTTTCCGAGATAGAGACGCTAAGCTCTACCAGAAAAGGCTCAGCCTCTTGAATAATCTGCTCTCGCATCTCGTAAGCGGATTTCAGAACGGCATTGGCTTCTTCCAGACGGCTTTCCCATTCCTGCCGCATAGTCTGCTCGGCATGCGCTTGGCCTTCAGCATAACCCTGCTCAAAGCCTGCTTGACGGGAAGCTTCGAAATGCCTTTCATCTTCCAGCCGTTTCTCAAGCCACCAGGCATCGATATCGGCTTCGGCTTTTGCCAGCATTTGCTCGCTTTGTTCGCCTGCTTCGCGAATACGTTCTTCTGCAAAAATTTGTGCATCCGAGATGATCTGGTCGCGAATGGAGATGGTCTCTTCATCCGGGCCTGCCTCTTCAATAATCTCTTCGGTCACCGCTACTTGCTCAGCAGCATGTTTGTTAAGCCAATAGAGCTGTTTCAGCTGATCAAGCGCGATTACGCTTGAAGACTTTATCAAATTAGACAATGATATCATCTCCTCCGCCGCGGGCGATGATGATCTCACCGGCTTCTTCTAGCCTGCGAATCGTAGCGACGATACGGGTCTGAGCCTCTTCAACGTCACGCAGCCGGACAGGACCCATAAATTCCATTTCTTCCTTGAACGTATCGGACATCCGCTTCGACATGTTGCGGAAGATCGCTTCCCGCACTTCCTCGCTTGCCACCTTGAGGGCGAGCTGAAGATCGGCATTCTCCACGTCGCGGATAATGCGCTGAATCGAACGGTTGTCGATATTGACGATATCTTCGAAGACGAACATGCGTTTTTTGATTTCTTCCGCCAATTCCGGATCTTCGATTTCGAGAGCATCCAGAATGGTTCGTTCCGTACCGCGGTCTACGCCGTTCAAAATTTGAACGATCGAATCGATGCCGCCTGCATTCGTATAGTCCTGTGTTACCGTAGCAGAGAGTTTTTGCTCGAGAACGCGTTCAACCTGACTGATAACCTCAGGCGAAGTACTGTCCATCAAGGCAATTCTGCGGGCAACGTCCGCCTGCTTCTCTTGCGGCAAGGACGATAAAATATGCGAGGATTGCTCGGACTGCAGATACGATAGGACGAGCGCGATTGTCTGCGAGTTCTCGTTTTGGATAAAGTTAAGGATTTGCGTCGGTTCAGCCTTGCGGGCAAAGTCGAACGGTCTGACTTGAAGCGTAGCCGTCAAACGGTTAATGACTTCAACAGCCTTCTGTTCGCCAAGCGCCTTCTCCAAAATCTCTTTCGCGTACGAGATACCGCCTTGCGAAATATATTCCTGCGCCAGACAGATTTGATGAAAATCGCTCAATATCTGTTCTCTCTCCGCACTGTCTACTTTGCGGACATTGGCAATTTCGAGAGTAAGCTGTTCGATCTCTTCTTCTCTCAAATGTTTGAAAATTTGGGCGGATACTTCTGGCCCGAGCGTAATAAGCAGAATCGCCGCCTTTTGCCGACCGGTTAATCCATTAAGCGGTTTTGCCACGGGAGCCACCTCTATTCATCCACAAGCCAGGTGCGGAGCAAGTTGACGAACTCTTCCGGCTTGCGTTTGGCGAGTGTTTCGAGATTTTTTCTTGCCTGACTGTCATTGTTAACTGTTTCAAAATCAATTGTAGGGAATTCCGGTTTAGCCGGTGTTTCCATCAACGCGGCTGCTTCGGCTGCTGCCGCTTCTTCAGCTTGTTTTCTGCGTCTGCGGACAAGCATAATGGCAAGACCGCCGATCAAAGCAAGCGCCGCTGCGCCAAGTCCAATCGCCCATTGCATCGACAGACCGCTGGAAGAAGTTCCCGCATCCGTTGCCGCGAAATTCTGACCGAGAATTGTAACCTTTTTCGCAATCATTGCGTCATCATTAACATCTTGACCGGAATCAGCCAGCTGCGCGCGGACAAGTGAGCTAAGGAAATTCGTTAACTCTTGCCGGGATTGATCCGTGAGCTTGCTCTGTTCAACACCGATGCTGATCGACAAATCCTTCAGCTGGTACGGTGCGGATTCAATCTGATTGTTAATGCGGTCGTAATCATAGTTGGTTACCCGCGAGTTTTGCTCGGAAGAGCCGTTCGTATTATCCGTTGCCGTATAACCGGGTACATCCGTTTCTCCCGTACCGGCGACACCGCCTGCATTAGCCGAACCATTGGTTGTTGTGCTGTTGTCTTGTTGTTCGCTTACGATAATGCCGTTATTGTTGTTGTTCTCAAGCGGTCTGACCAGATTCTCCTGAGTCACCTTCTTGTCGAAGTTAAAGCTGCTTGCAACGCTGATAACGAGATTGTCTCCAAGCATCGGAGCCAGGAACTGCTGGATATTTTTCTTCACTTCGGCTTCGTACTTCCGTTGAATCATGAAGTGGCTTTCCGCAGCATCGGTTGCAGCGCCAATCTTGTTGCCGTCGATTTCGGAGGAAACCAGCTCGCCTTGCGGACTAGAGATCGTGATATCCTGAATCGCAAGCTTCGGAACCGCCGTCTTCACCAGATTGTAATAACCGTCAACCTCTTGCTGGCTTGGACGGTAACCCGGCGTAAAGTTCATCATGATGGAGGCGGATGCCTGTTCCTTCTCTTCCGGAGTCAGGAATACCGATTCCTTCGGAAGGTTGATGAGTACTTTCGAGCTCTGCACGCCTTGCATCCGGTTCAGTAATTGCTGCACCTCTCCGTTTAGAGCGTTAATGTACTTCACGTTAAATTCATTCTCGGTTTGTCCGAAAGCACTTCCGCCTTCAAAAGCTTCGAATCCGATCGATCCGTTCTGCACAAGACCCTGTGAACCAACGTCAACCCGGGTTCTCGTCGCTACCGCGCTAGGTACCGAGATGCTCTGACCGTCCGCGCTTAATTTATAAGGAATACCGTTTCCGTCCAAATAAGTCATTATTGCTGCCGCATCTGTGGTGTCAAGGTTTTGAAATGCTACTTCGTAATCCGTTCTTGTGAATATGTAAGTCAAAATCACGATTGTTAACAACAATGCACCAATGGATGCCCCCAGCCCTATTTTTTGTTTTTTGCCCATCTGCCCCCAAAACTGCGTAAGTCTTTGGCGGTATTGGGCGATTCTTTCGTTCACGTTGTCACCTCACCCAGCTTCTGTCTAGTTCGAAAGCCCCATTACACCGACATTCGCATAATTTCTTGATACGCATCAATGACTTTATTGCGAATTTGTGTTGTCAGCTGTAAGCTAAGCTCTGCTTTCTGAGTTGCGATGAGGACCTGTGAAACATCAACCTCGCCAATTAAGTATTTATCGTTTAACTTATGTACCTCTTTTTCCTGTGCATCCACGCTATTAAGTGCGCTCTCCAAGTATTGCCCGAAAGAATTCATCGACTCAGCAGGTGTTGCCTGCTGCTGCGGCTTCGCAGTTTCAAGCAGCTTGTTAACGGCTTGTGCGGGATTAAGTTGCAACGGTTGAATCATGCCCGTCCCTCCGTCATCGTTATTTTACTTTACTTCCCAATCTCCAGCGCCTTTGTAAACATGGCTTTAGACGCATTCAGAGCTGTTACATTGGCCTCGTATGAACGAGAAGCCGAAATCATGTCAACCATTTCTTTCGCCACATCAACGTTAGGCATATGGACATATCCGTCCGCATCCGCGTCCGGGTGAGTTGGATTATAGACAAGCTTGGTAGGCGACTGATCCTCGATAATTCTAGTTGCCTTTACACCTTGTGCTCCGGAAGTCCCTTCAAGCTGCTTGTTCAGCAGATCGGAGAAAGAGGAGTTTTGCGTCATTGGTTCAAGTACGACCATTTTCCGTTTATACGGAACGAATTGGCCATTCACGTAACCGGCGCGGGTTGTTTCAGCATTCGCGATGTTTGAGGAAATAACGTCCATTCGCAAACGCTGTGCGGTTAGTGCGGAAGCACTGGCGTCGAAGCTGCTAGAAATTCTCACTTCCTGTTATCTCCCTTCAATGGCTGTCTTCATCATCTTCACGTCATGATTGATTTGCTGAATATAAAAATTGTAGCTGAGTTGATTTTTAGCGAGCAAAGACATCTCGCGGTCGATGTCGACGTTGTTCTCATTGTTATTCATTTCGGACAAGTTATCGGTCTGTGTCTGTGCGGTTGGGACTATTCCGCTGGTCCTGCCTATCGGAATATGACCCTCGTTCGTCCGCTTGCCCTGAAGGACGGTTTGTCCTCCCATCTCTTGACTGAGAAGCTCTTCAAACAAAACTTCCGAACGTTTGAAGTTTGGAGTGTCGACATTTGCGATGTTATTGGCTACGACCCCTTGTCGCAATTCTGCAGCCTTGAGCGCGCCTTCCAATCGCCCAAATGATGTGCCATTCAATAGATTCACGTTCCTGTGTCACCACTTTCAATTAGAAGATCTTAGTAAAGTATTCAACAGATTGCGAACCATTCCTTCTTTGTTCGACATTAAATTATGAAAAAAATGAGACGATACTGTCGAGTTTTGCCGACATGATAATATTCAACAATTGTCCAAAATATTACAATAAGAAAAAAGCCCTATCTTTAATTTCAAGATAGGGCTTTTCGATGAATTTCCGATAGGATGGTAGTCCCAGGAAATTATTGCTTAATTTTTTCCAATTCCTGAAGCAGCTGGGTATTTAAAATTTTGATGTAGGTCCCTTTCATCCCCAGCGACCTAGTTTCAATAACGCCGGCGCTTTCCAGCTTGCGCAGGGCATTAACGATAACGGACCTTGTAATACCTACCCGATCCGCAATTTTAGAAGCAACAAGCAGGCCTTCTTTCCCTTCCAGCTGCTCGAAAATATGCTCGACCGCTTCGAGCTCGCTGAAGGATAGCGAGCCAATCGCAACCGAAACAACCGCACGGCTGCGCGCTTCCTGTTCAACCTCTTCTGCGCGTTCACGCAAAATTTCCATGCCGACAATTGTCGAACCGTATTCGGCCAGCACAAGATCGTCATCATCAAAGGAGCCGTTCGTGCGTGTCAGAACAAGCGTACCGAGACGGTCTCCTCCTCCTGTAATTGGTACTACAGTCATGATTTCTTGTTCGCCAAGCGCCGGGAAAGTCTCATAGACCCCCGTATCCGGAGCAACGTTTGTTACGGGTTCCTGCATGTCCAGAAATAGGCTGTTACTCACTTGCGGAAAGCGCAGCTCTTCTACAGACATTGAACGAAGCGTGTCATGATCATAAGGATTCACGGCTGCGCAGCCTAGAACCTTTCCTTTACGGCTGACCACAAACACGTTGGTCTGTATGGTACTGCACAATACCTCAGCCATCTCTCTGAAATTGAGCGCTTTGCCGGCTGCTCGCTGCAGCAGCCGGTTCAACGTTCTTGTTTTTGTAAGTAAAGTCATTCCAAAGCCTCCCAAAGCTCATCCCAACTACATTTCACTACAATATATATTGACTCAAATCGCGATTTTTCGCAATGCCTCCCACTTTTTCACGCACGTATTCGGGAGTTATGACCATATGGTCAAGGGTAATATCCGGTGCTTCGAAGGAGAGATCCTCAAGCAGCTTCTCCAATATGGTATGAAGTCTGCGGGCACCTATATTTTCGGTATTGCGATTTAAATCGGCTGCGATCGAAGCGATCTCTTTAATGGCATCGTCAGAAAATTCAATCGTAATACCTTCCGTTTGCAGAAGGGCTGCGTATTGTTTCGTTAAAGCGTTTTTCGGTTCGGTCAGAATGCTGACGAAATCCTCCAGGCTAAGCGACGTTAATTCCACCCGGATCGGGAAACGTCCCTGAAGCTCGGGAATCAGATCGGACGGCTTCGCTACATGGAAAGCACCGGCTGCAATAAACAGAACATGGTCCGTTTTTACCGGCCCGTATTTCGTCACGACCGTGGATCCTTCCACGATTGGAAGAATATCGCGCTGAACGCCTTCGCGGGACACATCGGGACCATTGCCTCTCGACGGACTTGCGATTTTATCAATCTCGTCGATGAAAATGATACCGGACTGCTCCGCGCGGGAGACCGACTCGGCAATGACGTCATCCATATTGATAAGCTTGTTGGCTTCTTCCTGAATGAGTACTTTGCGGGCTTCTTTAACAGGCAGTTTGCGCTTCTTGGTCTTCTTCGGCATGAATTGTCCCAGCATTTCCTGCATGTTCATTCCGCCTAGGCCATCCGGTCCTTGACCGCCAAGCATATCAAGCATCGTCGGGGTATTATCCTCAATCTCAACCTCTACGATTTCGTTCTCGAGTTTGCCAGCGGCCAAGTCATCACGCGCCTGCGAGCGTTTGGTGATAATAACGTTATCGTGCTCAGGCTCTTCGACCGTTTCCTTATTGTTTTGCTGATTGCCAAACAGCATTTCGAACGGGTTTTTGGATTGCTTCTCTTTTACTTTAGAAGGGACAAGCAGCGTAACGAGCCGCTCATTAGCGAGCTTCTCCGCTTTATCCTGAACAGCCTCCGTCTTTTCTACCTTTACCATCCGGATTGCCGTCTCTACCAGGTCCCGCACCATCGATTCTACATCACGGCCGACATAACCTACCTCGGTGAATTTGGTCGCTTCTACTTTAATAAAAGGAGCCTTGACCAATTTCGCCAGACGTCGCGCAATTTCCGTTTTGCCTACGCCGGTAGGTCCAATCATCAGAATGTTTTTTGGAACAATCTCATCGCGAAGCGTCTCGTCGAGCATGCTTCTGCGATAGCGGTTACGGAGTGCAATGGCGACAGATCGTTTTGCGGGCTTTTGTCCCACAATATATTTATCGAGCTCTGCTACGATTTGACGAGGGGTAAAAGCTTGATTTACCATATGATATCTCCTCCGCTTCAACCAATTTCTTCTACAATAATATTATGATTCGTATAAACGCATATGTCGGCAGCCGTTTCCAGCGCTGCTTTTGCGATATCTTTTGCTTCCATATGGGGAGCATGCTTCTGCAGCGCTCTTGCGGCGGAGAGAGCATAGTTGCCGCCCGAGCCGATAGCCAAGATGCCGTCATCCGGCTCGATAATTTCCCCGTTACCGGAAATTAGAAGCAATCCGGTCTGATCCATAACCAGCATAAGCGCCTCGAGCTTGCGGAGAATGCGGTCGGTACGCCAGTCCTTTGCCAGCTCAACGGCCGCACGCTGAAGGTTTCCGTGATGCTCCTCCAGCTTTGCCTCAAACTTCTCGAATAACGTAATCGCATCGGCAACCGAACCGGCAAAGCCCGCAATGACTTGCCCGCGGTACAAACGACGAACTTTTTTCGCTTTATTTTTCATCACGACGCTGTTTCCAAAGGTTACCTGTCCATCTCCGGCAATTGCTCCTTTACCTTCGTGACGCACCGCGCAAATCGTGGTGGCGTGAAATTCCATCTCCATCTCTTCGCCCTCCTATAGCCCGCAGATTATTAAGTTCAAATATATACGGTTGTGCTGCCCCTCAAGCGGTGCAGCATTCGACTGTTTATACGTTCAGATGATCGAAATGTTCCTTCTTGAAGCGCTCCAGGCTATCCAGCGCACGGTT
Source organism: Paenibacillus glycanilyticus NBRC 16618 (assembly GCF_004000805.1). Taxonomy (GTDB): domain Bacteria; phylum Bacillota; class Bacilli; order Paenibacillales; family Paenibacillaceae; genus Pristimantibacillus; species Pristimantibacillus glycanilyticus. The sequence continues at coordinate 97,865 of NZ_BILY01000020.1, forward strand.
CGCAATCGCTTCGTTCTTTTCCTTCTTGTTGCGGATCCGGTTCTCAAGCGGCGGGAACAAGCCAAAATTCGCGTTCATCGGTTGGAAATGCTTGAAGTCCGCCGTTGTAATGTAATGCGCCATGCTGCCCAGCGTTGTATCCTCCGGCAGTACGAGAGGTTCAAGACCGCGTGCCAGTCTCGCTGCGTTAAAGCCGGCAATCAGGCCGGAAGCAGCGGACTCCACATAACCTTCTACGCCCGTCATCTGACCAGCAAAGAATAGGGTGCTGCGGTTTTTGAGCTGATAAGTCGGCTCCATGACCCGCGGCGAGTTAATAAAGGTATTGCGGTGCATAACCCCAAATCGCACGAATTCCGCATTCTCAAGGCCCGGGATCAAGGAGAATACCCTTTTCTGCTCGCCCCATTTCAAATGCGTTTGGAAGCCTACCATGTTATAGAGGGTTCCGGCCGCATTATCCTGGCGAAGCTGGATCACGGCATGCGGAAGTTTACCGGTATGCGGGTTAACAAGACCAACCGGCTTCATAGGTCCGAAGAGCACGGTTTGCTTGCCGCGGCTCGCCATTACTTCGATCGGCATGCAGCCTTCGAAATAAACTTCCTTCTCGAAATCTTTTAACGCAGCGGTCTCCGCTGTCGTCAGCGCCTCGTGGAAAATCTCAAATTCTTCTTCAGTCATCGGGCAATTCAGATATGCCGCTTCGCCTTTGTCGTAACGGGATGCCAGATAGACCTTGCTCATATCAATGGAGTCTTTCTCGATGATCGGAGCTGCCGCATCATAGAAGTAGAAATATTCTTCGCCAAGCAAGGTACGGATCTTCTCGGACAGAGCAGGCGCAGTAAGGGGGCCTGTTGCGATGACAACAATGCTGTCTTCCGGAATGTCCGTTACTTCTTCCGTGCGAACCTCTACAAGCGGATGTTCATGAAGAAGACGCGTTACTTCCCCGGAAAAACCGTCGCGGTCAACGGCAAGCGCTCCGCCTGCAGGTACGGCGTGACGATCCGCGCTGCCGAGAATAAGAGAGTTCAGGCGGCGCATTTCTTCTTTCAGCACGCCTACGGCGTTAGCAAGGCCATTGGCGCGCAAGCTGTTGCTGCACACGAGCTCCGCAAAGTTTTTAGTATGATGGGCAGGCGTTTTGGTCTCTGGACGCATCTCGTACAAAATGACGGGTACACCTTGGGATGCGATCTGCCAAGCTGCCTCGCTTCCTGCTAGACCTGCTCCGATTACGATGACTGGTTGTTGAACTGACAATGTAAAGACCTCCAATATATGCTAACACGGCAGTGAAAACACAGCTGTCCTCCCTGCGTAAGGGAGGACTGTCGTGTGGCCGCATCTGTTTCTTTAGTTTAGGCTTGTTCTTGCTCGTCTTCGGTGATTTCTTCCGAATAATCGCAATTCGGACATTGCAGCTTCGCGCCGCTGCGGTTGCGTTTCTCGACAAGCATCGAATCGCAATTCGGACAAGGCTTGTTTGTCGGCTTATCCCAGGACACGTAGTCGCAGGTCGGATAAGTATCGCAGCCGTAGAAGATCCGTCCTTTTTTGCTGCGTCGCTCGATGATTTTGCCCTCGCCGCATTTCGGGCAAGTTACGCCGATATCCTTGACGATTGGCTTCGTGTTACGGCAGTCCGGGAAGCCGGAGCAGGCAAGGAACTTGCCGAAGCGCCCCATCTTGAACACCATATGGCGGCCGCATTTCTCGCAGATTTCATCCGAAACCTCATCTTGAATCTCGACTTCCTTCATTTCTTCCTCGGCGACTTCAAGCCGCTTCTCGAAAGATTCGTAGAAGTTAGAAAGGACTTTAACCCAGTCCTCCACCCCATCCTCTACATGGTCAAGATCCGTCTCCATCTTCGCCGTAAACTCGGAATCCAGAATTTCCGGGAAAAATTCCTCCATCATCTGATTGACCAGGTCGCCCAGCTCGGTTGGAATGAATTTCTTCTCTTCGATCGCTACGTATCCGCGTTTCTGGATCGTTTCCAGCGTCGGCGCGTACGTACTTGGACGTCCTATGCCAAGCTCCTCCAGCGTCTTAACCAATCTTGCTTCGGAATAACGCGGCGGCGGTTGAGTGAAATGCTGCTTCGGTTCGATGGAATCCGAGTTCACGACATCACCGATTGCAAAAGGCGGCAGGAATTTATGTTCTTCCTCCGTGCCGTCGTCATTGCCCTCCACGTAAACCTTCATGAAGCCGGCAAACTTGATCTTCGAACCGCTCGCACGGAAAGTGACGTCGCCGGAAGCAAGGTCTACCGTCATCGTATCAAGCACGGCGGAAGCCATCTGGCTGGATACGAAACGTTCCCATACCAGCTTATACAAGCGAAGCTGATCCCGCGAAAGGAACGGCTTCATCGATTCCGGGTCGCGGAGCGTCGATGTCGGCCGGATCGCTTCATGGGCGTCCTGCGCATTGCTGTTTTTCTTCGTGTAGACGCGCGGCTGTTCCGGATAGAACGACGGGCCGTATTTTCCTTCAATATATTCCTTCGCTTCTTCCTGGGCAACCGGTGAGATCCTTGTCGAGTCCGTTCTCATATAGGTAATGAGACCGACAGTCCCTTCCTTGCCTAGCTCAACGCCTTCATACAGCTGCTGGGCCACGGACATCGTCTTGGAAGCACGGAATCCAAGCTTTCGTGCTGCCTCCTGCTGCAAGGAGCTCGTAATGAACGGCGGAGCCGGGTTGCGAAGACGTTCTTTCTCTTTTACTTCGGCTACCTTGAACTGATTGCCAGACAAGGCTGCAAGAATCGCCTGCATCTCCTCTTCGTTGTGGAGCTCCCGCTTCTCGCCCTTAATGGAATGGTATTTTGCTTCAAACGGAACGCCTTGCTGGGTAAGCTTTGCCGTGATGGACCAGTACTCCTCCGGAACAAATGCGTCAATCTCGTTCTCCCGGTCGATAATCAGCTTCACGCATACGGATTGTACGCGTCCCGCGGACAAGCCCTTCTTAACCTTCTTCCACAAGAGCGGACTAATCTTGTAACCGACAAGGCGGTCAAGAATACGTCTGGCCTGCTGGGCATTCACAAGATCCATATTGATCTTGCGAGGCGTTTTGAAAGCATCTTTAACGGCTTGCTTCGTTATTTCGTTAAATACGACACGGCAGGTATCCGACTCGTTCAGCTCCAGATAATGAGCCAGATGCCATGCGATCGCTTCTCCTTCGCGATCGGGGTCGGCTGCGAGAAAGACGTGTTTAACCTTTTTGCTGGCGTCCTTCAACTCTTTTAATACGCTGCCCTTGCCTCGGATCGTAATATATTTCGGCTGGAAGCCGTTTTCCACTTCGACGCCAGTCTGACTTTTTGGCAAATCGCGAATATGGCCCATCGATGCTTTAACGATATATTTGCTGCCCAAATATTTGCCGATCGTTTTTGCTTTGGCCGGTGATTCTACGATTACTAATGAATCTGCCACATTAGGCGCCCCCTCTCTCCCTACATGTTACAACGCTATATAAACTGCCCCTGGCTGTTGTTCGATTTTCCGTTTTATACATAAATTTATCAGAAGTGCGCTTAAATGTCCAAAAGGGATCATCGTAAGCTGGTGCAATTCGTTAATTGTAAGCGGACGATCGCGCAGTAAATCGATTATTTTCTGCTCCTCGGCATTCATGCTTGCCGCGGCGACGGCCGCTTGTTTAGGCTTTGTCAGTGCCGCAAGCTTCTCTTCAAGCCAGCTGTATTCCTCGAGAATATGGTCGGCGCTGCTGACCAGCTTCGCTCCTTCGCGGATCAGACTGTTAGGCCCCTCGCTCTTGGGCGATGAGATCGGTCCGGGTACGGCAAATACATCACGCCCCATTTCGAGCGCCTGGTCTGCCGTAATAAGCGATCCGCTTCCCTTCGCTGCTTCCACAACGATCGTCCCCAGCGATAAACCCGCTATGATCCGGTTGCGTAGCGGAAACATTCCCGGATGAAGCGGCGAGCCAACCGGAGACTCCGACAGAATTAGCCCTTCCCGTATAATTTCCTGGTAGAGCGATCGGTTCTCGGGCGGATAACAAAGATCAACCGGACTAGCCAGTACGGCAATCGTGCTTCCATGGCCCCGCAAAGCCGCTTCATGCGCTTTGCTGTCAATCCCCCTGGCAAGACCGCTCACGACGGTCAAACCACGCCTAGAAAGCTCCTCAGACAGCGCTAACGCGGTATGCCTGCCATAGGCGCTGGGATTTCTGGTCCCTACCATTGCAATCGAAGGTCTCTTCAAGAGCTCAACGTTCCCAAGAGCATACAGCACCCATGGCGGCTGCGGTATCCGTCGAAGCTCTTCTGGATATGCCTCGTCATACGGAGTGATCACTGCTGCACCAAGCGCCCGAGCCCGGAGATAAGGCGACTCTGGCCAATCAAAAGGATCTTGCCATCGTCTGGCCGCAGCCTCTGCTTGCGCCCGTCCAAAACCGATTGCCGTCCAATCGAAAGCGCTATTGCCATCCAGGCGCTCCCAAGCTTTATGGGCAACCGCTTTCTGAACGGTATGCCATCCTATGCCCGAACATTCGTGGAGCATGATAACCATCTGCTTACATTTATCAACGTTTAGCGTCATTCTTGCCGCCCTCTCCTCTGGGGAGGTCAGCCTGCATTCTTTCCTATTGTGCGTTACATGGCAAAAGAATGCAAGTCAACCCGAAATTTTATGAAAAAAAAAGCAACCTTTCAAGCCCAAAACGGGCATTGAAAGGTTGCTTACCTTTACTGCTTCATTAATATGCTATTAAACGATTAGGCTTGAGCAACGCCAGTGGTGCATTTCTCAAGCAGGCCTTTTTCTTCAAGCACCGATACGAGCGTCGAGCCCATGTCGGAAGGCGTTGGAGCAACTTTGATTCCGCACGCTTCCAAAGTAGCGATTTTCTCGGCAGCCGTACCTTTGCCGCCGGAAATAATAGCGCCCGCATGACCCATGCGTTTGCCCGGAGGAGCTGTAGCGCCGCCGATGAAGCCGACAACCGGCTTCTTCATGTTCGCTTTGATCCACTCAGCAGCTTCTTCCTCTGCTGTACCGCCGATCTCGCCGATCATGATTACCGCGTAAGTGTCCGGATCATCGTTGAAACGGCTCAAGATATCGATAAACTCGGAGCCTTTAACCGGGTCGCCGCCGATACCTACTGCGGACGATTGACCGATACCGCGAGTGGAAAGCTGGTGAACCGCTTCGTAAGTCAGAGTTCCCGAGCGGGAAACAACGCCTACATGGCCTTTCGTGTGGATGTAACCCGGCATAATGCCGATTTTGCACTCGTCAGGAGTAATAACGCCTGGGCAGTTAGGACCGATCAGAGTCGTTTTGCTGCCTTCCATGTAGCGTTTTACTTTAACCATATCAAGTACTGGAATACCTTCCGTAATACAGATAACCAGATCAAGGCCAGCATCTACCGCTTCCATGATCGAGTCTGCTGCGAACGCAGGCGGCACATAGATAACCGATGCTGTTGCCCCAGTAGCTGCTACCGCTTGTTCAACTGTATTGAATACTGGAAGAGATACAACGTTCCCGTTTTCCAGTGTGATATCGACGTTAGTGCCGCCTTTACCAGGAGTTACGCCGCCTACCATTTGCGTACCGTAGTCCAATGCGCCTTTCGCATGGAACAAGCCAGTTGCGCCTGTAATCCCTTGAGTGATTACTTTTGTATCTTTGTTAACCAAAATACTCATCGAATTTCACATCCCCGTTAATAAATTCGTACTATTTGACGAGATTAACGATTTTTTGTGCGCCGTCTGCCATCGAGTCAGCCGCAACAATGTTTAATCCCGATTCGTTCAACATTTTTTTGCCAAGCTCAACGTTAGTACCTTCCAGTCTTACAACGAGCGGACGGTCCAGGCCAAGCTCTTTCGCAGCTGCGATAACGCCATCAGCGATAACGTCGCAACGCATAATGCCGCCGAAGATATTAACGAAGATACCTTTTACGTTCTCGTCGGACAGAATGATTTTGAACGCTTCAGTTACTTTCTCTTTTGTAGCGCCGCCCCCTACGTCAAGGAAGTTGGCAGGGTCGCCGCCGTAGTATTTGATGATGTCCATTGTAGCCATCGCAAGACCAGCGCCGTTAACCATACAGCCGATGTTGCCATCAAGCGCGATGTAGCTCAGGTCATATTTCGATGCTTCGATTTCTTTCGCATCTTCTTCTTCCAGGTCGCGCAGCGCCACGATATCTTTGTGACGGTACAGAGCGTTGGAGTCGAAATTCAGCTTCGCGTCAAGCGCCATAACGTTGCCGTCGCCGGTAACAACAAGCGGGTTGATCTCAGCGATAGAGCAATCTTTATCAACGAATGCATTGTACAGAGCGATCATGAATTTAACCGCTTTGTTAACAAGCTCGCCAGGAATGTTGATTGCGTAAGCAAGCTTGCGCGCTTGGAATACTTGCAGACCGATTGCCGGGTCAATGACTTCTTTGATGATTTTCTCAGGCGAATGAGCTGCTACTTCTTCAATCTCCGTGCCGCCTTCTTCGGAAGCCATCATGGTTACGCGGCCAGTGCCACGGTCGATAACAACGCCTACATAGTATTCTTTCTTGATGTCGCAGCCTTGCTCGATAAGAAGACGTTTAACTTCTTTACCTTCCGGGCCTGTTTGATGAGTAACGAGCACTTTGCCAAGAATTTCGCTGGCATACGCACGAACTTCATCGATGTTTTTCGCTACTTTAACGCCGCCCGCTTTACCGCGGCCGCCAGCGTGAATTTGCGCTTTTACTACTACCACTGGGGTACCCAGTGCTTGCGCAGCTTCTACCGCTTCGTCAACGGAGAAAGCTACCTTTCCTTCTGGAACAGCAACGCCGTACTGTTTCAGGACCTCTTTGCCTTGATACTCATGGATATTCATTGTTAGAAATCCTCCATTTCACAGACTCAACTTCAGTCATATGTACACAAACCTTAATCATTGTAGCATTATTTATGCCATATTTCGACCCTTCGGGTTTCGGTTTTTTGATATGGATTTGATCTCAAAATGAGATTAAATCACCGACGGACTCCTGTAGTATGCCCTAATTTCTTGAAGAATTCATACTTGTTTTTCCAATATTGACAGACTTGTCTTTTTTACACTATGATGGCTTTAACGATAACTTTATATAACGAGATTCGGACGTAAGGAAGCACCTTCATCCTATTTTTGGAGGTGCTTTTTTTTGTGTTCAGTTTAATGCATAGCAGCAGCGTTCTTGGAGTTGAAGGTAAAGAAATTTCCGTGGAAGTCGATATAGCCAACGGTTTGCCGCAGGTCAGCGTCGTTGGCCTGCCCGACCCCGCCGTCAGGGAATCTGTAGAAAGGGTCCGCGCAGCGATTAAGAACAGCGGATTCGCTTTCCCGCTGGAACGCATTACCGTCAATCTGGCTCCGGCGGATTTGCGCAAGGAAGGCACCGCCTTCGATCTTGCGATCGCGGCGGGTATTCTGACCGCGAGCGGTCAACTTGAAGCGAAGCCATTCGAGCAATCGATGCTGATCGGAGAATTGTCCTTGAATGGCGATATCCGTCCCGTGCCCGGCGTTTTGGCCATGATCGAGCAAGCCAAGCGGTCCGGCATACGCAAGGTGCTGCTGCCTCTGGCAAATGCCAAGGAAGCCGCTTGGATAACGGAGATGGAGTTGTATGCGGTAACCCATCTCAAAGAGCTTCTAACCCAGCATAAGGGCTCTGAAGCTTGGTCCGACATCCGGTTTGACGCCGCTGCCAGCAGGCAGCTTGCTTCTGCCGCCGCGGCTGAAGAGCATGCGGTTGATATAGGGGATTACAGCGATGTATACGGGCAGCAGCAGGCCAAGCGCGCATTGTTAATTGCCGCAGCCGGGAAACACAACATCTTGTTCGCGGGCCCCCCCGGAACCGGCAAAACCATGATGATCCGCCGACTCCCCGGCATCCTGCCTCCTCTTACCGAAGAAGAAGCGCTGGAAGTGACCAAGATTTACAGCGCGGCAGGCAAGCTGTCTACCGATGCTAAAGGTCTGATCAGGATTGCTCCCTTCCGCTCGCCGCATCACACGATATCGGCCGGAGGGCTCATAGGCGGCGGTTCGGTGCCGAAGCCCGGCGAGGTCACCCTCGCCCATCATGGCGTGCTTTATCTGGACGAGCTTCCGGAGTTCTCCCGAACCGTACTTGAAGTATTGCGTCAACCATTGGAGGACGGGATCGTCACCATAGCAAGGTCAAGAGCCGTATTTCATTTTCCGGCCAGGCTTATGCTGGCTGTATCCTTTAATCCTTGCCCATGCGGGTATGCTGGCCATGAAACGGCCGAGAAACGATGCAGTTGCAGTGATTCCGCAATTGCCAAATACAAAAGCAAGATGTCCGGCCCCCTTCTTGACCGGATCGATATCCAGCTCGAGGTTCCCAGGCCGATTGAACGGGAAGGCAATGCGGAAATCCCTGCCGAAATGAGTTCTTCCCGGATGAGGCAGCTTGTGCTTGAGGCACGGACAAGAAAAGAAAGACGGGATGAAGAGCTCGGGCTCAAACCTGGAGCACGGCTGTCCGGAACATCGCTGAGGCGCTCTATTTTAATGAAGAAGGAAGCATTTGAGCTGCTTGATCATGCGCTTACGGTGCTGAATATAAGCATGCGAGCGTATGACCGTATTTTACGGCTGGCGAGAACCATCGCGGATGTGGAAGGCAGTGACTGCGTGGAGGATGTGCATGTGGCGGAAGCGATTCAATACCGGAGACTTGATATATAAAAGCAAAAAGCGGCTTTCTACCGGTTAGAAAGCCGCTTTTACATGTTTAATTTCGCCGATGGAGTCATCGCGGTTCATGGTGACAGCAATGACGTCAAACCGCATGGGAGGATAGGTTAAATGTCTCATTCGCAAATACACCTGGGCGACAAGCGCCACCTGCTGCTGCTTGCGCCGGTCTACGGATTCGGCCGCCGTCCCGAATCGACCTCCCGCTCTTCTTGTTCTTACTTCGACAAAAACAAGCGTATCATCGATGGTTGCGATAATATCGATTTCTCCGGATCGGCAGCGCCAATTCCTCTCAATGACAGTATATCCGCCGTTCTCGAGATATTGGCAAGCGGCCGTTTCGCCGGCCAGCCCGGTATGCCTTCTGCGGTCCTCACTCATCCAAATCCCTCGCTCTCTGATCGGAACGATAAACAAAGCTCAGGATCTCGGCGACCAGCGTATAAAGCTCGGGCGGTATCGATTGATCGACATCCAGCTTGGACAATACTTCCACAAGCGAAGAGTCCTGCTGCACTGGCACTTGATGCTCTGCCGCCTGCTCCAATATTTGCTCCGCCAAATAACCTCTCCCTTTAGCGGTTACGACCGGCGCTTTGTGCACGCCGGGCTCATATTTCAACGCTACGGCCTTTTTAACCGTCCTCTTCTCTTTACCGTTCTTCTGTTCCGAACTCATGCCCGTATGTCGACTCCTTTATAACGCGTGTTCACGAATTGAGCCGGATCCGGCATGATCCGTTTAACCCCTTCTCCCTCATCGCTATCCGCTCTTGTTGGAGTAGCGCGAAGGGATAGGAGCTGATAGCCCGCCTGATTAAGACTTGCCGTTATTTCATTGCGGGAGGAATCTACAAGCGCAGCTATTGCAGGATGATCGTTCCATAACGTCAAGCTGACGATTTTGTCCATGACATTCACGTCAACCAAGGTAGGTCCTAAAGTCTTCATCGACAAATCGAACAACAAACGGCAATTCTCAGCGTCCAGCTGGCCTTGCCGCCCTCTTCTCGTCTGAATATGAACGGAAGCGGTCTGATTCCCATCCGGGCCGGTAAGCGGCACAAACATCGTCAGATGGGAGAAAACGGCTCCGTTTCGTTCCGGGGATAACAGCAGCTGCTGTCCCGTTATCTGCTGGACGAGCTGTTGCGCGGTCTCGCGCAAAGCAGGCGGTGCGTCGCTGGATGCGGCAATGGCAAGCAGCGTACTCTTTAGCGATTCCTGCGCTGCAGGCTTGGCATCATCCGCGCTCACCCTGTCCGGTGACAGCTGTTGCGGTGTCACTGGCAACTCGCGGGATCGCTCGGTATGGACCGTTCTCTGCTCTTTGTCGAGAGGCGCAGCTGCTTCAGCCTGGTCCGACTGTTGCCCTGCCGCTTGCTGGGCATTCGAGCTTTGACGCGTCTCCTGGCGACCTTCTGCCGGCTGTTGGCGTGTTAGCGCATCCGCAGAGCCCTGTGGACTGCGTGCAGCGATTGGCTCGTCTGCAACCCCGCTGTCGTTGCCATTGCCGCTGACCACCATTGAAGCATCCTGCTCCTGAGGCTGAACAGCCCCTTGAGAGGGCGGGACCTTCAATTGCTTCGACAATTGATTCTCATAGTCGACGCCCATCCATTTCATCATCTGGCCCAGCCAGTTACCGGATGAGGCTGTGCTGCCGCCCGTGGCCGCGCCAGGGCGAGCGCCTTGCGGCTCCGCGCCATGCTCCGCGGGCTCCGCCGCGGACGCTTGCGCTGCCGCA
>NZ_BILY01000021.1 GCF_004000805.1 Paenibacillus glycanilyticus NBRC 16618
CCAGGCGACGGCTCTGGCGAGCAGCCAGGCGACGGCTCTGGCGAGCAGCCAAGCGACGGCTCTGGCGAGCAACCAAGCGACGGCTCTGGCGACATAGAAATTTCCGATCCCAACTGTCCATACGAAGGCAGCTGTACCGGGGTTATTGTCCCTCCTGGTTACGGTGGCTAAAAAACAACGGTGCAGGAATTACTCTGCACCGTTGTTTTTTATCTATAATAAGACAGCACCCAGCATACGCCGTTCCGGTCGTTCACGATTGCCAGCAAACCGTTAAACGGGGCTTCGTACATCTCCGTATGAACGGTTCCGCTTTGCGCAAACTCCCCGTAGATGCGCCTGAATGCTTCTTCCTCGTCAATCTTAAGGAACACCCTGACATAGTCGCCCTTCATAAGCGGCTTTGCAGCTTGAATATCCGCGAATTTAATCGTTGTTCCCTCCACAAGCAGATCCGCATTCAGAACGGTGTCTCCCTGCTGGCGCAAAATAACGACCTCGCCGCCAAACACCTTTTGATAATACCGGATTTCCTCTTTACAGTTCTCCACCGCGATAAAAGGTTGAGCAATCATGGCTATTCATCCTCCCCAATTCTAATTGACTTGATCGGTCAAATTGTGTAACACATTCTTCAACAGCATTAACAATAAGCCGTACTCTTCATCGCTTATTCCTTTTCTGGTTTTGCTCTTTACCCGATTTAAAGCCTCTTGGACGTGAGGGACTACTTCTTGCCCCTCTTTCGTCAAGTAAAGCAGATGGTAACGATTATCCGAAGGATCCGGCTCTCTCCGCACGTAACCCTCAGCCTCTAGCTTAGCGATCGCTTTTGCCGTTGTGGTCTTATCAATAAAAAGCTTCTCACTCAATCCTTTCTGCGTGGCCGGCTGCGCGTTTGCTATTGCCATCAGAAATATATACTGCCCGCTCCCAATCCGATATGGAGCTAGTTCAGCCGAGATCAGCATTTGCATATGGCGGTAAATCGCCGAAATATATTGGCCATGAGATTCGGATTGTCCGTTCAATTAAATGTCCTCCTTGCTAATAGAATGTTATTGCAACTAATTTATTTACATCATATGCTAATTAGAATGTTATTGCAACTAATTTCAAAAAAAATAAGAAGAAGCCTTTACAGCCTCTTCCGTCTACCGCGAAACAGCGTATACACAGCAAGCACAGCAATCAGTGTGGCCAGTGAATAGGCCGTCCACGCAATAACGGGATGCTTCCCACCATTATTGACACCTATAGCCACAAAAGCCCAGACAAACACCGCCATAAAAGCCCCGTCTCGATACTTTCCACCGACCCATATACAGAGCAGCGCCGCAACAAGCAGCATGATTACGGTCCATGCCTCTTCAGACAGGCCCAATCGGTTCCAATCGGAAGCGTAAAGTGCCACGGATACGTTTACGATACTAGCCACGCAGATCCATCCCAGATACAGGCTGAACGGCAGCAGCACCCACAGCCGTTCGGCTCGCGTCAAGGAACGAATGGTTTTCTGCCGGACGCTCGTATAAATAAGAATCAGAGCCAGCAGCAAAGCAAACATGATCGTTACGCTGCTTGCCAGCTTCTCAAGATGCCAGAGAACTAGCCATGCCGCGTTAAACAAACAGCTTAGGAAAAAATATATTCCGATTGCGTTTATGGCCGAACTTGCCTTGCCCTTTGCCGTAAAGGAAAACCATACAAAACCAATGAGCAAGGCGTATATAACCGTCCATATTCCAAATGCATACCCGGCAGGTTGGATCAGAACGGGATACCGCGCTGCAATCTCACCTGTCGTTTGGCCTCCAATCGGGATAGTTTCCGCGAGATAATTCATAATAAGTACGAGGACTAGCCCAGCAGCGTTTAACCAACGCAGAATAAGCTTCATTCCCTATCACCCGCTTTAACAAAAATGAATATACACCATATTATTGGACATCCCGTCGTATTATTAATCGAATTTGCCTGTTTAGCGCCTCCCCATCCTTTTGAGAACGATCAGTAAAAAATAATTCTTTACCGATCGTTCTCAATATGATAAGCTGTGTTCAGAAAGGAGGCAGTGAACATTTGGCCAGAAGCAAAGAATTTGACGTAGATGCCGTCCTGCTGAAGGCAATGAAGCTGTTCTGGACGCAAGGCTACGAGAAGACCTCCATGCAGGATCTCGTTGAGCATATGGGCATTCACAGAAGAAGCATTTACGATACGTTTGGCGATAAACATGCCTTATATTTAATGGCCTTAAAACGTTACAGCGACACCGTCTGGAGCTCCATTGAACAACGGGCGCAGTCCTCCTTGTCCGCAAAAACCGCCATCCGTTCCGTCATGGAGGCCGCTATCGCTCAGAGTGAGGAACGGCCAAAAGGCTGCCTGATGGTCAATACCGCCGTGGAGCTGGCCATGCACGATCCCGAGCTTGAAACCTGCGTTAACCAAAGCTGGTCCGGCACGGAAGAGCTTTTTCGCAAGCTGATTATAAAAGGCCAACAAGCCGGGGAGCTGTCAGCCTCGCTAGATCCGGAGCTGCTAGCCCCTTACCTCAACAATGCGCTTATCGGGCTGCGGGTTATGGTAAAGACGCAAAACCATACAGAGAAATTACAACAGGTTATTGCTACAACGATGTCTATTTTAGACTAAATTTTTTTGAATATTTTAGAACGATCATTCTCAAAATAAGAGATAAAATAAAAAGGAGCAGTGATTGCAATGGCAAGACTAAACGGTAAAGTAGCTTTAATTACAGGCGGCAACAGCGGTATCGGGTTAGCAACAGCGAAACGGTTTGTTCAGGAAGGCGCTAAGGTTGTCATTACGGGACGCAATCAAGAATCTTTAACGGCTGCGGTAAATGAGCTTGGCGCAGAAAATGCCGTTGCCGTACAGGCGGAAGCGGCGGATCCGGCTGGCTCGGAAAAAGCGGTAGCGGCAGCAATCGAACGCTTTGGCAAGCTGGACATCGTCTTCGCGAATGCGGGTATTTCCGGCGGCACTCCGCTTGGCGATACGAAGCTGGAAGACTTCGAACAGATTCTGAAGGTAAACGTAACCGGCGTCTTCTTCACGGTGCAGGCTGCAGTACCGCATTTGCAAGCAGGCGCCTCCGTTATTCTTGTCGGCTCGGTGCTTGCCACTACGGGCGGAGTAACCCGGGCAGCTTACGCCGCGAGCAAAGGGGCCGTTACCAGCATGGCCAGAGTATTCGCCTCCGAGCTGTCCCCACGCGGCATCCGCGTGAACACGGTTGTGCCCGGTGCTACAAAAACCCCGATCTGGAAAGCTACCGAGCCGGAGCAAATAGCGAAGCTGGAAGCCGGTCTCTCCCGCTCTATTCCGCTTAACCGGCTTGGCGAGCCTGACGAGATTGCCAATGCCGTGCTCTTCCTCGCTTCGGACGAATCCTCCTTCGTTCAGGCTGCCCAGCTTCAAGTCGACGGCGGTGCTGACGGAGCTCCGTTAGGCGCTCCTATCTACCGTCAATAACATTCTTGCCCACAAAGCCGTTTCTGATGAAGGCATTGCCTTCCCGGGGACGGCTTTTTCCATTTAAGCCAGGCCCGCACGCACCCAGTCCATAAAGGCCGCCGCAGCCGGACGAAGCTGCTTCCCCTTCAGATGGATAAATCCCTGATGAACGGGTTCCGGCACAGGGAAATCGAGTGCGATCAGCTTCCCTGCCCGCAGCTCTTCCTCTACGTTCACCTTCGGCAATAACGATATCCCAAAGCCCGACTGAACCATACGTTTAATCAATTCCACGCTTGGGAAGCTTCTGCGGTCATGCAAGGCATATCCCGCTTCGCGGAGAGACGATTCCCCAAGCTCGTGGTATAGGCAGGCATTCCCGTAGCTGATATATACCTGCTTTCCGCCTCCCTTGCCTTCCGGCGCCCCCACCCATACCAATTCCTCAATGGCCAGCGGGACAAATTCGAGACCGTCATGCCCGGGGTCACGGGGAACAAGGCCCAGATCATCCTTCTGCTCAAGGACCCTGCCGCACATATCCTCCATAAAGCCGGTCGAGAGCCGCAGTTCAACCTCGGGATAATGCTCGGCGTAAGAAGCAAGCAGCTCGGGCAGTCTTGTCACGCAATACGCCTCTAGAGCACGGACCTTCAGCACCCCTCGCGGCTGCTCCGTGCGTAGCAAATCCTCTTCCAGCGCCTCGCTTAGAGCAGCAAATTGCCTTGCAAACCGGGCCAGCGCGACCCCTGCTTCCGTAGGCTCAACTCCTCTTGGCAGCCGGTCAAACAGCTTCTTACCGCTTGCCTTCTCCAGCTGCGCGATATGAGTCGTCACGGTAGACTGCACGTAACCCAATTTATCGGCTGCCCGGCTGAAGTTCTTCTCCTCCATTACCGTCAGGAAAGTACGGAGCGATCTTCCGTCCCATTGATCCAGCATGATATCCCGCCTTTCAGGTATTTAATTTCGAAATGATATTCATCATATATATTCATTTTTCAAATGGTTAAGCACATGATACCATCGAAGCAATCGATCGTAAAGGAGAGCTGGTGCTTCATGATTAACCGTTTAATCCGCTTCTTATGGCCGGCCATAGGCGCTTTCGCCGCCGTCCTGCTCTTATTCCTGTTTGAAAACGCGACAGGTCTGGCGCTGTTAATGGCCCCGTTCGGTGCCTCCTGCGTTATCGTATTCGCCCTTCCGGACAGTCCGCTGGCAAAGCCCCGCAATGTGGCCGGAGGCCACGTAATCAGCACAATCACCGGGCTGGCATTTCTGCATGTATTTGGCCAGCATGCCTGGACCTTGGCTGCGGCGGTTGCGCTGTCGATCGTGCTTATGCAAGTAACGAAGACCCTTCATCCGCCGGCAGGCGCGGATCCGCTGGTCGTGATTCTCGCCGGAGCAGGCTGGTCCTTCCTGCTTACGCCCGTACTTGCCGGAGCCTTGCTTCTTGTCGGAATAAGCGCCGCATACCGGTTTATTCAACAACCTTCCCGAACTCAGCAGCCCAAAGAAGCGAGCGCTAATTCCAAATAATGGTTGAAACCTCTTATGCGGTAATCGCGTAAAACATGTAAAGCCTGCTTCACGCATAAGCTTGGTAAAGGCAGAGCAGAATCTATTCGTTAAGGGGGGGCGTCATTCATGAAAACATACCGTTTCACCGGTCGTCTGACGCTGCTTCTCTTCCTGCTTGGCGCCTTTGTTCTGTTCAGCATGCCAACGATGATGCTTGGCAACGGCCATTTCGACGTATCGAAATCCAGCCGCACGCATATCGAGCACAGCCTGCCGAACAGCATGAAGGCCATTAAGCGCGTAACGATATCCCCTGCCTCCAAGCTTTTTGCCATGCTTGCGCTGCTGGCTGTTATCTACAGCTGGGTCAGCTACCCCCGCCGGTTTTTCCTGGCGAAGCGCGTTTTCTTACTCCCCTTCTTATTCCTGGAGCGGCTCAAACGCCTGCTCATGCCCCTCAAGCTGACGACTTCCTATCCCATCGTTTAAGGACCATCCAACTCTCTTCCGTTCTTCTATATGCGGAGGTCTGATTTGTGCTGTCCATTTAAACAGAGGAATAGAATTTCGATCATACTCGAGGAGGTACTTCCCTTATGAATATCCGTGAAATCGATCTGCCCGGCATCGGGCGAAAATTTCAGATGAACACCCGCAGCGGCGACCAGCTGGTTATTATCGTGCACAACGACGGCCGCAGAGAATGCTATCACTTTCATCACGAAAATCCGGAGAGCAGCATCTCCATGATCACGCTTGATGACGACGAAGCCCGCATGGCTGCCGCGATGATCGGCGGGATGACGTATAAACCCAAAATGCTGGAGACCATCGAGGTCGCTCTCGACGAGCTTATTATCGAGTGGTACAAACTCGAGTCCCATTATGCCTGCATCGGAAAGACAATCGGAGAGCTTAACATCCGCAAAAATACGGGCACGACCGTTATCGCTCTGCTCGCCGCCAATCACGCCAAGCAGATTAATCCCGGTCCCGAGGTTGTTCTGGCTGCCGATCATACGATCGTAGTTGCCGGCGAACGCGCTCAGCATAAAGAATTGAAAAAAATCCTCATGAATGGATGTGATTAATGGATGGATCACATCATACTCGAGGTTGGCCTCGCGATTGCGTTAATCGCAGTGGCTGGTTTGCTGTCGGCAAAAATCCGTTTTTCCGTCATTCCGTTCTATATCCTGATCGGGATGGCCGTTGGTCCCCACTCGGTGGAATTCTGGCATTTCGACTTCCGTTTCATCGAGAGCGCCCCGCTTATCGAGTTTATGGGCAGGCTAGGCGTCCTGTTCCTGCTCTTCTATCTCGGACTGGAGTTCTCCGTTGGACGTCTGATCAAATCCGGCCGCTCCATC
Organism: Paenibacillus glycanilyticus NBRC 16618; assembly: GCF_004000805.1. Classification (GTDB taxonomy): domain Bacteria; phylum Bacillota; class Bacilli; order Paenibacillales; family Paenibacillaceae; genus Pristimantibacillus; species Pristimantibacillus glycanilyticus. The sequence continues at coordinate 6,381 of NZ_BILY01000021.1, forward strand.
GCGGTCGGCGGCACCATCTATATCGCCATTAACTTCACCCTAGGCCTCCTGTTCGGGTGGCTGAGCGGCTTTCCGTTTCAGGAGACGCTTGTTATTGCCGGGATAACCACGATCTCCTCGAGCGCCATTGTCGCCAAGGTACTGGTTGACTTGAAGCGTACGGCTAATCCGGAGACGGAGATGATACTTGGCATTATCATGTTCGAGGATGTCTTCCTCGCCGTTTATATTTCCATTTTGTCCGGCCTTATCTTAAGCGGTTCGACCTCGATTGGCGGCATTATCCTATCCACGGTTATCGCGCTGGTCTTTATGCTTGCTCTTCTTACCCTCGGCCGCAAAGCGGCACCTATGCTGAATAAGCTCCTGAATATCCGGTCCAATGAGCTGTTTGCGCTTGTTATCTTCGCCGGGCTGTTCCTGGTGGCGGGTCTCTCCGAAACGATCCATGTCGCCGAAGCGATTGGCGCTTTACTGTTCGGCCTTGTGCTGGCCGAGACCGAGCATATGAAGCGGATTGAGAAGCTGATCCTCCCCTTCCGGGATTTCTTCGGCGCCGTCTTCTTCTTCAGCTTTGGCTTGACGATCGATCCAACGGCCCTAGGCGGTGCCGTATGGCTGTCGCTGGCTGCCGTTGCCGTTACGCTGATCGGAAATCTGACGGCAGGCATGCTTGCCGGACGAAGCGCGGGCTTGTCCCCCAAAGCCTCGGTTAATATCGGATTGACCATCGTATCGCGCGGAGAGTTCTCCATCATTATGGCGAATATGGCGAAAGCCGGTGCCCTGATGGCTGTCATTCAGCCGTTTGCCGCCCTGTATGTCCTGATTCTGGCCATCCTGGGGCCGCTCCTTACGAAAGAAAACAAGCTTATATATCATCTGTTGAACCGACTGTTCCGTTGGGACCGCAAGCAGACAAGTACGTCGCATTCGAAATAAAATAGACACAACGAGAAAGCCGTGTTCCAACTTGGAGCACGGCTTTCTTGCGCATGATTTTGGCGCACGGAAGTAGGCTTTTATACAAGCGATGGAACATGAACCTACGTAACATAAGTACGAAGTAGACAGTCATTCAGCGATAAGGAGTGGAACAAGTATGACGACAAGACAATTTTTACAGGCTCCTCCACCCTATGTCCCTCCAAAGCCTGCTGTTTCCTACGTCATCGACTGCATAAATAATTATACCTATGTTTGGCTTCGTAACGGCGAGCAGTTCTGGTATTATCCAACAAGCGTTGAATCCTTCGGAATATCCGGCTTTAGATGGAATGGCTATACGTGGCTCTATTACGGCATAGATCCCAGACTTGTTGAAGCGGTCTCCTGCCCTCCTATACCTACCCTATTTTAAGAAGAACCCGCTTCATTCTAGGCAGCTCCGGGGCCGCATACGTTGTAGCAATAACGAATGCTGGAGAGGTGTTGCTCCTATGGCTATGGCGGAAACGGAAAGGCCTAATATTCTGCTCCTTCTCGTGGACGAAATGCGTTACCCTCCCCTTTACGAGGATAAGGATACCAGGGAATGGCGCGAACAAAATCTCGTCACGCAGCAATGGCTTCGAGATAACGGACTTGAGTTCCACAGGCATTACATCGGGAGCGCGGCATGCGCGCCTAGCCGCACAACGCTGTTCACCGGCCATTACCCTTCCCTGCATGGCGTCACTCAAACGAACGGAATTGCCAAGCAGGCAGCCGATTCGGATATGTTCTGGCTGGACCGGAATACGGTGCCAACGATGGGCGATTATTTCCGGGAAGCCGGCTACCGGACGTATTATAAAGGCAAATGGCATTTGTCGTATGAGGATATTATCGTCCCGGGTACCCAGCAAGGGCTTCCAAGCTACAATCCGGCTACAGGGTACCCGGACCATAATCAGGACTTGTACGAGGATGCGGACAGACTGGAGGCGTTTGGGTTCTCCAGCTGGATTGGACCCGAGCCGCATGGCCGGAATCCCCGGGATTCCGGGTCGTCGGCGGGGAGCGGAGCCAGCGGGAGGGATGCTTTTTACGCGGCGGAGACGGTCCGGCTGATTGAGGCTCTGGAACAAAACAAGCTTGGCGGAAACGATGAATCGCCTTGGCTTATCGTGACCTCTCTCGTTAATCCGCATGATATTACGCTGTACGGCGACCTGACGGCCAGAATCCCCGCATTCCGGTTCGATGTCGGCCCGGTGCCGGATATTGATCCGCCTCCAACCCGTTACGAGAACCTACATACGAAGCCGCGCTGTCAGGCGAGTTATCGCGATTTATATCCGGCTGCCCTGCAGCCCATTACGAACGAGCCCTTCTACCGCAAGCTCTATTATCAGCTTCAGAAAAATGCCGACGAGCAGCTTCGCAAAGTGGTCGAAGCACTCGCCAAAACGTCCTTTTTCGAAGATACCGTTATCATCCTCACCTCCGATCACGGAGACTTGCTTGGCTCGCACGGAGGGCTTCATCAGAAGATGTACTGCGCCTATGAAGAGGTTCTCCGGGTCCCCCTTCTGGTCTACAATAAAAAGCGGTTTCCCGAGCCGCGGTCAGTCCACTCCCTGACCAGCCATCTGGATCTTCTGCCTACCCTGCTGGGGCTCGCAGGCATTAACAGCGATGAAATAAGGGGCCGGTTGGACAGCCGGTTTAGCGAAGCACGGCCGCTTGTCGGCCGAAATTTGGCCGGAGCGGTGTTCATGCAGCCGGAACCCGAGACTCCCGTTTATTTCATGACCGACGACGATATTATGCGGGGCCAGCATCAGATCAGCCCTTTGGGCATGCCTTATCCCTCCGTGTCCCAGCCCAATCATATCGAGACCGTTATCGCGCCGCTCTACCGGAACGGGCGCAAAGAATATTGGAAGCTCTCGCGCTATTATGATAACCCCCAATTCTGGAGCGAGCCCGGAATCAGGGATGTTACCTATGTGCCCGTTAAGAGCGGGCAGGACGATACGGAAATAGCCTGGGCCGCGCGGGTTCGAACAGTGCCGGTACCGGAAGAATACGAGCTGTATTCGCTGTCGGGCGACCCTCTTGAGACGCGCAATCTCGCCCATCCCGCTTACTCGGCATCCTTTTCGGAAGAATTTGCTCTGATGTTGAAACTATTAACGGAGCAGCGCAGCCGGAAACGGCTGACTCCAGGCAGGAATTAACCTAAAGGGGCGTCAATTCAGCCAAAGATGTTTTGCGTGGATGGAGAGTTGGTTGCGTATAAGTAGAGATCTACGTTGGATTTGGTACAGTGTCAGGGGGCATTTCTAGTGGCGTAGACGCTCTACACTGGATTCTCTCCAGTAGAATCAGCTCAGATTGAATCATTCGGCTCATTTATGGCCTTTATGATGGAGTGATTCCAACGTGGCTCCCAATGGTTCTTTATTTTGCTAAATTCACTGGAGGAAATCCATCGTGTACGGTAAAAATAAGGGGGTGTCCCATCGTCATTTTATGACTTAAGGGACACCCCCTTGCTTATGGTTACGAGCGCCACCATTCGTCGGAAGGATAGGTTCCCGTTCCGATCGGGACGGGCTCTCCTATCCGCGGCGTAGCTAGCTTGGCGCGAAGCTCCCTCGCCTTCTTGAGGGCACGTTCCGCCGGATCCCGCCAATCATGCATGGCAAGCCGGAAGGCCCCCCAATGAATAGGGATCATGACATCGCCTTTTACGTCCAGGTGGGCCTGCACGGATTCCTCCGGCATCATATGAATGGCTGCCCAACGGCTGTCGTATTGACCGCATTCCATAAACGTAAGGTCGAATGGGCCGTATTGCTCCCCAATCTGCCGGAAATGCGGGCCGTAGCCGCTGTCCCCGCTGAAGAAAATCCGCGCTTCCCGGCCATGCAGAACCCAGGAGCACCATAAGGTTCCGTTACGGCCCGTTAATCCCCGCCCCGAGAAGTGGCGGGCCGGCGTGCATGCCATATGAATCCCTTCCCAGACGGTTTCTTCCCACCAATGAAACTCCTCGATCCGATCCGGAGCAACGCCCCAGCGCTCGAGATGGGCGGCAACGCCTAGCGGAACAAAAAAGCGGCCCACTTTGTCCTTCAGACGTTTGATGGAGCCATAGTCCAAATGATCGTAATGATCATGCGACAGCAATACGGCATCGATGGCAGGCAGCTCCTCGATCTCAATCGGCAGGCTGCCGCTGAACCGTTTGCCGCCGATCCACGGAACGGGCGACGGAGCCCGCCCCAGCATCGGATCGAGCAGCAGCTTTTTGCCGTCCAGCTCCAGCAGCAGAGCCGAGTGGCCGAACCAGGTCACCTTGGCTTGTCCGGCAAGCTTATCCTTAAACGACTGCGGATGCAAAGGCATGACGGCTACTTCCTTCTCCGGCGAAGCCAGCTTGTTGCCCCGGGCAAATTCCATGAGAAGCCCAAGGTTCTCGCGCAGCGACATGGACATCGCGGACGGCAATACGTTTTCGAACTTGCCGTTTGAATAGTGGGGGGATTTCTTCATGCGCGCAAGCGTCTGCTCGCCGGGTTTGCCGCCGAATACCGGATAGATGCTAAGGAATAGAACAAGAAGCAGAACAACGACTATAGCAATGAAGATAAATACGGCCATGATGACGATCACCTCTTAGCTTTTATCAATATCGGACTTCAGGAATTCGCGCGAAATATCGTCGTGCCAAGCACCTCAAGCGCCTCAGAAATCCGGTCTAGATCGGCCTCCGGCACATGCTCGATTTGCTGCAGGAACAGCTGTCTCATATGGCCGAAGGCCATTCCCATTTTCTCTTCGCCAAGCGTGGATAGCCGGATGTACTGCTTCCTCCGGTCCTCCCGATCCTCAATCTTCTCGCAGAGCCCTTTCTCCGTCAGCTTGCGGATCTCACGGCTCGTGTTCGGCATCGAGATGCCTTTGCATTCGCTGATTTCGCTTAATGTAATCGGCTGTTTCACCGTCAGAAATTCCATTATTTCGTATTGCAGAGGCGTGATATCATCCATCGGCATTCCCTTCGTCATATCGTAATGCAATTGGTGGGAAGCTGCAATGTGGGACACCATCTGCCCGAATAGTTTATCCTTGGAATCCATATTGGACCATCTCCTTATAACCGGGCTGGGCTGAAATCATCCTTTTTGTTATCAAAAAATAATTATCTATTGACAACAATTTATGTTGCGTGATAACTTCTTATCAAATGATAACAAAGAAGGTGTCCGATGAAAACCCTTATTATTTACACGCATCCGAACCATAACAGTCTCAGCTATTCCTTCCTGCAGAAAACGATCCAAGGCCTGCAAGAGAACAATCAAGTCGAAGAGATACAGGTGCTTGACCTCTATGCCGAATCGTTCGATCCGCTGCTTGTATTTAACGAGAATAAGCGCAGGCGGGATATGCATGCCGACCCGGAGCTCGACAGGCATCGCCAGCAGCTGCTCTGGGCCGAGAAAATCGTGCTTGTCTACCCGATCTGGTGGGGCCGGCCGCCGGCGATGCTGCTTGGTTACATTGACCGGATGTTTGCTTCAAACTTCGCATACCGCGATAATGGAAAGCTCCTTCCCGAAGGCCTCTTGAAGGGCAAATCGGTCGTATGCATCTCCACCATGAAAGGACCTTCCCTTTATCCGCTGTTCTGGCTCAACAATGCTCATAAGGTGCTTATGCGGAAAGCCCTCTTCAGCTATGTCGGCATCAAGAAAGTGAAGTTCTTCGAATTCGGCGGCATGGAGAAAAAGCAAGGAAAGCAAGAGCAGAATCTTGAACGGATTTATTGCTATTTCAAGACCGTTGCGCAGTAGCTTTACAGAATCGTCGTTGCGTAGCTGCCCAGGACATGAACGTCATGACCAAAGGTTTCGATAATTTTAATCGCTTTATCCATACGCTGCTCATTGCCCCCGGCTTCCGTCTCGATCAGGAACCTGTACTCGCCAAGCTTGCGGCCGGTTGGCCGCGATTCAATCCAAGAGAGGTTGATCGCAAGCGCGGAGAACACGTTCAGAATCGAAGACAATACGCCTGGATACTCTTCGCTCGGAGTGATCAGCATCATCGTTTTCTTTTGCCCCGTATCCTCGTTAGGCTTCTTGCTGACCACGATAAAACGGGTATGATTCGCGGAATGGTCCTGCACGCCGCTCTCCAGAATCTGCAGGCCGTACTTCTCGGCAACCGATGCCGATCCGATCGCGGCCGTTCCGGCATCGCCGGATTCCTTGACTGAGAAAGCTGCGTGAGCCGTGCTGTCCGCATACTCCAGCTTCAGGGCATGCTCCTTGATGAACCGACGGCATTGATTAATGGCGGGCATGATGGATCTTACCGTATGGATATCGCTCATCGCGCTGCCGGGATTTCCGATCAAATGGAGCGATACCTTAAAGACGACATCGGCCTCAATCCTCAAGTTGTATAACAGCAGACCGTCGATGGTCATATGAATATTACCCGCGATGGAGTTCTCGATCGGCACCATGCATTTGTCTACCTCATCCCGGCTGACCGCCTCCAGAACGTCGGGAATCGAGCTCAGCATAACCCACTCCGTATCCGTTCCTTCGAAAAACTTCAAGGCCGCCTCTTCGGAGAAGGTGCCGTTAGGTCCCAAATAAGCCACTTTGTTCATGTTCAAGCTCCTTTAATCGATCTCATATCTATCTTCATATTAATAGAAAAACAGGCAGCATGCGAATTTACGCATCTGCCTGTTCGGATTCATGCCATTATACGTCGTACTCCAATTCCTTGCGCGCCCGGGTAATCCACTCCAGAGGAGTTGGCGTTTCTTCCCGGTTGTATTCGTAAGCCCCCATCTTCAGGTTGAGCTCGAAGCGGTTGCTGGTTGACCTCTCCGATTCGTTAATCTCCGCCAGCCTGCTGCGGAGCCGGTTCATGACAATATCGGCTCCGTCCCTGTCCGTGAACAGCAGAAGGCCCCAGGTCGGATTCTCCTGGCTCAGCATGTAGAGCGAATCGTTCGCCCGAATGCTGGTCTGGCTGATCGCCGTAATGTTATAGACGGCTGCGTTGAGCTGCTCCTCGCCAATCATCCGTCTCAGCTCGTTCCAGTACTTCACGTTCAGAACGAGCAGCGTCAGCGGAATCTTATACCGGTCGGACAACGCCATAAATACCGTCGCGTCCTTCTGGAAGGACAGCATGTTTTTCAGATTGGTGCTCTCATCCATCGTGGCGAGCGAAGCATTCTTCTTCTGCAGCGCTTCGTTCTCCTCCTGCAGCTGCTTGCTTGCCAGCGTGAACATCCAGGTAATCGCAGTGAATACCGGCGTCATGATCAGCCAGAAATAACTTTGGCTGGTCACCACGCCTCCTTGCACGATGGTCTGGTAGATCGTGAACGTACCGTAGCCGAACACAAACGCGATATTCAGGATGAGCCCGGTCGTGATCGTCGTGAAATAAGTGACAATCGCAATCAGAAACGCGACGTTCAAGAAAATAATGTTGTGCAGATAAAGATTAGGATCACGCGCCGTAAACACGATGCAGACAAAGCACGCGATGAACAGCAGCAGAAAGCCGCCGTCCGACAACAAGCTTGTGTTACGCCTCATGCTTCCTACCCCCTTCTCTTCTTCCGGTGCTTGCGGACGAGAAGCACAAGCGACACGAGCACCAATGCAAGCACAAGCATAAACGCGATCATAAAGCTTACCACGTCGCCGCGTTCCAGCACCTGCGTAACAACGGCCGGCGCTTCAGACACCGCTTCCTTCTTGAAGCGGAAGGCATGCACCTCGCCGTCCTTGTCTACCATCGCCCCGTCTCCGAAAATCTTGTACAGGCTGCCGGCGTTTCCGACCAGCTTCGACGCCAGGTAGACGTATTCCGAGCTGCTGCCGGTAATAGCCAGGAAGCCATGCCCTTTGCCGTATGGCGAGTCGATCAGCTGCAGCGTTCCGATCCGCTTGCCGTAGCCCTCTTCGATGCTTATCTTCTCATTGGACAAGAAGCCTTCGCCTTGCTTGTCGTATTGGAAATACAGCTTATCGTTGTTCTCCCGGATGTACCGGTTATCCGCATAGGAACCAATCGCGATAATCTGCCGGTCCTTCAGCTCGCTTTCCTTGACATCGTCCTTATAAAAACGGATTTCGCCCGTATTGGAGGCAGCGAACTGCCCCATCAGGTTAAACAGGTTGGAGAGGGCCGCATACGTGTAGTTGTCTTGGGTTTGCGGCAGGACAACGGCTACCCGGTTAAAGCTGCCGTCACGGAGGAACGGATAAGGATAGTTGTTGAACAGCATGTCCGTACGATCCTTCGTGTTCAATTGAAGCACGGAGTCCTTGGAGACAAATGCCCATGGCATCTGATCCTGGTTGCCGGTACATACCGCATTCTTGATCTCCAGGTCAAATGCCGTCGTGATCGTGAAGTTGCCCGAGATCCCAAGGTTCTTCGGAATGGTCAGCTCGAGATTATCGCCGCCCGCAAGCTCGGCGGACAGCTTCTTGCTTCCGATCGGAACGTTGTTCACCAGAACCGTCACCATCGAACGGTCAAAGTCCAGATTTGTCGCATAACGGAAATCCAGGCTCAGCTTGCTCGCTTCCGCAATAGAGCGGTTGCTTGGCAGCGTAATGTAGTAGCTTTTCTCCCGGTGCGACGGGCCGGTCAGCTTATCGCCGGAATCCGTCAGCGGGAAATACCGGCTGATGCTTTGCGCCGGCGTATTCACTTCCGTCGATTCGTCCACCAGCTTCGACGAACCCTGCAATTGCTCCATCAGGGCCGGATTGCCGATAAACCGTCCTGCTTTCTTCAGCAGGTCCGCATTATCGGACGTTACAACAAGCAAGGAGGATGTATCGCTCTGGATCAATTGAATCAGCGCTTTATCCTGCAGCGCGGATTCGCTCAGCTTCGAGCGAATGTCTGCCGGAAGATGCTGAGACAAGGCTACCAGAATACGAAGCGTTTTCCCCTGCAGGTTGCTTGTCTGATACGGCAGGAGCGGAATGGGATGCGAGGCGTCCTGGCTTACGCCCGTTAATCCGGACAACGCATAGACGGCAGTCTCCATCTCGTTCAGATCGCCTTCCTCCGGCACGAAGACGCCGGCTTGTCCATCCTGAATGGTATCCAGGCCCAGGAAATGGCGGTTGAAATCGCTGATGCTCGCACCGACCGGCTTGGCCGAATATTTCACGTCGACGCCCGAGCTGTCGAAGATTTGCAGCCAGCTGCCCTGGTCCTGCGAAGGCATGCACATCTGATCGGAATTGTTTCTCGTCTGAATAACGCCTTCGATAGTCAGTTCGTTAACGCCGCTCTTCAAATACTCAAGCGGGAGTCCGATTGACCGGGTAACCTTTTGATTCGTCTCGGTGCCGGGCTTTAACGTGTAGAACGGCTTGCCGTTCAGCTTAAGCGTAACTACCGATAAATCGTTAAGGGTAAGCTGGGAGACTTTATAATCCAGCCTGAAAGTGGCACTCTCCACGTTCCAGTAATCCGGCACCTGAAAGAACTGCTGCGCATAGGCATTGGTGCCAAGAAGCGAGGTTTCCGACATAGGCGTTTCGTAAGTCTTCTGTACCCCCGGCGCTGCGGATAGCGTCCCCGTACCCGGGATCAGCAGCGCTACAATCAGCGCGATGACCCATGCCGTAAATCCGGCTTTTCTCATAAATTCACTTCCTTTCGGTCAGAACCGTTCTGTTTTATACCATTTGGCCTCGCGTTTAAAAATCACGTCCTTCAAATATTGAAACATGCCATTGGCGGCAACAAGCATCCACAGCTGACAGTATGTAACGTACATAAGCAGAATAATGACGAGATTCGAAGGGTGCATTTCGCCTTTTTCCGTGATAAGCGTGATGAACGTCCCTACCACGAACAAGGTAATGGCCAGTATCCATAAGTAGAAGCTTAGTCCCTCAATCGTGGTATGCACGTAACCCAGCGCATGCAGAATGAGCAAAGCGTCCGACGTTAAGAGCGAGGTGACAAGCAAGAAATAAATAGCCAGAAAATAAAGAATGTCGAAGCGGATTCGGCGCGCTTCCGGCCGGAAGAGCAGCGGGACGTTTTTGACGATCACGTAAATATTCCCCTTCGCCCAGCGCGTCCGCTGTTTGAACCATACCTTAAGCGTCTGGGGCTCCTGCTCCCAGGTAACCGACTTCGGCTGGAACTTGATCCGGTAACCCATCATGTAGATCCGGAAGCTGATCTCGGTATCCTCCGCGATCGCTTTCGTATCCCAGCCTCCGATAGCCTCGATGATATGGCGGCGCATGATGAAGTTGGTGCCCGGAATCGTGCACAGCTTGAACAGCTTCCACCTGCCGGCTTGGGCCATCCATTGGAACGATAACGTCTCGATATTAATAAACCGGGTAAGCAGGTTTTGGTCCCGGTTGCGCGTCCGGAACTTGCCTATAACCGCACCAAGCTTAGCGTCGTTCACGATTTCGGCTACCAGGTAACGAAGGGCTGTCCGTTCCGGCGTATTATCGGCATCATAGATGGCGATAAGCTCGCCTTTGCTGCGGGTGAAGCCGATATTAAGCGCATTGGACTTGCCTTTACCCCCGGTTATGTTATCGGTATTGATGATAATGAGATTGCGTCCCTTGTATTTCTCCTGAAGCTGACCCAGCAGCACGCTGCTGTTATCCGAGGAATTATCGTTAATGACGATAATCTCGTAACGGTCGTGCGGGTAGTCGAGCGCAAGCAGCGACTCTACCGTTTTGACGATAACCTTGCCCTCGTTATGGGCCGGTACCATAATCGACACGAAGGGCTCTTGTCCCGGCAGAAGCTCGGGCGGCTTCTCGCTCTCCAGCTTTATATAGTAGAAGTAGCCGGCGATAATCAGCGCGATATTAACGAGCAGCAGGGACCAGATGCACAGCACGCATATGACCATTAATATATCCGGTATCGTCATAGGCCGCCTCCCGACTTGTAGTATTTTTTCTTATATAACCGGTATCCGATCAAGAGGAATACGGCGAACAGCATTAAGGTCGTAATAATAAGGACAATCAGGATCCGGTTCTGCACCGAAAATAAAGCATGAAAAGTGACCTTTTGTTCCGGCTGCGAGACGACGGGCGCTTGCTCTTCCGGTTCGGCCTGATCCTGCAGATCGGCCGGCTTGCCATCCAGAAGAAGCGCTCCGCTGCGAGACTCGGCCTTATGCGCGCTGCTGCTGAGGCTATGCGTCTCCGACTTGAAGTCCGCAAACGGCAGCCAGCTGCCGGCAGCCTCGCGAACGGCTTCTTCCTGACTGGCATCGCTCTCGAACCAGTCAAAGGTGACGGCCAGATTTACCGGAAACGCTGGCCAGATCTTGTTCTCGCGGCTGATCCGGAGCAGCACCTTGGCAGGCATCGTATACGGGGATGCGGCAAAAGGCTGTACCGCCTCCGTTTGCCCGGATGCCCTCCCTGATTCATTGGCGAACAGGATGGTCGTATCCGAGAACGCAAAGCCCGCTTCGCGCTCTTCCTTCCCCTGGGCCCGCTTCATATCTCCCGTCATCCCAAGCGGGGCAATACCCGCATCGGCCAGATGATTCAGAAAGCCGTCCATCTGCGCCTTCAGAATAGAGGGATCCTGCCCCGCCGACGTTGGCGTCGGCACTTGCACGAGCACGCTGCCGTTATGAGCCTGCACGGCTTGCAGAGCGGCCGCATATCGCTGCATCGCCGGATAATCGGTATTGTTGAACAATGGGCTTACGCTGACCAGAAACGGAATTCCGGCATTGTACAGCTGTTCCGACAACGCCTCCAGCTTGTCCAAATCGATAAAAGGCGTGATGCCGCCAATAAGCAGATAAGATTGCGTCGGAGCATCCGCCTTCAGCCAGGTACGCAGCACATACGCAATTGCCAATTCGCTCAGGTTGCCCGATTGAAAATACGGTACGTATGCATAGCCGCCGGCCGATACGGCATATGGCGTCTGGATCGCTCCCTCCGAAGAGGTTATCTGCCCGTAAGTCTCGCCTTTCCCTTCCGTTATATAGGCAAGACGATTAACGAAAATATGTTCCTCGGAGAGCCCGTTTACCGACAGCTTTAAGGACTGCCTGCTTGCCGTTTCGGTCTTCAGAGCCAGCTTCCCGCGAAGGACCTCCGGCGGATTAGACCCGATATGCAGCCATTCTCCCGTAAAACCCGTCATGCCATGCGTAATGGATCCGCATAAATCCTCCGTATTGCATACGGTAATCAGCTTCGCATTATCTTTGGCCATTTCAGGCTTATAAGCATCCGAAGCAACCGTCGTCACCGTCGCTCCCAAGGAGAGCAGCAGCCGCTGCAAGGTCTCTATATTGCCTGCCGCAGGAGTATCCACTCCCAGGCTGTCATAGACGAGCAGCACCCGGGCAGCTTTCGCTGAATCCTGCGCAGCCGATGCCGGAGCCGGAATCAGCACCGCCGCCGGCAAAGAGAGACAGAGCAAGACGAGCACCCATAGCTTGATTCCTGTCCGTCTTCTCATTGCTGTCCCCCCTGTAGCAACGCGGATGGTTCGGGGTCTTCTTCGCCCGCATTTTTCTTCGCGTTAGGCCCCCATAAGCGGCGGCATACGCAGTCGGCAATAACCCAGAAGGTCACGAGATCAAACGCCACCGCAAATAAAAACTCATGCTTGGCGAGGTCCGCGTCCCCGGCGCCGATAACCGAAACCGCCATTGCGCATAGTCCCGCCAGCATCATCATGAGAATCATCGACAGCCGAAGCGTTCGCCGAAGCGCCCGCTCCTTCACGGCCCGGTAGAAGGATGCGGCGTACAGTCCCGCAATGACAATCATCCATATCACTACAAACCCGGAAGTCTTCGGTGCAGCCCATTCTTTCAGATAGCTGTACCCGGAAAAGGCCAGCGTGCGCTTGCCGAACGGCTTGTCCGCCGACTTCTCGTAATTCCCGAGCTTGGTTCGGTTAGAAAAGGCATTGCGGGCCGCCGTCTCGAATATTCTTCCCGCCGATTCGGGATGGGTCAGATAATACCTGGCGATGGAGGGGAAGCCATACTTATCCAGAAACTGCGTCTGCATCTCTTCCGATTCGACTGGAATTGGAGAGAATTGGTCATAATAAATGGCGCCGGTAAGCACCGAGAACTGCCTGTCGATCCCGAAGAAATCGAGTGCTTGCTCCGGATTATCCGCTGTCATCAATACGCCCCTCGTCATGGCGTGGTACTTGTTAATGTTGACGAACTGCTCCGGAATAAGGACATAGGTGCCTACCGCAGTAAGCAGCAGGACAACCGCCTGCATTCCGGCGAGCGTACGGAAGATCCTATCCCGCTTCAGGAAGACAAACAGTACCGCCACCATGGCGACAATAAGGCCAATCGGCGCATTCTGCTGCTTGCTTGTCGTAAGGATCATTGCGCTCGCTCCAAAAAGGAACAGCAGGAAATAGTCGTTGTACTGCCGCTGGTACAGCAGCATCCCCGCGCTGAACAAATACATCAGCATGATCAGAACGACGCTTTCGCTATAGAAAGAGTTGAAATACGCGAGGTATCCGATATCCCCGAATACAAAAACAGCCCCAAGCGCCAGTCCGTAGCCCGCACGGCGCGAAGCCTTCCATGCGGCTGCCTTCACTAGCAGGTAAACCGCGCCTACATACAGCACGCCGTAAAGCGCCGCCTGAATCCGGATATCGAACTGACGGTTATAACCAAACCATTCGCTAATCGTAAGCGCTAGACGAACGAATAGCGTTTGAGAGGAATACAGCAGGGCGCTATTCTCGTTGTAGTATTGGAAAATTCCGAAATTTTTGACAAAATATCCGAGTGTCTGGCTCGTATAATCCGGCGCATTGAAGTACAGGCCGTTGCTATATAGAATCCGGTAATAATCCCCGTTGTCCGCCATTCCGATATAAGGCGGGATAAAGAGCTCGATCAGCAAAATAAGCGCAACGCCAAACGCCGCCAGCGAGGCCGGAGATATGTATTTTTTCCATACGATTATCGTTTGTACGAGCTTTATTCGCTGCAGCTTATTCATGCCATGCCCCTTTCCTTGCGCGTTCTATGAAGTCTTAATAGGCATAAGCCAATAAAGCCGTCAAATTATCGAACGAATAGACTTCTTCCGTTGCCGGATTCCCGAAGCTTCCGGCAATCGGGCTTGCTTGATCGTCCACGCGGTATTGCTCCATGCGTTTCATGCTGTTCCAGTAAAGCACTTGATCTCCAATCGTCGAGCCAATCATCGCAGCGATCGCGTAAGCAGCCGTCGATTGGACATCCGTCGCCGGCTTGCCGTCCCGGCCGTAACGTCCGTACAGCGTTCCCGCTTCCACCGCTTTCTTGAGATACGTAATGCTGGCGGTACGCTCCTGATCAATCTCGGCGAGCGACAACACCGTCAGAAGAGACTCAATGGTACTGATTTCCCCTTCATGGTCGCCGTACTTGCCTGATTTGTAATCATAACGGGTTTCGTAAAAAGGGAATTTATCGGATAAATACCCTCCCGAGACGATTGTAAGCAGGTTGTCTTCCAATGCCCGTTTATCCTTGGACGGAACTTCCAGCAGCCGGATGGACCGGAAATCGGCATAGCATAAGGTTAGGAAATTGTTAGTTGTTCCATAGGTACCGTCGTAGAAATCGTAAAGCTTGTCCCCTTGTACATTGTGTTCATAGACGAGTCCGCCGTAATGAGCGGCCTCCCGGCCGTAGTTGCCGTCATTGCCAAAAGCCGTCTCGGCCTCGTACAACGCGCGGATGATCCGAAGATCGTCGACGACGGCATTAACGGTATATTTTTTATCGTGAAGAGGACTATAGCGATAGCTGAAGCCATAATCCGCCGCCAGCGTCTCTCTAGCCCGCGACCATGCGGCATCAAACGCTTCCCGCTGCCCGGTAAGCGCGTAATAACGCATCAGCAGACCGGCCGACTCGCTTAGCGTCTCATGACCGGTAGCGGTCTCCGCTGCCTCATCCGTTTCCTTATAATTCGTGTAGATGCCCGCCTCTCCCATAAGCTTCTGATCAATAAATTGCTGCAGTTGCTCACGATGCGGGGTTAGCTGAGGCGTATCGCCATATTTCGAGGGCAAGGCAACACTGTCTTTGCTGCCTTCCTCCCCGCCGTCCCTGCTGCTATACGCCCAATACGCGGCCAGCAGGATCACAATCAAAGCGGCCGCAAAGCCCCATCGTTTATTCACCGTCTTCAACCCCGTGTATATATTAATTCTGTTAATCTATCCCCATCTTAAATATCATACCTTTTGCTTTAATCCCAAGACGAGTAGCAATTAAAGGAAGTTTCATGTTATGCGTCAAAAAAGGACTTTATTCAAGAATAACCGATAAATGTTGCTAAAATATGAGAATTTTTGACTAAATTTTGAGATTTGTCCGGGTTAAACGCTCTCATTTTTTTCAGACTTGCGGTCTATTTCAAATGATAAAACAACAAAGGAAAAAAGCGGAAACCAGCCCCTGCAGGGATCTAATTTCCACTTGGTCGATTGTCCTCGCCATCGATTTCCTGATGAGCTTCAGTTACACGTTATGGCCACGCAAAGCAAAGAAAGAGCATAGCGACTAAGCTATCCTCTCTCTTTGCTTTGCTATATCTTATTTCTGGCTCTGCATAGCCCAGGCTTCCACATCCCATGTTTTCGTTGCCCAATCCTCATAGAAATCAGGCTCGTGAGAGACGAGAACGATCGTACCCTTGTAGGCTTTCAACGCACGCTTCAATTCCGCCTTGGCAACGATGTCCAAATGGTTCGTCGGTTCGTCGAACAGAATCCAGTTGCTCTCCCGCATCATCAGCTTGCACAAGCGAACCTTCGCCTGCTCTCCCCCGCTGAGCTGGTTAAGCGGGCGGGTAATATGCTCGTTCTTGAGTCCGCAGCGGGCAAGCGCTGCACGAACCTCATGCTGGTTCATGAAGGAGAACTCATCCCATACATCCTCCAGCGGAGTCATCGTCGGCGCCTTCGCTTCCTGCTCGAAGTAAGCAGGCGATAAATAATCGCCAAGGTAGGTCTTGCCGTCCAGCGGCGGAATAACGCCAAGAATCGATTTCAAGAGCGTGGATTTACCCACGCCGTTGCAGCCTACGATCGCAATCTTATCGCCGCGCTCGATGACCATATCCATCTTGGGAAGAAGAGGTTTGTTGTAGCCGATAACCATTCCCTGCGCTTCGAATACGGTCTTGCCGCTTGTTCTGGACTCCTTGAAGTTAAAGGTTGGCTTCGCGGCTTCCTCCGGCTTATCGATGAGATCGATGCGGCCCAGCTGCTTCTCGCGGCTTTTCGCACGCCCTGAGGTAGATGCGCGAGCCTTATTTTTCTGAATAAACTCTTCTTGCTTCTTGATATAATCCTGCTGCTTCGCGTAGGCGTCGATATGCTGCGCCTTGTTCAGCTCGGCCATCTCCAAGAATTTCTCATAGTTGGCGGTGTAACGCGTCAGCCTCGTAAATTCAAGATGGTAAATGACGTTAACGACCTGATTCATAAAGCCGGTCTCATGAGAAATAAGAACAAAGGCATGGGGATAATTTTTCAAATAGTTCGTCAGCCAGTTAATATGCTCTTCGTCCAAATAGTTGGTAGGCTCATCAAGCAATAAGACGCCCGGCTTCTCCAGCAGCAGCTTGGCAAGCAGAACCTTCGTCCGTTGTCCGCCGCTAAGCGCCGTAACGTCACGGTCAAGACCAATCGCATTAAGCCCCAGGCCATTCGCCATCTCGTCGACCTTCACGTCGATCAAATAGAAATCGCCGATTTCGAGCTCCTCTTGAATTTCTCCCATCCGTACTAACAGCTGCTCCAGCGTATCCGGATCGGCTTCGCCCATCTGCGCGGCAATATCGTTAAGCTCCTCCTCCAATACAAGCAGCGGCAGGAACGCGTCCTTGAGCACATCGCGGATCGTCTTTCCCGCTTCAAGCTTCGTATGCTGGTCCAGATAACCGTAACGGACGCGGGGCGTCCATTCCACCCTGCCTTCGTCCTTCAATAGCTTGCCCGTCAAAATATTCATAAGCGTCGATTTCCCCGTACCGTTCGCGCCAACCAGGCCGATATGCTCCCCTTCAAGCAAACGGAAGTTCACGTCCTTAAACAATACCCGATCGCCAAACGTATGCGATAACTGCTCCACTGTTAACAAACTCATTCTCTTTTATCTCCATTCCTTTATACGCTACCGTTAAACCCGACATTCTCTCGATTCGTCATTGTACCATAAAACATTCTATTCCAGTTTATAATACGTAAAGTTATATGAATATGACCAATCATTAGGCGACAAATAAAAAAGCCTCGCGCATTGGCGAAGCTTTTTTGCATCCTCTTTTTCTACCGCCCGACGAACATAGCAGAACCATTATCTCCCGAATAAGGCGGATCTCCGGGGATGGTAACATAACATATAATAAGTTTGTACGACATCCCCTTGGTAATCGGCTGCATAAACGTGAGTATGAAGCTCTTGTTCTGCGCGTCCACCGGTTGAATCGTGACCCGATTAGCCGTCAGGGCATTCTGCGGCCCTACCGCGTCATTTTTGCCCAATGTGGCAATACCGGACGGTATCGCTTCGGTTGTGCTCTGTATCCAATAGTTAGACGGATTAACGCCTTTAGCCTGATCAACCGTCCGGTCATACGTGATTTGAAGTTGATTCTGGGACAATTGCGTCGCCGACTGAAGCATTGGGATCGTCTGAGGAGCCGCATGCGCCGAGGTTGACGCCAATATAAACATAAACGCCATCAGACCTACCATTTTCCTAACACCTGCTATTTTCATCTTATCGCTCCTTCCTTCTCAACAACCATCATTAGCGTATCCTCGGGTTTCCATTTTATTCGGGAAGCATTTCATACAGACGGATGCACGGATCCATACCTGTTCCAATCATAAGAAAAGCCGGAATCCTCAGCAGATTTCCGGCTCTTTTACATCTATGTATAAACTTAGCGATATCTTTGTCTTCTCATCCATTGGGTTGCTACCCACTTCTCTCCGGCTTCGACGGGATGTCCTGCATGCAGCGTTAACTCGTTCAAGCGGGTATCGTTATAAAAATATTCAAAGTAGACCGCGCTGCCTTTCTTGGGCGTTACCGAAAAATGAAGAGAAGGGAAATATGTCTCGCCGCCTTCTTCCACGTCATTCAAATACATGACCAGCGTGCTGATCCGATTGTTCATACTGCTGTCTTGCGTAAAATAGTCGAAATGAGGATGATATTGTTCTCCGGGCTGATACCGCAGCACCTGCAGAGGTTCCGCATGGGAGACCGGGATATTCATAAGCTCGGCCACCCGGGCCTCTACTTGTCCGATACACTCATTTTCGCCTTCCTCAAAAAACATGCTGCTGCTTGTTCTGACTTCGCTGACATCATGAGAGCTCCCGATTTTGGCCCGCTGCATTCTAGCCGAAGCCAAGTCAATCAATAAATCGCATTCCGCCGGGCTTAATACATTATCCAGGATCAAAATAAGCGGTTCATCCAGCTTCCCAACGATTCGAATCTCTTTGTCCTTGGTTAAGATCTTGTTCCCTGAAGACGTTACGATCGTCTGCTCTTTAATGGTCATCGCTTTAGTTCCTCCAATATAGAATACTGAGGACGTATTCGATTCTGCACCTAGTCAGTCGATTAGTAATTCTCCGTTCTAACCGGCAATCCCTTTATGGCAGTACTCCGGCAATTTGCAGGACCGTCAGAATAACCTCTATGACAATGAGAATAACGATAATCCATTCAACGAACAATCCGCGTATTGAATGGCTGATCGTCGAGAAGCCTTCTATAATGTGATGCAGGAATTCCGTTTTGTTCTTTAATATTTTATACCGGTCATTCAATTCGAAGAAATCCAGCATCTTGTCGTAAAACTCGCTGGCATGGCTGCTGCTCCAAGTAATATCGGGCTTATCCAAAATCATAATGTAAGCCAGCGAATTATACTCGTAGCGCAGGATGATCGCCGTCGTCCGGGCCAGCTCCTTGTTGCCGATCCGGAGCTTTCCTTTCTCGAGCCGTTCAATCACCGTCTCCAGCTTGTCGTTGATTTTCCCCAGCTGCTCTTCCACTTTCTCGAAAGCGACCGATTTCGCAAGAACGGTAGATATAAGTTCGGGATGGAAATGCTCGAATTCAGGCACTTCCACATACTCATCCGTCAATTCGAAGGACTCTTTCTCCCCGTAATGAAGGCTGTAATCATCGGAGTAACGATCGGCGTTCGAAATATCGATCTCCGGTTCAAAAGCTGTTATGTATCTCAGGAATGCGATAATGTCCTGCGGGCGTGAATGATTAATGAAGACAATGCTCCCAAATGAAAAGACAAGCACCTGCTGCGATTCCTCGACTCGATGCTGGAGAATGGACTCCAGAATGTCGCCCTTCAGAATTAAAGGCTGCTCCCAGGTAAACTTCTTGGGAATTCCGCAATGGATCGCAATCTTGTTCAGATCAATTTCATTCGTGAGGGCAAAAGCTTTAAAGGTCATTTCCTTCATTTCGATCACTCTTTTCAGTCGAACTGAAATTTTAGGCGTATTATTACATTATTCCCTGTCCTCCTTTCTTATACCCCATCTCTTCCCGCAGACCAAAAAGCCGGAATCCTGAAATGGGATCCCGGCCTCTTCCGCTTATGAACTAACTCACATTGAAATATTGAATGATGCCGACGGTAACGATGAAGATAAACACATAGATGAGCAGATTTCTTACTCCTCTTAATTTCTTCTTTTGCTTGATGCGGCTGCGGACCGTTTGCCCGAATTCGCTCCACTGCTCGTCCGTAAAGCACCTGCGGGGAAAGATATGGGCGGTTACGCCGTTGACCATTAAATAAATGGCCGATTTGGTAGCGAATAGACCGGTAAAGTCCGTCCACTGCATTCTCACAGTCAGCGAGTCGCTCTCCAAAACCACTCCCTCGTCCGACCATGTGTACTGCCTCTCTTCGTTTACCAGTCTATTCTTAAGGTTATTCTTGTGGGCCTTTATAAGGAAGAAAGCCAACAGAGGCACGAAAATAAAGATGAAAACCATAAAAGGATTTAAGCTGGAGAGGTCCTTCTCCGCAATAGCCAGCACGATATCCAAAATAGAGATGAGGTACAAAAAACCAAGGAGATAGGGATAAGGTTTCTTAAATAGATAGGATAGCTGCAGCTGTACCAAATCTTCTTTGGTAAGAGTGACCGAAATAGATCCTTGCATGATTTTCCCTCCGCATAGTATTTTCCATAATATTCAAATCCGACTATACCATGCCATACTACCTATGTATAGAAAAAAAAGACCAGAAATCATCCGGCGAGGATTTCTGATCTTTCGTACCATATAAGGATTCGTTAAGGAGCGACCGAACCTACCGTCTCGCCTCGAACAAGAGAGACGTAAATACGCTCCTGCTCGACCTCTTGTCCGCATATAATCTTAAGAAGCTGCTCCGCCGCAATAGCTCCCCACTTGCGCTTGGAATAATCGATGGTAGCGAGACGAGGATGCATGAAGGAAGCCAGCTCCAGATTATCAAAGCCGATCAGATGCAGGTCCCGGCCGATGACAATATCCGGATGATTCCTTTGCAGGTAATGGCACATCCCGATCGCCATCTCGTCGTTGAAGCAGAATATCGCCGCCGGTTCGCCTGTAGAGCCGATAATGCCTTCCGCGACTAATCTTGCCGCGGCATGCTCGCCAGAGGACTTGTTGAAATCGCCTTCAATAACGGTAAGCGAAGCATCGCTTGCACGCTCTACCACCTGAGTGGCCGCCGCCAAGCGCTGCTTGGAGTCAAAGGAGCCTCTTGGCCCCGTTATGGCATACAGCTTCCGGTGTCCTTGCTCCAGCAAGTATTCGATCGCCAGCGCCGCTCCGGCTTTATTGTCGAGCAGCACCTGGTTAACATTCGCATGGTTCAGCTCCCGGTCCAGCACGACCAGCTTATGCCCGCGTTCCGCGTAGCTGGCCAGCTCCTTGCTGTCGAATGTCTCGTCGAGGATAATTGCTCCGTCGATCAATCTCTCCGGAAGCATGCGGTGCGACTGCTTGCCGCTGCAGACGATCAGATCATAGCCCTTGACCGACAGCACCTCCTTCATCCCTTGAAGGAGGTCTCCATAGAACGCCCCGCTGAAATCGGTCAGAAATACCCCGATGATTTTCGTTTCTCTCCGCTTGAGCGATCGCGCGGCAGCATTCGGGACATAGTTCAATTCACTGGCAACCGCCAATATTCTGGCCGTTGTTTCTTCCGTTACTTTCGGATTACCGTTTAACGCGTAAGATACGGTCGATATTGAAACGCCCGCTTGTCTGGCGATGTCTTTAATGCTGACCACAGTTCCCACTCCTCCTTGTCCTTATTCTACTATAACACAAGGACTGGCGGCACCAAGATACCACCAGTCCTTCCGATTACATAAATATTTCAACGCGGTTGCCTTCAGGGCGCAGACTTGCAGTCAGCTGTTCTTCCGCAATACGCACGCCGCCATTGCGGTAACGGTTATCCGTATAGGTAAACTCCGCTTCCCGTCCGTTAATGAGGATGCGGTTTACGCGCGTTCCTCCGCCAAGACGGTAGACAAACGTAACCGGCTTGCCGTTCCATCCAAAATCAAACGTCATTCCGTCCAGCTTCTCCGGCAATACCGGATCGACAACAAGGTCGCAGCCGAGCTGACGAATCCCGAGGGCATTCGAGATCAGCTGGTTCATGTAGATTCCCGGGCCGCTCGAATAAATACGCCATCCGCCCTTCACCTGCACGCTGCCATCGCGAAGCTCGCCGAAGCGCTCCTGGGCGTCGTAACGGTTCATGAACTTGCCGTCGGAGCTGCTGAAGTAGGAGTTGCTTTGACGCAGCTCGGCGTTTGGAACAACGTCGCGAAGACCAACCGGGTTGATGGTCAAGAGTCCCTTCCATACTTCGTCGGTCTTGCCCAGCTTCGCCATCGCCTCTACGAAACGGATATGCGCATGGACGTACTGCAGGCCAATTTCCCGTCCGAAGTTAGCGGCCTGTTCCGCGCGCTTGAAGTTTACGCTGACGCCGCCCGCGTAATTCGCAGGCCGGTTCATCAGACGCACGCCGTCCGGACAGTACAGCTTCTCTTTGATAATGCGGTAGTGAGCTTCCGCCTGTTCTTCCGTTAGGAGCTCGCTGATCATGCTGCGCGTCATCGGAAGCAGACGGTATTGAATGCCCGTAGTCGTGTCCGTCGGATGCAGCATCAGCTTCGCTTCCTCCGGCTTCTCCATGTAGACGAAGCCCGGAATAACCTCTTCCGCCAGCATGTAGCGGTTAAAATCAGCCTGAATGCCCGCGGCCAGCTGCGTAAGCTCCTCGGCAAGCGCGGAATCAAAGGTTTCCAGCACGCGGCCGAATTGCCCGATAACCTGATAAGTCAGCGAAACCGTCCAGCTGCTGATCATATATTTTTTGAGCTGTGCATTTGCCGGCTGTAGCGTGTCGTCCCAGTCTCCGTCGCCGTAGGAGGACAGATGCGTGCCATGCAGGAAATGCTCTTTAATGTAGTCGATTTCCTTGATCGCATGATCAAGCAAGGTTGCGGATTGTTCCGTGAATTCGCCCGTATGGCGGATCGAGTAAGGAACGCGCTGCTCCAAAATGCCGTAATCCTTGGTCGCTGCCAGATAATCGCCGAGCACCTTCAGCGGCCATACGATAATATCGCCATGGCTCTCTTCCTGCTGGATCCGGTAATAACGGTCGAACATAAACCATTGCGGCCAGTTGCCTTCGTCTTCGTACTGATGCGAGTAAACGGTCTTCAGAATTTCCGCCACTTGCTCGTACTTATGCGTGGACAGGAAATATTCCGCCGGCCCTTGGCATACGTCGCGCGTACCCCAAGCCGCTCCTCCGTATTGCTCGAGGCCATGAGGCACCGAATAGTGGACGAGCATATTATGCGTATACCACCATGCGAGCGAGTTCATTTTGACAAGCTCAGCCTTCGAAGCTCCGTCATGGGACAGCCGGAAGCCGTTCATCACCTGACGCAAAAAGGCTCTATAGCGCTCGATCTCTCTTGCCGCCTGCTTTTCTTCGAACGGCAGCTCTTCGCCTTGCAGCAGCCCTTGCACCGTAAGGGTCCAAGCCGAAGTTGCCGCAAGCTCAAGAACAACAAGCGATGCCGCACCCGGCGTTAAGCCTCCGACAAGCGCGCTCTCGTCCAGAGCGGTTACCGCCGCACCGTCTACGCGCATACGGTATTGCAGGTTCGGGAACACCTTCGTGCTTGGCGACTGGCTGTCCGCCTTAAAGATCAGCACGCCGTCCTTCTCCTCCATGGAGTAAGGCAGCTCGAATTCGTTATTGTTCATCGACACCTGATTCGTTACTCTAAACCGGTAGCCGATCCCTTTCTGCGAGCGAAGCTCCAGACGGACCTCCGGCGAATCTACCGTTGTGTAGTTCGTGATGACAAGCGTATCGTCCGCCGTCTTGTAGAACCATTTCGCATAGTTGAAGCCCATCTCGAACATCGAAGGCATCGCAAGCAAGCGATAAACGCCGT
Organism: Paenibacillus glycanilyticus NBRC 16618; assembly: GCF_004000805.1. Lineage (GTDB taxonomy): Bacteria > Bacillota > Bacilli > Paenibacillales > Paenibacillaceae > Pristimantibacillus > Pristimantibacillus glycanilyticus. Next base: position 29,946 of record NZ_BILY01000021.1, read on the forward strand.
CAACTTCAACGTAGATGCGCTGACCGGAAGTCTTGAGCACGTTAAGCGCATTACGCGCATTGGTTATCATTTTATGAAAATTCGTATTGCCCGCCAGAAGCTGCGAGTTGAAAATCCCGTACATATAAGAAGTCGTCGTCATCACGTTATCCGTCATGCGGTCATTGCCGCCGGACATCAGGATGTGGCCATGAGGACGCTCGACAAGCAGCTCCTTCTCTTTGAGCACCACATGCTCATGCGTTTCCGTGAAGAAGGATAGAAGTTGACCGTCCTGGAATTCTTCCTGCTCCCGGTTCGGGTACATCGACTTGATCTCTTCCGGGTCCATAGACAAAGTGCGAAGAGGCGATCCGATCGCAGACGATACGACAACCTTCGGATAAGTCTCTTCCGCTTCAGCCTGCTGAGTCTTGTCGGCGGATTCTACCTGCTTCCAAGCCTCCAGCACTTCCTCGAAATATTCCAGCTTCTCAATCGCCGAAGGATGATCCTTCTTGAACAGTCCGTAGAATACGAAGCGCGCTTCGCCTTGAACCTGCTTCTTCGGAGTTTGAAGGGCTGCGTACGTGAACTCATATTGATAGATCTCATTCGCCAGCGCAGGCTGCAGCAGAGCTTCCGGCACATCGGTCTCTTTATGGCTTAAGCCGAAGAATTGGAAGCCGTCCGTCGAATAGCCTACCGCTCCCGTCAGCGAGCCATGCTGCATATAAGGGAAAGCGCCTCCCATCGGCTGGTTTTGCCGGAAGCACAACGCATAACCAAGCTGCTCGTCCCGGAATACCTTATGGTCAACGTATTGGGAGATATACGCCTCGTTCGTCCGGACAGCCCCGGTATCCCCAAGACCAAGATCTTGTCCGTAGACAACGTCAATCGTTGCATCGCTGCCTTGAACAGTTACGTCCCAGAACCAAATGCCATGCTTCGTTAAGGCAAAAGAAACCTTATATTGCAGTTCGCCGCCAAATGCTGCTCCATCCCAGACCAGCTTATCGCCGGCTTTCGTCAAACGGCTGGATGAGCGGATGCCAAGCAGCGGTTCGAAGCGGATTCCTTCCACTGTATGCTTGCGCAAATAAAGGTTGTTCATGGATCCGTCAAGCGGATGCGTCATGACCTGATTCAGCATCGTTTCTCCGGACCGGGCAGCAAACAGATCGCCGCTGCTCCAGAATTCGAATGCCAGTTCCCCGTTTTCCAAACGGATCGTACTTTTTGCTGTCTCCATTATTTCAATTATGCCTCCCCATTTGTCCAACCTCATGTTATAGCCGAAATGGTTACGTGTAGGATTGCCTATTCGCGTTATATTCTTCACACCGATGAAGTCAAAATCAACTATAGAAACGTTTCGATAATACCTAGAACAGGATTATAATCAAATAATTTCGGGTCGTCAACCTTGTAAAAAGGAGAAATAGAAACGTTTCTATTAATTCCAACGTGTAAAAAATAATACTTGAAAGCGCTTATGCTCTGATCTATAATGTCGTTGAAACGTTTCTACAACGAATTAACCTAGAATTAAACGCAGGGGATTGTCCTACAGAACATCTGAGAAGGAGGGAATCGGGCGATATCGAAACGATTCTCGAACAGAGGATTGACTCAAAAAGCGAATACGACGGCGAAGCGCTAACCTGACGCAAAGCCGAATAATTGAAGCATTGCCACTGCATACTATTTTTTAACAACCGACAACATGGGGAGGTCTTGTTTTTATTATGACATTCAAAAAATCTCTTACCGCTACGCTCGCAGGCTCCGTTCTGCTCATGGGCATTCTGTCCGCTTGCGGCGGAAATAAAGCAGACAACAACACCGCGGATCAAGGCAACACGGGCAAAGGCAGCAAAGGCAAAGTTACTCTTAATGTATGGGGCATGGGCGAAGAAGCTAAATCCCTTCCGAAAATCGCCGAGCAATTCGAAGCCGAAAATCCGGACATCAAAATCAATGTTCAGCCGCTTCCATGGGACACGGCGCATGACAAGCTGCTGACGGCTGTTGCGTCGAAAAAAGGCCCGGACGTTGTGCAAATGGGTACAACATGGATTCCGGAGTTCGCTAACGCCGGCGCATTGATGGACCTGTCCTCCGATATCGCTAACTACCCGGAGCTTGCGGACAGCAACTTCTATGACGGTTCCTTGAATACAACGAAATACGACGGCAAAACCGTAGGCGTACCTTGGTATATCGATACTCGCGTTCTTTACTACCGCACGGATCTGTTGAAGGAAGTCGGCTACGACCAAGCGCCTAAAACTTGGGATGAGCTGAAAGACGCGGCGGACAAGCTGAAGGCACGCGGCACGGGCAAATACGGCATCAGCCTTGACGTAAAAGAACAGACTCTTATGTTCATGTTCGCTCGCCAGAACGGCTCCAAGCTGATCGACGGCAACAAGCCGCTGTTCAACGAGCCGAAATTCGTAGAAGCGGTTGACTACCTGAACAGCTTCTTCAAAGACGGTGACGCTCCGCTTGACCTGGGCATCGACATCGTAGCCGGCTTCAAAGGCGACGGAATCCTGCCAATGTTCATCAGCGGTCCTTGGATGATTAAGCTGATTAACGATCAAGCTCCCGAACTGAAAGGCAAATGGGCTACTGCGGTTCTTCCTGCAAAAGAAAACAACATCTCGGCACTAGGCGGCTCCAACCTGTCCGTCTTCCAATATACCGACCATAAAGAAGAAGCGATGAAATTCCTTGCTTACATGAGCAAGCCTGAAACCCAGCTCAAATGGCTTGAGCTTGCAAACGCATTGCCTTCCACGAAGAAAGCATGGGAAGATCCAGCGTTGACCAGCGATCCAAACCTGAAAGTAATCGGCGAGCAAATGAAGAGCTCCGAGCCAATGCCGCTCCTGAAGCCTTGGGAGCAAGTTGCGCAAGAAGCACTGAACTCGTTCGAGAAGATCTACCGCGGCCAATCGAAGACGCAAGACGAAATGAACAGCTTTAACAAGAAAGCTACCGATATTCTGAGCAAGTAACAGCAGCAACTTGGAATGCAAGCAAGCACCGGCAGCACTTCTGAACCTAAACAGAAACGCTGCCGGTTATGTTTTGCCATTAATTTTTGCGGTAGAAGCGCAAAGGAAAGGAAGCATGGATGAAAGGATATTCTCAGAGTAAAGCGCCTTATTTCTTTATCGCTCCCGCGCTTATTTTACTAATACTGTTTTCATTGTTACCGATTGTCGTCGCTCTTGTTATCAGCTTTACGAACATGGACCTTGCCGGTCTTGCCGACTGGTCGAATATTTCATTCGTTGGACTCGACAATTATGTGGACGTATTGGCTGATCCCGTGTTCGGCAAGTCCATCTTAAATACATTGTTTTACGTCGTTATCGGTGTGCCGCTTATTCTGATCGGCTCCCTTCTCATTGCTATTATCGTTAACTTCGGAGGCAACCGGATCTTTAACGCCTTCCGCGTCATTTACTACATGCCTTCCGTTACGAACGTGGTTGCGGTCGCGGTTGTATGGACATTGTTGTATAACCCTATCTTTGGCCTGCTGAACTATTTGCTTGATGCCGTTAATCTGCCAGCCGTACCTTGGCTCCAGGATCCAATCATGGCGAAAATCTCGCTCATTATCATGGGCGCATGGCGCGGGATTGGTCTGAACATGATCATCTTTATCGCGGCGCTGCAAGGCATTCCGAAGTCTTATTACGAAGCGGCTCAGCTCGACGGTGCCGGCAACTTCCGGCAGCTGATGTACATTACGATTCCGATGCTTCGTTTCGCGATCTTCTTCGTGTCCATTACGACGATGATCGGCTGGCTTCAATTCTTCGAAGAGCCGTTTATTATGACGGATGGCGGTCCGCTGGACAGCACGACCTCCGTGGCTTTGTTTATCTATCACAACGGCTTCCAGCTCAGCCACTTCGGCTACTCGGCTGCCGGTTCGTTCGTCCTGTTCTTTGCAATCATTCTCATCACGCTCTTGCAGTTCAAGCTGCAGGGCAAAGATACGGATCTATAATTAGGAGGTGAACAAATGAGCGCACATGCAAAATCTGGATCCGGCGCAGCCAAGAACGACCTGGCGCTGAAATGGGCCCTTGGCGCGCTGCTCACCATAGGCGGAATCCTGGTCATCCTGCCTTTTATATGGATGATCCTCTCCGCCTTCAAGTCGGAAGCGGAGATGCAGAATATCCCGCCTACCTTCCTGCCCGTAGATGCTACGTTTGATAACTTCAGACACCTGTTCACCGAAATGAACTTTGGCGTTTACTTGAAAAACACGCTGATCATCGTCGTGTTCTCCTTTGTTGGCCTGTTCCTGAACGCCATGGCCGGCTTCGGGTTCGCGAAATATAAATTCAAGGGCGGCAGCGCCCTCTTCTATCTCGTACTGGCTACCATGATGATTCCCGGTCAGGTTACAATGATTCCGATCTACCTGATTCTGAACGAGATGCACTTGACCAATACGATGGCGGGTATTATCCTGCCGGGTCTGGTCGGCGCCTTCGGCATCTTCCTGTTCCGCCAGTTCATGCAGACGATTCCGGATGAGCTGCTCGAAGCTACGCGCCTGGACGGCGCAAGCGAATTCCGTACCTTCATGCAGATCGTGCTTCCGATCTCGAAGCCTATCCTTGCGGTACAGGGCATTCTCGCTTTTATCGCCGGCTGGAACAGCTTTATCTGGCCGCTTATTATCGCGAACGACGAGAAGCTGTACACCTTGTCCGTTGGCCTGACCTTGCTCAAAGGACAATACGGCGGCAACTTCGCGCTCCAGATGGCCGGCTCCACCTTTATGGTCATCCCGATTATCGTCATCTTTATCATCTTCCAAAGACATATCATCGAGAACTTCTCGATCTCGGGGATGAAGTAGGTTCGTTAGCTTGCGTTTAAAAAAGGGTTATCCGACGAGTCATAACATGACCGGGATAACCCTTTTTTTGATTCCATGGATGCTGCATGGCGACTTACATTGGATTTCGTACAGCGTAATGGGACATTTTTGCCCGTTAACTCGATCTACATTGGATTTTATGCAGTATATTCAGCTCATTTTGGCGACTATAGCTCTTTCTTGCCCCTTATACTGGAGCGAATCCATCGTAGCCTCGGTTTCTCTCCTTTTATCCCGATTTCATTGGAGGAAATCCAACGTACCTATGCGGCCCGGGACGGCAAATCATGTTACAATTCACTAAGCAGGAATGGAAGGAGATCTTTGGAATGAAAGAAACGGTGAACTGGAAAAACGGCGCCCACGGGCATAAATTCATAGCTTCATTTAGCGGAGGAAAAGACAGCACCCTTGCCCTGTATAAGTCCATGCAGGTTGGAGAACCGATTGGGCTTATCGTTATGATGGAGGAGGAAGGGAAACGCTCCAGATCTCATGGCATGCCTCCGAAGCTCATCCGCGCCCAAGCGGAATCCATCGGTTTACCCGTGTATACAGCGGCCGCAAGCTGGGAGGATTACGAAAAGGAATTTATAGCTCTACTGAAACAGGCCAAGCATGAAGGCGCAGAAGCGTTAGTCACGGGAGACTTGGATATGCCTGTCCAAGATTGCTGGCATGACAAGGTCACCCAAATCGCCAGCCTAAAGCTGGGGATGCCGTTATGGCAAATGGATCATCTAGAGGCTGTTGAGGAGTTTGTTAACCTCGGATTCATTTCCATTGTCGTCACCGTCAATTTATCGTTAGGGATGAAGGAAGAGGATTTGGGACGCGCATTGACTCACGACTACATACAGGAGCTGCTGGCCCGCGGCATTGACCCTTGCGGAGAAGGCGGCGAATTCCACACCACCGTTATCGACGGCCCTCTGTTCAAGCATCCCATCCCAGTTAGGAAAGGCAGCATTGTTAGAAACGGTGAATATGCCTTTTTGCCTTTGGAACTGATAGAGGGTTAAGGATGGCTTGAAACGCAGCCGGTTCGCCGACGTTGTACAAAATGCAGTAAAATCATGCGATTTAGCTCGTGAATGGAAAATATCCTGCACGAAGTGCAGGATATTAGAGAAAACGAGGCCAATTGGGACCCAAATTAGCGAAATATCATGTATTTTATGCAATCCATTTCGCCAATACCGCCCGATTCGGGCAAATATCCTGAAATTTTGTGCAACGCAACCCAGCTTGCAAGCTAGGCTGCAGCCTGCAGCCTGCTAGACCTTTCTTACAGCTGCAGCCGCTCCAGCCCATTCCGCCCACTCACACCGTCAAATACTTCTTTATCACTTCGTCGCTTAAATCCTCTAGGCCGCCTTCCCAGGCAATTGCCCCCTTATCCAGCACGTAGAAGTAGTCGCCGACGCTTTTCACGAAATCGAGGCTCTGCTCGACGAGCAGAATCGAAGTCTTGCCGTCCGCCTTGATGGAGCGGATAACATCGCGGATGTCGTCCACGATAGAGGGCTGAATGCCTTCGCATGGCTCATCGAGCAGCAGCAGATCCGGCTTTGAGGCGAGCGCCCGCGCGAACGCCAGCTGCTGCTGCTGACCGCCGCTCAGGTCCCCGCCGCGCCGGTTATACATTGTGGGCAGCACCGGGAACTTGGCGATCGCTTCCTCCGGAATAGAGCGGGCCGCCATCTTCTCGCGCGCGGCCTCAAGGCCAACCAATATATTCTCGTATACGGTTAGCTGCCCGAAGATCTCGCGCCCTTGCGGTACATAGCCGATTCCGCTCTTCGCGCGGCGCCCCGGCGCGGCCTTCGTCAGCTCATGCCCGTTGTAGGCAACGGTTCCTTTCCGCGCCTTGAGCAGTCCCATGATGCTTTTCATCAGCGTTGTCTTCCCAACGCCGTTACGCCCGAGCAGGCAGACGACCTGCCCCGGTTCCACTCTCAGTGTTACATCACGCAAAATCACGCTTTCCCCGTATCCCGCTTCAAGCTGTTGAACGGCTAGCATCCGCATCCCTCCTTTTCCCGAGATATACTTCCGCCACTCGATCATCCCCCTGCACTTCTTCCATCGAGCCTTCCTTCAGCAGCTTTCCTTCATGCATAACCGTCACTTTGCTTGCGAAGTTGCGGACAAACTCCATGTCATGCTCCACAACCACAATCGAGCGTTGACGGGCGATCTCGATCAGCAGCTCGCCCGTCTTGTCCGTTTCCTTATCCGTCATGCCCGCTACCGGTTCATCCAGCAGCAGCACCTCCGGCTCCTGCAGCAGCATCATGCCAATCTCGAGCCATTGCTTCTCGCCATGCGATAAGCCGCCTGCCCGCCAATCCGCCTTATCCTGCAGCCCAATCATCTCAAGCTGCCGCTCGATTCGTTCCCGCTCCTCCGCTTTCATCCGGGCGAACAGCACCGTAAATACGCCGCGCTTCTGGCGCATGGCAATCTCGAGATTCTCAAACACCGTCATCGACGGAAAAATCGACGGCGCCTGGAACTTGCGGCCGATGCCAAGCTCGGCGATCTGATGTTCTTTTTTCTTCGCGATATCGATGGACTGCTTGAAGGTAACCGTCCCCGCCGTAGGCTTTACTTTGCCGCAGATCACGTCCAGCATCGTTGTTTTGCCGGCACCGTTGGGCCCAATGAGGAACCGGAGCTCCCCTTTCCGCAAATGCAGGCTCATTCCCTGAATCGCCTTGAAGCCGTCAAAGGCTACCGTCACCTCATTACATTGCAGGATACTCGACTCGCTCATGCTCCGGCTCACTCCTCTCCTCTTTCTTCTTGCGGAACTTCAACTTGGCGGCAAGACCAGCCACCCCGTTAGGCAGGAACACAACAACCAGAATAAACACGCCGCCAAGGAAATACGTCCATCCTTGCGGATAGGTAGTGCTGAATTCACTTTTTGCCCAATTCATCAGTACTGCCCCAAGCACGGCTCCGATCAAGGTTCCGCGGCCGCCGATCGCAACCCACAGTACCATCTCAATCGAAGGCACGATTCCCATCATGGAAGGCGAGATTATGCCGACATGCAGCACAAACAGCATTCCCGCGATACCGGCGATAGCCGCCGACATCGTAAACACTACCATCTGGTAGACGGCCGGATTGTACCCGATGAACCGGACCCGGTTCTCCCCGTCCCGGATCGCGCGAAGCACCTTGCCGAACCGGCTTTTCACCACATAACGGCATAGGATAAACACCGCCACCAGCACGGCTGCCGTCACCCAATACAGCATCCGCTTCGTATCCGGCGAAGCAATCGGCTCGCCTAATATTTTGCTAAAGCCCGTAACGCCGTTAGTTCCTCCCGTATAGGCTTGCTGTCCGACAAGCAGCGTTGTCGTAATAATAACGAGAGCTTGCGTAAGAATAGTGAAGTACACGCCGCGAATCCGGTTCCGGAAGGTGAAATACCCCAAGAACAGCGCCAACGCAGCAGGGATGAGGATTCCCATCAGCACCGCAAAGCCAAAGTTCTCGAACGGCTTCCAGAAGATCGGCAGCTCGCTTAATCCGCTCCAGCCCATAAAGTCCGGCAGCTTCCCGCCGCTTGCCTCAAGCTTCAGATACATCGCCATCGCATAGGCGCCAAGTCCAAAAAAGATACCGTGCCCCAGGCTTAGAATACCGGTATAGCCCCAGATCAGATCCAGACCAAGCGCAACAATGGCAAACGCCAGGAACTTCGCGAGCAAGTTTAGTCGGAAGTCGCTTAAATAGAGCGGAGCCGAGAACAGCGCAGCGGCAGCAGCCACATAACAGGCAAGCAGCCATAAACGCTGGGGAGAAAAATTTCGCATCGTCAACATTTGATTCCCCACCTCTCTCTATGAATCAAGCGAACGCGAACGCATGGCGACGAATCCCATCGGCCTCCATTGCAGGAAAGCAACGATGCAGAGGAACACGAGCACTTTGCCAAGCGATGCATTCGTCCAATATTCGAACATCGTGTTAAAGACGCCAATTCCGAGCGCACCAAGCACGGTGCCCACCAGCTTGCCGACTCCGCCAAGCACAACCACCATAAACGCATCGACAATATAATAAGTGCCAAGCGACGGCCCAATCGGACCAATCAGCGTCAGCGCGCAGCCGGCGATACCGGCAATTCCCGAACCAATCGCAAAGGTCATCGCGTCAACGCGGCGGGTGGATACGCCAAGGCATGCCGCCATATCGCGGTTTTGCATAACCGCCCGCATCCGGCGTCCTTCCAGGCTGCGGTAAATATAGAAGTACATCGCAAGCAGCGTAACGATAACAAGCCCGATGATAAACAGCCTTTTATAAGGAAGGACCGCGCCAAGGAAGCTGACCCCGCCATCCAGCCAGGTTGGACTCGTCACCGCAACGTTTGGCGCGCCAAAGATCGATCTCGCAAGCTGCTGCAGCACGAGGCCAACCCCCCAGGTGGCGAGCAGGCTGTCGAGCGGCCGGCCATACAGAAAGCGGATCAGGCTCATCTCAAGGATTAGACCAAATACAAAGGCGATTAGGAAGCTGACCGGTATCGCGAGGACGAAATACCAATCGAACATCGACTTCGGCAAATAGTCTTCAAACATATTTTGCGTCAAGTACGTGGAGTAAGCGCCAATCATAATGAGCTCGCCATGGGCCATATTGATGACCTTCATCAGTCCAAACGTAATGGCCAGGCCAAGCGCAATCAGCAGCAGGATCGAGCTGACGCTCAGCCCGTTAAACAGCTGCAGGGTAATGACCTCCATATGCCTTCAACTCCTTCGGGGTTATACAAAAGGAGAGTATCCGAACCATAAATCTGTCGAATACTCCCCCTTCATCCTTGCTGTTCAGCCTACTTCTGCCGGTTAGTCTGTCGGCTTGATGCTTGCCGCCCAGTCATAGCCTTTCAGGAACGGATCCGGCATTACCGCATCTCCGGAGTTCCACAGCTCTTTGAACTGTCCGTCCGATTGCACTTCGCCGATCCGAACCGTTTTGTAAATATGCTGGTTCTCGCCGTCAATCTTCACTTTGCCTTCCGGAGCATCCCATTCGAGATCCTTCGCCGCGGCTTTGACTTTATCCACGTCGGTCGAGCCTGCCTTCTCCACCGCAGCCTTCCACAGGTATACCGCGGTGTAGCCCGCTTCAATCGGATCAGCCGTCACGCGGTCTTCGCCGTATTTCTTCTTATAATTCTCGACAAACGTCTTGTTCGCCGGCGTATCCGTTGTTTGATAGTAGTTCCATGCCGCCAGATGCCCTTGCAGCACGTCTACGCCGATGCCTCGGATTTCCTCTTCCGCTACCGATACGGACAACGTCGTAATATCTTTAGACGTAATGCCCGCATCCTTCAGCTGCTTGAAGAAGGCTACGTTGCTGTCGCCGTTAAGCGTGTTAAACACAACGTCCGGCTTTGCTTCTTTGATCTTGCTTATAATCGTGCTGTAGTCGGTATGGCCAAGCGGCGTATATTCTTCTCCGACCATTTGGCCGCCTTTTGCCTTCAGTTGCTCTTTGATGATCAGGTTTGCCGTACGGGGGAAGACGTAGTCCGAGCCAAGCAGGTAGAACTTCTTGCCGCGGTTCTCCAGCAGCCAGTCAACGGCCGGAACGATCTGCTGGTTCGTTGTAGCGCCCGTATAGAAGATGTTAGGGGAAGCCTCGAGACCTTCGTATTGCACCGGGTACCAGAGCAGTCCGTTAAGCTCCTCGAACACCGGCTTCATCGCTTTGCGGCTGGAGGACGTCCATCCTCCGAATACCGTTGCGACTTTATCTTCGGAGAGCAGCTTGCGCGCCTTCTCGGCGAAAGTCGGCCAGTCGGATGCGCCATCCTCCTGGATCGCTTCGATCTTCTTGCCAAGCACGCCGCCTGCCGCGTTAATTTCTTCAATCGCCATCATTTCCGCATCGCGAACGGATACTTCGCTAATCGCCATCGTACCGCTCAAGGAATGCAGGACCCCTACTTTAATCGTATCTCCTGAAGCTTCTGCCGCACTGCTCTCGGTTGTCGTGGATGCCGGTTTTTCATTGTTGTTGCCGCAGGCTGCAAGCAGCAGGCTAAGCATAACCGCCACAAGCCCCGTTTGAATAAACCATTTCTTTTTCATCTCTCCACTCCCCAGTTCTTCTTTCTAATTACGAACATTTAATTGGAATGTGTTACCATTGTTCGCAACCTCATTATAGGGGCGGTCAAATCTTTACGTCAATATACATGACATTAAAATTAGAAAATGAGGAAATTAGTCTCATTAATTGGTTTTAAAAGGACATTTTATGATAAATTTCTACAAAATCCTCACCTTATCTTACCATTTTCCTTGTATTTTATATCATTAAATTAACAATACATGTAATATATAGGGTTTAGCTTCTTCTATCGATCATAAAAAAAGATGACTTCCTCATCCTAAGGAAGTCATCTTTTTTAACCAAATGGAAGTCGAGATCATGCCAAACACGCCAAAGATGCGGCCCATTTGTGTAAAGTTAACTTGACATTATGAATAGTTTAATTTACATTATGCATAAATTGGTAAAAACAGCTAAGGGGGAGTTTTTATTAAAGCGATCGTATGCGCGAAATACGGAACGCCGGAAGTTCTTCAATTCAAGGATGTAGAGATCCCCGCTCCCAAGGAGCAAGAAATACGGATAAAAGTATATGCGGCCGTCGTAACCCCCTCCGACTGCTCCTTCCGGAGAGCGGATCCTTTTTTCATCCGTTTTCTCTACGGCCTTAGAAACCCCAAGCATCCGATCCTCGGTGTTGAGTTTGCCGGCGAGGTTGATTCGGTAGGCAAGAATATAACCTTGTTCAAGAAAGGCGATCAGGTATTCGGCATTAGCCCCCATCGCTTTGGAACTTACGCGGAATACGTCTGTTTACCCGAGGATCAGCCGGTATTTCTTAAACCAAGCAATGCGGCTTACGATGAAGCCGCAGGTCTATGCGACGGAGCTTTAACGGCCTTAATCTTTCTTCGGGATTGCGCCAACGTTCAAGCGGGGCAAAAAGTGCTTATTAACGGCGCATCCGGGGCGGTTGGCGCTTACGCCCTGCAGCTTGCCAAGTACTATGGGGCCGAAGTGACCGGCGTATGCAGCAGCCACAATTTTGAATTGGCGAAGTCTTTGGGGGCGGACACGGTTATCAATTATACCAAGGAGGATTTCACGCGGGGCGATCAGATGTATGACGTTATTTTCGATGCGGTAGGGAAGCGTACGTACTCCGAGTGCAAAGGCTCCCTTACGCCGCAAGGCATCTATCTTTCTACCGTTCCCAGCGGCGGGGCTATGCTGTCCATGCTGTGGACTTCGAGGTCCCGCGGCAAGAAGGCGATCTTTACCGCTGCCGGACTTAAGCAGAAGAAAGAGAATTTGGCTTTTCTCAAAGAGCTCTTCGAGGCCGGAAAAATCAAACCCGTCATCGACCGGCGCTATCCGCTAGAACAAACGATTGAGGCACACCGGTATGTCGAGACCGGACGCAAGAAAGGAAATGTCATCCTTCAGGTTCGCGGTTAAACGGAGAATCGCCTATCTCCAAGCCGTTAAGCTCGGACAGATAGGCGATTCCGGTTTGTCGCAAGGTTCTACAGAGCAGCCGATACAGGCTGCCGGTACCAGTAAAGAGCGTAGTCGGTCATCGTGGAGGCATAACCAAGCTGGCGCAGCATTGTTGATACATTACCCCGGTGATAGGACCCATGATTAGCCGCATGCAGCATAATCTCAGCTAGACTTGTCTCGCGGACTCCGGCATAGGGATTGTTAAGCGTAATAACCTGTTCCGCATCAACCCCGCTTGCGAGCCACTCCTTGTATTGGCCTGCCAGCTCGGCAAAGAGCTGAATGTATTCGTCGACCGTCTCCAAAATACGGCCGCTTAACGGCATGCATACCTGCAGCGCCGCCCCCATATCCATGCCCTTCAGCACCAAATACCACATTTTATCTACCACATAAATATGGTTAAGGGCATGAGCAAGCGTCGGATACGAGCTGTTTACTTCCTGATGCAGCACAGCGGGCGGCAGCTCCTTGATTCTTCCCAGGATCGTTTGGCTTGCCCAAAAGTGATAGCTCAACATTTCCGCCGGATAATTTTTCATGATCATCGACTCCTTTTAACTGGTTATGCAGCCAGTATAAAAAAAGTAGTATGACAACAGTGTGTCATACTACTCATAAAGGTTCAGCGTTTTTCGAAGCTGTTCTTTCATGACGGCCCGAAGCTCCAAGGGCTCAAGCACCTCCGCGCCGCTGCCAAAGCCAAGCAGGATCGACCACAGCCAGGTTGCCTCAGCCGGCTTATATACGGGAATCCGCATCGTCATGCTGCCATCGGAATGGAAGGTTTTCGGGACGTAGCCGAATTGATCCATCGCATCCGCCAAGGCTTCAGGCCCTACCTTAACCACGACATCCTCAACCAGACTCTGATCTCCGACAAAAGGGCCAGCCTCCTCCGGCACCTCCCGATGAGGTTCAAAGCAACGCTCCGTCTGGAACGCCTCCACCATGCGGGATAACCGGAACTCCCGATAATCGCAGCGCGTCAAGCAATAGCCGTAAATATACCAGCTGCCGTACTTGAAGTGAAGCCTGACCGGCTCCAGTTCGCGGGTGGTCCGTTCATTCTTCGCGTTAATGTAGTCGAACCGGATCACTTTGCGCTCCGTAATCGCCGCGCGCAGTAAAGGCAGCGTCTCGGGATCCGTTCTGCGCGTCTCGAAATCTACGGCTAGACTTGGAGTCCGCCGCTCGGTTCCAACGGTTTGCAGTCTCTCGATTGTCCCTTGCGCCCGCTCGTCTTCGAAAACGGTGGAAAGGCCTTTCAGCACCGTCACCAGAGCATTTACGTCATAGGAGCCAAGCAGGCTTTTATCCATCTTGAAGCCTTCCATCATGCCGAAGCCGCCCTTGTTTCCCTGATAAGAGACAACCGGAAAGCCCGCCGCGCAGATGACGTCGATATCCCGGTAAATCGTTCTTTGGGATACCTGGAACTCCTCGGCCAGCGCATTGGCGGGCAGGACATCGTTATTCAGCAGCTTATAGATAATGGAGATCAACCGCTCCAGCTTCATGAGTATCCACCGCCCGTCCATTCGTTTATATATTCTTAAATAATTGCTAACAGGTATTTCCATCCAAAGAGGAATCAATATATTACAGGATATAAGCTTTGTCAATCGCCATGACCGTATTCCGACAGACAAGAGAGGATCGTATCTTGCAAAAAAAGACCAGTACCGCAAAGGCTAGCGGCGCTGATCTTATAGGTTATAGGGTTAACGGCTCCAGCCGTTTGCCAGAACCTGCCTTGCAAACAGCTCCCCGTCAAATTCGAGGCCAAAGCCCGCTTTGTCCGGTACATAAAACTTGCCGTCCTCTACCCGGTATGCGGACGTGTCCATTCCTTCTATCGCGATATCATCGTATTCGACAAATTCAAAGTTGTTAATCGCTGCCGCAATATGCCCAAGCGCATAAATGCCGTATGCATTGCCGTAGCAATGCGGTGCCGACCGCAGTCCAGCCTGGTCAAGCTCCGCGCCAAGCTCCAGCCAATGCGTAAAGCCCGGATAAATCACATCGTACTGGAGCACGTCAACCAGTCCTTTTTTCGCCCAGCTCACGAGATGAGGAGACGCAAGCCCTTCTCCGTCGGCTATAAGCACATTCTGCCCGCGTTCCCGGAGCCAGGCCTTCAGGTCGGCATACAAGGCATCGTCCTCGTGGAAAGCCTCTTCAATCCAATGCAGATTCACATCTTGGACGGCTGCCAGCACTTCCTTGGTCAGATTGAGATTATACGCGTTGTTGGCATCAATCATAATCTTCCCTTCGGGTCCGGCAATCTCGGCAACGCCGTGAATAATGGCGATGTCCCGCTTCGTCCCTTCCAGCACGGGCATATGTCTGCCGCCGCGGCCAACTTTAATCTTGAAGTTGCGGTGACCTTTGGAGAAGCCTTGAGCAGCCTCCTCTTTCAGCAGCGCGACCGCGTCCCGCTCATTTGCCAAGTGCAAGTCGTCAAAATAGAGAGAGGTGTCATAGCAGGGTACGACTAGCGGAGATCCCGGAGCACGGTTAACCGCGGACACCAATTCATACACGGGGGTATTCAGTCTGCGCCCCAGCCAGTCCAGAATGGGGTATTCGAGCGGAATGCGGTAAGGCTCAACAATTTGGCCGTTCGAATCAAACAGATCTATTAGCCTCATTCCTAGAGCGGCTTCCGCGAGCTCCTCGGTCATCGATCCCGTGTGACCATACCCTGTCTCCCCGTCAATCGTAAGGCGGGCGATACGGACCGAGCAATGCTTGCCGTGATTGCCAAGCCTGCCGTTTGAACCCGCGTTTCGCGCGCGCTCGCCCGTAAGAGTTGCAACCTCGATCTTTTCTACTTTCCATTCAGGCTGAATAAGAGATAGATTCATCGTCGTTTCACTCCTATTAGTTAAAGGAATAGTTCCAACTTCATCCAATATATTATGCCCGCAACAAATATGTCAAAATAAAATATATTCATTATATTAAAATAGATTCATTTCCTGAATAAGCTTCTCTCTAACCAGAGGCCACTCCTCCTCCAAAATGCTGTAAAACACGTTATCATGAACCGTTCCGCCATCCGTCGCATCCACTCGATGCCTTCGAAGCACGCCTTCCCTCACTGCCCCAATCTTCTCCAGCGCTCTTTGCGACCGCAAATTGCTCCCGCTGGCCGAGAATTGGACCCGAATTACGCCAAGCTCTTCGAAACTATATTGAATCAGCAACAGCTTGCAGGCCGGGTTTATTCCTTACGGTTTTCCAACGTCAGATTCGTATGAAATTTCATAGCGAGCCCTCCTTTTCCACTATCCTATCAATAAGGACAGGGCGGCATGAATGCAAGGAGGAACCGAATATTTGTATTATTTTGCAAGCATGCCTGCAGGTTGACGGGAAGCCCGGCTTTCAGTACCATCTTAAAATAGAAAAGCCCCCAGGGGCTCTATGGATTTGAAGGAGGAGTAATGAATTACATTAAAGATTTGCTTGTTGAACTAGGAGTTAGCACTAACTTGTCTGTCTATCTGGCTAGTATTGCGATCGTTATTATCGCGGGAATCGTGAGCATAGCCGCCAACTTTATAACCAAAAAGGTTGTGCTGCGCATCGTCAGCCATTACATCCGGAACAACCGGTACCGTTGGGACAATTATTTGCTGGATCGCAAAGTGTTTCATAAGCTGTCCCATATCGTTCCCGCCATTATCCTTTACTATTTCTCGTTCAGCTTCTCGGCCTACCATTCTCTTATTCTGAAGGGAATTACGATCTATCTTATTATCGTGGTTCTGTTGGTGCTGGATGCTTTCCTAAACGCGGTTAACGATATTTATAGAACATACGATATTTCCCGGAGCCGCCCCATCAAAGGATACGTTCAGGTAGTCAAAATCTTTCTGTTCATTATTGGCGGCATTCTGGCCATCTCGAACCTGATTGGCGAAAGCCCCGTTATTCTTATCAGCGGAATTGGCGCCTTGTCAGCCGTTATGCTGTTGATCTTTAAGGATTCGCTGCTTGGCCTGGTTGCAGGCATTCAATTATCAACGAACGATATGGTCCAGGTAGGCGATTGGATTGAAATGCCCAAATACGGAGCCGACGGAGATATCATTGATATATCGCTGCATACCGTCAAGGTGCAGAACTTCGATAAGACGATTACCACCATCCCTTCGTATGCCCTTATTTCGGACTCATTCAAGAACTGGAGAGGCATGCAGGATGCCGGCGGCCGGCGCATTAAACGGGCCGTGTACATCGATATGAACAGCATCGGTTTCTGCACGCCCGAAATGATCGGGAAATTCAAAAAGATTCATCTCCTAAGCGAGTATATTCTGGATAAGGAAAAAGAAATCATGCATTACAACCTGGAAAACGAGATTGACCCTACCGTCTCGGTGAACGGCAGAGCCATGACGAATATCGGCGTGTTCCGGGCTTATGTCGAGCGGTATGTGGAGCAGCATCCCAAAATCCATAAAGGCATGACGAGGATCGTCAGACAGCTCGCCCCCGCGGAGAATGGACTGCCTCTCGAAATTTACGCCTTCACGAACGATATTAACTGGGCTGTATACGAAGGCGTTCAATCGGATATCTTCGATCATATTCTGGCCGTTGCGCCGGAGTTTGGTCTTCATGTCTTCCAGAACCCGTCCGGTCAAGACTTCAAGAGTTTGCCGAAGGTCGGGGCTTATTAACCGCCTTGCAGGACTACTCTGCCGCGCAAGGCGCGTATTGCCGGTTATGCCGGTCCGGCTTGGCCAGCTAGCCGGTTGCGCCCGGCTTTATCAGGCTTTGCGCACCTTGACCAAAGCTACGTTGGATTTCATCCAATAAAATTGAACCCATACGGACTTCGTTTGAGGCTAGATTGGATTTCATACAGTCTAAACTCTCAAATGGATGCTCCAAAGACTAAATTCTCTAATTCTAGTGGATAAACTCCAATGTAGAGGTTCCTTTCGCGCTTGATTGGGCTATTATACTGGACAAAATCCAACGTAACCGTAGACATATAAAAAGAGACCGGTCCATCGTCAACAAATGTTAACGTTAGGCTGGTCTCTTTCGCTTTATAGCCTATCCTTCCCCTCAAATTCACGAGGATGCCTGCGGATCAGCTCCGGCACGGCATCACCGCGTCCCGTCCGCTCAAGCCGCTCGAGGTAGCGCGGGAGCGATCCCTTCGCATGATATGGACCTCCCTCTTTCATGACCGTCCACAGCGGATCGGTGTCGTAAGGCATCGAGGCCATCATCCGGTCATGCCAATCGTTCAGCCAATAGACCGCTTCCCTGCACAGGTCCGGCCGCTCCGCGGCAAGATTGATCTGCTCATGAGGGTCCTCCGCAATATGGAACAGCATTTCCTTGTCGAACAGATGGTAGCCGTCATGATACGTGCGGATGTAGAGCCAATCGCCGAACCGCACGCTGCGCTGGCATACATGCGCGCATTGCGACACAACCAAATATTCTCGTCCCGCCTCTTCGCCGGACTGCAGCACCTTCGCGTAGCTCGACCCGTCCCAGCTTGGCATAGGCTTCCGTCCGAGGAGCTCGGCTATCGTTGGCGGCAGATCCAAATGGTAATGGAGGCCTTTATCGACGATTCCCTCCTGCATGCCCGGCCAGCGAATAATCATCGGAATCCGGCAGGTTCCCTGATCGGCCGTGCCATGCTCCCCGTATATCCCAAGCTCGCCCATGTTCTCGCCATGATCGGCCGTAATAATGATGACGAGCTCCTCCATGACGCCCTTTTTCTCAAGCAAGGCAAATAATTGGCCGATGTTCTCATCCATGAAGCGGACGCCGCAATCGTAGCCATCCACCATGCGCCTCAGATCATCCCGGCTGCGGATATCTCCCGGATGTCTCGGATAATTCGGCGATGTGGCGTTGTCGTACATATTGATTTCGCTGGCGCTATGCGGCCCTACCTTGCGCATATGCTTATCAAGCACCTCGTCCGTAATCCACTCCCGCAGCGGATCATCCTTAAACGGATTGCCGAACGATTCCGGGGCCCGGTACGGGGTATGCGGATCCCAATAATTGACGTACAGCATCCAGTTATCCTGCTCCGCATTCCGGTCAATCCAGTCCAGGACAACGGGGGTTACCTCCTCCGCGGATTCCATTCCGCCTTTACCCGTATTGTAGATCTCATTAAAGCCGGCATAAAAAGTCCATGCGGAATGCCGCTCCCCAAACGGGCTGACAAGCGCGGTACGCATTCCCGCCTGCCTGAACAAGGCCGGGAAGCTTTCGGAGGCAAGACGGTCGCGAAAATCCCGTGACTCGCCTTCATGTCGAACATCTGCCGCAGACCCGCCATGTCCGACAACTCCGTTATGAATGCCGAAGCGCCCGGTCATTAAAGCCGTTCGCGACGGGAAGCAAGGCGCATCGGAGGTATAGTAATTATCGAAGCGGACACCTTGGGCGGCGATCCGGTCAATATTCGGAGATGTTTGGCGGAGGTAACCGTAGCACCCCAGATGATCCGGCCTCGTCGAATCCAAATCCAGCAGCAAAATTCTCATAATGTTGCTCCTCTCCCTCAATCCGTTTGCCATGATGGCTGTACCCGTATTATAGGTTTGGAGCTCCGGTCAGGTCGATGTACATTCCATCCTGTCCATGTACATTTCAACGATACGATGAGGGGCGAAGTTCTGCGCGGCCATTTACCCGGATCGGTAGTTTTGCTAGTATTTGATAAGAATCACTGCAAAGGACGGGGATCCCATGCTGCAGCTGTTAAGCGTAAATTTCGACGACCACATTCCGAATTGGCGCACCCAAAGCGAGGTGCTCAGCTATCATGTCCTTGTTCTGGTTACGGACGGTAAAGTGAAATACACCATTAACGGGCAGGAGATTATTGCCGAACGGGGAGATTTTCTGTACATCCCGCAATCCACGCTTCGCAGCGGAGATACCATACCCGGCTTTCCTCACCAGAAATATACGGTTTTGATTACGACGGAGCCCGGGAGCAAGCTGGGTATCCCGTTTCTTGACCGGGGCGAATTTATTCGCTTCCGGCTGTCCAACCTCCATTACTTGCAGCGCAGATTCATCAAGCTGTTCGAAGAGATGAGGGGCGGCCGCAGCTTTCGCTCCTATATTGGCCTCGGACTAACGCAGGAGCTTATCGGTCTGCTTGCAAGAGAGCTGGAGAAGCCGGAGGTAACTCCCGCCAAGATGTTCTACGCGCAGCTGGTGAAGCAGTATTTGCTGGACCATTACCGCGAGCATGTGGAAATCGAGCAGCTTGGGAAGCTTATTCATCGCTCGCCGAATTACACCACCGCTCTATTCAAAGAGGTATTCGGCCAAGCTCCCATCCGCTATATGCATCAGCTGCGCCTGCATGAAGCCTGCCGTCTCCTGCTCCACTCCGACATGTCCGTTGCGGATATCGCTCAATACTTGGGCTACTATGATCCCTCGTATTTTTTTCGGATGTTCAAGAAGCATGTCGGCCTGTCGCCGTCCGAATTTATTAGCAGCGGCAGAACGGAGGACCTGCCTCAGCTATTCCCTTAGGCTGCGTCCTTCCTCGCTCACCGGCTTCCCTTACGCACCTCTTCCGTAATGATTCGGACTCCTTCCTCAATCTGCTCAGCCCCGGTCTGGGAAATGCTGATTCGCAGAAATTTCTCTTTATCCAGATAATTGGACAGGTAGAACCCCTTGCCGGACACGACGCTGACGTTTCTCTCCGCAAGACGCCTCAAGAGCTGCTCTACGTTCACCGTCTGCCTCAGCTTGAAATGCGTGTAAATTCCCGAACGGATATCCGGCACCTCCATTAATCCCGGCTCGTTATGCCGATTCACCGATTCGTTCAAAGCCAGCATTCTAGCCGCGTACAAGCCCGCTATCTTATGCTTATGCCGTTCGTACATGCCGTTCTTGATATACACCTCAAGCGCCGCCTGGGAGAGCAGCGAGGTGTCGGGGTATATTTTATAGGCATAAAAGGTGTTAAGCAGACGTTCCGGCAATACGATTGCGCCTAACCGCAAGCCAGGGAAAATAATCTTGGAGAAGCTTTTTACGTAAATGACATACTCGCCGCCATCGGAAGCGTAAATCGGGTCGGACTGCTGGTCTGCCCCAAGATCGGCCATATAATCGTCTTCCAGAATGTAGACGCCGTATTTGGCGGCCAGCTTGGCAATTCCTCTCCGTTCCTCGGCGTTATAGGAAGTGCCAAGCGGATTATGATACCTCGACATCGTATAAAAAAATTTGATGCTGCCGCCCTTGAACCAACGCTCCAGCTCCTGAAGATCGATGCCCGCAGCCGTTCGGGCGATGCCATGCACCGGAATTTTCTCCGTCTCCAGAAACCGCAAATACCGGTCATAGCTGGGCTGCTCCACGAGCACAGCCTCCCTGCCGTTTGGGAACGGCATCTTCGCCAGTATCTCCAGCGCCTGCTGCGCGCCGGAGGTGACGAAGATCCTCTCGACTTTCGTGAATACCTGGTCACTCGCCAAATGCGAAACAAGCGTGTGACGGAAGGATTCCAGTCCCAGCGGGTCGCCATAAGTAAACAGGTCGTACTTATAAATATCGATCGCTTTGTTGAGACAATGCTGGAAATCCAAATAAGGAAAAGCATCCAGGTCCGGCAGAACCGTCGCGAAGTAGATCATGCTGCCGTCCCGCTCATCCCGCCATTCCCCGGGCTTCACGACGACGTAGTACCCGCTTTGCGGCACCGAATAAATAACGTGGCGTTTTTCCAGCTCCGCATAAGCTCTCGTAATGGTACTGATGCTGCATCCGTAGGCTTCCGCGGCACTGCGGACGGAGGGCAGCTTTTGGCCGGGACGGTATTTTCCCTGCCGGATTTTCTCTTCCATATCGGATAGGATCAAAGCGTATTTTTTCATGCTCTCCTCCATGCGCTTTAGCCCAACTGTATCGATACAGTTAGGGTAAAACGGCGTTGTTTGGTTAACCGAAATCCCTTATCTTCAAATCAACGGTTACAGACGTTCGCGAACACGCTGCCGTAAGCTCCGAGAGGATGATGCAACATGGGTCACAAGGAAATGAGGCTTCCCTATTTCCTCGCCGTGCTAAACGCGGTCATTATAGGCTTATCTTTTTTATTTGCCAAGACGGCACTGGATTATGCCAGTCCGCTTGATACGCTGGCTTTTCGTTTTGCCTCATCGTTCCTGGTGATGTCCATTCCCGTGTTATTCGGCTGGATGAAGCTTTCCTACCGCGGCAAGCCGCTCCGCAAAGTGCTGCTGCTGGCATCCATGTACCCGCTTGGTTTCTTTACGCTTCAGGCTTATGGGCTGCAGCATGCCAGCTCGGCGGAAGGCGGCATCCTGTATGCGTTCACGCCGGTCGTTACGATGATGATTGCCTCCCTGTTTCTGAAAGAAACCACAACCGTTCTGCAGAAGCTGTCGATCCTCTTGTCGGTGTTTGGAGTGGTATTTATCTTTGTCATGAAAGGCAGCAGCATTGATCTGTCCAATCTGCTTGGCATTTCGCTTCTACTCTTGACCTGCTTCGCTTTTGCCGGCTATACCGTTCTGGCCCGCTCGTTATCCAGGCAGTTCAGCCCGGCGGAAATCACTTATTTGATGATGGGCATCGGCTTTGTCTTTTTTACGGTTACGGCATTCACTAGCCATGCCTCAGCCGGGACCCTTCCCCATATATTCGCGCCTCTGGTGAGCGGCACCTTTATGGCATCGCTTATCTTCCTGGGGATCGTATCCTCCCTGTTAACGGCGCTAACCTCCAATTACATTTTGTCCAAGATGGAGGCGTCGAGAATGAGCGTATTCGCCAATCTCGCTACCATCGTGTCGATAACGGCCGGTGCGTTGTTCCTTGGAGAAGAAATAACGATTTATCATCTGATCGGCTCGGTGCTGATTATTGCCGGGGTTATCGGCACAAATCGACTTGGCCGGAAGAAGACAGCAGGACACGAGAATAGCAAGAAACTAAACGCTATAAACCATTCAAGGAGTTGAACATAAATGTCATTAACCGCTATTACCGATAGTTATGCGATTCCGGCGCGTGCATCCTCGCGATTTCCGATCGAGAAGACGATGGTTTGGAACGGTTTTCAAACAGAATAACAATAACTTAGTTGATCCGAAAGAGAAGGGCCAGGAATGCGCACCAAAGCGTGAGCATTCCCGGCCCTTTCTTTGGTCTAGAACATTAATTGAACTCCGCTAATGTTAGCGAATGACGTTTTGCAGGTATAAGAGAATGGCCCGGGGCGCCAAAAGGACATTTTCTTAAATCTAGTAATTCCGCACAACTCGATTTACTAGATTCGTCATAGATTACACCAGTAACAATTAAAGGAGGATTTATATGGCGCAAAAAGTAAAAGTAAGTCCGCAATTCGCAAGATTGTGCACCCAATTCTCAAAAATCCTGGGAGGTGAATCGGAGATTGAAGCAGGTCCGGTTTGTTTTGTCACGAGGATGACGAACTTGAAAGAGACCATTTTGGGCAGAAGAACCCGCTCGCCTTTGGTTCAGATGCAAATGTTCTCGTTCGAATCTCTAAGCGCTTCGGGCCGCGCGCTTTGTTTAGGCGAGACTGCCGTGCATCAAAATCAGGTTAATCGATTGATGTCGAATCTTCGTAAACGCGGAATCAAAGTAACTTCTCTTCATAATCACTGGCTTAACGAGAACCCGCGCTTAATGTATATGCACTGGGAAGCTAATATGGACCCTATAGAGTTTGCCAAAAAAACCAAGGCATCTATCGCATTCCTCGGCTGATGTTTGAATATTTTTTTATTTCTAAACATGAAAGGATGATCTGTAAATGGCGCAACCTGTAAAAGCAAGTCCGCAGTTTATAAAAATTTGCAACCGATTCTCCTCCATTTTGGGCGGGACAGAGCATGAAATTACGAAAGGACCGGTTTGTTTCGTTACAAGAAACAGAGTAATAAAAGCCTCTATTTTAGGAAAACGCACCGCGTCTCCTCTCGTTCGTTATCAATTGTTCTCGTTTGAGTCATTGGACAGTTCCGGACGAGCACTCTGTCTGGGAGAAACAGCGCTTTTCCAAAACCAGGTTAATCGCTTGCTCACAAATCTTCGGAAGAACGGGATTAAAGTTACGGCGGTTCATAATCACTGGTTGTTCGAGAATCCGCGTCTCATGTACGTACACTGGGAATCCATCGATAATCCTATTGAATTCGCGAAAAAAGTAAAACGTTCGATCGCTTTCTTGGGTTAATAATTAGCCTCGTTCAATAAAAAAAAGGGTAATCGCATCTACGGCGATATACCCTTTTTTCACGACTATAATCGGTCACTCCGGAATCTCCCACTCATAATGGACCTTCTCCAGCCACTTGCCCGCGGCAAAATCCCGCCCCCGGACTACGATCCGATTCTCGTATACCTCCACGAACAACCCTTGGCTTCCGTCCTTATGCTCGTCTTCATCCGTCCAGAGGTAGGCAACGGATGCCGCGTTAAACATGCGGGGCAATTGTTCATCGTCATACAGGGTATGCGGCGCTTCCAGCTCCCAATGCGTATGTCCGGTAAACAGAATGGCATGCCTATGTCTGGACAACACTTCCTTGAGCTGTTCATCTTGGGTAACGCCGTACCACTTCTGTGACTCGTAGGAGCCGGCAACCGTATCCTTAAGCGGCTGATGCAGGAACACGAAGGCAGGACGATTCAGACTCTTGCTTTCCTCTAATTTGCCATCCAACCAGGACAGCTGCGTTTCCGACAGGAACGAGAATAGGTCCAGCCCCTGCTCGGTCCCAAGGAAGATAAAAGAGTAACCTTCCACTATGTGAGCGTGATACGGTCCGCCCATCTCCGTGGCATTCAGATAAGCTCCCAGGCGCGAAGACCATTCTCCCCCGCCGACATCATGATTGCCGGAAGCAAAATAAGCGTCTGGCAGCCCTACTCCATGCTCCCGCCATATTTTACGAAACTCTTCATACTCTTCCGCATGCCCATGGTCGGTTATATCGCCTACATGCATAATACCGTCGCTGTCTGGCGCTTCCCGTTTCATATCCTCGAGCGCCCGCACCAAATTGCCATTATGCGTATGTCCGGGATCCGTTCTCACATGCGTATCGGTAATGACCTGAAACTGAAGCCGTGCCTTCCCTTTACCCTCTTCATATCCCATTCTCAGACCCTCCCTATATTCCCAATATCCCCACTAGAAGAATACCGGCGAAAATGATGCTGGCCGATGCTAACCGCAAGGCGCCCTTTCCTTCCTTCAACAGCCACACCCCCATAAAGGTCCCGCAGACGGTCCCGATTTCCCGAAGCGGTGCCACGTAAGTCAGCTGCGACATGCTCATGGCGAACAAGAACAGCAGGTAAGAGCCCGGAGACAAAATGGATCCCGCCGCAAGCAGCCTGCCGTTTTCCCTTATCTGCTTAACCCAGCCAACTTCCCGGAAGCGGATAAACGGGACAAGCCCCAACATAAATCCGATATTCGATATCTCTAACAGCACAACCGGCGAAAAATGCTGCAAGTTCACTTTGTCTACCATGACATAGGCCATTGTGCAGAAGCCTACGGCTACAATAGACAACAATACTTTCCCCGAGGCTTGAAACCGCTGCTTCCTCCGGTAAAACCCGCTTAACAGAAAGAAACCTAGAGCAATTAATCCGAGACCCAGCCACCCCCAGTGGGACAGCCGTTCGTTCAAGAAGATAACCCCGCAAAGAGGCAGCAGAAAGGTAGCGATCCCTCTCATCATCGGGTACACCTGGGACAAGTCGCCTAAGGTTAAGGTGCGAGACAAGAAGTACGCATACCCTGCCTGAATCAGCAGAGACAGGACCAATAAAACATAACCCGACAACGGCACTTGGACGGAGACGATCTCCGCGATAAATTCAGGCAGAAGCAACAGGGTAGCAGGTATATAGATCATGAACAAAAACAATTGCTTATTCCCGCTCTTCTTCGTGAGCAAATTCCAGATGGCATGAGCCACGCCGGATCCTAATACAAGCAGTACGGCAAGCGAAATAATGACCCCTCCTCACAAATCCAACACCCACTCAAATATCACACATAAACACACATAAATACAACATTACGCAAATGTTAGCATGAGCTTTTCACCCTGTCAATTAGGTAAATCTCTATCGAGGTTAAAAAAAAAAAGCAACTACGGCAAAACAAAAAAAAGAACCTTCAGGGAAGGCTCTTCTTGTATTTCATCTTCTATTTGCATTCAACAATAATTCCGGCTTTCTTGTATCGTTCAAGGATATCCGGGCTTAATCCGGAGTCCGTAACAATACGCTCAATCTTATCCAGTCCGCATACCGGCGTAAGCGATACGACATCAAACTTGCTGCTGTCCGCAAGCACGATAACCCGCCTCGTCCGCTCCAGCATCCTTTTTTTCAATTGAATCTCGCTAATCCCGTAATCCGTCAGCCCTTCGGTCAGGGAGATGCCGCTCATGCTCATGAAGAACAGGTCGGCATGGAACTGGGAAACAAACGACTCGGCATAATCTCCAACCGCGCATTGTTCCGAATTACGCACGACCCCGCCGACAAAAATAATCGTAAACTGAGGCTTAGCCATAAGAATCGAAGCAATCGGAAAGGAATTGGTTAATATCGTTAACCGTTCGAAACGGGACGCCAAGGCCTTGGCGAACTCCGTATTCGTCGTGCTCACGTCCAGGAACAAGGATTGCCCCTCTTCC
The DNA here is from genome assembly GCF_004000805.1 of Paenibacillus glycanilyticus NBRC 16618. Lineage (GTDB taxonomy): Bacteria > Bacillota > Bacilli > Paenibacillales > Paenibacillaceae > Pristimantibacillus > Pristimantibacillus glycanilyticus. Next base: position 56,202 of record NZ_BILY01000021.1, read on the forward strand.
ACAAAACGAAGAGCCGTCTGGGCCAGCTCGCGTTTCTCGGGATGTCTCTTCGTCTCCCGCACGGTAAAGGGAAGCTCTTTCCGGTAGTCCGCCTGAGGCAAGGTCGCCCCACCATGAACCCGTTTCAAGAAACCTTCCTGCTCCAGATACTCCATATCTCTTCGGATCGTCTCGAACGAGACGCCGAATCTCGCGATTAAATCAGCCGTCTTGACCGATTGAGATTCATGAAGCAGCTGTATGATTTGTTGATGCCGGTCATGTATAAGCATGGATACTCCCCCAATAATGCGGACTTCAATACGCTATTCCTTCTAGAATACCACAAAAACACACCTAACAAAAAAAGGCCGGAAACCCTAAACGGGTGTCCGGCCTTAGACTTTATATTTCTACCAGCATCAGAATAATAGAGGATAAGCCGAGGCATGTACCCATTAAACACAATACCATCAGAGCCTGCTTATGATTAAGCCCCGCCCGCAGCAGACGGTAATGCGCCTGGCTTGCGTCAGCCTGGTAGATGGCTTTCCCTTGCAGGAAGCGTTTCAGCATCACGTACAGATTATCGAAGATCGGAACCCCCAAGGCGAGGATCGGGATAAAAATAGAGAGTGCCGTAGCTTGCTTGAAAGCTCCGTCTAGCGAAATAACGGCAAGCATAAATCCGAGAAAAGTCGCCCCCGCGTCGCCCATGAATATTTTGGCCGGAGGTTTGTTGAATCTTAAATACGCCAACGTTATGCCTACTAGAATAATCGCCATATTCGCAGAGTTCGACTGCCCCATGGCAAGCGCTACGATAAACAGGGTCATCGCGGAGATGGCAGAAAGCCCTCCCGCCAGACCGTCCAGACCGTCCGAGAAGTTGATGACCGTCGTCACCCCGAAGATCCAAAGCGTCGTTAAGACAAATTGCAAAAGAACGGGAAGCTCCACATAATGGCCGGAGAACGGATTAACGAAGCCCTCAAACACAACGCCCGAGGCGTATACCAACACAGCGGCGGAGAGTTGAACGATCAGCTTCGGCAGTGCGGGAAAATCCTTGCCTTTCGTCTTATACCAATCGTCAACCGTACCGATCGCCAGCAGCAATAGGCCGCCAAGAAAGATCGCCCCCGTCTGCATGGAGAAGTCCCGGACCACAGCCAGGTAAGCGATAAAAAAGCCAATAAAAATCGCGTAACCGGCCGTCAGCGGAATCGGCTTCCGGTGCAGCTTGCGCTCGACGTCCTTCCTGGGCCTGTCTACAAAATCAATCTTAAACGCAAGCCGGCTGAGTGGAGGAATCAACACGAGTACCGTTATAAAAGAAAGCAAAAAAGCAGCAACGTATAAAATAGCAATCACCACCAATATGTAAATATACCTTATCTCTCATTATATATTTAGCACGAATGGTGTCGACTGATGATTCACTGACTGTCGACTGACGCTGGATTTATCCCGCGCGATTCGACAGTCATTGTATTCCAAACCGTTTACACTATGAGATGTTTATATATCCAAAAGTTGAGCCGCCTGTGCCGCGGCAAGAGGTGATCCCCGATTATGGCGAAGGAGCAAGGAAATCTTAGACCTGCCGATGACTATAATGTTCCTGGCGGCAGAGAGCTTTATGGCAGGGACCGGGAAGTTCAGCTGTTTGCGGATGTGCTGGAGACGCCGTCCGTTGCCAGGAGAATGATTAGCGTTTACGGTACCGGCGGTGTAGGAAAAACCGTGCTGCTCCGGGAATTCGAACAAATGGCAAGGCAGCGAAAAACTCCGTTTGTTATGGTAGACTCCAGGCTGTTTGCCCATACGCCAGCTGAATTCTGCTTATTTCTGCTGCGGGCCCTTCATGCTCCGATACCCGAAATCATGAACCCAAATGACGCGGCAGCGTTAATTGAATTATGCCGGGAGGTTATACTCGGGGCGGGGATACCCTTTGTTCTAGCCATAGATACATTCGAAGAAATCGGGGAAATGGAGCACTGGCTGCGGGACAGCTTCATAAACCGGATGCCGGAAGGCATTATCATGATTCTAAGCGGCCGATTCGCCCTGCATTCCTCCTGGCACGCTTTTCCCGCTTGGCAGCGCATCATCTATCCGCTTCCTATCCGGGATCTGGATTACCCGGCTGTCCGGTCTTATTTGCGCAGATGCGGTATTGCGGTAGACGAGACCATCCGTTCCATCTGGATAAGAACGCGCGGCCACCCGCTTTCCCTCGCGCTTCTTGCCTCTACTTCGCTTGTAACCCATGAGGAAAAGAGGCAGCCCTCTAACGAAGACGCGTGGTTTAGCCATATCGTGCAGACCTGGCTGCGGGAAGTACCCGATTCATATATGAGGGAATTGGTCGAGTCGGCTGCCGTTGCCCGCCACTTCAATCAGGAAATGCTCAGCCGCATGCTGGGCAGACCCGTAACGACGGAGCAGTTCAGGAAGCTGATCTCTTACTCTTTCATTCAACGCATGGACCGGGGCTGGCTGCTTCATGAGCTGCTGCGAGAAGCCATCTCCAAGGATTTGCGAATGCGGATGCCCGAACGCTACAACCGGATTTGGCATCGTTGCCTTCAGTATTATTCCAATAAACTCAAGCAATCGGCGAGAAATAAATCGGTCTCCTGGGAGAACGCGGAGTTTCTCTATTATATCGGCAATCAGTTTATTCATTTTTTAATGTACCGGCAGTGGGTATCCTGCAGCGTAGAACCGCTTGGACCGGGCAATTGGGAAGAAGCCGAGCAATATATCGAGCAGCGCAGACGTACGGCGAAAGATTCCTATATCCCGTTCTCCGCGCAGGACGGCTCCCAAATTCAATACTGCCTGTCCAGAGAGGAGAGCCTCCTCGTGCTTAACCAGATTCGTCTTCAGGAGCTATACGAGCTGGAGCCGGGCTGCGTGAAGCTAATCCGAAACGGCGAAGATGAAGTGTGCGGACTAATCGAGATCATTCCTATTCACGCCGGGACAATCGGTTATTTGAGGACAGCCAGGATGTCTCGCGCCTATTTCAATGCGTTGCCGGAGGAATTGCTGCAGGAGCTCGCGGTTCAGCCCCCCAGCCATTCCGGATACTTTGTCAAAATCCTCGACGTTTACGATTTCGCAAACGACGTCATGATGCATGCTTCTTTATCGACGCTGATCAGTCATATTCTATCAACGGGTTATATCGTCGCCGCGCCGATAGGCAATCCGATCTCTCATGCCATTTGCGCAAGCCTTGGTCTCGAACAGGCTGCCGGGGCCGTCAATCTGGATTATGACGGCGTTACGCCCGCTCCTTATTACATTCTTGATACTCGCGGCAATAAGGTGAACCATTACGTGGATAGAATGATTGCCGCGCTTGGCATGCAGGAGGAGGAGCAAGAGGCGGAAGCCGAAGGATTCGCCGAAGAGGCCTTACTCTCCTTGCTGTCCCGCCGTGAACGGGAGGTTCTGGATCGCGTGATCCTTGGCCGGTCCAATCTGGAGCTCGCCAAGGACCTTTGCTTAAGCGAAGTGACCGTCAAGAAACATCTGGCCAACATATTCCGCAAGCTTGAAGTGAAAAGCCGAACCCAGCTAATCCATAAAGTATCGGGACGCGCCTAGGCAACATCGAAGAACCGCTCCTTCTAAAGGAGCGGTTTTTGCACTGAGCGCCGGATCGGCGCTAATGGATTCCGCTGCTTGGCGCAGCCGACTTGACCGCTGTCGCGCTGCCTTCCGCTCCGCTGCTGCTTACCGCCGCAACCTTGTAATAATAGGTCACGCCAATGGATGCGGTCGTGTCCGTGAACTTGGTCTCCGTTATTTTCGAGCCGATAACCGTAAAGGTTCCGGTTGCGGCCGTCGAACGCATCACATCGTAACCTGCCGCCCCGCTGACGGCGTTCCAGGTAAGAATGACTTTTCCGCTGTTTATATCCGTGCCCGCATTAAAGTTGGCGGGAGCCGGCAATTTAATGATAATCGGTCCTATAGGGATGACAGGATCGATCGGCGTAACGGAAATATCCGGTATCGGAACGGAGACGACATTGCTTGGCGCGCTTGTTCCCCCGTTATCCTCTGCCATAACCCGATAGCTGTAGGCTTTAATGAGCGAAGCGGAGGAATCCGTATAGGACGTACCGCTGACGTTAGAGGCTATCGTTGCAAAGTTCGTGCTGTTGCCGTCCGCGCGCTGCACCGTGTAATGAACCAGACCTCCAACTTCCGCCCAGTGAAGGACAACGCTTGCACCGCCTCTTTTATCCGCCGTCAGGCTTTGCGGTGCCGGGGGCGGCTGCATCGTTACCGCTACCTTCAAGGTTGAGGAAGGCTTGCTCTCGCCATGCTCGTTCATGGCCGTAATCTGATAATAGTAAGTCTTGCCGATCGTTGCGGTTGTGTCTTTGAACTGCGTGCTTGAGGTACGTCTTGACGTGAACGGACCGTTAGGCGATTCCGAGCGTTTTACGTTGTACGTCGCGGCATCCTTCACGGCGCTCCAGCTGAGCTGTACGTCGGTCCGGTTAATGATCGTGCTGCTATACGGACCAAGCGTAGCCCGGAAGCCGAACAACTCGGCCTTCAAATTGCCGGGAGGCTGAGGCGGCGGACAATTCAGCTCCGTCTGATAGAGCTGATACTTTGCGTTGATCAGATTCGCTCTGAAGTCATCGGATGCGATCCAGATATCGTAGCCTGCAATCACGTCAAGCCGGAGGAATGCGTCTACGTTAATCGCGTCGCATCGCCCTTGCTCATAGTTGCGGCTGTAGCCGGCTTCGATACCGGGATACAAATCAAAACCGGCATACGCCATATCGAGCAGCGTCAGCGTTAATTGAACGTCCGGACCGGCGGCAATACTGGCGTTTGCCTTTGTATCGACGTTTAGGGTTGCCGTGTTAGTCGTGTTGTTAATGGCGCGGAGTCCATTGCTGGACGAGAGGCTGAAGCCCTGCTCCAGATGGAATTGATCGTTGAAATCAACGACGACCGAAGCCCGGAAGTCCGGATCTATCCGCAAAAACAACTGCCCCTTAACAAATACGCCGGTAAAAACCGGAACGTAGAAAGGCGTGGTAAGCGGAATAAACTTGGGCTCATTTAACGCGCTGTTTCCCGTATTGGCTGCCGCATGGACTTTTGTCGTAATATCGCCGGTCAGAACAAGCTTCGAATAGAATTCCAGATCGGTATCGAACCAATCGAAATCGACATCAAGACCGATATCCGCGTTTATGCCCAAGTTGCAGGCATTTAAGCTTGCATCGAACGCTATCCCATCGAGCTTCGCATTGTTTAGTCCGATATTGAAGCAAGGCAAAGCCAAGGAGGCATAGCTTTGAGGAGAGTACGAAGAGCCCTGATTCAACAATGACATATTCATCGGCTGCGCGCTCTGTCCGCCCGTCTGAATGGTAACGGAGGAATTAATAGGCTTCAGTTGTTTGGGATCGATAAATTCCGATGTGCTTATATCGAGCTTGGAGAATACCTCTTTTAGTCTCGGGACAGAGGTTTTGACGATAAGCGAGCCGTTCTCTTTGCTCACCGATACGACCTTCTTCGCGATACCGCCGTAATACTTATCGTTCGGAGGCATAACAAACACATCGCCAGGGCTTAGTTTTAATTGAGGATCGCTAATGACCCAGGTCGAACTATCGCGCATGGAATAGTTTTTGCTAGCGCTCAGTTTCACTTCGGGTCTGTACTGGACGATTTTATGAGGGGCCCCCGATTTGCCGAGCAAATAGTTACGGGCCCGCGAGAGCATCACGGCCGCTTCCGCCCGGGTTGAATGGCTCCCGCCCTGGAAGCTGCCGTCCGGCATCCCCCGAATGATTCCCGTCTCCAGCGCCGCTTCGATTAAACTCCGACTCTGCTTGATGTTCGCCTGATCCTTCAGCTTGCTTAGCAACTGTTCATCCTTGCCCGGCGGAAGCTGTAGTGCCCGGACGATCCAAATCGCCATTTCAAACCGGGTAATGGGCTGGCTGGGCTTAAATTTGCTGTCCGGATAATCGGCGAGCAGCAAAATACCGTGCTTTAATCCGGCCGCAATATAAGGCTCGGACCAACGCGTTGCTTCGATGTCTTTGAACGGAACGGAAACATCGTCGCCGCTATATTTTCCAAGCACGACCAGCATCTTCAGGAATTGCTCCCGCGTCACTTGCCCGGATGGCCTAAACGTTCCGTCCGTGAACCCCGCCACAATGTTCGCTTCGGCGAGCTCCATAATTTCGTTGTACGCCCAGTGCGACTGAATATCGCTGAATACGGGCCGATCGGACTTCTCCTGTTGGCTTCCCCCGTTGCCATTGCTCGCGGCAGCGGCAAGAGTTGGCGGGACCATGCCAAACAGCATGAAGAATACGGTTAGCAAGATGAGTAAATGACGGCTTCCCCTGGAAATACGAACACCTCCTCATGAAACCAATAATAGCTTCCCTCTACCGTTTTTAGTCGTGTCTTCCTAAAGTCATTTCAACAATAGCACCGCCCTCACCCATTGGATATTATCCGAAAGTAGTAATTCAGAACGAGCGGCGGCTGGTTGTTTTGCGAATAGTCATGTATAATCTTGTCGAACGAATTGCATGCAATTTATCTGAAAAAGGAGCGTCATATTCCCATGCTAATTGTCTCCGTCATCTTAACGGCGATTGTTGCGATTGAACATGTGTATATCCTGATCCTGGAGATGTTTCTGTGGACGGGTCCAAGAGCAAGGAAAGCTTTCGGAACCGACAAAGCGTTTGCGGAGGCAACCCAATCGCTTGCCGCCAACCAGGGACTGTACAACGGCTTCTTGGCCGCAGGCCTGCTCTGGGGGCTTGTTCATCCCGATGCCTCGACCGGGCACCAGATTCAGCTATTTTTCCTGGGCTGCGTACTTGTAGCTGCGGTCTACGGAGGTTTTACGGCGAAGCGTTCGATTCTGCTCGTTCAAGGTCTGCCGGCATTCATCGCACTGATTGCCGTGCTTTTAACTTAGTATTTTTCCAGGATGAATAAAAATGGCTGCGGAGTCTTTCTCCGCAGCCATTTTTTTATATCGATGTTCACTCATTTGAATAATGAAAACGCTTAATTATGTGTTAGAATACATGACAAAATTTATAAATAATTAATAAATTTATTTAAAAAATTTACTTTTATATGATTATACGTTAGATTTGTTGACGCTCTATTAACATGGTGATAGAATCTCTATCGAGTTCATATGGAAGGAGTTGCATGAAATTGTTCATAAGCAAAAGTCATCAATCGCAAGGCAAACGACAATCTACCTCCGATCGCGAGACTCCCCGGGGATCGAAACGCGCTTGGGGCAAAAAGTACGCTATCGCGGCAACCCTCGCGCTTTCCATGGTTTTCGCGGGAGTTATTCCATCCAATAACGCCTATGCGTTAACTAAACTGACATCCGCAGGCGGAATAGATTGGGAGATTCACGATTCATTCGCGCCTAACCTGGACACAGGCAGCATCCGCAGAGCGAGCAACACGCCTATACAGGGGTTTGGCAATATTTTCGTCCAGGTATCCACCTCGCCGTCGCCCCGGATGAACGGTCAATTAATGAGAGGCTTCGGGCTTGAATTCGACGGCAGCGACACCTTCGACACTACGCAGTCCGTCAATCTTGGCGACGTCCTCATTACACGCGATGTTTACCTGAACAGCGCAAGCAATAGCGTTCGTTTCTTCGATACCTTCACCAACACAACCAACGCTCCCGTAACCGTCAATGTATCCTTCGGCGGATCGCTCGGCTACGGCACCGGCCAAAATTACGGGGCCGTAAAAACGACCTCTAACGGCGACACAGCCATCGCAGCCGACGATTCATGGGCTTTAATAGGCACAAGCAGAGCTGCGGACCGCCCAATCGGCGTCATTCTTGGTTCCCCCGCTCCGTTTGAAGGAGCGCTGCAAGGCACCGGCGATCAACAGCAGAACCCTTTCACCACCCCGCTGGCAACCACCGGCAATGATGCGAATTTCTACGGCTTCATTCATAAGCTCACAATCGAACCCGGTCATACCAAATCGCTGGCCAGATACGTTCTTGCCGGAGAAACAGGCGAGGCTGGACTAACCCAAGCCGCGGATTCGCTTGATCAAATGACGGAAAATCCCGATCTCACCCACTTATCCCCCGCGGAAGTATGTACGCTCAGCAACTGGGATCTGTCCAGTCTCCCTGGATTTGATACTGCCGCTTGCGCGGATGTCACGCGTCTCGACATTCCGGCAGCTCCTGCTGCAGCTCCTACCGTAACGACCTCCAATTACGATGTCATTAACAAAAGCATTGAGCAAATGCAGTCCGATATGGAGAAAGGCATCACGACCTCCGAAGCGATCACAAGAGCTTATCTGGATCGTATTAACGCTTATGATCTCGGACAGCTCGGCTTCCACTCCTTCCTTCACGTCTCTGAAACGGCCATTCAACAGGCCAAGGCAGCGGATCAAGCTCGCAAAGAAGGCAAGACAGGCCAATTGCTTGGCATTCCGATTGCCGTCAAGGATATCTATGATACCAAGGATATGCCAACCACCGGCGGCTCCAAAGCGTTGGAAGGCTGGCAGCCTAAATCGGACGCTTACCAGATTCAGAAGCTGAGAGAAGCAGGAGCCATCATCATCGGCAAAGCTAACACATCGGAGTTTGCCAACAGCGGCAGCTTTAGCGAAAGCGGCTGGATGCAAACCTGGAATGCGCTCTATCCATCCAAAACTTCGTTTGGTTCCAGCGGAGGCCCCGCAGTATCCGTCGCTGCAAGCTTTGCGGCAGCTGCCATGGGCACGCAGACCGGCGTATCGCTGTACGCGCCATCTACGGGCGCCAGCCTGGCTGCCTTCCGCGGAACGGACGGCATGGCAAGCACGCGCGGCGTAATGCCGCTGACATGGGGGCAGGACTATGCCGGACCTATTGCCCGTACCGTCACCGACCTCTCTTATATCCTTAACGCAACAACCGGCACCGACCCGCAGGATATGCTGACGCAAGAGGCAGATGCCAAAAAACCTAGCGACTGGACGAAAGCTCTAGACCGCAATGCCCTGCAAGGCAAGCGAATCGGCTATATTCCTGCTTCGTTCGTGTCCTCCTACGCCGACGACGGCACGGGACAAGCTGTCATGCAGCACTTCGAAGACCTGGTGGAAGCAGGAGCTACCATGGTGGAGATGAGCGCGCCTCCGGGAGGCGGCACAAGACCCGCGGGCAATGCCGGCTCCGAGGGCTGGGCACGCTACATTGAGCTTAACCCGGATTTCCCTTACGCCACGGGTGACGAGCTGCTCGCCTCGCCAAAGCTGCTGTTATACAATCAAGCAAGCTTACAGGTACGTCCGCGAATGACCGAAAGCCAAGTACAGGCGTACCTCGCTTACAGAACGAACTACAAGAAGATTATCGCGGACTGGATGGATCAATACGATGTGGACAGCGTTGTGTATGCAGGCTTTATTAGCGATATGTATAACAACGACAGCGCCGCCGCTCAGCTAAGCTCAGACAGAGGCACCGGCGTACTTACCTCCAACGTTGGACTGCCGACGGTCGTAGTACCCGTGGGCAAGAACCCGAATGGCTATTCGATTTCCATGCAGTTGGTCGGCAAAGCGTGGGATGACGCGAACGTTCTGGCCATGGGCTACGCCCTGGAGCAGCATACTTTAGCTCGCAGCGTAACCGCGTTCGCGCCAGCACTGAGCTATACGCCGCCAACAACACCTCCGACAACAACGCCGCCAACAACAACGCCTCCGGGCAATAATAACGGAACGCCTCCGGGAGGCAATGAAACGCCGGGCGAACTTCCTGTTTCGTTCGCCGACACAGAAGGACATTGGGCGAAGACAAGCATCGACTTCCTGGTCAAGAAGGGATTATTGGCCGGTTACCCGGACGGCACCTTCCGCCCGGACCTTGGGATTACGCGCGCAGAGGCCTTAAAGGTGCTGGCGATACAGCTTGGACTTCAATCGCAGGCAAGCAGCTTCTCGGACGTGCCTAGTACGCATTGGGCTGCCGGTTTCATTGGAGCCGCTCAGAAATCCGGACTCATGAACGGTTATGCCGACGGAAAATTCCGCCCGGACGATCAGCTTAACCGGGCAGAAATGGCCGCCCTCGTAGCTAGAGCCTTCCAGTTCAGCGGCAGCAGCAATACTGCCTTCCCTGATGTGCAAGCAGGCAATTGGGCGCATACCTATATAGAAGCCCTTATAGCCAACAAAATCGTTACCGGGTATGCCGACGGCACCTTCCGCCCCGACTCCGCAATAACCAGAGCGGAATTCGCAACCATGATTACCCGGGTTCTTCAAAGCTAAGAACACAGAAACGGACGGACGCCAGCAAGCGTCCGTCCGTTTCTTTATTCTTTCTTTTCCTCGATTCGATACCATAATTCACAATACTCGTCCCCACCCTGATGCGTGCAGTACATCTCGAAGTTGCCTCCATCCATGATCGTGTACTTGGACGTTTGCAGCCATTCGGAGAATATACGGTTTTTAAGCGAACGCAAATCGTAATTCCCGCTCCCGTTTCCATCATTTAATGTGGAGAATACCGCCCAAGTAGATGCCGGAACATCAATGACCGTATACCCCTCTATCCTGCTTCCAGCCGATTTATAACATCCGATTAAATAAGGAAAAGTGGTATTGCTTGTGACCCTGTAGGAATCAAATGCAAAGACCTCTCCAAGCTCCGTGCTGAAATGGCCTTCAGCCCGCCAATCTCCGGCTAAGGAATGAAACAGCCGGTCAAACTCGCCATTCTTTGAAATGTTTTGCCAGACTTCCGGGATCGTTATCCCGTCTTGATTCGCAATATTGTCCATGCCGTATATATCTTCCAGCCCAAACACTTGAAAAGCTTTCCGTTCCTCAATTCGATAATTCATCTCGGCAGCTCCCTTGAGAATAATTTGAAAGGAGAGACGAGGGTATGCTTTCAATGGTCTACCCGCCTGCCGGGCCGCAGTAGGCGTCAGTCCGTGCAGATTCTGAAATGCCCGAGAGAATGATTCAGGCGTTTCATAGCCGTATTTCAAGGCGATATCCGTTACTTTGTTCTTCCTGTCCTGCAAGTCAAAAGCTGCAAGCGTCAGCCGTCTTCGCCTTATATATTCGGATAAAGGCATCTCAAGCACAAACGAAAACATACGCTGAAATTGATAGACGGAGCATAAGGCAATTCTAGCTATCTGTTCGTAATTGATCTCGTGCTCCAGGTTATCTTCAATGTATTCAATAGCCAGATTCATGCGCTGAAGCCAATCCATCTCGATCCCTCCTTTCGTAAGGAGCATAACACCGCGATGTTCAAGCAGCCTGACAATTCATGCAATAAAATGACAGATTGTCCTTTTTAACCATCAGACTGAATCCTCTTTAATATAAGTATCGAACCGGCGCTCTCTCTCCATGAGGGTAATGATTCTGGCGCCGCGCTTCAAATCGCCGTAAGTGTTATAGCCGGTAGCGCGTCCATATGCAAGCGTGATGCCATGAAGCGTGCCGATATAATCATTATTATGATCATGCCCCGCAAATACCCCCATCACATCTCCTCTTTCCAACAGGGCGGAGAACAAGCCGCTGTTGACCTTGGAGCAGCACACTTGCTCTCCTTTTGTACCTTCTGCCCCGCCGGATTCCCATACTTCGTTGTATTCGGGAAGAGGGATATGAAGGAAGGCAAGGCCAGGCAGCACGGCGTTATTTTTCTCGGCAAGCTGGCGGGACTGTTCTCTGTACCATTGAACCTGACCAGGCTGGATCCATGCGTATCCGCCGATGCTTTCATGCGCATATTCGCCAGAATCCATAAAATACAGAACGGCGGCATCGCTGCCCGACGAAGAGCTTTTGACCGTTGCCGTATAATTGCCTATGCCGCCAATGTCCTCCGGACCGGCCTCGCTAATGCAATTGCCGAATTCGGATAAAATCTTTTGCAGCTCCGGTTTCTTCACATTTCTTTCCGCATCGTGATTGCCGTAAATAACGGCGAACGGAATACCGGATTGGTCGGCGATTTGCACCGTTTTCCGGAATCCCCCTCTTAGATCGCCTGTTTCATTGTCGGCATAAATAACGTCTCCCGTGAAAACAATCAGATCCGGCTTCTCGGATTCGATCAAGTTTTTGATTAAAGCCAGCGAGCGGACATCCGCTTCCCCTAGACCGTCATACACGTGAATATCCGTAAACTGAATAATTTTAAAAGTTCCGTCCTCGCGAAATGCCAATTGCCTTCCCATCGCATAAGCCTCCTAATGAAGATATTGTTCTTCCCTCTTATTACTTATCCATCAACCCATAATATTCCTTGAAAAATAATGCTCTGCTCCAGCATTAATTCAGCAACCACCCTAATGTTTAGCGGCCTTAATAACCGCTTCCGCGAATCTCAATTGCTGCTTTAGATCCGCATTGCTATTAAGCCAGTACATCAATTCCCCGTCGCCAACCGGCTCAAGCCAGGTTAGATAAGGCGCATCTTGACCATTGGTATGGTAGATTGGTATACCTGAAACCTCGTGAATGCGTTCAGCCGAAGGGTTCTTATCGAAGACGGTCACCGATGTAAATTCACCATAAGTGCCGCTAAGCCTAAACGTTGAATCCCCTTTCCGATAAGTCAGACTAAGGACGGCATCTTCCATGTATGCCTGGTCGTCCGGTTTGAGTTTATAGTACGCATACGGATAACCCGATCCGGACTCGCTGGCCTCCACCCACTTTTCGGGTTCTAAAACATTCGGGTGACCAAGGTAAGGAGACAATTCCACCTCTGTAAGCTTGGCATCCGCTACCTGATCGCCAAGCTTCTTCAGCTCATTTAAATGGCCGACCAACCGGGTGGGGATATCTTCCGTAGATGAATAGCTGAAGCCTTGAAACACCGGATAATAACTCTCCGGCTCTTCATGTCTCTTTACGGCGTCGATATCGTCTTGGCCCATTATAATGATCGCGGCCTCCCCTTGCTGCAATTGATTATTAACCGTTCTCTTAATCCGGTCTAGAAGCTCAACCTGCTCCGCATGAATGGGCTCCGGCGATTGGACCTGCATGATTTCGCGTCCGGCATCGTCTTTTATCGTAAGTACGCCTGCCGTTATCGCATAAGTAAATCCGCATAGCAGCGTCACGGTTAGCACGATCAGCGCAATACCGATTGCCATCCGCTTAGGCTTATAAGCCTTATAACTTGAACCCCCCGCAGAATCAAGTTCAATCCGTTGCATAATCCGCTCGGAGAAATCCACAGGTGCAGGAGCGCCGCGCTCGGCGTCCCGTTTGAAATGCTCCAGCGGTTCAAAGCCCGGGGAATAATCGCTCATCGAGTTTTTCCTCCCTCATTTGCTTTCTAAGTTTCTTTCGGATGCGCTCGAACTTCTTGCGCAAAGCTATGGCTTTGCTTCCCGTAAGCTCCGCAATTTCGGCGAAGCTGCGCTCCTCCAGCGTTCGGAGAATAACCAGCTGCCGCTCCTCCGGGGACAGTCCGATTAATAGGCCGTCGGCCGACTCGTCGGAACTAGCCGTGGGAGCCGTTAACCATTGTAGCTGAATAAGAGACAACAACCGATGCTGCCCCTTATGCTTCTTGAGCGCGTTAAGGCAAAGCCGGTAAGCGATCTTGTATAGCCAAGCGGAGAAAGAGACGGTCTGCCGGTATTTCCCAATTTCGCGATAGGCTCTAAGAAATACTTCCTGTACGATATCCTCGGATTCCGCCCGGTCGCCTATCATGTGGTAGCAATAAAGATGAAGCCTTCTCTGAAAATGCAGCACAATCGCGCGATACGGTTCGACTTGTCCGGCTTGCACAGCTTTGACGAGTTTCTCAATTCGATCCGCGCTAAGCGGCTCCATAGATTCGTTAACGTCCATATGAACTCCTTTCCCGGTTCGGGGCCCCGATGCCTTTATAACAACCCCAAATCCAAGAATGTGACCGCACACTCTATTTTTTTATGTAAAATATTAACTAAATTAATCTTAACTATAATTCTTACAAGGACTGATGAAACCCTTGTTTCATTCGCAGCGCAAAAAAAACATCGCCGGAGCCTTTGGCTGCACAGCGATGTTTTTATCAGATGCTTTCTATTTGAAGTGGCCGCGCGGCTTCTTGCCGCTCCACCGTTCGTCAACCTTTTCCAAGCTCGACTGGTACCGCGTATCCACGCTGAGCCGATATTGGTTCGTCGTATTGGCTAGCGAGCAGTGCATGAGGAACATGCCAAAAATCAATACGTCCCCCGCGCGATACTCGGCCGTAGCCCATTTGCCTCCAAATTTCTCCGTAATGACTAGCGGATCATCCGTATAATGCCCGATACCGGGATCGCGGTCCGAATCCTTGGAGCCGTAAGACTTCTTCAGCTCCTCAAAATGATGGGAATCCAGGCAAATCGCCAGACCTCCCATGGCATAATCGATATCGCCAAGAGGCGACCATACGGTGTAGAGGTTATGCGTGCCGCGCCCCATATACACAATATCGTAATGCGCACCGGTAAAATCTCCTTGTCCAACGGCGCGAAGCCACTTGTAATGGTACGTCAGCGATCGTTCCCCCAGCAGCTCATCGAAGAAGCTCATTATATGCTCGCCATTCAGCACGCTGAGCAGTTCCGGCAAATCCTCGTTAGTGCCTCCCATGAAAATAGTTTTGCTGCCGTCGGCCATTACGCCTTCCTCCAGCAGCGTATCCCGGTCCAGCTTGCCCATCTTATCCATTTTCTTCAGGATGGCATGGCGCGCCTTCAACACTTGCTCTCGATTATGGAAGTCCCGAAGCAGCAAATAACCGTCCTCCGCAAGCCGCTCTCTTAAGGCGTCAGCATCATGCAATAGCTCATTCGAATCTCTCAGTTCCGTTAAATGAGGTCCTCCAAGCTCTAGCTCCCGGCTTCCTACTTTTAGCAGCATCCACCAACCACTCCTTAATCGGATAGTAGCTTCATTGTAAAGCCGGACCCTCTATCTATACCATGGAGGTCATTAGCAAAAACATGTATAATCGTACTAAAATTCCGAAAGGAAGGCTTGCCATGTCCTTTATGAATATCCCCTACGAGCTTGAAGAGCATCCGCTTCCGCCGCCCTGCAAGTTTCGGTTAATATGGAAGGTACAAGCGGATAACGCTTATCAGGTCACCAAGCCAGCCGGCTTCTCTTCCCCCGGCTTATTCGCAACCTGGGAAGGCAAAGGCGTAATAACGCTGGGAAGCGAGCAGCATGAGCTGGATGCCGGAACCTATATAATCGTACCGCCGGATATCCCGACCGCATACCGATGTCTCAATGGGAATTGGAAGTTTTATTTTCTGGAATTTGATTCGCTGGACATGGCCTTAGGATTAAACCTTCCTGTAGGCATTCCCGTATCCACCGCCAAAATGGCGGAAGCCGCCCGAATGAACGAGCGGCTGATTAACAATCTCATTATGAAGCCTGCCGGCTATGCTTACGACTCCCATCTGGCCATGCAGGAGCTTCTGCTGCTATTCGCCAGGGAACGGAATGCCGACCGCTCCGGCAGGCATCCCGAATTAGACGATATTTTGTACCGCATGCACCAAACGATTGGACAGCCCTTCCCGACCGAGGAATGGATTCGGCAAAGCGGTTTGTCGCGCACTGCCTTCTTCACCCGCTTCCGCGAGAGAACGGGTATGTCCCCCAACCAATATATGCAGGAGCTGAAGCTGGCCGCGGCCAAGACATCGCTCGAGACAACCCAAGCATCGGTGAAGGAAATTGCCGCCGCCTTGCAGTTCTATGATGAATTTCATTTCTCCAAGCTGTTTAAGAAAAGATACGGCCTGTCTCCCCGGGCTTACCGGCAGGGTGCATCGTTTGCAGATTAACAGATCTCTATTGCGCGTTGATGCAGGAACTGTTTTACGGAACGGTCCTCGCAAAGGCCAATCGCGCGGCTGTAAGCTGTCCGTGCTTCCTCAAGATTCTCCGTTAACCTGAGCAAATGGGCGGACAGCGCCCAATAAGGCTGGTAGCTGTCCCTGTTCGCTTGAGGTATCGCTTCTAGAAGAGCCAAGCCTTCCTTTGGACCGTATGCCTCCGCGACAGCAGCCGCGCGTCCTACCAGAATCCCGAGAGTTGGGCTCAGTTGGCTTAACCCCTCATATAGCAAGGCAATTTCCTTCCATTCCGTACGTCCGGTCCTTGCCCGCTGGGCATGAACGGACTGAATGGCGGCCATCAGCTGAAATCGTCCGATTCGGCCGGATCGCGCGGCTTTATGCAGACAATTTTCTGCCTCCGTTATCAACGGGGCGGACCAGCGCGATGTATCCTGCTCGCTTAGCGGAATATATCTCCCCGCATCGTCGCGGCGGGCTCTTTGCCGTGCTTCGCAATGCAGCATAAGCGCAAGAAGCCCCTGCGTTTCGGGTTCATCCGGCATATAAGCGGCAAGGAGTCTTCCCAAATAAATGGCCTCATCCACTAACCCTCTGCGTCTCGAATCGACTCCCGCAAGATCATCCCAACCGCTGCCATACGCCGCATAGATGGCATCCAGCACGGCATCCAAGCGTTGAGGCAATTCTTCAACGTCAGGCATGGTGAAGGTCAGACGGTCGCTTCGAATTTTTGCCTTGGCGCGCGTAAGCCGCTGTCCCATCGTGGAGGGCTTCACTACGAATGCGGACGCAATGCGGGATGCGTCGATGCCAAGCACGAGCTGCAGCATTAACGGCGTGTGAATCGACGGATCGATCTCGGGATGCGAGCACAAGAACAGCATTTTCAGCCGGTCATCAGGAAAGGCTGCGGAATCCATATGCTCCGCTTCCTCCGACATGGCGATCAGAGCCGAATAGGCTTTTTCGGAAACGCGCTCACGACGGAGGCGGTCCATAAGACGCCGCTTAGCCACCATAAGCAGCCAAGCCTCCGGTTTGTCCGGAATCCCCTTCTTCGGCCACGATTCCAGAGCGGTGACGAGGGCATCCGCAAGCGCATCTTCAACCGCCTCCAGATCACGCCAGTTTGCGGCTAGATAGGAAAGGATGCGGCCATAAGAATCGCGAACGGTATTTTCGATTGTCCGATAAGTATCCATCTCGCTCCTGTTACATAGCCGGGAGATTTTGCCTTACTTCCACGGCGTTCACGGGAGCACGGGCCGCCCACTCCAGCGCCGCATCCAAGTCAGGCACGTCGATAACGAATAATCCGCCAAGCTGTTCTTTCGTTTCGGTAAAGGGGCCGTCCTGTACAAAAATGGTTCCGTCATTTCGCCGTAACGTCGCTGCCGTATCTGGCGCATGCAGGCCAAACCCGGTAACAACAACCCCGGAATCACGCAGCGCATGAACATAATGCGACCAGCCTGCCAAATACTCCTGTTGTTTCTCAGGGTCCTTGCGAGCGGCGAAATCCTCCGTACTTTCAAAAAACATCAGCGTAAAATGCATGCTTCAAGCTCCTCTCATCGATCACTTATTTGACTTACATCTTTATGTCGATTTCGGAATGCGGATTTCTACAAGTCCTGTAAAATAATTTTCTCCTCAGTGATTAGCTCAGTTTCACCAGGTTATCCGCCGTGCGGAAGGCCAACGCCATAATCGTCAGCACCGGATTAACGCCGCCGTTCGTCACGTGAACGGACCCATCGCTCACCCACAGATTGTCGTATCCGTGCACGCGGCAGGACGGATCGGTGACGGATGTCTCGGGATCGTTCCCCATGCGAAGTGTACCCGCCTGATGCTGTCCTGCGCTTAAGCCGCCGCCCGGCTTAGTCTGCCACACTTCACGCGCCCCGGCTGCCCACAGCCACTTTTCCGCCTGCCCTCCCAGCACAGCCGCAGCTCGAAGGGACTCGGGGTGAACGCTGCCGGACAGGAACGCAACCGGTATGCCAAAACGATCCTTCACCGAATTCGACAGCTGCACCCTGGATTCCGGGTTAGGAATCTCCTGAATGGGCCCTTGAATCTGGCTCGTTCGCAGGAAGGTATCGCGCATCGTTTCCTTGCCCTTTAACCCCCATCTCGCCGCATTCGGCGAAAGCGCCCGATACCAATGGATAAGAGGCAGCCGGGTGAACTCGTTGGCGAGCAGCCCCCCGCCGATAATCCCCAAATGGCTATGTTCCGTGTTGAAAGTCGCTATGCTGACCCCTGGACCAAGGCCGTCTTGAACCACCTCGTCAAAAATCCCGTAAGCACCGGAATACACATGACCCTGCAGGTTTCTGCCGACTTGGCCATGCCGGTTGCCGATTCCGTCCGGCTCTGAATCGCTTGCGGAGTTAAGCAGGAGCCGCGCGCTTTCAATCGCTCCTGCGGCAACAACCACATGGCCTGCCTGAATTTGCCGACGTTGGACCGAACCGTTCCATTCCTGCACGAGACGGACTCCGGTCGCATGTTTTCCTCCATCGGTATCTATGTACTCGGCAAAAGTATCGCAGATCAGAGCGCAATTCCCCGTCGCTATCGCTCTTACCAGCATCGTGTTATGCCCGCCGTTCTTGCTGTTTGTCGGGCAGGCAAAGCCCACGCATTGACCGCATCTGCCGCAAGCCTGCCGGCCATCCCTTTCAACGGAGTTAATGAGGAGCGGTACGGCACCGGAATGCCAGCCTAGCTTTTGCGCAGCACGGGCTAACCGTTCGGCTTCCAGCGTCATAGGCATTGCCGGCATAGGATAAGGACCGTAACGCTTGCCTCTGCCGGGATGGGCACCCCCGTCGCCGGATACGCCAACTTCCCATTCCGCGCGCTGGTAATAAGGTTCAAGATCCTCGTAAGTGATCGGCCAGTCGGCGAGTGAGCTGCCTTCCGGTATTCCGTAACGGCTTGCCATACGGAAATCTTCCGTATGAAACCGCCACGCCTGCGCTCCGTAAACCCTTGTCCCACCGCCAACCGTCATCGCATTATTGTGGTAATCGCCATCAATAGGCAGCGTTATTCGCTCGCTGCCGTCCGCCATGGCAAACGTGCGAGGATTGCCTTCCACATCCGGACCCGTGTTATGCCCGTATTTGCTGATCCGGTGATTCCGCAGATGATCCCTGCCAACCTCATCGTATTTCAACCAGCTTCCGCGCTCAACAACAAGCACCTGCATGCCGGACTCGGCCAGGACAGCGGCAGCAACCGATCCCCCGGCACCGGCACCGATTACCACCGCATCGTATCGGTCGCGCAGCTGCTCCAGCGTTTTATGCGGGAAGTCTGCCTCCGGAGCTGGCGTTATTGCCTCTGCCACGGGGCCCGGACGAAAGCCTATCATCTCCCATGACTTTCCTTCTCTATTCCCTCCAGCCTCGGGAGTTCCGTAATAACCTTCAGCTGTTAGATTCAATAACGTCTCGAAAAATAGCTTCGACGAAACAGGCCAGTCCCGGCAAGCGTCCGATTCCGCTTCTTGCAGCAGTTGATCTTGCTCACCGGCAGGCAATTCGGAAAACGGCTTCCCATGAAGCCTCATGGCTTCCTCTTGCAGAGAGCGGAGCCCGGGTTCAATCACCTTTGCCCAGACTGCAGCGTCTTGCCCGGCATAATGCTCCAAATAGGTTAAGACTCCCGCATCGCTTGCCGACTGCCAATCATCCGCTGGAATCAATCGGTCCGTAACCGCTTTCAAAAGAGCATCTAAATGCAATTGATCTTGACTCATTTCCCTTATCCCTCCCTGTTTCTAGCTACTTTCATCATAAGCTGTTAGGCTAGTAATTTGCAAAGAAGTTTCGGTCTTTGATTCTATTTACGCATAACCGTATAAAAAATAGAGCATCGGCATCCATTCATCCGTGCTCTGTAAATTTTTTTCAACTTACTATTCAACTTCACCCTTACTCTTCCCCTACTTCAGTTGGATTCATACTGTACAAAAAAATCCAATTGCTGCGGCTGATCATTACACTAGGATTCCTCTTGGGGAAAAAGATACTAAACTAGAGCATTCATATCCCTGACACCTTGATAATAATTTCACAACCCAAATCTAGGAAAATCTATTGGTAATCAGAGGTGTGTCTGGAAATTTATGTTTTAAATAGTCTGCTAGCCATATATACTTTTCCTTCACTGATGAATTTTGTGCCCTAATATTAGTCTGAATAAATTCTTGATAGTCGGACAGTTTGTCTTGGTCTAAAAACTTAAAATAATCTACAAAATATAGTCCATCATTCTCAGTTTTTATAGGTAACTCCGTAAACAGCTCAGTTCCAGTTGTTACTATATCAATAAGATCATTAGAAACAATAATTCGAGGATATCTCGCTACACTTGATTCAATTTTATATGCTTCAATTAGGCCTAAACTAAACATAAATCCTTCCTTGTAAAAATGTTTTCCGAATGCTATTCCTCCACGTGATAAAATACCCTCATTGAACAGATCAAATTGATATTTACCAATTTTATTTAAAAACTCAATAAAATTTATCTTATTAAATTCTGTCGACAAAACAATAGAATCAGAAAACTGAACTACCTGCAATTGAATACCCGTGTCATTTAGTTCAATAGTACGTTTATGAACTTCATATAATTTATTGGCATATTTCCCTCGTAGTGCAGGTGACTCAATATCACTCTTTACCATATTAGAGAACCCCAATATATCTATAAAAGCTACAAAATAATATTCTAGTTCCTGTAACTCTTCTTCCATTATTGTAACAACTCCAACCTGGATGTTATCTCGCCATACTTCTCCTTAAATTCACTTTGCCTTCTAGCAGCATCTCTCCAAGTAGCACCACCCCATGGTTGATTTGTTTCAGTGATAAGTGAGGTATCTTCTCTGGTGATTTGAAAAACTGCTTTTCCACACTCTTGCAACAAAGGGGCAAAACTCCCAAAATCAGGAATGTTTGTCACAGAAATTGTTTCAACTGTTAATCCCATTGTTAGGTCCACATTTTGATTTGAATGTGATCTTAGCATTGGAAATAAATTTTCTAAAATACTATTTGGTATTCTGTCCATCCATAACTGGAAACCAGGTTTGGGTCTGCCATTTCTCATCTTAAAATGTTGAATAGTGGAGCCTAGAAAAACGGGTTTCCCATGTTTAACTGGTAAACCTATTGTTCTAAAATCATTATAAATTTGTGAATGCTCAGTAAGCCATCTATTTAGGATAGTTGATAAAGTCCCAATTGCTTGTACATTAAATCTATCAGGACCAGTTGGGATAAAAAAGCCGTCACATGCAAGAAAACAGCTTCTTGTTAAAGCACCCGAACTTGGACCAACATCAATCAGTATATAGTCGTATTGATTTTTCTGACCAATACGCGTTACAAAATCTCCTATAGCTACATATGTTCTTTTTTCATGAATCTTATTGGATGTTCTTTGACCGTGAGCTTCAGCCAATGCATCTTCAATGCTATTTAAAGAAACATCCCCTCTAATTAACTGAAGATTCTCATTTATATAATTAAGAACAACTGATTCAATATCAACCTCTGGAACTGCACCCTCAATTCTAGGCTGTAAGATCTGTAAAAGACTTGTGCCTGGTAATTCATTCATTTCTCCACGTTCTTCCTGAACTTTATCTAATTCCTCAATAGTGGAAGACAGCATTATCTCTGTTAAATTACACTGTGGGTCGGCATCAATTGCAAGAACTTTTTTTCCATTCTCAGCTAAATAGTGGGCTAAGTTAAATATAGTAGTAGTCTTTGAAACCCCACCTTTATGGTTGTAAAAGGTTAATACCTTTGTCATATAACCACCCCTTCAATATTAAAAGTTACTTCCAATAATTTCAACACACTAATTTTGAATATACCATGCCCATAGAACTATGTATAGATTATGTGGTACCTTATCTTTTAATAAAAAGTGGTAGTTTAAATGCATTCATCACGGGATAAGCATCATTTTTCACTTCTCTGGCCATCCGTATTCTATAGAACGGGCGATATCAGGGGCTGTTACATCGACCTAAAACTTCATGATTAATTTTATAGTTAGGAATTAGAACTTATTGTGGTAAGCAGATTATATTCCTCACTAAAAGAGAATGTTATTTCCATTGTAACAATACCATGTAAAAATAAGCAGAACGTTAAAACGTATCTTCAGCACAAAAATACAGAGCTACGATACCGCGCTCTGTATTTAACTCATACTTTATACTGTAGCCCGTCGCCACTGCATTCCCCTTATAGCTAAGCCAAAGCTTGATCTATTAAATAAAGTATAAGATTAAGACGATTTCATTAACATGATAAAAACTAGTTTTTGAAGCCCGCAAGCGCATTCGCGTACAGCAGTGGCTTAGCAACCTGCTTAAGGTATAAGTCCCTTTGCTTGGCATACAACGCCAGATGATGATCGGGCAAAATGTTCACTTCGAGCACATAAATATGACCGTTTTTATCCACCATTACATCGACGCCAATATCGGCGTAGTTTCCGCCTTTGGAATCAAATATTTTGCAGGCCTTGGTGCAGATCTCTATCATTCGGTTTTGCGTCAGCTGTGACCGGCTTCGGCTATACCCATAGGTGCCTTGAAGTGCATTTAAGCCTTTGGATGCAAAGCCGGCGGAGGTAAAGTTCGTAACAATGCCGTTTTTCTTGCCGAACCTTGCAATGACGCCCGTACAGGACCACTGCAGCTGTTCGTTTTTTTGCATAATGACCCTGAAGTCGATGCCTCTGCTGCCTTGTCGTTTCATTTCGATCCCTTGCTGCACGATATACTGATGTTCCCGCAGGAGATTGGCTAGAAAACCGGCTACTTCCTTAGACCCTACGGATACCATTCGATAAGGACTGGCCTTTTTGTTATTTTCGGGGTAAATGAATTGATAGCCGTCCCCTTTGCGAACCGCTTTTATAATTCCCCTAGCCATAGATTCCATCGTGGGTTTCAGATAAACGGCATTATACCGGGTCAACATTTCATCCAGATCCTTGCGGCTCTGCAGCTTTTTCGTATGGGGCAAATGCTTGCGGATCGCCGGATGCGGAGAAAGCCATCTCCATAACTTCCATTTGTTGAAATGGTCGCCAAGGAAATAACCGTTAAACAGACGCGGGCCAAGCACCCGTTTGAGGGCCTTGTAAGTAGGCGGATTCAGTGCTGCTCTTCTATATAAAGCGGATGGATACGGAAAAGTGCCCAGAGTCCACTTGGACTTCGCGCCTTCCGGAGAATAATAGTACCCTCGAATCTTCCTCGCTTGCAAAGAAATATCGTCCGCCCGGCAAATATAGATTAAGCCCTGTATAGAAGAATAGGGACGTAAGTAATCATTGTATTTTTTTATTTTCTCCATTGTAATAGCAGCCCCAGGTTTAAACGCGACAATCCCTAGCACGGGACCGATGTGGACGTTATTCCCTTTGACCAACACTTTATATTTCAAAGGCGGAAGGCTGTATCCCCCCAGCGATTGCGATGAAATACCAATTGTATCGCTTGGCAGGCTTTGAGATACTCTCACCTTTAATTGTCTGTTCCATGCCCCGAAATGCACCTTGACGGTGGACGGCCTGCCTGCGAATTTCCGCAAAAAAGCTTGGTTGACGAGTAAGCTGTCTTTCTCCGCATGATTCAGCTTTTTAACACGCATCGCCATGATTACGGCCTTCCTTTCAACGGATGGCTTGTGCCGAAGCCGGCTAGTTTTTTGGCATAAAGCATATTCGCCCTAATCGTCCGATGGAACATTTGCGTCTCCCCCGCGTCCAAAGCGATCGTATGATTGGGGTCGTTATGATTAACCTCGATAATCCACAATTTATTCCGTGTATCAAGAGCAAAGTCAAAGCCCAAATTTGCGGCATGATAGCCCGATGACACCAGCAGCTTAGCGATATTCCGAGCAATCTTTTCCATCCTGAGACAGACAGCTCCAGCTTCGGCTTCTCCCTTATGCAGAATCCTTCGAAGCGCCCGTTTACCTTCCATAGCTGTTCCGCCTTTGGATATGTTGCTGACAATGGACCTCCGAGGTCCTTGCCTTGCGATAATCCCCATCCGCTGCCAATTTCCTTGCCCGTCTTTCACCAGGATTAACCGGAAATCGATGAGACGCTCTTTGGAGGAGACCAGCTTTATTCTGTCTTGAATCAAATAGCCGGATTGATGATTTTGTTTCCGAAGGAATTGACTCAGCTCCTGCACATTCCGAAAAACCTTCTTCAATGAACCTTTATGCGTAACCGCGATTTTATGATTTTGTTTGGACAGCTTGAGAATATGGCTCCCGAATGATCCTCGAACCGGTTTCATATAGACCTCGTCGCTTTGCTCAAGCATTCGGGCAATGTCCTGCGGACTCTGATACAGAATGGTTCTGGGCAGATGGGTTCTGATGCTTCCGTTCCGGGAGAGGAGCTTGTGCATGCTCCATTTATCCAGCCGAAAATTATTAAAGACGGTTCTTCCCAGGCTGTTTTGAAAATGGGTCATTAACGGTGTACCGGTTAACGACTTGTTAATAATGGACGAAGGATATCGGTATTGACCGTAGATCCAGGTCTTTTTTACAGGCGAATACACAAACCCGTGAATCGTCTTTGTCTGAAGATTAACGGCATCCGGGGAAAAAGCCAGCAGCGCCCCATTCACGTGACGGTGTGTCTTCGCGTAATGGAGTAGATTCTTAAAGGGCAGACTGCCTTTTATCTTATCCACAAGAATACCGATATAGGGACCTACGCTGAGCGTATTTCCATCCTTTCGGACTTGAAATTGTCCCTCTGCCGGTATCTTTAATGTATTCATGCAGGCATGAGAGACGAGCATTTGGCCTTGCGGCACCTTCTCAGAGGTCATCAATTTAATCGGATGAGTCGTAATGCCGAATTGGAGAAGGAGACTTTGATTTTGGGATAAACTCCAATTCTTTAGGAATGCCGGGGCAACCAGGACCGTATCGGACGGCAGAGAGGAACGACTGCGTATCTTGATCATGGTTAGAATCCTTTCCCCCCTAAGAAATCAGCTATTCATTAGTCTATTATTCGCGTTCTGCAGTGTTACTTTGTTGATCATAATTGGGCCTTGTGTCCTTTCCCCCCTTCATTCATACACTGTGATTAGATCAAGGAGGGGAGGCTTTATTGGTGGCAACTCTCGGAATCATGTGGGATCGGATGAACAGAGGTGTTTTTAAATGGCAGGCCAAGGCCATTCGGGCGGCCGGGTTTGACAGGTTATTATTGTTTAAGCCTAATCATGTCGACCGGAGAAATCGAACCGTTGCCGGATGGGTCTATGAGAATAATCACTGGCGCTATGAGCCGAAGTCCCCGTATCCTTCTATCATCTATGACCGTGGCATCTATAGCGGACGAATGCTGCAGGAAGCTAGACAAGTGAAAGAGAACATCGGCATTCCTTTTGCGGGGGATTGGCTGGGTAACGATAAATGGAGCATCCATAAACATCTCTCGGTAAACAGCAGGCTTCGCCCCTATCTCATTCCTACTCTGCTGTTAAGCCATAATCAAGCCGTGCATACGATGCTGCATAAATATAACAAAGTTATTATCAAACCTCTTGGCACCCATAAAGGAACGGGGATATTGAAGCTGTCCTATAGGAACGGGAAATATGTGATAGAGGAAAATAAAAAGCAGAGACTCCCCTTATCTAAAGAGGGTTTACAGAGGAAGCTTGCCCAGCTGCGCAGCAAACGGAATTATCTCGTTCAGAAATGGGTCGATATAACGGATGCTTCGAACAGAGTCTACGATATCCGCGTACTCATCCAGAAGAATGAATTTGGACAATGGCATCTGACCGGGATGGGTGTACGGCTTGGGAAAGCCGGCAATATTACTTCCAATCTAGCTACTGAAGGCAGCGCGAAGGAGATTATCTCTTTCTTAACCAAACAATTCGGCCATACTCGGGCATTAAGACTGGAGCAAAAGCTTCAGGAACTAGCCTTTGAAATAGCTACTCAGCTGGAACGATCCTTTCAAAAACGGCTGGTCGAGCTTGGCCTTGATTTCGGGATTGACCGTCAGTCCCATATCTGGATCATTGAGGCTAACGCCATACCCGGCAAAGAGGTGTTTAAGCGGGCTACATCTCCAAAAGTGTTCAAACAAAGCCTGCAGCTTCCGATTTATTATGCGGGCTTCTTGCATAGAAGGCTATCGGGGAGAAGAGTACGGAGAAGGCAATAAAATCGCTCAACAGAGCAAAAAAGCGGCTCCGCAAGGAGCCGCTTTTACTCTAATAAAAGATATCTGTTTAGAATAGTGTCTTCAGCGCTTCAGGCGTGAACGGCACCAATTCAGTCAATTTACCTTCACGGATTTTGCTGGCCCATGCCGGATCAACCAGCAGTGCCCTGCCGATCGCCACCAGATCAAATTCATCATTTTCGAGCTTTTGCACAAGCCCATCAATTCCTGTATTGGCAGAGCTTTTTCCTTCTGTAAAGAAGGTCATAAAATCACTGTCGAGTCCAACCGAGCCGACGGTAATCGTCGGTTTGCCGGTGATCCGTTTCACCCAGCCCGCAAGATTCAAATCCGATCCGGCAAATTCAGGCTCCCAGTACCGGCGGGTCGAGCAATGGAAAATATCCACGCCTGCATCCACCAACGGTTGTAGAAATTGCTCCAGCTCTTCAGGATTATAAGCCAGCTTCACGGTGTATTCCCTTTCTTTCCACTGCGAAATTCGCAGCACAATCGGGAAATCCGGCCCAACAGCTTCGCGGCAAGCCCGGATGACCTCTTCGGCGAATCGGGTGCGGGCTAGCAGACTGCCCCCGTAACGATCCGTACGCTGGTTGCTTTTCTCCCAGAAGAACTGGTCGATCAGATAGCCGTGCGCGCCGTGAAGCTCTATGCCGTCGAAGCCGATCCGCTTTGCTTCAGAGGCCGCGTCGGCGAATGCTTGAACAATAGCGGTAATCTCGGCTTCGGTATAGTCATTCACTTGCTTCTTCGTGCCCATATGCCAGATTTGCGGCATAATTTTGCCGCCTGCAGCATGAACCTCGGATAAGACGTTAGCCCAGCCTTTTAAAGCCTCTTCGCCGTAAAAGTGAGGCACATCCTTAGAGTTTGAGGAATCGGGATGATTCACCACCGTTCCTTCGGTTATGATAAGGCCGACATTATTCTCGGCTCTCCGGCGGTAATAAGCGGCAACATCCGCTCCAGGCACCCCATTCGGAGACATAGCGCGGGTCATAGGCGCCATCACAATGCGATTGGCCAGTGAAAGCTGCCCAAGAGTAAACGGACGGAACAAGGATTGTACGGCTGTAGAAGTTGACAACGTTTTTACCTCCGATCAAGAGTTGGATGTTATTACAATTAGCAAACCGACATGCGTAAACGGATTCTCGTTATAGGAGATCCAATCGATATAGTTTTAGAATAACATAGGTTACCGTAAGTCGATAATCGATGCATCGAGTTTGGACTATCCATTTTTGAATTCCGTAGGCGTCAGACCCGTCTCCTCTTTAAAATTGCGGGAGAAATAATGGACGCTGGCATAGCCAAGCCGCTCCGCGATCACATCCATCTTCTCCCCGCTCAGCAGGTAATATTTCGCTTTACGGATACGTTCGTTGATGAGATATTGCTTCGGGCTATCGCCGGTACATTTGCGAAACAGCGATGAGAAATAAATGACGTGATAGCCGCATAGCGCTGCGAGCTCATTCACGGTCCAGTTCTTCTCCGGCTGCTCATTGATCGCCTGGAGCGCAGGATCAATCTTGTCCTGCTCCGGCGACCTCGGCCGCGTCGTCAGCTGACTGCGAACGATGGCAGTGATCAGTTCTGTCATTAATGATCGCAGTAAGATGCGGTAGCCAGGCTGCTCGTTCATGTATTCTTTTACAATCCTCATCAGGATGGGTTTGAGGTCTGGCTTGGTGAAAAAAGGCGGCAGCTCCAGCAGCTCTTTGCTTGGGAGCTCAAGCTTGTAGCTGGGACGGATACTGGCTTGAAGCTTCTCCTCGCTGCAGGCTTCAATCGAGAATGCGGGATGGACAGGCTCCGGCGATGACTGCCGGTAAGCAAAATGAACACCGATGAAGACGGCACCCGTTCGAGCGATAATCCGATGCGGACAATGGGGTCCGTACAGCGCGCTGTCTCCTGCTGCCAGCGTATATCGCTCTTGGCCGATACTTATCTCGGCTTCCCCCGAGAGCAAGCAGAATAACTGATAGTCCGGGATGATGCGGGGCCCCCATTGCTCAGCGGCAGGCACTTCGGCGCGACTCGCAAAGTTAATCGTTGGCTGCAGATCATCGATAGAGCCCAGGACGATATCAGGATAGGAATGCGGCGGGTCTTGGATCATACGGCGAAATCACCTCATGGCAGGAATGATCAAGGATATTTGAAAAGTGCAAAGACCTGTTTCGTATCTGTAAATACACCGCTTGCAAACTCCGCTATGCTTAGCACATCAAGCCATAACGCAAATTCGATTGATTTTTCGATTGATTATTAAGGAGGAGTTGCTATGTTAAGTCAAGCACAAATCGCGGAGTTTGAAAACAACGGTTTTCTAAAAGGTGGGGTCGTGCTGAGCGACGACCAGGTAGAGGAGCTTCGCGAGGAGCTGGATAAGGTGATGAACGGCGAGACCGTCAATAAGCCTGTCTTGAATCGCAACATGCTGGATTCGGATTCCCCCTATGACAATATGAAAATGATCACTAGCGAGAGTGTCGTCCAGATCGTTAATATCTGGCTCGCCAGCGATCGTTTCCTCCAGCATGCCTCTCATCCGGTTATCTGCGAGGAAGTGGCGCAGCTATGCCACTCCAATTCGCTTCGCATCTGGCATGACCAAGTGCAATATAAGCCGCCGATTACGGGCGGACCTACGAACTGGCACCAGGATCATCCGCTATGGCCGATCATCCAGCCTGCCGATCTCGTCAGTGCATGGGTCGCGCTTGACGACGCCGTCATCGAGAACGGCTGCATGTGGATGGTCCCGGGCAGCCACAAGTGGGGCAATCACCAGCGCTATCTGGCGAACACGCCGGACTTCATGCCGTACCATAAACATCCGGAGATGCTGCCGAATAACGCGGTCTTAAATGCCGTGCCGTTCGAGATCAAGAAGGGCCAAGTGGGATACCACCACTGCCTGACTTGGCACGGCAGCCCGCACAATCGCTCCGAGATGAAGCGCCGCGCCATCGCCGTGCACTACATGCCGGGCCACACCCGATACGAGCCTGTAGGCGAGCACGTCATGCTCTCCTACGTCAACGTAAAGCCGGGCGAGCTGCTTGTGGGCGATCATTTCCCGGAGGTGTACCGGAAGCAGGGGGTACAGGTTTAATGGTTTTAGGTTGGAGCCGCGCGGACTTTTTTGTGTTACTGCAATTTTGTTTATGCAATTAATGTTCACTCAGGGCGATGATTCCTCGATATTCCCTCTAACAGAAACATAAAAATACAGAGCATCGGCCCCATCCTCGCCGTGCTCTGTATCTCAAATTACTTCTATTCAACTCTAAGCCCCTACTCGTCCCCAACCTCAATCGGATTCTCCTTAAAAATCTCGACTATTTATTAAATAAAAAACATCACCTGTGAATATATCCGATACCTAACAAAGAGCAAATAAAAAAGACTGTGACAACCTGCCTTACGACAAGCTGTCACAGTCCCTAAACTGGTGTCAGACTCTAATCCATTCTTGCTAATCGGTCGTTCCTACGTCATATTACGACAGTTTAATACAGCTTATCATAATTAAATATTTTTAAATTTACTTTGACATATTATATTCCTTAATGAGTTCATCAATATTCAATTCATCGGGCAATTCATTTGTAGTTTCAATATATTCTTCATCTACCCCATTAACTAAGCAATGAAACCTATGTTCTAGATATCTGTAATGACTCTCTCGTGCCAGAGTAATGCCTCTTTTTATCCAAATGCTACTTTCTTCACTAAATTCACTTCTTAAAAACTTAGCATAAAAATAAATTGCCTCGG
Organism: Paenibacillus glycanilyticus NBRC 16618; assembly: GCF_004000805.1. Taxonomy (GTDB): domain Bacteria; phylum Bacillota; class Bacilli; order Paenibacillales; family Paenibacillaceae; genus Pristimantibacillus; species Pristimantibacillus glycanilyticus. The sequence goes on from NZ_BILY01000021.1 coordinate 86,207, forward strand.
TACAATAATATCTAATTGGTTGTAAATCTCTTATAGCAGATTCATAATAATCTATTGCTTTATCGTAATTCTTTTCAATAAAGGCTAACATTAATGATTTTAAACCTGAAGTATAGGGATTAGTTACAACTAAATTATTAATTGTCTTTCTATCCAAAATGCCTAGTTTCGCAAGTATATAATTATTTTGCATTAAATCTATATACTGTTTTTGATATAAACTATTAACATAGTTTTTTAATGTATCAACATTCAATACTCTAGTATTATACTGCGCTTCAAATCTATAAAAATGATTTATACCCTCATCTTTTATTAATTTTTTATACTCCCCGGCATGGAATACAAGATCATTTATTAAATCATTATCGATAATTTTACTTTCAATAATATATTTTCTTATCTCCCTAAGATCCCTATATTTGTAAACATTAATTGCACTAAATATAATAATCCCTTGTACCATGTCATCATTATCAAATGAATATAATTTTTCTATAGGAACTAGATTCTGAAGTTCAACATATGCTTCTTCAAATTCTCCATCATAATATTTTGAGTTAATTATTATAGACTCAAGCATTATATCTGAGTTCTCAATATCATAAAAATATTTTTTTATGGCTCTAATCTTTCTGTGAAATATAGAAGCTTGACCAACTTTTTTAAATAAACTATTTAACCTACCGATAAGCTGTAACTTTTCAATCTTATCCTCATCAAATAAAACAATATAATCTAGACACTTTAAGCAGTTTTCGATATTTTGATCAAAAACTCGTATTCCGATACCTTCATTTTCATAATAAATAGACACAACTTTCTCAATAACAAAAACAATAAAATCATATGCTTTTTTGTAATATTCAATCTTTTCTTCATTAGTTCTCTTAAGGAATTGTTTTTCTGCAAATCTTCCAATTATCGATTGAAGCTTGATAAACCCTCGATTTATTTCAATCAAAGATTTGTTTTCCAAAGAATTTATTTCTCTATCTGTTATTCGTACTGAGTGCCACTTATAACTATCCTGTTGAAAGAATGTTTTAATATTATTCATATGAATTCCATCTGGAAAAATGGAAAGAATCTCGAATAATAACTTCTCATTAGGTGATAATCTTTTGTACGAATACGATATGGATTGATACAATGACTTAGAACGTTCTATATTAGCATCGGCCTTATCGTCAAAGATATCTTCATAGCCAACCTCAGTAATACTAAAAAAGTCGGCTTCAAGTTCATCTTTCAACAAAAACATGCTTTTTGTCTTTGGTATATTACGAGTTATTACTTTAATTGCTAAAGGATTATTATTCAACAATTTATCGAGTATCTCTTCTTTTAGTATCTTCATTTCACTTTCTTTTATAATTGATTTGTAACACTTATTAAATAATTGAAGAGCTTCCTCATTTGTAAATCCCCTGAGTTCATGTCTTTCTTCGAATTCGAAATCAATCCATTCTCTTGATGTGATAATTATATTAGAATATTCACAAATAAACGTTAAAAGACCTTTAATTTTTTCTATATCCTCAATGTACAATAATGGTTCAAAGTTATCTAATATAATAATTACATCGAGCTTCATATTATTCTGTAAAATATGCTCTTTAATATTTATTGAACTATCGATCCCGAAACAATGTCCTATTTTATACTCAAAAGACTGGTAATTATTTATAAACTCACAATCAATAAAAAATATTCCGTCCGAGTAATATCCTCTTTCAAAAAACTCAAGTGATACTTTTTTTATTATTGATGTCTTACCAATACCGCCTGATCCTTTTATAGTTAATATACTATTATTATTATTAAGTACCTTTCTTATAATATCTTCAATATCCGTCTTTCTACCAACAAAATTAGATAAATTTTTCGCATCAATACTTTCAGATAATCTTGCTTTACTTCTTTCTTTTAAGACTATAATCTGGGGGTTCCCTATTTCTAAAGACACAAAGTTAAATCTCTCTTCATTAAATATAGTTACAATATTTGATACTTTCAGCGTTTTTTTATGAAAAAATTTAAAAATTAAACCACTTAAATCTTCACCCTTAATTAACGCTAAAGGGAATGATAATTTTTGATTCTGTAAATCAAATTCATTGTCAATAAATAAAAAGAAACCTTTAAGATGCTCTGCAATTAAATTATCATCAATTTCTTGCAATGTAATTAATTTGCTTTTAAAGTATTGATCTTCAATTATTATTTTATTTTTAATTGTATTTGAAAAAGCAAAGATAAAGTCAAAATCAACCAAGCTGCGGATTGTTTCAATAGAAAAGTTAAAACATTCAATTATTACATTGTACTTACTAAAATTCTTTAGTATCTTTTCAAACGTAACGGTATTATCTTTATCGATTGGTGTACTAATAAGAATTGCAATACGAAAATCCACTTTTTTAATTACTTTAGTTTCTTCAATAATTAATTCTGTTGAAATACTTGTTTGGTCAAGATTTTCTTTAATTTCAATTAATTGATCTAGATATAAATCAAGTTGATCCCAATCACTAATCTTTATCGGTCTAACTCCATCTGTTTCTTCGAAACTATTATTAGTTGTAATAATGTAATGGTTCTTCGAAAACCTTCCATATAGCTTATTTATATATTCAAATTGCTTTTTAACATACTCATCAGATAAACTAAAACCTATAAACAAAATTGTATAATCCGATATTAAACCCTTTAATCTTTCTATAGCGGCAGTATCTGTATATAGTAGATCGTAATCATCTTGAAAAAAAATACATTTTTCAGGATTTTCTATACATCCATGTAGTTTTAATAAATAATTATCTTTCTCCAATAAGCTAGCAATATGAAAAGTATTATCGAAAACAACCTTTTTAAATCTAGTTGCATTCTCGAGAACTTTATCATAATTCGTTGTTATGATTTTTGAAGAAATTTTCCCTAATTTTTTATGTAATTCTAAATTCAAACCATCTAATGATCTATCAATCTCTCTGTCTAAAACTTCATAAACCTCTTTTCTTCTATGTTTAATCTTGTCTAGAACCTCAAGAGTCTGGAACATTTTTTGTTCTAATCCGTCTTTTAATATTTGGTATCTTTTGTCCTCATTCACTAGCTCGTTAAGTACTTGAATTACAAGATCATTCCAATTAGGGAATCCTAGTGGAGTGGATAAACCTGCTCCAACAAACAAGATAAGTTTATCATTCTTAATTGCTTCAACAATATTAGCGTTCATAAAAACCCCTTTAGTAATTTAATAATATATCGCAATTAATATTATCATATTATTCCACTACTTGTAATAATTTTGAACCCCCAGTAGTATTTATCTACAGAAGCACATCTATTACTTTTGCGATTGCATGATGGCTCTAATTTACAAGAAAACAAATACAGAGCAACGGTATCCTTAACCGCGCTCTGTATCTATGCTCATATGTACTTTTTTTACCCTTACTCTTCCCCCACCGCAATCGGATTCTCCTCATAAGAAATCCAATCACTCCAACTACCCGCATAAAGCCGTACCTTCGTAAAGCCCGCTTCCTGCAGAGCAAGCACGTTCGGGCAGGCCGTTACGCCGGAACCGCAGTAGACGATGGTCTCCTGGTCCTTCGGCAGATCCTCGAATCGGGCTGCCTGCTCGTCGGCGCTTTTCCACTTGCCGTCTTCTCCCTTGCCTTCCGACCAGAGACGGTTGATCGCCCCCGGAATATGGCCGGCAATCCGGTCCAATGGCTCAACCTCGCCGCGGTAACGCGCGCCGTCGCGGGAGTCGATCAGCGTGATATGCTCAGCGCCAAGCTTCTCTTTCACTTCGTCCATCTCGATCAGCATGTTGTGCTGCACCGTTGCAAGGTAACGCGCAGGAACAAGCGTCTTCTGCTCCGCGTTCACCGGGAAGCCGGCGTTTTGCCAAGCGGTAAAGCCTTCGTCCAGCACGAACACTTGCTCATGACCCAAGTATTTCAGCAGCCACCATAGACGGGAAGCGTATGCTCCACCTTGGTCGTCGTATGCGACCACGCGGGTTTCGTTGCTGATGCCAACCTTGCTGAGCGCAATGGTCAGATCCGTAATATCCGGCAGCGGATGGCGTCCGCCATGCTCGTCGATTGGAGCGGACAGGTCCTTTTCCAAATCCAGATATACGGCACCTGCAATGTGGGAGGCTTCATAAGCCTCGCGGCCGAAGTCCGGCTTGCCAAGCTGGAACCGGCAGTCGACAATAACGAGGTCTGTCTCATATAAGCGGGCAAGAAGCCATTTTAACGATACGATATTGTTCATGAAGGAATAACCGCCTTTCTTATGTATGCTATACGAGCATTATACATGATTCCGGCCCCTATCTTCTAACCCTTAGAATCTCCGTTTACAAATATTGCATACAAGCATAATCATGCGCGAATAATTCATAGATATTATCTTCTTCGGAATCGTTATTCCAACATTTTATCAAAGGAGATGAATTTATGTTCAAACGTTTCATCGGTACGGCAGCTGTTATTATCGCACTTGGTGCTGCGCTCGTTACCGAAGCCGGCGTCGCCCCTTCCGAGGCTCATGCGGCAAGCAACATGGTTCCGGATTACGAGGTTAAGCTTCTGATGGATCCAAGCACAACGCTGGGCCCCGATTTCAAGCTGACCAGCTCGGTATTAAGCGCCTTCTCGATGCCAACTACGGTAACGAAGATGAACGTGGCCTTCCTTGATACCAACGCGAAAGACATCTACAACAACGGCTGGAGCACCCGCATCCGCAAGACGGAAGGCGAAGACAACTTCGAATTATCCTACAAGAAGCGTTACCCCATTAACAATAACGATATTAACGCGGCGCTAACGCAAGCGAACAACGATGGCTTTAACTCCGGCGATACGAACTACGAAGCCCAAGTGGAATGGGGTTATCAGAAGAAAACGCTCAGCATCACCCGCAGCAAAAATGGCAGTAAGTCCGGCTACAGCGGCATGGATCTCCCGTCGATCAGCGACGCACGCAGCCTGATGATCAACAACGCGCCGGATAAATTCAATGACTGGCTGTCTAACGACTGGGGTACGAACAAGCTTCAAGCTTCCCGTTACTTCGGGCCGGTACTCGCTAAACGTTCTATCGGTACTTGGAGCGGCATGCAGCTGTACATCGAAGTATGGCCGATCAAGAACGCTGCAGGCACCGGCACGGAATATGTGGTTGAGGCTTCCTTCAAGACAAACAGCGCAACAACCGCATCCGCCAAGCATGATGAGCTGGTCACTTACCTGCAGAACAAAGGCTGGTTCCTTGCCCAGGATTCGCTGAAAACCCAATTGATTATGGATCGTTACTAATCCGAATCTAATAATTCCTTATCCAAAGGCTCTCCCGCGCCAAGCTTTATGCGTGGGAGGGCTTTTTTTCGTCTGAAAAAATAGGCCTGCCATTCGTGTAAAGTTAACTTGACATTGAGTATAGTTTAGATTACATTTTGTATATAGAACTTAACTTATTTTACCATTCAAGGAGGTACAACGCTTGACCTACCAAGAGAAGAAAAGCATTACCACGTTAATTAGCGCCGTACTTATTTTTGCCATCTATTGCCTGTATAAGTACGCGCAGTACCCGGAGGAAGGAATGGCGCTTGAGGAAAGCATCCGTTACTGGGGCTCCTTCGTGTTAGTCCTGACGCTGGTATCTATTATCGCGCATATTGTGATCAGCATTATTTTCAACATCATCTTCCGGATCACGACTGGGGAGAAAGAACCCGCATTTGCCGACGAACTGGATAAACTTATTGAGTTGAAAGCTCACCGGAACTCCTTTTTCCTATTCATACTCGGTTTTCTGCTTGCTATGGTGTCTCTTGCTACCGATCAGCCGTTGAACCTAATGTTCCTCATTCTGATTGCCTCCGGTTTCCTGTCGGACGTTACCGGTTCGATCACGAAGCTGTACCACTACCGGAAAGGAGTTTAACATGGCTAAAAATCTTGTCGGCAACCACATCCGCAAATTGCGATTTAATCATAACGAGATGACACAGCAGCAATTGGCTGACAAGGTCGGCGTAACGAGACAAACGATAGTCGCATTGGAAAAAGGCAACTACTCCCCGTCCCTCGAGCTAGCCTTCCGGATTTCACACGCTTTTGGACTGCCAATCGAAGAGATCTTCTTCTACGGGGAAGATACGAGCCAATAAATATGAGGAGGCAACCCTATGGTTTCCATTACCAAAACGCCCAAAGTAACCGGCACCCTGTTTATACTCGCAGCCGTATCATCCGTATTGGGTCTTCTGTTCTATGGCCCTATCCTTAACCACGCGAATTACCTGACGAACGGCTCCGAGCACGCAGGCCAGATCATCCTCGGAGCGCTAATGGAGCTGATCCTGGTTGCTTCTGCCGTTGGCACTGCGGTCACGATGTATCCTTTTCTCAAAAAATATAACGAAAGCATCGCACTCGGCCATGTGTGCTTCCGCCTGCTCGAGGCCGTCGTTATCACGGTAGGCCTAGTGGGCATGTTGTCCCTCGTCACCTTAAGCCGGCAATATGTCGCCGCTGGCGCTCCCGACCCCGCTTCTTACGAAGCCGCCGGAACGTTGTTCCTGGCGGTACACGACTGGACCTTTATGCTTGGCCCTAACTTCTTGCTCGGCATTAATACGATGCTGTACAGCTACATTTTCTACAAATCCGGGCTTGTCCCCCGCTTCATTCCGATCCTTGGCATGACCGGTGCCGTACTCGTGTTTAGCGCCTCGCTGTTCGAAATGTTTGGCGTCTTCTCTCAGGTTTCGGTCTGGGGCGGTCTCCTCTCCCTGCCGGTAGCGGCAAATGAAATGATCCTGGCTGTCTGGCTGATTGTAAAAGGTTTTAATAAAGCGGCACTCTGAGGAGATGCACGCACGCCAAAAAAGGCCGGCATTCCGTCGAGGAATTCCGGCCTTTTACTATTTAAAAAGTCCCGTTCGTCATTGTGTCAATAACCGTAGCCGTTAAGCCCCGGGTATTGATCGAGCCCCCGGCAGCCTGTTGCTGGGAGGAGGCAGAAGCCGTTACGGTAAAAGAATACGTGTACGTCCCCGGACCCGGACTGTCTACCCAGGTGAGAGCGCTAGTCGCGGATACTTGGGAGAAATCCGCCTGATTTCCCTGCTGCGTTATCGCCTCGTTATCGGCAGCAATAACGTCTGCCGGGTTTCTGGAGAGAACGCCGTTAACCGAATAGCTTTGCACTCCCGTAAAGCTCGCATTCGCAAAAGCCTCCAGCTTCACAAGCTGGTCAGCCAGTAAAACGATCGGCGTTAAGACCAGCTCTACCGTGGCCTGGTTGTTCACCAGATCGATCTGTTCGCGGCTGCCGGAGAAGCGGATAGCTGTCATGCTTAAAGGTCCGGATACGCCTGGGGCTCCCTGCGGTCCCTCTGCTCCAGCCACTCCTTGCGCCCCGGCAGGCCCCTGAACACCTTGCACGCCTTGTGCACCTTGAGCTCCTTGGGCTCCTTGGGCACCTTGCGCACCTTGGGCGCCCTGGACTCCTTGCGCTCCTTGTATATCCCGCTGTATCGCTTCTCTCTGAAAACCAGTAACATCCGGGGATGCTGATACCACAGCTCCTACGATATTCGCAGCCTGTATCGCCTGCACAAACGCCGGACTAGACACAATCCCGGGCAGTACGGAACGGACCGCATTATCGAATACGGGATGCTCGATCACTTGCGGCAGCACCGTGCGGACAACCCTGTCAAAAGCAGGCGTTGCGAGCACCTCAGGCAAAGCAGAGGCAATAGAACGGTTGAAATTCGGGTTGGCAATCAAGGCAGGGATGACATCAGAAGATAGTTTGCCTGGAGTTACTGCATTTCGCGCCAGCTTCGTGGCGGTTATTGCTCTGGGAGCAATCCGGCTTGCCGTAATCGGCCTCTCCAGCCTGCTGACCCGCTCCTCGATGGTAAGTCTTTTTGCTCTTGGCACTGCCTCCATCCCTCCTGCTATATGACCTGATCTGGGATCAGTCTATGGTTAACAGTGTATTGGGTAGGAACCTGTCTCGGCACGTTGTTTGTTCCTGAGGAAAGCGTCTATTTTACACCCAAGCATCAATATCATAGCCGCGCTCTTCCCAATAGCCGATATGATCCTTGTCGATCAGTTCGATCCGGTTGAGCCATTTCACCGATTTGTACGCGTACATCTTCGGCACGATCAGCCGGACCGGACCGCCGAGATCGCTTGGGATCAGATTGCCGTCATGCAGCATCGCGACCATAATGTCGTCCATTTGCGCCTGCTCGAGGGTTAGCGCATCGGTGTATACGCCATCGCCGGAATAGAACTTCACCGCTTTTGCGTTTGTTTTGACCCCAGCCTCCTGCAGGAACTGCTTCAGCGGGATGCCCTCCCACGTATTCTTGTAGACGGACCAGCCCGTCACGCAGTGAAAATCGCTCACCTGAACCTTGCGCGTCAGCTTCACGAATTGCTCCCAGTTCCACGTCATCGGTTTATCAACCAACCCGTCTATGGTGAAGGACCAGGTCTCATTCGAAAAGGTCGGAATCGGCGTGACCGAATAGATCCGGAATTCGCCTTTCGCACCACCGCCGAGCGGAGGCGCGGATGCAGGCATAGGCTGCGGCAAGGGAACAAGCTGATTGCCATCCCTCGTCACAATCTCCTCGTAGGAGGGACTGCCAAGGCTGACGCCAAGCGTATTGACGGTCCACTTTAGAAAAGAAGGCCCCACCGCGACGGCGATTCCGCCGCCAACCGCCCATTTGACAAATGACCGCCGGGACAAGTACGACTGCGGACTTGCCGCGGGATGAATAGGTATGTCCACCGCTTTCTGTTCGCGTTCCGTGCGTACCGTCCTGCGGTTCGGCTCCTTCAGCCATTTGGTCCGCGTAATGGAATGGTAAATAATATAGGGAAGACCAACCCAGGTTAAGAGGTCGTGAACCGTCAGCGCATGGTTTGACCACCATGGCCCCACGGCGCGGAACTGCCACAAAAGCACGCCCGAGATGAACCATCCGACAAGCAGGCCAAGCACGACAAAGACATTAAATTTCTGCCAGCGCTTCCCCCTCAGCTGCTTCCAGTGCTTGGCGGCAAGCAGGAGATAGAACACAACCGGAACGAGGGACAGCAAGCCAACAATTATGTGCAGCTCCTTCAGCCACACTCTTCCTTCCCCAAGCACGCCGCGCCAGTAATTCATCACCAGCATGATCCCGGACAAAGCCAACACGACTACTATCCAGCCGTTCCAGGCATGCAGAATTGCAAGCTTACGTCCGAAGCCTTTGCGCAGACGTTTCAACAACTCGCCCACTTGCCTTCCTCCTCTGCTTATTGGTTTCCTTGCGCTTCGTTAACGGTGAACCAAAACCGGCTGCCTTGTCCTCCCGCCTGCTCCACCCCGATCCTGCCGCCGTATTGCTCAACTAGCAGCTTAGCGATGGATAACCCGATCCCCGCTCCGCCGCTTTCGCGGCTTCGGGCACGGTCCGTCCGGTAGAACCGCTCGAAGATACGCTCCCGTTCGGACTCCGCGATACCGGCTCCTTCATCCGTAATGGAAACCCGGATCACGCCATCCTCCCGTTCCTCCGCCGCAATGACGATAATTCCGTTATGAGGAGAGTATCGAATGGCGTTTTCGATCAGATTCTGAAGAATCCGCTGGAGATGTCTTGCCAGCATATTTACCCGCAAAGACCGCTCCGGCAGCCTGACCCGAAGCTGAAGCCCCTTGGCATCCAGCCCCATCGAGAATCTTGGGTGGAGCTCCAGGAGAACATCCTCCAGCACCGCCGGAGCCTTCTCTACCTGGTCATCCGTCCTTCTGTCCAGTGTCGACAGCTCGAATAAATCCTGGATGAGCTCGTTAAGCCTCACCGTCTCGGAGCGGATGGTGGCCAAGTAACGGCGATACGTCGCATCATCCTCGATAACCCCATCCTCCAGCGCTTCCGCATAAGACTGCATCGAAGCAAGCGGCGTCCGCAGATCATGCGCCATGTTCGCGACAAGCTCCCGCTGGGCCGATTCCGCCGCTTTTACCTGGCGAAAGCTTTGTTCGAGACTCGCCCCCATCTGATTGAACTGATCCGCCAGCAGCCGGAATTCGGCCAACCCCGTTCGATCCACTCTGGCCTCAAGCTCGCCTGCGGCAATCCGTCCAGCCCCTTCGCCAACCCGGCGGACCGATGCCTCAAGAGGACGAATAAGCAGGAAGAACAAGAAGGCCGATACAATGCCGGCTGCAACGGTAGCAAGTCCGAGCCAGACCAACTGCTCTCGCGTGACGAGCATATATTGAAAGAATACAAGCAGCAAAACGATAATAAACGCGATACTGATTGTATTGGCCAGGAGCAGATAAGATCGGAGCTTCATGTCGTATTCCCCTTGCCGTCGAGCTTATAGCCAATCCCCCATACCGTCTTGATCCAAGTTGGATCAGAAGGATTCGGTTCGATTTTCTCCCGCAGCCGCCGCACATGAACCGTCACCGTGGTCGTATCGCCATCGAAGGCGATATCCCATACCTGATTAAGCAGCTGACTGCGCGAGAAAACTTTGCCCGGGTAAGTCGCCAGCAATTGCAGCAGATCGAACTCCTTGGCGGTCAGCTCGATATTGGTCTGCTGCACGGTCACTCTTCTCTCCTGCGGAAAGATCGACAGCCCTTCGAAATGAATAGGCTTATCCGCCTCGTTACCGTCAAGAGAGTGACCGCCTTCCGCCGAGCCTTCCCGTCCTTTTGCGGCAAAATCATTCTTCCAGCCCATTCTTCGCAAAATATTGTTTACCCGCAGCACAAGCTCCCTTGGGCTGAAAGGCTTCGTCATATAATCATCAGCGCCCATGGTTAGTCCGAGCAGCCGGTCCGGCTCCTCGCCGCGCGCCGTCAGCATAATTATCGGCGTATCGTCGGTTTGCCGAATGGTATCGCATACCTCCAGCCCGTCAATCTTGGGCATCATAAGATCTAAAACGAGCAAATCCGGCCGATGCTCTTTCCATAAGCGGATCGCCTCTTCCCCGTTTTCCGCCACCCATACCGTATTACCTTCCCGCTCCAGATACCTGCGGCATACATCCGTAATATTCCGTTCATCATCCGCAACAACAATACAGGCGCCCATCCTCCGCCCTCCGTTCGTGAGGTCCTCATTTACATCTATTATACTGCCGCTTTTATCCCGTTACGAATCTTATCCCTCAGACGGGAACAATCCCTTGCCGTAAGGAAAGGGATTGAAGAGCCTTCTACTTTGTGTCTTCCTTCATTCCATCATTCATCATTTTATCGTCGTTCATCGGCGCTACGCTTTGCATGCTGTCATTCATCATCTTCTCATCGTTCATTGTTTTATCGTCGTTCATCGGCGCATTGCTTTGCATGCTGTCGTTCATTTCCGATGCCGGCTTATCATTCATTTTGTTGCCGTTATCCGAATTGCAAGCGCTGAGCGCCAGCATCCCGCCAATTACGAGCACGCCCCATACTCTTTTGCTCATCGTCATCTCTCCTTGAACCCGTCATTTGTCCTGGCTTGCTTACAAGACCTAGCTTACCGGACAATGCTAACCATCCAAGAACGATGCGCTTGCAAAAGCATTATGAAAATCTTACAAAAGAATTACAACCATTCGAAGCTCTTATCCGCAGCACAAAAAAGGCTTTGCACCTGTTATCACACAGATGCAAAGCCATTTCGTATGCGCTCAACTGACCGAGGAGTTGATCTTACCCATCTCGTCTTCCACTAAAATTGTTAATTCATCCTCGTATCCGCCCGTTATCCTGTACTTCCGGATATAGTCCTTAACGAACTTGCGCGGATCCTTTGGCTGAAAAATTCTCGTGAGTTCCTTCAGGCTTTCCTTGACCTCATTCTGGCTATGCTTCGCCATGAAATCTCCTCCCCTATACGTTGGATGGTCGTCCTAAACAACAAATCCGAGAACGGATGCGGCAGTTACGCCGCAAATTACCCCCCATTTCAGTGCAGGCAACTCCATGGTCAATGAGTCACAATGTTTGCATTTTTCTTACTATTATAACATTTCAGGCAGGATTGTAAAATAAACAAATGTTAATCTAGCCCGTGCCTTCGTTCTCCCGGGGCGGCTTCGCCGGAGGCTCTTCGGCCTTTGGCGGAGCGGCTTGCGGGGGAATTGACGGAGGCGGAACGTCCATGGATGAATGGTGCGTCTCGTTCCTGTTAAACATTCGTAAATAGGCAAAAACGCCAATTAGTGCAACTGCTATCCCAAATATCAAAACGACCGCGGTAATCCATCCATCGACCATGCTTCCGCCTCCCCTCTTCTTATATTTATCGGCCGAAAGCTGATTTGGTTTCAGTTTATTTGCCTATATTTTTTTCTTCCATATATAGGATATATTATATCGAACCAACTGCCCGTCAGCAACTCGGCCAAATTGACTAAATATTCGTTATCGCGACACAATCCGATAGGTTCCGCTTCCCCAAGCGATCAATCTATCTTCCTCATCCTTCACCGTTGCCTGCAGGGTAATCGTCCGTCCAATCCGGTGCATGATCTCGGCTTCGCACACCAGATTGCCGCTCTTCGCGCTCTCCAGAAAATGCGTATTCAGGCCTGCGGTTACCGTCTTTTCCCGGCATGAGATCATGACGACCAGCCCCATTGCATTATCCAGCATAGACATCAATACCCCGCCATGCACGATGCCAATCAGGTTCAAATGACGCTGCTCCGCGCGTAGCCGGATCGCCGCTTTTTCCGCATGGGCAAAGACGACCTCGCAGCCAAGCTCGCTCCAAAAAGTCCCGCTGGCCAGCTCCTCCAGCTTCGCCAAATGCCTCTCAATATCCGCCTGCTCCGCGGCAAAATCCTCCGCCACGCGCATCACCGCCTCTTTGTTATTTTGGTTGCTCCTTCTCCAGCTCCTCCATCAGCTTGCGCCTTAGGACCTTGCCGATCATCGTCTTCGGAAGGGAATCCCGGAATTCGTACAGATGCGGCACCTTAAACGCGGCAAGCCGCTGCCTGCACCAGACGTCGAGCTGGGCCGCCGATACGTAGGAGCCTTTTTTAAGCACAACGAAAGCCTTCACCGTCTCGCCGCGGTACGGATCCTTCACCCCAAGGACAGAGGCTTCCATCACGGCCGGATGCTCATACAGCACCTCTTCTACCTCGCGCGGATAAATATTGAAGCCTCCCGCAATGATGACATCCTTAATCCGGTCTACAATCGTAAAAAAGCCGTCTTCGTCCATATAGCCGAGGTCGCCGGTATGCAGCCAGCCATCCCTCAGCACGACTTCGCTCTCCTCTGGATTGTTCCAATATCCCTTCATCACCTGCGGACCGCGAATAACAAGCTCGCCAACCTCGCGAACGGGAAGCGGCTTGCCTTCCGGGCTGAAGATTGCGGCTACCGTATCGGGAAAAGGCATGCCGATCGTGCCGATTTTGCGTTTGCCCCAGATCAGATTGGCATGCGTTACCGGCGAAGCTTCCGTCAGGCCATAACCTTCGATCAGCTTGCCGCCGGTCATTTTCTCGAACTGCTCCTGCACCTCAAGCGGTAGAGCCGCCGATCCGCTGATACAGGCCTCGATCGAGGAAAGATCGGTGCTGGCTGCATTCTTATGATTAATCAAAGCCACATACATCGTTGGCGCACCCGGGAACAGCGTTGGCTGCTGCCGGCTGATGGTATCGAGCACGGTCTCGGTTTCAAAACGCGGCAGAAGCACCAGTGAGCCAGCGCGCATAATGGAAAAATTCATTAACACGGTTAAGCCGAATACGTGAAATAACGGCAGCGCCGCCAGAAATCTTTCGTAGCCATCCTTCACCCTGTAGCACCAGGCCGAGGTCTGCATCGTATTGGCCACAAGGTTCCGGTGGGTCAGCATCACCCCTTTCGGTGTTCCGGTTGTACCTCCGGTATATTGAAGCTGGGCGAGATCGCTGCCGTGAATGTCGGTCAGGACGGGAAGATTAGAACTCGAGGAAATAAGCTTCTTATAAGAAACAACACCGTGACGGCCGTACGGAATATCCGCTTTGAAGCCTTCTTTGCGCTGCTTGAGCGGGTAGAGGAGATTTTTCGGAAAAGGAAGTCCGTCCTTCAGCGACGTAATGACGGCGTTCTTGAGCTGGGGAACAGCCCCCGCCGCCGGAAATTCGCCGCGCACGTTGGCTAGGCGCTCATAGAACAGGTCGACGGTAATGATCGTTGTCGCCCCGCTGTCCTTCAGCTGATGCTCCAGCTCCCGCTCCACGTAGAGCGGATTGGTCTGGACCACAACGGCGCCAATCATTAGAGCGGCGTAGTAAGAGATCACCGCCTGCGGACAGTTCGGCAGCATAATCGCCACCCGGTCGCCGCGGTTAACGCCAAGCGAGATCAGGCCGTTAGCCAAGCGGCAGGTATGGTCGTACAGTTCGCGGTAGGTGAGCGATTTGCCTAGAAAATGAACGGCTTCATTCGCCGGGAATTTCTCCACGGCATTAACGAGGAACTGCGGAATGCCATGATTCGGGTAATCCAGGGAAGCCGGGATCTCCAGCGGATAATGCCGCAGCCACGGCTTCGGAATCTCAACCGGAGCCTCAGGCTCCTCCGATGCCGCGGAGGCAACGGCCTCCTCGGGAGCCGGCTCATCGCCTGGCTCGGCTTCGCCGGACGGAGCTGGCGCAGCCCCCGTCGCTTCCACTTCTGCGGATGTTTCTGCCGCCGGGGCGGCATCGGCAGCGACAACTTCTTCGCTCGGCTCGGCCTCAGCCGACGCAGCCGCTTCTGTGACTGACTCTGTCGTTGCGGCATCGAATGCGATAGCTTCTTCGCTCGGCTCAGCCTCCGCTGACGGAGCCGCTGACTCCGCCGCCGGAGGCTCAGCTTCTATGAGCTGCGGGGCTGCGGCTTCCTCCTGCCGTGGCGATAGTGGCGGTTCGTTAGGTGCGGAATTGGGCGGCTTTTGCCGATCCTCGGGTACAAGCGGGTTTTCCGGATCTGCCTTATCCATATGGCGTTCCCCCTCCTACACAATATATTGCTCCCCGTTAATGACCCGTGCGGCAATATCCCGCTTGGCCGCAATCGTATCGAGCAGCGGACCGCGCATCAGCTTCTTCAGTACCGACAGCTGCATTTGCAGGGCATCTCCCTTCGCCAATGCCGCCAGAGCAACCTTCGCGATCGATTCGATCTTCTCCAGCGCCTCCTGCACGAACACTTCCGTCATTTGAATCGCATTCACCGCATCCGCACCGCTTTGCGCAAGCTTCTGCGTGCGGAGCAGCGCGCTTTCCGCAGCGAACAGCTGAATCATGATATCCGAAAGCGAGCAGAGCACTTCCTGCTCCTGGTCAAGCTTTAACCCCAGCTTTTGCACGGCGAGCCCGCCGACGGCAAGAAAAGCTTTTTTCCCCTGTGATACGCGGTATACCTCCCGGCTGAGCGGCTCATCAAACGGCGGAACCGGCATCGGCTGCAGCAGCTCGGCCTGCAGGGACTGTGCTTTTTCGAGCAGCGGAAGCTCGCCTTTCATCGCTTTTTTCAGCAAGGTTCCCGGAATAAGCATCCGGTTAATCTCGTTGGTCCCTTCGAAAATCCGGTTAATCCGCGAATCCCGGTAAATGCGCTCCACCTTGTATTCCTTGATATAGCCGTAGCCGCCGTGAATCTGGACGCCCTCGTCCGCAACAAAATCCAGCGTCTCCGACGCAAACACCTTGTTGATCGAGCATTCCAGCGCGTACTCGCTGATCGCTTTTGCCGCCCGCATTCCGGCATCCGGCGCATCCGCCCCGGCACCCTCCGCGCTCAGCATGGCATCGATCCAGCCCGCGGTCCGGTATACCATCGATTCCAGCACGTAGGTCCTGATATTCATATCCGCCAGCTTGGCGCCAATAAGCGGGTAAGAGGAGATGGCACGGCCGAACTGCTTGCGCGTGTTGGCGTATTTGGAGGCGAGCTCGATTGTTTCTTTGGACCCGCCAAGACAGCCCGCTCCCAGCTTGAACCGCCCGATGTTCAGGATGTTGAACGCGATTTTATGCCCTTGGCCGATCTCGCCAAGCACGTTCTCCACCGGCACCGCGACATCTTCGAAAAATAACGGGCGCGTCGACGAGCCTTTAATGCCCATCTTGTGCTCCTCCGGCCCAAGGCTGAAGCCCCGCATCCCTTTTTCAACGATAAACGCGCTGAACGCTTCCCCGTCCACCTTCGCGTACACGATAAACACATCCGCAAAGCCCGCGTTCGTGATGTACAGCTTGGAGCCGTTCAGAATATAATGGCTGCCGTTCTCCGACAGCTTTGCCGTTGTTTTGGCGCCTAAAGCGTCCGAACCGGAGGCCGGTTCCGTTAAGCAATAGGCGGCGATCAGCTCACCCGTGGCGAGCTTCGGCAAGTATTTGCGCTTCTGGGCGGCTGTTCCGAAAAAGACGATCGGCAGCGTGCCGATCCCCGTATGCGCGCCAACCGACAGCGCGAAAGAGGAGGCGCGGGCAAGCGTCTCCGACAGCAGGGTTGTGCTTACTTTGTCGAGTCCAAGGCCGCCATAGGCTTCGGGTACATCCGCTCCAAGAAGGCCTAGCTCACCTGCCTGGCGCATCAGCTTAACCGTCAGCTCATAGTCCAGCCCCTCAATCTGCTCATCCAGCGGAAAAATCTCTCCCTCTACAAACTGCCGCGCCGCATCCGCCATCATCTTCTGCTCTTCGTTGAAATCCTCCGGCGTCACCGTAGCGGACGGCAGAGCATCCTCGATTACGAAACGACCGCCAAACCGAATGTTTTCCCCCATGCTTTACGTCCCCTTTCCCTCTCGCCTTCCTGCTTCCTCCACTTGCGCGCTGTGCTACGCGTATACCTCAAACACGCCTGCGGCCCCCATACCGCCGCCGACACACATCGTAACAACTCCGATTCCTCCGCCGCGTCTCCTCAGTTCGTGAATAAGCGATACCGACAGCTTCGTCCCCGTACAGCCAAGCGGATGACCAAGCGCAATCGCCCCGCCGTTTACGTTCACGCGGTCAAGATTGATGCCAAGCTGCTCGATAATCGGCACGCATTGGGCGGCAAAGGCCTCATTCAGCTCAAAAATATCAATATCGTCAACCGTTAGGCTAGCAGCCTTAAGCGCTTTTGGAATGGCCTCTATTGGGCCGATGCCCATCACTTCAGGCGCTACCCCTGCTACCCGGTATGCGCGGAAAGCGGCAAGAGGCGTCAGCCCAAGCTCCTTCGCCTTGGCGCGGCTCATCACCACTACCGCGGCTGCGCCGTCGCTCATCTGCGAGGAGTTGCCGGCCGTAACCGTCCCTTCTCTCGCAAAAGAAGGCTTCAGCGGCGCAAGCGTCTCCGGCGTCGTATCCGGGCGCACGCCTTCATCGGTATCGAAGGTGAAGGTCCGCTCAACCGGCCGGCCATATTCGTTCACATCTGACCGGGTTGCCGTCACCGGCACGATCTCGTCTTTGAATCGGCCCTCCTGAATGGCGGCGGCCGCTTTGCGATGGCTGGACGCGGCAAAAGAATCCTGCGCCGCGCGGGTAACGTTATAGCGGCGTGCCACTTCCTCGGCGGTGTGCCCCATGCCCATGTACACCTCCGGCATGGCATCCACGATGCCCGGATGCGGAGCCAGCTTAAAGCCGGTCATCGGCACATGGCTCATGCTTTCCACGCCGCCCGCAACGAGGATGTCGGCATCGCCAAGCCGTATGCGTTCAGCTGCATAAGCGATCGCCTGCAGACCCGAAGCGCAGAAACGGTTAATCGTTACGGCTGGCGTCGTAACCGGAAAGCCCGAATAGAGCGAAATAATTCTCGCCATATTGAGTCCTTGCTCGCCTTCCGGCATGGCACAGCCGATAATGACATCCTCGACGTCGGCCGCATCAAGCCCCGGAACCCGGCCAACCGCCGCGGTCAACACGGCCCTTCCAAGGTCCTCTGCCCTCGTCTCCGCCAGACTCCCCTTCTTCGCCTTGCCCACCGCGGTTCGTACCGCGGATACGATAACGGCATCGCGGTCATGGTCCGCAAATTTGCCCGCTGCTCCCATAAAGCGCCTCCTTCTTTTTTGGCTCCGCTCGCGCCTCGTCGAGCGGGCGGAGCCTTTTGTAGTTGCTGCTTGTAAGGTAAGACCCGGGAGGGTCTTATCTCGTTCCGATCACCCGTTAACGTGGCAGGTAAGACCCTCGCAGGGGCTTATTTGCTGCTCAACCCTTGTTTCGAGTAACTTTTGGCTTGCTCGCGGGGGGATAAGACCCTGTGAGGGTCTTATCCCGTTCCGATCACCCGTTAACGTGGCAGATAAGACCCTCGCAGGGGCCTATTTGCTGCTCAACCGG
>NZ_BILY01000022.1 GCF_004000805.1 Paenibacillus glycanilyticus NBRC 16618
GGCGGGCGGAGTGACGATATTGCGGTATGACCCGGACAAGCCGTACTGCGAAGCCAATGTCCGGACGAACCGCGATCTGATCGTAACGGCTACCCGCATCCGCGGCGAGATCGTGGCAACCTGCACCTGCCCGGACTTTGACCCCGAAGATAAATATTGCGAACATGTCGCAGCCATGCTGCTGCATCTGTTGGAGCTGCCCGAACTGCCCGAAGAAGCGATGAACCTGGCCCGCATCTCGGCAAGCGACCAGCTGCTGTCGTCAAGCATATTGGACTTATTCGGCAGCCGCGAACGGGGACAGTCAACGCTTCTTGGCAGTACGCGTTATGTAAGAGACACCCGCATCCCCGTTGAAGTTCAGTTCACCTGCGTGATCTTCTCGAGCGGTTACCGGAACTACCGGATCGGAATCGAGCTGCGCACGGGACTTGGAAGACTGTACGTGGTGCCGGATATCCGCGCATTTATAGAAGGAATCGCTTTGAACGTTACTCGCACCTTCTCCAAGCAGTTTACGTTTCAT
Source organism: Paenibacillus glycanilyticus NBRC 16618 (assembly GCF_004000805.1). GTDB lineage: Bacteria > Bacillota > Bacilli > Paenibacillales > Paenibacillaceae > Pristimantibacillus > Pristimantibacillus glycanilyticus. Next base: position 527 of record NZ_BILY01000022.1, read on the forward strand.
CCCGCTGAACACCGTTTCCGTAACGAGGATTACGCTTTGCTGGGCGAATTGGCCCGAATCAGCAGAAACGAAGCGCTGTATCAGGAAGAGGCCGCGCCTTCTGGCGGGAAAGCGCGCGGAAAGCAAAACAACCGGATGCTGATGATCCCTCCTGCGGATTGGCCAACCGTGCTGCCTTTGCTTACTGCCTGCCCTTCCGTGCTGATTGATCAGGAAGGTACCGTTACCGCCGGCCTGCAAATAGACGAGGAGGCCTCCCCCGTCCGGTTCGAATTCGGCGAGCAGGACGAGAGCGGCTTTCAGCTAAATGTTGAAGGCTTGGACAAGATTACCGTTCTAACCGCCTACAACATGGTATTAAGCGAAGGCCGGATGAAGCAGCTTCCCGAAGCCTCATGCAAACAGCTGGCCGATTTCAAAAATATGCTGGACGCCTCGCACCGGCAGCATGTCGTCATCTCGCCGGAACAGATCGAGCCTTTTATGGAGAAGGTTGTCCCGGAGCTGATGAAGCTTGGAAAGGTTCAGGTAACCCGAAGCGTCTCGGAAAAAATCGTGCAAACTCCCCTGCAGGCAAGACTCTATCTGGACCGGATTCGGGAACGGCTGCTCGCCGAGCTGGAGTTTCAATACGGGGATATCAAGATTAACCCGCTGGCGGCCCATACGGACTATAAGACCGAGGACCGGATTCTTCTCCGGGACGGAGACAAGGAAAATCAGATCCTCGATATCATGGAGCAGAGCGGCTTCATTACAACGGAGCTTGGCTACTACATGCAGGATGAGGAAAGCGAATACGAGTTTCTGAGACATACCATTCCGAAGCTGGAAAAGCTGCTGCAGGTTCATGCTACCTCGGCCGTTAAGACACGGATCGTTGTCCCCAATACTCCGCCATTGCTGAAGGTTGAAGTGGACGAGAGGACCAACTGGCTGGAATTCAAGTTCGAGCTGACCGGCATTTCCGACGACGAGATCCGAAGCGTGCTTCGCTCTATCGTGGAGAAGCGCCGATACCACCGGCTCCAGGAAGGCGCGCTGCTGCCGCTCGAAGGCAAGGAATACGAGGCCATTACGAGGATTATTAACGAGACGGGCTTCCTCCGTACGGACCTGAATCAATCCGTCTTCCGTATCCCCGTGGCGCGCGGACTCCATCTGGGGGATTTCGAGAATGAAGGAAGAACGATTCAGCTCGGCAAATCGCTGCGCAAGCTTCTCGCTCATATCCGCAACCCGGATCACCTGGAATTTGAAATACCGTCTACCCTGCGGCATGTGCTGAGGGATTATCAGGCCTACGGCTTCCAATGGATGAAGACGCTGGCCCATTACCGGTTCGGGGGCATTCTGGCTGACGATATGGGACTTGGCAAAACGATTCAAAGCATCGCGTTCCTTCTCTCCTGTCTTCCGGAGATCCGGGAAATGGAGCAGCCTGCCATTATCGTTACGCCGGCATCCCTCATGTACAACTGGCTAAGCGAGCTGAAGAAGTTTGCTCCAGAGATCCGAGTCGTCATCGCGGACGGAACAAGACCGGAAAGAGCGGCCAAGCTGAGGTCTCTGAAAGGAATCGACGTCGTTATCACGTCGTACCCGCTGCTCCGCAGGGATGTCGAGCTGTACGTAAAACGCTTCTATCATACGGTTATCTTGGACGAAGCGCAGGCATTCAAAAATCATGCGACTCAAACCGCGCAGGCCGTAAAAGCCTTGCAGGCCAAGAACCGGTTCGGGTTAACCGGTACTCCGCTTGAGAACAGAGTCGAGGAGCTATGGTCCATTTTTGGCGCCGTGTTCCCCGAGCTGTTCCCTGCCCGCAAGGTTTTCTCCGACCTGCCGAGAGAAAACATCGCGCGCCGCGCGCGCCCTTTCCTGCTTCGCCGCCTGAAATCCGACGTGCTGAAGGAGCTGCCGGACAAAATCGAGACCCTCCAGGCCACCAGTCTGCTGCCGGAGCAGAAGAAGCTGTACGTCTCGTATTTGGCCAAGCTGCGTACGGAAACCGTCAAGCATCTGGATAATGACCGGAGCTTCCAGCAGAACCGAATCAAGATACTGGCAGGACTAACGCGGCTGCGTCAAATCTGCTGCCATCCCGCCCTCTTCATTACCGATTACGAAGGCAGCTCCGCCAAGTTCGAGCAGCTGTTCGAAATCGTGGAGGAATGCCGCAGCACCGGCAAACGGATGCTGATCTTCTCGCAGTTCACCGAGATGCTGGGTCTCATCAGCAAAGAACTGGTCCGCCAAGGCATCTCTTATTTCTACCTCGACGGCAGTACCAAAGCCGCGGAACGGGTAGAGCTGTGCAACCGGTTCAACGACGGGGAGAAGGACATCTTCCTCGCATCGCTTAAAGCGGGCGGAACAGGACTTAACTTGACCGGTGCCGATACCGTAATTTTGTATGATTTGTGGTGGAACCCTGCCGTTGAGCAGCAAGCAGCCGACCGGGCGCACCGGATTGGTCAGACCAAGGTCGTTCAGGTCATCCGGCTGGCCGCCCACGGCACGGTTGAAGATAAGATGTACGCGCTGCAGGAACGGAAGAAAAATATGATCGACGACATTATCCGGCCCGGCGAAGAGCAGCTGTCTTCGCTTACCGATGCGGATATCCGCGAGATATTGGCGATTGGCGCCGATGAGCGGGATTTGTAAGAGGAAATGCAATAGACAAAAAAAATGCGGCTGTGCAAATGGGGTCAGACCCAGCCTAAGCACAGCCGTTTTTTATATTCCGACATGACTACCTTAAATGCCGCGTAAGTTAAAAAAGCCGTTATAACGGCAAAATTTCTTTTGATTGAAGAATCGCCAGCTTGATCCGGTCCTGGGCGCTTTGCTGCAGCCGTTCCGCAATCTCTGGCGTCTCCCGGTAGACCGGAGGATGATGAACCGCGCGGAAATGAATCGGCACAAGAACATGAGCCTGCAGAACAACAGCCGCAGCTACCGCCTGCTCCGGAGTTAGCGTAATAGGCTGGCCGCTTGGGATCATACCCGGAAATTCCACAACGGCGCCATTTACCGGTAGGCAAGCAGCATCGAACGGTCCATACGCTTTGCTGAGCTTCCACCAGTAGCCATGCCATAACGTGTCGCCGCTATGAATCAGCTTCTTCCCTCCACCCTCCACAATCCAGGAAACTTGCGGATCGCCAAAACCGTCTACGGAAAAGCCAGCCGTAATCGTTAATTCGCCAACTTCTATCTGCTGCCCTAAGCTAACGCCTTGAATATTGGTCAATGGCGTATCGGTCATATGCCGTACGGATTCCTGCGGAACGTAGACCGGAATAGATGCGCCGTAGTAAGCGGCGATAGCTTTTGGATCAAAGTGATCCTCATGATGATGCGTAACGAAAACGGCATCCGCATGGCCGAATTCGTCCAATGGAAACAGTTCTTCATGGGATGAACCAAACTTGGCGGGAAAATGATACATCGGGTCAATGGCAATCGATGTTTCGCCGCTTAATACGCGAATACCCGCCCATGGCAACTTTTGAAGAAACATAAACGCATCATCCTTTATTTTTTAATGGGTACCCGAAGGTTCCGCCAATATCATAATAGGATCTGGATTTTATTGTCAATTCCGACCAAAGGGGGAAATTTCAATGATTTCTTTAGACCAAAAGGTTGGCAGGCTAAGAGATCAGGAGTTTAACTATTACATAAGCGGCAACGAGAACAAGGAAACGATCGTCATGCTGCATGCCGCTTTTGCTGACCACACCTTGTTCCAGGAGCAAATCCCTGATCTGATCGGGCATTACCGGCTGATCACTCTCGACATGCCCGGACACGGTATTCGAGCGGGAACGAAATCCAAGCTTACCATGCCAGACATGCCGGACATCATCAGCCGCATTCTCGCGGACAACCGGATCGCTTCCTGCCATCTGCTTGGCGTCTCGCTTGGCTCGCTGGTCGCGCAGGCTTTTGCGGAGAGATATCCCGGGCAGGCACGGTCCGTCATTATCGTTGGAGGTTACTCCATTCATAAAGCGAATAAGCGCGTCCGCAAAGAACAGCAAGCCGAAGGGCTCAGATGGATTGGATATCTGCTATTCTCCATGCCCAAATTCAAGCAGCATGTCTTGAATGCCTCTTGCGCTACCGAGCAAGGGCGCATCTTGTTTGACCAGGGAATCCGGCACTTCCGGCGCCAATCCTTTCAGGCGATGAGCGGCATGGGCTCCTTTTACACGGAGAAAACCGAACCCATGCCTTATCCGATGCTGCTCATTATCGGAGAGCATGACCGGAAGCTGGCCCACGATGCCGCGGAGGAACTTCATCGGTTGGAGCCGCAATCACAGCTTGTGACCCTTCCGGCTGCGGGTCATTGCGCCAATGCGGATGAGCCGGAAGCTTTTAACCGGACCGTCCGGCATTATTTGTCTAACGTTAATCGCTGACCGTCGGCAGGAATCAGAACCTGACCAAGCAATCCTTCCGTGCTTAACGCTTCCGCGAGAATGTCTCTTGTCACCAGACAATGATTGATCGTATCCATATGAACGGCAACCACCTTCGCAGACGGTGCGTAACGGCATACCCGGATGACATCCTGCGCATTCATCGTGATGGGATCGCCAACGGCAAATTGCGCCCCGCCCGCGTTCACGACCGCGACATCCGGATTGAAAGCATCCAATGCATGCTTCACTTCGTCGCACCAGATCGTATCGCCCGCGATATAAAGAGTGGGTTCGCCTTCCGCTTGAAGAACAAAACCGGACACCTGCCCCATTTTTTGGCCGATCTCTCCCGTCCCATGCCGGCCGCTTGTTCTTGAGATCGTAATGCCCTTATAGATGGCGGACTGGCCGATTTCCATTACGTTAGAAAAATGCTGTCCCGTGATCGCCGCGAAGTCTCCCGGTTGACAGAACAACGGAGTCGACGTCGGCAGCGCCTCTATTGCGGCGGCATCCCAATGGTCGGGATGGAGGTGGCTGACGAGAATAACATCGGGCTGCAGCAGTTTTTCCATGGGAAAAGGCAGCGGAACAAGCGGATTCCGCCGGTCGTTCGTTGCATTCATAATCGGCGGGTTTACGCCGGCATCGCTAAACATCGGATCAACAAGTAACTGTACTCCCGCATAGTCCAGCCACAACGTGGCATGCCTGATAAGCTGAATGTTCATATTTGTATCCCTCATTTCTAATCGTGTCTGATACAATTATAAAATAAGCCGCATCGCGCACGAATAACCTCGTGAAACGATATAGCCGCTTTTATTTTCATAATGAAAGGATTTCTTCCGACATGCTAAGCTCATACGGAATTGACGATATCGACAGACAAATATTAAGCTGCCTGATTGCGGATGCCAGCCAGTCCCACAAGTCCATTGGAGAGCAGGTGCATATGACCGGGCAGGCCGTAGGCGCCCGCGTCCGCAAGCTTCAGGACCTCGGCATTATTGAAGGCACAACGGTCAATTGGAATCCCGAGAAAATCGGCTTGACCGTCCATGCCTTTGTCACCGTCTTTTTGGCATCCAATACGGCGCATCAGGCGTTCCAGCAATTCGCGGGCAGCAGCAATCAGGTTGTCGAGATTCACCGCGTCAGCGGCGAAGGCTGCTATTGGATGCGCGTGCGCGTCGGCTCGCAGCTGGAGCTGACGAGTTTTCTCGACGAACTGCTTGGCTACGGCAACTATAAGGTAAGCTTGTCTATTGGGCAGATGAAATAAAGAAAGGAGCCGCGTATCGCTACGCGGCTCCTTTGCTTTATTCCAGTACGCTTTTGTAACGGTCCGGCCGATAGCCTGCTTTTTCCGCCATGATAGCGGCAAGCTCGTTGCCTTGCTCCCGCAGGTCATCCATGTACAGATCCGCTTCAACACGGCCTCTGGACATAATGAGCGCACGGTCGATAACCGTCTCGATCTCGTCAAGATGATGGGTAACGATCAGAATCGTCTCATCCCCCTTCAGATTGCCGATCATCAGCTTCAGGAAGTCCCGCCGCGTAAACATATCTTTGCCGAGGAAAGGCTCATCCATCAGAAAGTATTTGGCGCCTTTCGCCATCCCCGCACTGATCTCCAGCTTGGATTTCTGGCCTCTCGAGAAGGTCCGAATTCGCTTGTCGGGCTCCAGCTCGTAAAATTTCAGCAGCTTATGATAATACGCAAGGTCAAATTGCGGGTAAAAGGCGGAGAGAAATTCCGCATATTGAACCGGTGTCAACTTCGGAATGTAGCTTCCCTCTTCGGTTATATACGCAAGCTGCTCATACTGCTCCTCTACAGGACGGCCGTTCAGCAAAATATCCCGATGCTGGACCTCGCCCAGCCCCATAATCGCTTTGAGCAGCGTCGTTTTCCCGCTTCCGTTCTCGCCCAATACGCCAACAATTTCGCCGCTCGGAATGGTCAAATCCCGAATATGCAGGATAGGTCTGGCATCGCCGAACGTTTTCTCCACGTACTTTAATTCAAGCATAGCTATTCCCCCTTTCCCCGCTCAAGCTTCAGATGGTCGAATAAACGATAGTCGTAGAGTTGTAGATCATAAGACTCTCCTTCCGGCCAGTTAAAGGTATTAACCAGGTCGTCGTTCAAATCCGACACCAACTCGCCTTCATACAGAAGCTGATTTGCCTCATACACTCTTATCATTAAATGAATCGGCAGGTAGCCTTCAAACCGATCCTCTGGTCTAGGTTCCGTAAACGTATAAACCAGATACAGCCTTCCGTCCAGGTATTGCATGTTCATTCGGCTGCGATAATAATCCTTCCAGGTGCTTGCATAGTCCAGATTGGTTGCATCCGCCAGCTGCATGCCATTGTGAAAATCGATACTCCATACCGTTTTGCGATAAAAGGTATCATAATCCGTTTGAACGGAATTGTTCTGAAAGACAAGATTCAGCACCTTATCATTGGTAAAGGCCTCGTATTGATCCGAATACGAGCTGCCCGATGGATCAAGCCTGATATTGCCAAGCATCTTCCCGCTTACCGGATCGTAACCTCTGACAACGACATGCCCGTTCTCCTTTAATATAAGCGCAAGCTTGTCGCCCGCTGCCGCAAGTCCAAGCACGGCAAGGGAGGCACCCTCTTTATTCTGGTCCAGACTAAATTCCGTCACCGTCCGGGTCGTTCCATCTTCTGCAAAAGAAAGCTCGTAAATGCCGTTTGTGCCCGTGCTGTCCGCCGCAGTTGGCACGGTAAAATACAGATGATCTCCAACCTTTGCGAGTCCGTATTCCAGTGGATTGACATAATTGCCATCCGCATTCGCTTTCGCAATTTTCGTATAGACAAGCGAGGACTGGCCGTTATTCTTAACATTCAACACGTTCTTGTCGGTATACAAGACGTAAAACGCGCCTTCTCCGTGCACCTCGTACTCCAGATTGTCTATCCTTTTTTTGCCTCCGTTGACGTATTTGTAATGATCCGGAAGAAGTAACGGAGGATCGTACACTTCGGTATGCTTCGTTAATTTCCCCTTGTTTATCTCAAACGCCGCGCTCGTATACTGATCGCTAATATCTCCGGAGATTCTAATCGGGTCAATTGCCGACCGGTCGCCAAAATGATCTTTTATATACAAGGTCCCCGCATTCTGGTTGGCATGGTTCAGCCAGGAAAAGAACCCAATCAGCAGGATGGCAATTATGCCTGTGGGAATCGCAAGATGACGGGAAAGCTTCCGAACAATCATCATCGTATATCCCTCCTTATTCCGCTGGCCGGATACGAATATGATCAAATTCCCTATTATACGTCGGATCATAGCTGTAACTGGTTGAAAGATGCGCGACCCGGTTGCTGTCCTGGTTCCGGTCCGTTACAAGCTCGCCTTCATATTGAAGCCTCGCTGCCTTGTAGACCCTTATCATCAGGTGTTTGGGGCGGGCCATATCAAACAAGATATCGTTTTGATCCTTTGTTTCCGTTGACAAATAGATGACATACAGCTTGCCGTCTATATAGTGAATGCTTTTCATATTGCGCAGGTTGGACTCCATATCGTCCGGGTAGCTGACGGCTGTTTCGTCCAGCAGCTTTACTCCGTCCGCAAGATCAAAGCTCCATATCGTTTTGCGCACTTGTCCTTGGTCGGGACTGCTCATAAACGCCAGGCTTAGCCTGCCGCTGTCGGAATCCGAATACGCTTCATAGGATTCATAGAACGAACGGCCATGAGCCTTATCGGATCCCGAAATGGAAAAGCCGCTTACGGCCGCTTCCCCTACCTGCTCTCCGCTCTTGCTGTCGTAGCTCCGGATCACCAGCTTATGATCTTCCTCCAGCACTAATGCTAGCTTGTCGCCAACCGCTTCGAGTCCAAGCACCTGTATCTCAGAGGAGCCGTCACCTTTGTTTTTATCAAGACTGAAGGTAGCCAAGGCCTCCGATGCCGGCAATTCCCCCCGATAATCCCTGCCGTCAATAAAGTTTAATCGATAGATTCCGCTTGTACCGGCATAGCTGTTTGTCGAGGGAACGACGAAATAGTACTGGTCTCCAATGTTGGCCAGCCCGTATTCAAGCCGGTTCGTGTAAGTAGCGCCATTGCCCTTTCTCGGCTGCTTGTTCTCGTCATACTCGGTTATATTCGGATGTACCGATGCTTGCCAGTAGGATCCTGGGTCCTCGGGGTCTCTGGCCGTTATCGAGTCCGGCGAAAAGACGTTGTCAAATTTCCACTTCCCTTTTAACTTATCGGGCTGCGTGCTGTTGTACCAAACCGCCCGCGGCGGATCAAACAGCTTCGTATTCGTCGTTACCTCTCCATTAACCAGATTAAACCGGGTACTGTGAAAGCCGTCTCCGAGTTCACCGCTGATGGACACATCCGACAACGCTTCTTGGTCTCCCTCATGATCCTTTAAATAAAAAACTCCGTTATCCTTGTCCGCATGAACCAGCATGTATTGCGACGCGATCAGAAAGAGCGCCAGAATGAAAATCGGAAGGGCCGCATGGCGCGATATTGTTTTGTCTAAACGCAACATCAGGCGATAACCCCTCTCCGGACCAGCCTCATGCTATGCCAGATGAAGAAACCGCTCAAGAGAAACAGGGCTATGCTATACGCATACAGCTTTGCCATTGTCCAATCCAAATCCGGCGCGGCAATCTGAGCGTTCAGAATATGCCTCATGATCCACCCCGCGGCAATGACGAGAATGATGTACCAATGCCGTCTGCCCCGTTCGCACAGGAACGCATAATAGAGTCCGGTTGCCAGGCTTACAAGCATGCTGACCGAAGCCACCCAGCCGCTGATGCTAATGGGCAATAAAACCTTCAGGAAGTTGGATCGGATAAAAGCGAGGAACAACCCGTTATGCATCACGAACCTGCCATCCGCATAGCTGCCGATATGACTCGCATACGCCGAGTACCCCCAGCGGATCGCCAGCAAATGCCCCGCAAAAAGCAGCAGCAGCCCGATCGTAAAAGATATCAGATTGCTCCAATAAAACGCCTCGCGCTTTACCGGAAGGGTCAAGTACGTATAGATGCTTTTGCTTCCCCAATAAGCATTGTACTGCTTCACGAGAAAATAAACGCAGAACACGGCAATAAACGCGAACAACGCCGTCTTGCAGCCGGTTGTAGCATACAAGCTCTCGAATCTTGGATGAACGGAATTTTCGTTTAATTTCTCCACCGCGGATTGCAGCAGAAGATACGGCGTCACGATCATCCCCGCCGTCAGAATCAACAAAACGGGCAGCATGGACGCGAATTGAATATTAAGCAGCCGGTACAAACCTTTCATTTGCCAGCACCTCCTGTATTAATCGACTAATACAATGACTCTATAAAAAACTTACTCCCACAACTCCGTTAGAAGCTCCACGGTTTTCTTGAACGAGAGATTCGCTTCCTTGGCTTCCGCGATAAACGCCGCCACCATTTCCTTGGTCAGCTCGGTTTCGATCCGGCCGTATATCTCATCGTCCAGATAAATCACGCTTCCCGTAGTGCTGCTCGTTCGGACGTAGCCTTCATCCTCCATCAGCTTAAACGCCTTCTGAACGGTGTTCGGATTAATGTTCAGCTGCATCGCGATATCCCTTCTCGAAGGAAGCTTATCGCCGGATACGGCCCATTTTAGCAAAATACGCCGTTTCACATGCAGGGCAATCTGCATATAGACCGGCATTTTATTATTCAACTGCAAATCCTGAAACGTCAGCAATACCCTCACCTGCCTCCTGCTATGACTGTATTATGGCAGTAATACAATGAGTTGACAAGGGGCACTTGGAGGTTATCTTCCTCATTGCAGTATTTTCGAGACATTTGTTACTATTAAACTAAAAACAGATAAAGGAATAGATCATGATGTCTTCAACTTCTCTGGAAACGGTCGCTTATCGTGAAATTCGGGGGCGGATTATGCGCGCGGAATATATGCCCGGCTCCATGTTATCGGAAAATGAGCTTGCCGGACTGCTTGGCATGAGCCGGACCCCTATCCGTGCAGCCATCTCCCTGCTGGAGCGGGAAGGCCTTGTGGGAACCTTTCGCGGGCGGGGGGTCATGGTTAAGGAAGTGTCCGCCCATGATTTCAGCGAAATGTATGAAGTTCTAGTCTCTATGCAGCTGTTCGCGCTGGACACGGCCTTAAAGCGCCAGCTTGCTTTCGATGTGGATACGATGCGCCAATTACTCGAGCAGCAGCAGTTGGCATTGGAACAAAGCGATTACTACGGTTATTACAACCATACCCTTCTGTTCACCGAAGCGATTCTCCGGACGATTCATAACGAGAGCATGCTGCAAATTATGGAGCTGTACCGCGGGCGGTATGTCTTCCATACCGTTGCCTATCGCAAAAAATATCCGCAATACCAGCCAAGCCGCTCCGTTCAAACGAACCGCCGGATTTACGAAGCGGTTAAGAACGGTGATATCGCAGCGGCCAAGGCCGCCGTCACGGAGCAATACGCCGATGTCCATGAGCAGTTCATCCTCGGCGGACTGATGAGATAGACGCGTAAACCGGAAGCCTTAACGGCCTCCGGTTTTTTTATTTCTTTTACAAATATTCAACCTTTCGATTACACACAACAAATTGCTTATCGGCATATGGTATTATTTTTCGATTATGAAGAAACCCTTGGTAATCGTTACTTAGTAGAAAAGCATTAATTCTATTAAATATTTTTGTGAGATATTACCTAAACTGGTTCCTTCTTGCGAACCGTTTATATATACTTGATTTATAATTTCTCTGCCCTTTGCGTGACCACTATCTGTAGGAGGGTACATATGGAGAGGACTTTTTCGATTTCCCGCTACCCCGATGTAAAGGCCGTGACAAGCCAGCTGGACCGGCTCATTGATCAGCCGATTTATTCGATTATACCCGCTGCTTTGAAGAAATACGAAGAGGATTATTTTGAAGCGAAATGCGCGAAATCGAAAGAGATGATAGACGTTGCCAAGGAGATTATACCCGGCGGCGTCCAGCATAACCTGGCCTTTAACTATCCGTTCCCCCTTGTATTTACGAAAGCCGAAGGCGCTTACCTCTATGATGCCGACGGCAACCGTTATTATGATTTTCTCCAGGCCGGCGGCCCGACGGTGCTCGGAAGCAACCCGCCCGAGGTGCGCCGGAAGGTCATCGAGCTGCTGAACGATTGCGGCCCCTCCACCGGACTTTTCCACGAATACGAATATAAACTAGGCAAAAAAATTGCCGACAGCATCGACTCCGTCGAAATGTTCCGCATGCTGGGCTCCGGCACGGAAGCCTGCATGGCGGCTATCCGCGTGGCGCGTCTGGCAACCAAGAAGAAAAAGATTATCAAGATGGGCGGCGCTTATCATGGCTGGAGCGACCAGCTGGCCTACGGCATCCGCATCCCCGGCTCCAAATGGACGCAAGCGCAGGGCGTTCCTCGTTATATCTTCAAGCATACCCAGGAGTTTTTCCCGAACGATCTGAAGGATCTGGAACGAAAGCTCCGCTTCAATCAGCTGCGCGGCGGCACGGCAGCCGTCCTGATCGAGCCGGTTGGACCGGAGAGCGGCACAAGGCCGGTTGACCCGGATTTCAATAAAGGCGTGGAGCAGCTCTGCCGCAAATACGGCGCCCTTCTTATTTTCGACGAGGTGGTTACGGCCTTCCGTATCGGAATGTCCGGTGCGCAGGGCTATTACGGGGTATCGCCGGATCTGACGGTCTTCGGCAAAGTCGTTGCCGGAGGTTATCCGGGGGCTGGCGGCCTTGGCGGCAAGAAGGAATACATGAAATATTTGTCCGCGGGCATTGAAGCCGGAAGCAAGCATAAGAAGGCGCTAATCGGCGGTACGATGGCAGCCAATCCGCTCAGCTGCGTAGCCGGCTACTATACGTTATGCGAGATTGAACGGACGAACGCGATCCCGAGATCCGGCCGGATGGCCGACCGGCTGACCGAAGGACTGCAGGCTTTAATCGGCAAATACAAGCTGCCTTTTGTCGCTTTTAACCAAGGCTCGATCTGCCACCTCGAGACGGTAGGCACGATGCATTTTTCCATCAACTGGTCGAAGCCTTGGCAAATTCCGAAGGTATTGTCGGAGACGTCCAAACGGAAAAGAGAGATGGAGCATATGGGCGCGGCCTACATGGCCGAAGGGATCGTAACTCTGGCAGGCAGCCGGCTGTACACCAGCGGGGCTTACACGGAAGAAATGATTGACGACGTCCTTGTCCGCTTTGACCGTATTTTCAGCCATGTAGCCTTATTGGAGGGATAATTAGGATGCCCGTGACAGCTACCGAGGAAGCGAAGCAACGTGTTATCGAAGCCGGAATCAAGCTGATGGAAACCGGTCTGATTGCCCGCACCTGGGGAAACGTAAGCCACCGCATCGAGGGCGGCCGGTTCGTCATTACGCCAAGCGGCCGGGATTACCGCTCGCTAACGCCGGAGGATATCGTTACCGTACAAATCTCCGATTGCAGCTATAGCGGCAATATCAAGCCTTCCTCCGAGAAAGGCGTGCATGCCGAGGTCTACAAACGTTTTCCCAATGCCCATTTCGTCATCCATACTCATCAGGAGTATGCATCCGTCATCAGCGCCTGCAAGGTGGATGCCGTTCCGATTACCGGCGGCATGCTGGCAGGACAGGTATTATGCGGGGCTTACGCGCTCCCGAGTACCAAGAAGCTGCAGCGCAACGTTGCTAAAGCGCTTACTCTTACCACCAACAAAGCGATTATCATGAAAAACCACGGTGCCGTCTGTTACGGCGCCAACGATACCGAAGCCTTCGAAGCGGCCCTGCAGCTGGATCAGGCTTGCCGTCAATATATCGAGGGTACTTACAAAAGCTTGACTGGCGAGCAAGAAGCCGATGCGGCCGCGTTAAGCCGGTTTGCGCTTGGGCTGAGCTACTCTTCCCCGGAACCTGCTTCCCGGATGCTGTATCACAGCAGAAGGACCGAGGATGGTTTCCTGCTGTATGACGATTCCGGCTCCGAGCTCCTTGTCCGGTATGACGAGCTGGATGCCGCCATGTCGGAAGAAGCCTGGGTCTACCAGCAAATCTACCGTACGCATAATCAGATTAACCATATTCGCTGGAGCGGCATTCCGGAGATTACGGCATTGTCCCAGACCGGGCAGCCGCTGAAGCCGCTGCTTGACGACTTTGCCCAGCTGATCGGCACCTCGGCAAGAAACGCTGCGCTCTCCCCTTCCGAGGTAACCGCTGCTCTCAAAAGTTCCTCAGCCGTGCTGATCCGCGGAAAGGGCGCTTTATGCTGCGGCGCTACCTATGACGATGCTCTAGCCGTAGGCATGGTTTTAGAGAAAAACGGCAAGGCCCATATCGGAGCTAAGCTGCTTGGCCAAGTCAAACCTATACATTACCTGGAAAGCCTGTTAATGCGATTGGTGTATTTGAAAAAATATTCGAAGCAGGCTGCAGCGAGCTCCTAGCCGAAAGGTGGAATTGTTATTAAAAGAATCTTCCTCATGAAATGGATCATTCTTTTATCGATCGTCCCGGTTATCGTATCGACCGAAATGATGTGGCTCTCCCTCGCGCCAATCTCGAGCTTGGCGGAAGACTATTACGGCGTTGGCAGCATGTCCGTCACGTTATGCTCCATGAGCTTTATGATCATGTTTATCTTATTCTCCATGCCCGCCTCTTGGGTCATAGACAAATGGGGCTACAAAGCTTCCCTTCTGATCGGCGCAGGTCTGACTGCCGTATTTAGCTTATTGCGCGCCATGTATGCGGAGGATTTTACGCTTGTCCTGATCTTTCAGTTCATTCTGGCGATCGGCCAGCCCTTCCTGCTTAATATCGCTACGAAAGTAGCCTCGGACTGGTTCCCGCTTCGGGAGAGATCAACGGCAGCCGGCATTCTGACGCTTGCCCAGTATATCGGATTTATCGTTCCGATGGCGCTTGCTCCCGCAATCGCGGAAGCTTCCGGCATCCCCGGCCTGTTTATGTGGTTCGCGGCGTTTGCCCTTGCTGCCGCAGGTCTCGCCGCTGCGTTTGTTTTCGTGAAACCTCCCGCATCCCTGCCCAATTCCGCCCCCCGACAAGAGGTATTACGCTTCCAATCGATTGGTCTGCTCATCGAGAACAAAAGCTATTTTCTTATCCTGCTCGTCAGCTTTATCTGCATCGGCATCTTCAACACGATTCTTACCCTGCTGGAAACGATCCTTACTCCCCGGGGATTTACATCCGAGGAAGCCGGACTTGTTGGCGCCGTATTTATTGTCGCCGGGATTATTGGCGCAATTGCTCTGCCGATCCTGTCGGATAGACACCGGATTCGGGCGCCTTTTTTTATCGCGGCCATTACGCTGCTCATTCCTGCCTACTTGGGATTAACCTTTGCAGAACAATTCGTTCCGGTAACCATTATTGCCGGACTTGCGGGCTTCGCCATTATGGGCGTTGCTCCGATCTTGTTCCAGCATGGCTCGGAGCTTGCTTATCCCGTTCGGGAAGGCACTTCGCTTGGCATGATTTTGCTGATGGGGCAGGTTTCCGGCATTGCTTTCGTTTATCTGTTTGAAGTTCTGAACGAAGCACTGGACTCTATCGTCTGGCCGATGCTGCTGTTTGTCGTGCTGACGGTCGCTTTGCTTCCCGTTACGCTGCGCATTCCGGAATCGGCCTACCAGGCCAAGGAGGAAGATACCAATCAGTCCATGTAAAAGGTAAAGGCGGGTGCAGCAAATGAGTGCTTACGTGCTCTCTTACGATATAGGAACCTCCGGTGTCAAAACATGTCTTTACGAACTGTCCCCCTCCGTGTCGATTGTGGCCAGCGCTCTGCATGGCTATGAGCTTACGATTCTGGACAATGGCGGCGCGGAACAGGATCCGGCGGACTGGTGGCAGGCGATGAGGGTAACAACAAGGCAGGTGCTGGAGACGAGCAGCATCCCAGCCTCGCAGATTAGCGGCATCTCTTTTTGCGCCCAAATGCAAGGTCTAGTGCTTGTCGACGAACAAGGCGAGCCGGTCCGCAAAGCAATGAGCTACATGGATACCCGGGCTGCCGAGGAGCACCGCATAGGAATCAGGCATGGCATTCAAATTGCCGGGGCCAATGTATTCAAGCTGCTTAAGTCGCTTGCAATCACCCGCGCCGTTCCGGCCAGCGTCAAGGATCCCGTCTGGAAATACCGGTGGGTGCAGCGGCATGAACCCGAGGTGTTCCGCCGCGTTCACAAGTGGCTGGACGTCAAGGAATATCTGCTCTTCAAATGTACGGGCGAATTTGTCATGACCGAGGACACCGCATATGCTACGCTGCTGTACGACGCGAGAAACAACCGGTTCAGCAAGGAAATGTGCCGGATGTTCGGCGTCCGGAACGAGCATTTTCCAAAGGTAATCCCGTCCACGGCAATGGCCGGATTATTAACCGCCGGGGCTGCCGCGGAGCTCGGGCTTACGGAGGGCACGCCCGTATTCGGCGGAGGAGGCGATGCCTCTCTTATCGGCGTGGGAGCCGGTGCGGTTGCGGAAGGCGATACGCATATTTACCTGGGTACATCCGGCTGGGTATCGACGGTTGTGAACCGTCAGATTATCGATGCGGGCAGCATGATCGCTTCCATTGTAGGAGCAAGGCCGAAGCATTATCATTATTTCTGCGAGCTGGAGACGGCGGGCAAATGCCTGGAATGGGTCAAAAACCATCTGGCCTTGGATGAAATCGGCATCTATTTGGAGAAAAAACAAGTATCCAACTCCCAGGAAACGATGTACCGCAGCCTGTACGATTACATGATGCATGCGATCAAAGACGTGCCCGCGGGCAGCAACGGCGTTATCTTTACGCCTTGGCTGCATGGCAACCGTTGTCCGTTTGAGGACGCGCACGCACGGGGCTTGTTTTTCAATATCAGCATTGAAACGGGGAAAACCGAGCTCATTCATGCCGTGCTGGAAGGCATCTGTTACCATCTCCGGTGGCAGCTCGAAGCGCAAGACCGGAAGATTACGACCTCCCGGGCGATCCGTTTTGTCGGAGGCGGCGCGCTTGCCCCGCTTACCTGCCAGATCCTCGCCGATATTCTGGGACGGACGATCGAGACGGTTGACAGTCCGCAAAATGCCGGCGCCATCGGGGCAGCCATTACCGCGGCCGTTGGACTTGGCATCGTTCCAGATCTGGACGCAGCCAAATCTTTCGTGCGGGTACGAGCCTCCTATACGCCCAATCCCCGGAACAAAGCTATCTATGATACGTACTTCGGGGTATTCAAGTCCTTGTACAGCCGAAATAAAAAAGCATTTGGCATCCTAAATAATCTCAAAGGCGATTCAGATGTTTTTCATGCCTCGCTATGATACAATACTTGAATTGACGGGCTTTACACATTTAGGAGGCTTTAAGAACAACTATGCTTATTATTGGTATCGCTGGCGGCACCGGCTCGGGGAAAACCTCGGTAGCACGCTCCGTTATTGAACGGCTTGGCGAAGATAAGGTCACTTTTATCTCGCAAGATAATTATTACAAGGATCATCCGCATTTGAGTTTTGCCGAGCGCGAAGGCCTGAACTATGATCATCCTCTTGTTTTTGACAACGAGCTCTTAATCGAGCATTTGAAGCAGTTGAAATCCGGGCAGGCGGCCGAAGCTCCGGTCTACGATTTTCCCAACCACTCCCGGTTTAAGGATAAGACGGTTGCGCTCAAACCTTGCAAAATCATCGTTATAGAAGGACTTCATGTGCTGTCCGATGAAAATTTGCGCGCGATGCTCGATATCAAGGTGTTTGTGGACACCGATCCGGATGTCCGCATCCTCCGCCGCGTGCTGCGGGATATTGAAGAGCGCGGCCGTTCCATTCAATCGATTCACGATCAATACTTGAAGACGGTTAAACCGATGCATGAAGCCTTTATCGAGCCGTCCAAAAAATACGCCGACATCATTATTCCCGAAGGCGGACAGAATGAAGTAGGCATTCAGATGCTGTCCATCCTTATGGAGAAATATTTCTAAACATACGAAAGGGCTGTCCCGCTTTGGGACAGCCCTTTTCTACCAGATTGGCATGGACGAAAACATTAAACAAGCTTTTGAGCTTGTACTTTTTTCCGGTAAGACGAGTAATACCAGCCTAACATCACAATCGCTATGATTGGGCATACGAACAGCAGCTGATAGACATGGTTATAGGCGTGCTCCAGCGTAATGCTGCTCATCTTATGGAGCAATAGTCCGCAAATGGCCACCGACAAGGAGCCTCCGAAAAATTGAATGAGCTGCATCATCCCCATGCCGGAGCCGATCAAATGCCTTGGCAAAATGCTGGAGGTCTGGTTATTGAGAGAGGCCAGCGTTGCCGAGAATGCCGGCGAGAACAGCAAATACCCGCACATGATAACAAAAGGCGAGCTTCCTAGAGCCATCATAAACAAAGCCATTACGGCCGTTAAGACCGCTGTCCCGATAAACAGGAACCGTACATTGCCGTACCGGTCCAGCCAGCGCCCGACAAATGGCGTTAATACCGCCGATAGAATAGCACCCGGAGCAATCAGGAAGCCAATCAGCATCTCCGATTTATGGAACAGATTCGCCAGGACAAGCGGCATGAGGAACAGGTTGCCCAGGTTAATGATAAGCAGGCAGAAGCCTACCACAAGCAGCCGGATATAACCGGGCTGGCGGAACACTTCCGGATTCACGAAGGTTCCGTTGCCCTTCGCCTTCCGGATATGGAGCACGTGAATCACAATCGTAATCACGCTGACTAGAAGCCAGATGACGGACTGTTGCGTTACCGCTATCAGTAAGGAAGTTGCATTAATAACGGTCCATGCGGCCCCCCAATAGTCAAAGCTGGCCGGCTGCGGATTTTCCTTCGGCAGCAGCTTCAGCAAGACCGGCAATATAGCGAGCACCAGGCAAGTGACCACAAACAAGCCGTTCCAGCCAAAATATTCGCTGATGACGCCGCCTACAATCGGCCCAAGTCCAAACGCCATTGCGCTGCCGGCCGCGATCATCGAAATCGCCCGGCCTCTTCGTTCAACCGGGATATAGCGGCTGGCTAATACAAGCCCAAGCCCGGCCATTGTCCCCGCTCCCGCCGATTGAAGAATCCGCGCCGTCAGCAGCAGAGCGAAATTATGGGCAAAGATCCCAAGCACCGAAGAAAGACCCAATATAAGCAGCCCAATCGCTACCAGCCTGCGTATGGGAGCGATATCCGACAAGCGGCTGTAAATCACCGTTGATAAGGCATAACCGATCGAATAGCTGGATACGATCCATGAGCCGAGATCCGAAGTAATACCGAGATCGTTAATTATACTTGGCACCGAGACGTTAAACATGGTCGTATTCATGACCACGACAAACAAGCCCAGCATCCACACGGGCATTACGATTCTGTCATTCAAGTTGTCCACCTTGTTTCCCTGCGAAGTTACTTTACTTTGTTCAGTATAACACAAAAAAAGGCGAAGCAAGGTTTCACCCCCGCCGCAAAAAAACGAACAACGTTAAAACGCTATAAAGCTAAAGCATTGGGCATAGCCATTTTTTCATTTACAATTTATAGTAAAGAGTGAAATGTAATCGATTCCATAAACGTGAGGAGGTATGTTATGCCAAAGCTGTTCGTTGCGGAAGAGGAACATCTCCGTCTCAACCATTCAGCTTTACCAATGAATGAATTACCGTATGAAGAAATGAAGCACTTATTTGATCATCTTACAAATTGTCTTTCGGGAGCCATGGAAGAAGTAAAAAATTTGGAGCAGCAGTATTTGAAAATAATCGCTAGCGTTACCTACGGCCTGCCCAAACCAAATGTACATCAGCTGTATTTTTCTTATAAGGAAGCGTTAAAGGCTTTGGAGCAGCAATTTAACCAAGGTTCTAAATTGTATCGCAAGCTAAGCTTGAACCCGCATCGTACGCCAAAACGGAAGGTACAGCAGGCATTGAAAGCAATCGAAGCCTCCTATGCCGATCACGGGATGACTTTGGCCGGAGTCGCCAAGGCTTTGTTTGTCTCCAGCACCTATCTTTCCACGTTGTTCAAACAGGAGCTTGGCGTTAACTTTCTCGATTATGTCCATCAATACCGGATCGAGAAGGCCAAAGCGCTGCTGCAGGCCAGCGATATGAAAATCCATTCCGTTGCCAAGGAAGTCGGGTATTACGACGAGGCTCATTTTACGAAGACGTTCAAGAAATGGACCGGCATGCTGCCTTCGCAATACAAGAAGGACATGGCCGTTATTGGATGAAAAACAAAAAAGGACAAGCCAATTCCGGCTTGTCCTTTGCTCTTATACGCTCGTTAACTGATGGCGCTGACGATAAGCGAGCGGTGTCATCCCCATCTTTTTCTTGAACACCTGGAACAGGTAGTTCGTATTCGTAAAACCATGGTTGACCGCGATGGACTCCACCGTATTCGAGGTCTCGACAAGCTCCTCGCAAATGCGCTGCAGCCGGAAATCCTCCAAATAGCTGCTGAAGGAGCTGACCCCGTATCGGTGAAAGACGCGCTGCAGCTGCCTCGTGCTGATCTGGATCCGGTCCGCAACCTCCTGCAGGGTCAGCGGTCTTGCGTAATTGTCGTAAATATATTGCTGCGCCATCTCAAAGCGATGCGCTTGTATATCCCGCGCCGGAAGCATCTGCTGGCCATCCCGGTCAACGGTTGCTTTGGCGGCGCGCAGCAAGATTTGAATTAAGGACTGGCGGATCGTCGTATAAGCCCCAAGCTCGCCGGATCGCCAAGCCATGTAAGCCTGCAGGAAGCATGTCATGGCATCATGCTGATCCATAAACGGGCGAAGCGGAAAATCGGTCAGCGCCTGAATACAGGCTTCCGACTCTTTATTTTCCCACTCCGAGCCCCATTCTTCCCGTTCCTCTCCGTCCGGCAGACGCGTAATATCTACATGCAGACACAGCTCTTCCATGCCGGAACGGTTATCCGCCGTTTGCTGATGCACAACGCCGGGACCGGTCAAATAAAACATGCCGCTGTTCAGCTTGTAAATATGGTCAATCAAGGTGACCGTTCCTTTGCCGCGCGGCACGAAGTGGAATTCAAACTCCGAATGCTTGTGGAATTTGATCAGCTGTCCGGGCTTAAAGGTGGTCAGATGCCATTTGAGCACCCTGATCCCGTAACGTCCCCATCTGAAATGCAGATCAAGCCGTTCGAGCGCGTCCATCTTTTCTTTCATAATGGCATAAGGATACGGTCTTGCGCTTACCTTGCTGTCTGACTCCACGATCTGCTCCCGTTCATCCATGCCAGTCATCGTATTAGCGGATTTCTTCAATACGTACAGCCCGCTTCTCAGCAACCGAGCGGTTAGATGCTTCCATAAGCGCCGTCAGATCCTGCGCCATGCGGATGTTCTCTGCCGCAACCGTATTGTTCTGGATATGGTCAGCCCATTGCTCGAATGCCTTGATGCGGCCGCTTGCCTTATCCGCTTCCGTCCACTCCGATTCGCCGTTCTTATTGCTGCGGACCAGAATGCGGTCTTCCGGCGTACCGTACAAGAGCGAGCCTTCCGTGCCGTGAATCTCGATCGTGAATGGCGAATGGGCATTTACGAAGCCCGCTTCCACGATACCGATTGCGCCGCCGGCCGTCGTGAGAATGGATACCGCGTTATCCTCTACGTCTTTGCCGGTAACGTAACCGTACGAAGCTTGAACCTGAACCGGCATTTCGCCAAGGAACAGTCTAGTCAAATACATCGGATGGCAGCCAAGGTCGATCAGTGCGCCGCCGCCGCATTGCTCCAGGTTGTAGAAATGCTCAGGAAGCCAGTTTGCGGTTGCGCCGTTATGGGACAAGCGGACGCGAGTCAAGGTAACTTTGCCCAGAATGCCGGATTCCAGCACGTTCTGAATGGAAGGCGTATACCAGTCGTTAAGTCTTGGCAGCGATACGGTCAGCTTCACGCCCGCTTCTTCCACTGCCGCCAGGATCTCGTTAACTTCCTTCGTTGTAAGCGCCAACACTTTTTCCGTAAAGATATGCTTGCCGGCTTGAGCGGCTTTGACCATAACCTCGCGGTGAATATTGGAAGGCGCGTCCACGATCACTCCGTCAATATCTTCGCGGGCGAGGAGTTCATCCAGATTGGAGAAGAAAGGAACGCCCAGCTTGGAAGCTGCTTCTTCGCCTCTAGCCGGAATTTCATCCCATACCGCTACGATTTCCGTATCCGGATGCGCTTGCGCCTCTCTCGTATAATCCCATGCGTGAACATGCCAATAACTTAACATTGCGACTCTAATCATATAACTTCCACTCCTCAGACCGATTATTTGGGATAACTACATATTTGCGACTTATTTCTAAGGTAGCACACCATTTACCAAAGTAAAACTAGAACATAAAGACATTCTGACTATAATTATACGACACAGACAAGAACTTTTTTATAGCCTTATTGACTCTAAATATCGGTCAAACCTATAGTAATGGCATAAACACCTTTTTATATAAATCCAATTAATCGGAGGCTGGACATGAGTAAATTACTGAAGGTTGGCATCATCGGCTGCGGCGGTATCGCGAATGGCAAGCATCTTCCTGCACTCAGCAAGAACAAGAATGTTGAAATCGTTGCCTTTTGCGACGTTGTAGTGGAACGCGCTGAAGAAGCATCCCAAAAATACGGCGCTGAAGGCTCGAAAGTATACGCGGATTACCGCGAGCTGATTGCCGATCCGTCGATCGATGTTGTGCATGTATTAACGCCTAATGACTCGCACTCCTTTATTACGATAGATTCCCTTGAAGCCGGCAAGCATGTTATGTGCGAAAAGCCAATGGCTAAGACGGCTGCTGAAGCAAGAGCTATGCTGGATGCCGCGAAGCGCACGGGCAAAAAGCTGACCATCGGTTACAACAACCGTTTCCGTCCGGACAGCCAAGTCCTCAAAAAGGTTTGCGAGCAAGGCGAGCTGGGCGAAATCTACTATGCACGCGCTCATGCGATCCGTCGCCGCGCGGTTCCGACTTGGGGCGTATTCCTCGACGAAGAGAAACAAGGCGGCGGACCGCTTATCGATATCGGTACTCACGCGCTTGACCTGACGCTGTGGATGATGGACAACTACAAGCCGGTTTCCGTTACGGGCTCCGTATTCCATAAGCTTGGATCGAAAGAAAATGCCGCTAACGCTTGGGGCCCATGGGATCCTGCGAAATTTACGGTAGAAGATTCCGCTGTAGGCTTTATCAAGATGGAGAACGGCGCAACGATCACGCTTGAAGCAAGCTGGGCGCTGAATACGCTTGATATCGACGAAGCAAAATGTACGCTTTGCGGTACGGAAGGCGGCGCGGACATGAAGAACGGCCTTCGCATCAACGGCGAAGAGAACAGCCGTCTGTTCGTTAAAGAAATCGACCTTTCCGCCGGCGGCGTAGCGTTCTATGACGGCGCTTCGGAGCGCGATATCGACGTGGAATGCGCAGCTTGGATCAACGCGATCCTGAACGATACGGATCTGGTTGTAAAAGCCGAGCAAGCTCTTGTCGTAACCGAAATTTTGGAAGCGATTTACGAATCCGCCCGCACTGGCGAGACGGTATACCTCAATCGCGAAAAAGTAGCGAAATAAATATAAAAACGGTTGTGCCTGTTTTCAACAAGCACAACCGTTTTTTTTATACATTGTGAAGCTTATCCGGGTTGCGGACGATAAATAACCGGTGAAGAACACCTTCGCGCTGCTCAAGAAATACGACCGAATCCACGATTCCTTCCTGCCGGAATACGAAGGCGGGTTCTCCGTTTAGCGGCTTTACCTCTACCGTCATATGGCTCGTAATCTGGGATTTGCGGAAAATGCCCAGGAGGAACTGCGCCACGCGCTCCCTTGACTCGATTGGCCGGACAGCCGCCGACGCCTTGCCTCCTCCGTCGGAGATAAGCACGGCATCTTCCGCCAGCATGGACAGCACGGTGTCGACCTCGCCTTCGGATAAGGCCGCTACGAACCGGTTTATCCACGCCTGCTCAATTGTACCGCCAGATTGCAGCTCTTCTTCCGTTATTCCCATCTTTGCTCTAGCCCGGCTCATCAGCTTGCGGCAGTTTTGCTCGCTTTTTCCCGTTAATTCGGCAATAGCGGGATAATCGAACCCAAGCGCTTCGCGCAGAACAAATACGGCCCGTTCCGAAGGCGACAGCCTTTCGAGCAGAGCAAGCATCGCGTAGGACAGCAGGTCATGGCGAACCACTTCCTCCAGTCCGCCATCGTAGTATTGTGCTATTGGCTCAGGCAGCCAAGGACCGACGTATTGCTCCCGGCGAACCCTTGCCGAACGAAGATGATCCAGGCATCGATTCGTTATCATTTTGCACAAATACGCTTTGGGCTCGTGCAGCTTATCCGGGTTCATATTCTGCACCTTCAGGAATACGTCCTGAACCGCATCCTCCGCATCGGCGGCCGAGCCGGTTAACTGGTAAGCAAGGCTGAACAACAAGCCTTTATAACGTTCATACAGCTCAATCATATGACGTCTCCTTATGATTTCAGCATACTCGCGTAATCCCAGACGAAACGTTTGATTTTGTAAGATAAACTTCCCGAAATGATTATATCAAGCCCCCATTTGCGCGTCCATGTCATTCCCCGTCCCGGACCAAGTCCAATCGTAAAGCCATCCATCACCTGTTTATGGCGGGGAGCCTCGCTGCCGGTTTTGTCCGCCGCAATGATTTTGCCTAATCGCTGTGCCTGCGGAATCGCCTCTTTGCAGGTCATTCGGGCGGCTTCACCGTTACCCGGATCCACGATAAACGCGCAATCCCCAATGGCATACACGCCACGGGCATCCTTCACGCGGTAGCATTCGTCCACGATAAGCCTGCCATCCTTCGTTACGGGCAGCCCAATGCTGCGAATAGCCGGATTCGGGACAAGACCCCGCGTCCAAACCGTAAGGCCAACCGGCAGAGCCCCACCGCTTGAGAGCAGGAGATTGCCCTTCTCCTCTCGTACCGCTTTGCAACGATGATGGACGGATACGCCGCATTTCGCCAGCTCCTCCTCCAGCTTGCGGCTTGCCTTCATTGGTCCCTCCCGAAATAAACGATCCTGGGCATTCAGCAGATGGACCCGGATTTCTTGCGGGTTAAGTCCCTGTCTGGCTGCTTCTTCTCTCATGGCGTACACTAACTCCGAGGCCGTCTCAATGCCGGTAATTCCCGCTCCGGCCACGGCTGCCGTGAGCAGGCGACGGCGTTCCTCCACGTTGTTTTCCACCCTTGCAGCCTGCATATTATAGCCCCATGCTTCCCTGATTCGGACGGCCGACTCCATTCCCGTAAGGGATATACCCCCAAGACCGGGCTCCGTCTCACGGGCTACGCTGCCAACCGCAACAACCAGCGTGTCATAAGCAAGCCGTACGGAGTTGCCTTCCGCATCTTCATATTCGAGGATCTTTTCATCCGCATGCACATGCCGTGCTTTTCCTTGCACGTGTTCGGTCACTTCCGGCAAAATTTGCTTCCACGGTACCGTAATCTTGTCAGCCCCTACCGCCGGCTTGAACAAGAGCACCTTGCGCAGATGGTAAGGATTCGGATCCAATAATAGAAGGCGAAGCTTCCGTCCTTCCGCATGAGCGCTATACTGCTTCCAAACCGCTTTTACCGCATGAATTCCCGCATACCCGCCGCCAATGACAACCACTGTCCATTCCGTCATAGATGATCTCTCCTCTAAATGCTTTTGCAAATAGAACGAGGAGAGGTCTTTGTTTGTGACACCGGATTTTATCAATTGCAAAAATAACGTATCCTTCGTCTCAAGCCAACAATTAGCACAAAGTTAACGTTGACGTAAAGATTAATGTGGCGATACGATTGTTTCGTTTACTGCATCCGTTTCAAAGAGACTATACCAATTTATTTAAAGAGAGGGATAACACGAATATGTCTTCAACTGCTAAACCAGCAGCAGCCGCGGCTCCGCTTAAATCCGCCGAGTCCATGTTCAACCAGCCGATCGCCGTATGGGCGATTGCATTCGCAAGCATTATTGCCTTTATGGGCCTTGGTCTGGTAGACCCGATCCTGCCGATGATGAAGGATCAGCTTCACGCGTCCGACAGCGACCTTACGCTTCTCTTTACGAGCTACAATGCCGTCATGGCCGTAGCCATGCTGGTAACCGGCGTTATTTCCTCCAAGCTTGGCACGAAAAAAATGCTGCTTGCCGGTATCGTCCTCATCGCTATATTTTCCGCGCTTGCCGGAAGCGTCGACAATGTCATGTCCATCGTATGGCTGCGCGCCGGCTGGGGTCTTGGCAATGCGTTTTTTGTCGCAACCGCGCTGTCCGCCATTGTCTCCTTGTCCCGCGTTGGCGTTGCCAAATCGATTATTTTGTTTGAGGTTGCCGTAGGTCTAGGCATCTCCGTAGGTCCGCTTCTTGGCGGAGAGCTAGGCGCCATCTCTTGGCGCAGCCCGTTCTACGGCGTCGCCTGCTTAATGATTGTCGCTTTCTGCTTGATCACCTTCATGATGCCGAAGGCCAAAACTCCTGCTGCTCCTGCGGTGAAAAAGAAAGCTTCCATACTCGATCCGTTCCGTGCCTTGAAGCACCGCGCCCTTCTGATCTTTGGCCTTTCCGCGGCACTTTACAACTTCGGATTCTTTACTCTTCTCGTGTATGCCGCGCTGGTGCTTGGCCATCTGCATCATCTGGACGTTCACGGACTTGGTTATGTCTTCCTGGGCTGGGGTCTGCTTCTGGCCTTCACTTCCGTCTTTATGGCTCCTAAGCTGCAAAGACGTTCGGGCACAATCAAATCAATGTGCATTCAGCTTGTTCTCTTCGCTTGCACCTTGTTTGCGATGGGCTATTGGACAACGGAAAAAGCGGTCGTCATCTGCATGGTTATTCTTGCAGGGGCTTTCCTTGGTAACAATAATACCCTTATCACGACAGCCGTTATGAATGCCGCTCCGGTCGAACGGCCAACCGCATCCGCGGCTTACAGCTTCCTTCGCTTCATCGGCGGCGCGCTTGCTCCCTATTACGCGGTCAAATTCGCCGAATGGTTCGATTTCCATGCCCCGTTCTATATCGGCGGCGGCTTTGTTATCCTGGCCGTTATCCTCATTGCGTTCAACCATAAACATCTGAAGCATGTCGACCAGGCCGAAGCGCATTGATAAGTTAATAAAAATTTGGAACAAGCTGACCCGATTTTAACCGGGTTGGCTTGTTTTTTTTCTCGATTGGAAACATTATAGAGATAAGCAAACTTTGGAAAGGAGGTCGCCTCATGAAAAAAATCGTCCTGATCCGCCATGGGCAAAGCGTATGGAATGTCGAGAATCGGTTCACGGGCTGGACCGATGTGGACCTGTCAACGCAAGGTCTGGATGAAGCCCGAGAAGCCGGAGAAATCCTGAAAAAACACGGGTACCTCTTCGACGCCGCCTATACCTCCGTCTTGAAACGCGCCATCCGAACCTTATGGATTATCCTTCACGAGATGGATCTCTTATGGATACCGGAGCAGAAAAGCTGGTTGCTGAACGAACGGCATTACGGCGCGCTGCAAGGGCTGAACAAGGCGGAAACCGCCGCCAAATACGGAGAGGAGCAGGTGCATTTATGGCGCAGATCGGTTGATGTCCGTCCTCCAGCACTCGATGTAACCGACCCGCGATACGTTGCTGCCGACCCTCGTTACATCGGACTCAAGGAAGGCGAGTTTCCGTTAACGGAAAACCTGGAAGACACGGAGGCACGGGTTCTGAAGTATTGGAACGCGGAAATCGCTCCCGCTGTTTCCTCCGGAAAACAGGTTATTATAGCCGCTCACGGGAACACGCTGCGGGCGTTGGTTAAATATTTGGACCAGATACCGCCGGACGGCATTGCAGATCTGAATATCCCGACAGGTATTCCGCTTGTGTACGAGCTGGATGATCAACTGAAGCCGATCCGCCATTACTATCTCGGCTGGGAAGGGCCGTATCCGAACGGCCAGATTCCGACGCATATAGCGCCTGCGACAAGGTGAAACGGCTTCGCCGTCCTTTAGCGGCGGAACGCGTTTCAATCCGGAGAATTCAGAATAAGCAGTTGCATTCCCGTTGTCCATCTTCTACAATAGAATCCAATATTGCGTATAACCTCGGCAATACGGGCCGGGGGTTTCTACCGGGAACCGTAAACTCCCGATTACCAGCATGCTTCTTTCAGCATCGGCGGTAATCGGGAGTTTTTTTATTTTAGTATAAAAAAGGAGAGAATAGCTGTCATGCATACAAAAGACAAACTCACGAAGCGAATCGACGTAGCAGCCAAACGCGCTGCGGCAGATCTTATTATACGAAACGGAAAAATCGTAAACGTGTTTACAGGCAGCATAATGTCCGGCGATATCGCAATCGCGGACGGAGTGATCGCGGGGATCGGCCGGTACACGGAAGGCTCGGAAGTCATTGACGCGGCAGGACAATGGATTATTCCCGGCTTGATTGACGGTCATGTGCATATCGAGAGCTCGATGCTGACGCCGCGCGAATTCGCGAAGGTTGTTCTGCAGCATGGAGTTACGGCCGTTGTAACCGACCCGCATGAAATGGCTAACGTGATGGGCAGCAAAGGGATACAATACATGCTTGACCAATCCGCAGGACTTCCCCTCGACATTTACGTCAATCTTCCGTCCTGCGTACCCTCTACCCCGTTCGAAACAAGCGGCGCAGCCTTAGAAGCGGAAGATCTTCGCCCGTTCTACGCGCACCCGAAAGTACTTGGCCTGGCTGAAGTGATGGACTTTCCCGCACTTGCAGCCGGCAGTCCCGGCATGATCAGCAAATTGGCTGACGCGAACGAGCTTCATGCTCATATCGACGGTCACGCCGCCGGCATTGACCGGGAACAGCTCAATCTCTATATGGCCGCGGGCATCCGCACGGATCATGAAGCGATTGACGCGGAAGAAGCAAGGCACCGGCTCGAGCTGGGCATGTATCTGATGATCCGCGAAGGTACCGTGGCCAAGGACCTGGAGGCGCTCCTTCCTGCCGTTAACGCCGGGAACAGCCGGAGATGTCTGTTCGTAACCGATGATAAACTCATTGACGATCTGCTGGAGGAAGGAAGCGTCGACTACAGCATCCGGCTGGCCGTGAGCAAAGGGCTTGATCCGATTACCGCCATTCAGATGGCGACCCTAAACGCCGCGGAATGCTTTGGTCTGCGCCGGCAAGGCGCCATTGCTCCCGGCTATAAAGCCGATCTTGTGATCGTTGATGATCTGGAGAAAATGGCGATCAGCCAGGTATTTAAGGAAGGCGTATGCGTATTTCGAAGCGGAACTCTTCAGGAGGAGGCCTTTAACGTAAGCGCTGCGCAAGCCTCCCTGGAACCGATGCATTCATCCGATATAAAAGCGGGAATGAAGCCGCTAAGGCCGGATGCACTTGAGCTTCCGCTCGAGTCCGATACCTGCAATGTTATCGGAATCATTCCGAACTCTCTTGTGACCCGGCATTTGAAGGAACAGGTAGCAAGGGATGGGCAGCTGAAGTTCCTTCCTTCAACCGAACGCGACCAGCTTAAGCTCGCCGTCGTTGAACGTCATCACCGGACCGGCAATATCGGGCTTGCGGTTGTAAAGGGCTTTGGCCTCCGCAAAGGCGCGATCGTATCGTCGGTAGCCCATGATTCGCACAATATCATATGCGCAGGCGTAACCGATGAAGACATGCTGCTTGCTATCGGTCATGTGGCTGCGATGAACGGCGGGCTCGCGGTTGTCGCGGACGGTGAAGTTCTTGCTTCCTTATCCCTGCCAGTCGGAGGCCTGCTGTCCGAACAAAGCTATAGCGAAGTGAATCAACAAATGCTTGGCCTCTATGCGGCGCTTCGCACGATTGGCGCACCGGATGACTTCAACCCGTTCCTGACGTTATCCTTCCTGGCACTCCCGGTCATCCCCGAGCTCAAGATAACGGACAAAGGCTTGTTCGAATTCGCGTCAAACCGTCATATCGGAGTTCAAGCCTGATAGCGACACGTCTCCTCTGCTTGCTATAATAAGGTAAGGCATACAGCCTGCAGCACAGCCCTTATTTGTGAAATATTCATTATAAGAGGAGCGAAAATAGATGACTCGTTGGGTAGATCAATATATCCGGAATGAAGAGGAACAAGCCCGGGTATGGCAAGTAGATAAATTGGCGGCTGCTTTCGCGGAAAGAGCAGCCCGGCACGACCGTGAAGGTTCGTTTCCGTTTGATAATTTCGCGGACTTGCGTGAGGCGGGATATTTGAAGCTTACGGTTCCCAAAGTTTACGGCGGAGAAGAAATTTCTCTCTATGAGATGGTCATGCTGCAGGAAAGGCTGGCATACGGCGACGGTTCTACAGCGCTTGCGGTTGGCTGGCATATGGGACAAATGCTGCATCTGCGCACTTCACGAAAATGGCAGGAGCCTGTCTTCGCAGACCTATGCGCGGCCGTTGTCAAAGACGGAGCGATGATCAACACCTTCGCCAGCGAAGCGGCCTCCGGCAGTCCCAGCCGGGGCGGCAGGCCCGAAACAACCGCAACCGCCGTCCCGGGAGGATGGCTTATATCCGGGCGCAAAACCTTTAGTACGTTGTCCCCCATCCTCGACCGGTTTGTCGTAACCGCTTATATTCCGGACGAGGACGGAGTTAGCGATTTCATGGTAAGCCGGGACGAACAAGTCTCCATTATCGAAACATGGGATACGCTTGGCATGCGCGCGACCGGAAGCCACGATGTTGTGCTGGATCAGGTCTTTGTTCCCGCCGATCACCGGCTTACCGGGAAAGGGACGGATGACGGAGGCGGCTGGCTGCTGCATATTCCGGCCTGCTATCTTGGCATCGCGCTAGCTGCGAGAGATTATGCCCTGTCGTTCGCTAACTCCTATAAGCCCGGCCAGATGGATAAGCCGATCTCGTCTATTCCTTCCGTCCAGCATACGATTGGCCAGATGGAGCTTGAGCTTCGCACCGCCCATACGCTGCTCTATTCGATCGCGGAACGCTGGGACCGGGAAACGGAAAACAGGCCAGCTTTGAAAGCTGACCTGGGTCTCGCGAAATACTTGGCAACCAATAATGCCATCAAGATTGTTGATCTGGCCATGCGGATCGTCGGCGGCACCAGCTTATCCCGTCAGCAGCCGCTCGAGCGTTATTACCGTGATGTCCGGGCCGGACTGCATAATCCGCCGATGGACAATGTCGTCATTCAAAATCTGGCTGTGACTGCTTTAAGCGAATTTGAATAAGATTCCCCAAGAGGCGCTAGAACAAATCGGCTTTGCCGAGTTTGAGCGCCTCTTTGTTTCCTTTGATGAAATATTCATGATCCCCGAAACGGCTCATGGCCTGACGGTCAGGCAGCCATACCCATTCATCGATTTCCGTCTGGCAGCGGTGCGCGCGGAAAGCCGCAAGCTTCGCTTTTTTATAGCGGCTTACGTCAATCCGGGCTATCTCCTCCTGCGTATAACCATAAGCCTCGGGATAGGCCAGCGAATCCCCGAACGAAATGAAATACAAGGCTATCGCAAGTCCCGTGCGGGCAAGCGCTTCAATCGTAGCTTTGCCAATTGCGCAATGATCCGGATGCCCGCCCCATTTCTCATGAAAAGTAAGAATGGCATCGGGATTAACTTCCCGTATGAATCCGGCTATGCGGTCCGCCAATTGATCCGGATCCGCGAACTCCACCGTTTTATCGCGAATATCGAAGAAATGCAGATGCTTGACTCCGAGGCATTCGCACGCTTCCCGAAGCTCCTGCTCGCGGGCCGCGGCCATCGTCTCGCGGTTCAAATACGGCGGATTGCCCATTCGCCTGCCCATCTCGCCTCTTGTTGCGCTGACAAGCGTAATCTCCACGCCGCTGTCGGCATACTTCGCTAACGTACCGCCGCAAATAAAAGACTCGTCATCCGGATGGGCAAATACGGCGAGCAGCTTTCTTGGTTCTGTACTCATTCCGCAAACGGCTCCTTTCCGAGGTGCAGCGCAACATTCATTCGACCTCTATCATCGTAGCCGGCCAGCAGCAAGCGTCCTTCCGCATCAAGCTCGTAATGCGTGAGCGCTTCCATTCGCAGCCAGCCAATTTCATCGAATCGCAAAGCGATCCGGAACGGCCCCTCCCCGGCTGTAAAAGCCTGCGTAAGCTTCATCTTGAAGTTCCGCACAAAAACGTAGGATGTTGCTTCGCTATGGACGTAAATCTCTTCCCCAGTAAACGTTCGCAGCAAATCCTCTACTTCTAATGGATTTATCTGATTCATGATCGCCTCTCCCCGGACTCTTCCTTCGATTCCCGCTTCAGCCTTTCCAGACAAGCTTGGCATACGCAGGCTTTTCCCATTAATTCAGACGGAATCTGTTCAAACACCTTTTGCGGAAAAACCTCTTTGCTGCACCAGCATTCCCCGGCCGGCAGTCCTTGCAGATTGCCGCATTGATTGTTCCCCTTGCAGATCGGACATTCGTTTGCCATCGCTTTGTTTCCCTCTCCTTATGAGAAAACCTCTATCGTAAAAAGACTATCCGAGCGTTCCTCCCAAGCTGGAGCTGCGGATAGTCGGGATTCCCATCATTAGCCTTGTGGCTTCGGCTCCGTGCTGATCTGCCATTTGATGCCGAATTTGTCTTCTACCCGGCCAAACAGCGTACCCCAGAACTGCTTCTCCAGAGGCATGATCACCCGTCCGCCTTCCGACAGGTTGGCGAAGGCATGCTGAGCTTCCTCGTCCGTCTTGAAATCGAGATTCAGATCAAAGCTCGTACTGCGTCCCGGAGGCTCGTGCATCGTATCGGCAATGTAGAAGGTAACACCTGCGGCTTGAAAAACCATATGTATGATTTTGTCCTTCATCGATTCGTCCGTACCCGGAGCTTGCCCATACGTCATTTGATCAATGATTTTACCGCCAAGAGCCTGCACGTAAAATCCGGCTTGCGTTTTCGCGTCCTCGGAGTAAAAATACGGTGTGAGCTTTGCCATCTGACTATGCACTTCCTTTGTCGATAATGATCTTGCCCACTTATTCTAACCCACAACTCATTGTTTTTCGAGCAGGTTTACTGAAAAACATTCAAAACCGTGCAGGCGCTAAGCCTGCACGGTTTTGAACATTCCTATTCGTTTTTACAACGCCCTCACGGGCTCCTTCTCGCTCAGCGTTCTAAGATAGTTGGCGATAACCCTGGCCAGCTGCTCGGGAGCTTCGACCAGACTCATATGCGCAACGCCTTCGAACGTATTTTCCTGAATATGCGGATATTCGTAGGTTGTCTTCTGCGTCTCTTTTTCATTGACGGAGAAGGTATCGTCCGGGGATACAACCTCATCCTCCGCGCCGGCGACAAGCAGAATCGGATACTTGGCTTCATGCAGCATCGCGCTTCGGTCCGGCCTCATCATCATGCCTTCAAGCGTATGAATAGCTCCCTTTGCAGACATGTTGAGTCCGGCCTCTTTAACCTTTTCCACCTCATCAGGCATATCTTGCCTCTTGGATTCCTTGAACAGCTTCGGAATCAGCTCGTGTACGTAAGGCTCGATCCCTTCCTTCTGGATGAAGGAGATATCCTGGTACCTTTTCCTCTTCACTTCTTCCGTGTCCGGCAGGGCGGTGGAATGAATCAGTCCGAAACCTGCCAGCTTGTCAGGGTATTTATCCGCAATGGCGAGCGTTACATAGCCGCCTAGAGAATGGCCGAATACAACGGTTTTCTCGATTCCAAGCTTTTCGATCAATGCATTTATATCATCGGCCATCACTTCCATCGTATACACATTGTCTGGTGCCGATGTCTCGCCATGGCCCCTCAGCTGCGGCATAATTACACGGTAGTGATCGGTCAGCAGCGGACAAACATTATGCCAATAATGGGACGATCCGCAAAAACCGTGAAGCAGAATAATCGCTTTTTCGTTTTCCTGTCCACATTCTTCGTATACCATATCGATGCCATTGACATTTACCTTATGCTTATCCATCGATCCCACATCCTTTTCGATTTGAAATGCTATCATGTCATTACTTAACCAGCTATCGATGGGTTGAAACATTATTATCAGACAATTCTGAATTTATTTGCTGAAAACAAAAAACAGCCCTGGAGCGCTTAGCTCCAGAGCTGTTCTTCGCTGCATTACTTCGATACCGTTTTATTGTAGATATCGATTTTCTCCGTAATTTGTTTTGCTGCGCCGTCAAGCGCAGCCTTAACGTCCTTCTTGCCCGTGAACACTTCTTCAATCGCGCCTTCCACCGTCTGACGAGCGTCAGGGAACACGCCCATTACGGCGCCTTGGCTTGCCGTGCTTGGCTTGGAGGCATGAAGCTGGTCAACAGCGGTCTGGAACTGTGGGTATTTCGCCAGGTTATCCTTTACAATCTGCTCGTCGTAAGCTTTTGTCGTAATCGGGAAGTAACCGGTATTGATATGCCATTCCGCTTGCACGGCCGGCTCAGCCAGGTATTTCATGAATTCCCAAGCGGCCTTCTGCTCTTCCGCCGGCTTGTTGTTCAGAATCCAGTTGCTCGCGCCGCCGATGACAACGCCGCCTTCGGAGGAAGCGTCAGGCTTAGGCAGGAAAGCCGTGCCTACTTCGAACTTGCCCGCCGCGCCGTCAACAATGCCGCGCAGCGAAGCCGTCGAGTCCAGCGTCATGGCGATTTGGCCGGCCAGGAACGCTTTTTTCGTGTCATCCGTTTTGCGTCCAAGATTCAGAACCGATTTATTGTCGACCATGCCTTTCCACCAAGTGAGCGTATTTACGGCTGCTTCCTGATTTACGAGCGATTCCGTAGCGGCGCTCTCGCGGCCGTTCCCGTTATTGATAAGGTCCTTGCCTTGATTAGCCAGAAGCTGCTCCATAAACCAGCCGTAGATGGCGAAGGATGCTCCCGTCACGCCGTTCCCGGTCAATTTTTTAGCGTCGGCTGCTACTTCTTCGTATGTCGCAGGCGGCTTGTTTGGATCAAGACCGGCTTTTTCGAACAGGTCCTTGTTGTAGTAAAGAATCGGATTGGAGGTGTTGAAGGGCATGGAGTACTGCTTGCCGTCAAACGTATAGTATTTAGCAATATTCGGCTCCAGCGATGACAAGTCGTACTTCTCTTCGTCGATGAACTGCTGCACCGGCGTAACGGCGCCGGAATCGATCATGAATTTCGAACCGATCTCGTACACCTGGATTAAGGAAGGACCGGACTTCGAATCCATGGAAGCCTTCAGCTTGTTCAAGCTCTCGTCGTAGGTACCCTGGAAGACGCCTTCTACCTTAATATCGGGATGCGAAGCGTTGAAATCGCTGACCAGCTTGTCCACGGCTGTGCCGAGCTCGCCGCTCATGGAATGCCACCAGACTACTTTGACAGGCTCTTTGGCCGGTTCGGTGGATGCTGCGCCCGCATTGGCGCTGGTCTCCGTATTGGAAGCCGAGACGGTAGGCGACGGTTCGTTACCTCCGTTATTCGGATTCGATGCGCAGGCTGATAAAGGCAACACGAGCATAGCCGCCACAGGCAATACCATTTTCCAATTGCGTTTAACCATGGTTTCTTTTCTCTCCCTTGTAATAATGTTTTCTATATGGCAAGTCCGATAGGACAAGTACCCCGTAAGATCAACCCTTCACCGCGCCGGCCGTAATTCCCCGCACAAGCGGCTTCAGGCCGAGTGCCAGCAGGACAAACGACGGAACCAACACAAGCGCTACTCCGCACAGCACCAGATTCCAGCTTGTCAGCTCCTCGAACTGGAGCATCGCAATCCCGATCTGTACCGTTCGCATGGCGTCGCTGCTTGTAACGAGCAGCGGCCACAAGTATTGATTCCATCCGTTCAGGAATACATACACCGCAAGCGATGCGGCAGCCGGGCCGGATAAGGGAAGCACGATGGACAAAAAATGGCGGAAATGCCCGCAGCCGTCGATACGCGCCGCTTCAAAAAGCTCGCGCGGCAGCTGCATGAAGAACTGGCGAAGCAGGAACACGCCAAACGCCGAAGCGGCAAACGGTACGATAAGCCCTTGAAACGAATCGAGCCATCCCCAGCTTTTGACGGTCAAATAATTGGGAATAATCGTAACTTCCCATGGAATCATCATGGTGCTGATAAATAAAGCGAACCAGAACCGGCTGCCGGCGAACCGGATATACACAAATGCGTAAGCGGCCAGCGCCGCCGTCAGCACCTGAAGAACCATAATCGAGACCGCCAGAACAAAGCTGTTGAGAATAAAGCCGAATATCGGCACGGTATCGATGGCGTTCTTCAGCTCCCCCACATAAAGACCGGAAGGAAGAATCTTGGGCGGAAATTGGCTTGCTTCGTCGGGCGTCATGAAGATTTGGGCAAGCAAGTAAAGCAGCGGTGCCAGCACTAACAGCGACAGCAGGACGAGCAGGCCGTAAAGGCTGAATAAGCGGTATGGACTGCGCGGATGACCGAAAGCCTTCACTGGTAATGCACCTTCTTTCCGAGGACTAGAAATTGTACGGTCGTCAGCAGAAGCATCAGAATAAACAGGACGATCGCCAGCGCGCTGCCGGTGCCGAACTGATAGTTGATAAAGGCTTCACGGTAGATGGAGTACACCAGCACATCGGTTGAACCCGCCGGTCCTCCCCTGGTCAAAATATTGATTTGTCCGAATGATTGGAAGGCGCTCATGATCGAGACAACCGCTAGGAAGAAAAGAGTTGGCGACAGCAGCGGAAGCTTGATCGAGAAAAACGTTCTCCACATGGATGCGCCGTCGATTCGCGAGCTGTCCATGATATCGTTATCCAGCCCCTGAATAGCTGCCAGAAGCAGGACGAACGGAAATCCGGAGTTCATCCATACCGTCATAAGAGAGACGGAATCAAGCGCCGCACCCGGATCGGTCAGCCATTGGACTTGTCCGAAGCCGATCTGCCCAAGCAAATAGTTGAGCATGCCTAGCGACGGGTGGTACAGAATCATCCACAGAATGGATGCCGTTCCGACGGAGAGCGCCAGCGGAAGCGAGAAAATAAAGCGGAACAGCTTGCTCCCTTTGCCTGCGGAGTGAACAAGGCTGGCGCATAGCAAGCCGAGGATAAGACCGGCAGGCACTGTCATTAGCGTGAATTTCACCGTGATCCAGAGGCTGTTCCAGAAGGCGGATGATTCCATCATGCGCGAATAATTGTCCCATCCGGCATAGGCAGCCACCCTGCCGCGGGGGTCGGTAAGTTGAAAACTCAGATAAACGGAACGAGCCATCGGATAGAAGAAGAACAGGATGAATATAGCCACGCTTGGCGCCAAAAACAGGTACCCGAGGAGATGCTCCCGCATTCTTCTCAGCATGCCCGCGTTGATCCGGCTGCCAGGCGCTGCCGCGGATGCCGGAGACAAGACCGGCTTGGATTTGTCTGAATAGAGTGACGAATTCATGTGTGGCTACAACCGCCCTTTCAAGAAATTGCTGAACCTGATATGGCTTGGCAAGTCCAAGAATAACCGCCATTTGTAACTCCTATGTCAGCGTTTTATTAAGATTAGGAAATGTGATAACGCTTACTTGAAAATAAACCTGTCTTTCTAAAGATTTTTTTTAGATTTATAATCAATGAGGGACAGGTTAACCGTCCCAACCTATAATGAAGGCAAGCGATAGGGTAATCCATTGGATGTCGTTGGAGCCAGACTGGGAGGGATCTTAAGAATGTCGAGGGAAATCGAGCCAAATATTCATGCAAGCAGCCCCATTGTCATTGGACATAGAGGCGCAGCCGGAGAAGCACCCGAGAATACGCTAGCAAGCTTCAGGCTTGCGGCCGAGCAAGGCAGCCATATGGTAGAGCTGGATATTCACTTGTCGGAGGACGGCAAGCTTATTGTCTGCCATGACGATACGCTGGACCGGACAACGGACGGCTCCGGAGCGATCCGCTTGCTGCATTCGGAAGTCATCCGCAAGGCGGATGCGGGAAGCTGGTTCTCGCCTTCTTTTGCCGGCGAGAAAGTTCCGTTCCTGGAGGAAGTATACGATTTGCTGCCCGAACACATCGAAATCAATGTCGAAGTCAAGGATTCCGCAGGATCCCTTCTCGACCAGGTACTGCTGGATTATCTCCGCGGCGAAGGTCGCCTGGAGCGCACCGTTGTCTCTTCGTTCGACCATAAGCTGCTTCTAAGGCTGAAGCAGGCAGAGCCGGAGCTCCGTATCGGACTGCTCTATGCCGCCGACCTCATTCATCATGCTACGTACGCGGCGCTGCTGGAGACGGAGGTTTGGTCTCTTCATCCCCATCATGGCCATATCGGAGCCCAGGATACCGAGGACGCCCTCGCGGCCGGACTTCAGATCTATCCTTACACTGCCAATCATCCCGCCGAATGGGACAAGCTGATTTCCATTGGCGTAACGGGCATTATTACCGATTTTCCGGGTCTCTTGAACGAGCATCTTAACCGAATTTAACCGCCTGGCATGTCAAACAGCCCGCAGGGATAATCCCTAGCAGGCTGTTTTTTATTTGACTATTAATGAAGTAAAATACTTGACCGACTTTTTGAAGAAGAAGATGTTTCACCTTCCGCTATCATGGTTAAATACCTATCAAGCAAGACAAGCAAGACAGACAAAACAAGCAAGTATCCAATCGAAAGAAAGGTGATTCATATGTTAGGATGGGCTCTACTCTTCTTTATCTTCGCAGTCGTCGCTGGCCTGTTCGGATTTCTGGGCATCGCTTCCGCACTTGCGGGTATTGCGAAAATTCTATTCGTGGTCTTTATCGTCCTCTTTATCGCTTCTCTGATACTGGGACGAAGACGAGCATAACCCGCAAGCATCGTAACACCACCAATTTCATTAAAATCGAGGAGGAATTACAATGACAACTCAAACCATGACGACAAGAGTACACACGGTCAACAACATGCTGGAGGTACAGGAGCAGGTTCACCGCTTCGAACGTGACGGCTATGCGAGAGAGAATATCTTTGTACTGACTCACGATAAGGACCGTACGGAACGCATTGCCAAAAATACCAACGCCGAGCAAATCACCGTAGCGGCGGAGGGCGTCGGAACGGCTATCGCCAACATTTTCCGCTCCACCGGCAATGAGCTTCGCGCCAAGATGAGATCGCTTGGGATCTCGAAGCAATACGCGGAGCATCTGGAAAAAGAGATGGACAGGGATAAAATTCTGGTTATCGCTTGGGGCGGCAAAGAGTATAAGGATGACGATTACGACTCCTCCGTCTACTACTATCCGGAATACCGTTTATAACCGAGCAATCCAAAATCAAAGGCCTACTCCTACGGGTAGGTCTTTGATCTATGGTATAGTGTTAGAAGAATAGAAACAAAGAAAGGAGTGCTCCCGGATGAGTATTATCATTGTTGACGATAACGCGACCAACCAGCTTATCATACAGACCATCCTGAATAAGGCCGGTTATCGGAATCTATTAACGGCCTCGTCAGCCCATGAGCTTTACGATATGCTTGGCACAGGAGGCTCCACTACCTCAGCAGACCTGGATGTCGAGCTCATTCTGATGGATATGATGATGCCGGACATCGACGGAATCGAAGCATGCCGCACGGTATTGCGGGACTGCCGTTACAAAGACATCCCCATCATATTCGTAACCGCGGTTGGCGATTCGAACAAAATGGCCGAAGCACTCGATGCCGGAGCCTGCGATTACGTCATGAAGCCGATCAACCGCATGGAACTGCTTGCCCGCATCCGCTCGGCGATGCGGCTGAAGCAGGAAATCGACCGACACAAAGAACGCGACAAAAATATGAGATATAATCTGGAGCTGGCCAAGCAGGTGCAGCTCAGCGTACTCAGCACGGAGATTGACGATGAGAATATGCGGATTAACGCCGTCTACCAGCCTTCTTCGGAGTTGGCTGGGGATTTCTATAATTGGTATCGGATCGACAAGAACCGATACGGTGTAATCCTTCTGGATATGATGGGCCACGGCATCTCCTCTTCCCTTGTCTGCATGTACATTTCGTCCGTGCTTCGGGATACGATAACGCGCATAAACGATATGGAACAGGTGATGCATGAGCTTAACCGTTACATGAATCAGCTGCATATCAAGGATGAACTGATGAACTACTATTTTACCGCCATTTATTTGGTGCTTGACGCGGAGAACAAAACGATTGAATACGTTAATGCAGGCCATCCCCCGGGAATCGCCTTCCTGGACGGCAAGCCCGCCTTGCTTGAGCCTTGCTGCAGCGCTATCGGTTTATTTAATAAGCTGAAGGTAAGCAAAGGCAGTTTTCAATATGAGCGGGATGCAAGAATCGTCTTGTATACGGACGGATTAACCGACGGTATTGCAGCGTTAACCGGTGAGGAGCCCTCCAACGAAACGTTAATCGATTGGATGGGAAATAATGATCAATTAGATCCATCGGGGCTTGTAGCCGCCATGATCCCGCAGGATAGCGGCACCGTGCAGAAGGACGATATTTGTCTTGTAACCTTGTATACGAAATAATTTTTTACTCCAGCCTGTTTCAACTGCCCACTGCCCGGGTATTTGATAGTAAAGCAAATGACAACGGCTGGAGGGATAACTTATGAAGAATGCATTTATAGCATGTTACCTTGCAGGAGGAATTATCGGCGTCGTGCCGCTTGCTTACATGTCTCTTCCCCATCCCGTGCAAGAGCCGCAGGCAACGACCACGGGAGCAGCTTCCGAATGGGCGACCGTCTCGCATGCGGACTATACGGTATCCGACTTCCGGCTGCAATCCGTCAACGGGCTTTCTCTTTACGATGATAAAATAACCGTCGAACGCATGCTCGGCGAACCGAACCAAATCAACCAAGATGAATGGTTAACGGAGATGGAAACTTACGAATATCCCAATATGGACATCGTATTCCGTGACGGCATCATGGATGAAATCAAGGTAAGCGGCAGCGCAAGCACCATCTGGATCGATGACGAAGAAATCCCTGTCTCGATCGAAGCGTTAATCGACGCGCTCGGCGAACCTGATTATAAGGCAGAGGACGGTATTGTATACGAACGCCGGGAGAATGTCCTGAAGCTGTTTATCAACTACGATACCGGAACTCTTGAATCTATCGCTTATTACCATATCTCCTCCGTCTAACGGAGGACTATCTTAATATAAGGATCGGAGTGGATGAAATGAAGTCTCAGCAATTCCAGATTGAGCAAAAGGAAACAAACGACAGCTATATTTTATCGCTTGGCGGAGAGCTCGACCTATCGGTCGTTACACAGCTTAGAGCCGCGTTGGAGCCGCTGATGGAGCGGACGGACCGCGGTCTCGTGCTTAATCTTCGCGATTTGAAATACATCGACAGCACGGGCATCGGCATTATCGTATCCGTGCTCAAATACCGTGACGGCATTAATGCGCCATTCTCGGTCAAAGATATTCCCCCGTCCATTCAACGTTTGTTTGATTTGACGGGCATATCCGGTTATTTATCGGAAGGGACACAGGGATAATCATGATTAGATTACAAATCCCTTCCCATGCCGATTATATCGATATCGTTAGAGTGTGCCTTTACGGTATTGCGTCCAAGCTGAATTTCTCCTACGAAGACATCGAAGATATGAAGGTCGCGGTATCGGAGGCTTGCACGAATGCCGTGCTGCATGGAGGCTCCGAGAAGGAAGGCGGCAGCCTGATTGACGTTACCTTTCAGCCCTCGGAAGCAGGGATCACGATTACTGTCAAAAATGAGGGCCCTCCATTCGAGCATTCCGAAACCGAAATTGGAACTGGAACTGGCAGCCCTCCCCTGCAAGGGATCGAAATCAGCGAGCTGCCGGTCGGAGGCCTCGGCATTTATTTGATGGAGGCTCTCATGGATGAAGTATCCGTGCAGTCAACTGACAGCAGCACCGAAGTGATTCTAACCAAATACGTCAGTGAATAACAAAGACCGGCGAATGTTCGCCGGTCTTTGTATTTACCTCCATACATTGTTTTTACTAAGGACTATTGCCCGATTAAGACGGAAGAGAGGAATACTCCTTATTCAGCTTTTTTAGAAGAATAACCTATAAACAACAAAACTCCGGCTGCCGGATCTATCATCATCCAACAGCCGGAGCCGTATAAGTCTAATCCTTTTTCACAAACAGCC
Organism: Paenibacillus glycanilyticus NBRC 16618; assembly: GCF_004000805.1. Taxonomy (GTDB): domain Bacteria; phylum Bacillota; class Bacilli; order Paenibacillales; family Paenibacillaceae; genus Pristimantibacillus; species Pristimantibacillus glycanilyticus. The sequence goes on from NZ_BILY01000022.1 coordinate 42,248, forward strand.
GCTCGCCGTCTGCAAGCTCCTCGTAATGCTGCTTCCAAGGAGCGATCAGGTATTCCATGCTGCCAAGTCCCAATATGCCCGCCTTGGTTAAGCTCTCATGGAACAGCCGGTGTACGCGGTCCTGCAGCTCGGGATTAAAGTAAATCATCACATTGCGGCATAGGATTACATGAAATTCATTAAACGTACTGTCCGTTGCCAGGTTATGCTGGGCGAACATCACATGCTGCGCCAAGGAAGGGTCAAATATCGCATAATCCCTTTCAACCGTGTAATAAGCGGAGAATTCCTTTGTTCCGCCGGCCTGCAAATAGTTTTTAGTAAACGTCTGCATCCGCTTAAGCGGAAACTTTCCTTCCTTCGCCTGCTCAATGGCGCGCTCGCTCATATCGGTCGCATAAATTCTGGCCTTCTCGAGCAGCCCTTGCTCCTGCAGCAGAATGGCCATGGAATATACTTCTTCGCCAGTTGAACAGCCCGCATGCCAAATCCGGATTTCCGGCAGCTTGTCCAGCAGCGGAACCGCCCGTTCGCGGAATGCCCGGAAAAAGCTTGGATCACGGAACATCTCCGTTACTTTGATGGAGAAATCATTGGTCAGCTTGTGGACATAGTCCGGCTCATGCAAAACCTTTTCCAGCATTCCGGTAACGGTCTGCACGCCGTCCATATACATCCGGTTCCGGATCCGCCGCCTGAGGGAGGATCTTAAGTAATGACGGAAATCATAACCGTATGCACGGAACAGCCCTTCAATCAACAGTTCGATCTCAATGTCTTCCCATTCGTTGGCCGGCAGTTCATCGAGCGTGTGATCCGGTAAATCAAAGTGCTGCTGATTGTCCATTTAGCCCCCCACCTGCTTCGTCAGCCATACCTGCATAAGCGAATACAATTGATCCATCTGCAATGGTTTACTGATGTAATCCGAAGCACCCGCTTCGAGACATTTATCACGGTCGGATTTCATCGCTTTAGCCGTCAGGGCGATAATCGGCATGGCCTGCAGCTCCGGCTGCTTGCGCATCTCCCTCATCGTCTCGTACCCATCCATAAGCGGCATCATAATGTCCATCAGAACAAGATCAAAGTCTTTATTATCTTTCAAAAGATCCATGCACGCCCTGCCGTTGCCCGCAACCGTCACTTGCATCTTCTTGTTCTCCAGCGCGTTAACGAGCGCAAACACATTGCGCGCGTCGTCTTCAACCAGCAGCACCTTCTTCCCTGCAAACACGCAGCCGGCGACATGCTCCTCCGCTGCTTCCTCTCCAGAGGACTGCGTCTGTTCTGGCTGCTCCGTTCCCGTAATCTCAATGGCCGCCGATGCTTCCATTTGAGCCATCTGAATGATATCAACCATTTCTTGACTAAGCAGAGGCAGATAGACGGTAAAGCAGCTGCCTTCCCCAAGCGTACTGTCGAGCTTGATGGACCCGCCCAGCAGCTTCACAAACTCGTTGCAGATGGACAACCCAAGTCCCGTTCCGCCATAAATCCGGTTTGTCTTGCCGTCCACCTGCTGGAAGGCTTCAAAGATCAGCTTCTGCTTGTCCTTAGGAATACCGATACCCGTGTCCGTCACGGAAATCGCCAGCATACCGTCATCCGTATGATCAAATCCTAATCGAACGGAGCCCTTCTCCGTAAACTTGAAGGCGTTGGACAGCAGATTTTTCAAAATCTGCTGCAGGCGCTGGCCATCCGTGTACCATACGGCAGGAAGGTTCTCGGCCATGTCGATCGCAAAGCCAACTCCTCTTTTTTCCGCTATTGGGTTAAAGGTCAGCTTCATAAGCTCCGGAATTTCGGTGAGATTCACTTCGTCCACGGTCAAAATAACTTTCCCCGCTTCAATCTTCGACAGATCCAGAATATCGTCGATGAGCTTGAGCAAATCCGTTCCCGAAGTATGGATAACTTTAGCGTAACCTTCTTCGTCTTCGCTTAAAGTATGGTTCTCATTCTCTGACAGCAGCTGCGATAAAATGAGAATGCTATTGAGCGGCGTGCGAAGCTCATGCGACATGTTCGCAAGGAAATTGGACTTGTACTGCGAGCTTTTCTCCAGCTGCTCGGAGTAATCCTCCAATTCTTCCTTTGCTTTCTCGAGCTCTTTCGTCTTCTGCTCGGCCACCAGATATTGCTCTTCCAGATGTTCGGTTGTCATCCGCATTTCTTCCTGCTGCATCTGCAATTCCTCGGTTAACACCTGAGATTCGCTTAGCAGACGCTCGACCTCCATACGTCCGGCTACATTGTTAACCGCTATGCCGAAGTCTTTCTCAACCTCTTCCATCAGCTTCAGGTGCTGGGTGGTGAATGACTCAAGCGAAGCGAATTCGATAACGGCTTCCAGCCTGTCTTCATACTCAACGGGAACGATTAGTATACTTCGCGGCTCCATCTGAAACAGTCCGGTTGAAATAAGAGGAGCATGGTCCTTCGTCTGATTTATAAGGAAAATGCGTTTTTCAATTGCGCATTGTCCTGCCAGCCCTTCTCCAAATCGGATTTCGGACTTGCCCGCATCCTCCCCGGAGCTGGCGTATGAGGCCAGCTTCTCCAGACGCTGCTGATCGCCTGCTCCTTTCCGGATGTAAAACACGCCGAAAGACGCGTTAACCATCGGTGCGACCTTCGTCAGAAACGTCCGGGCAAGCACCTGCAGGTCGTTAATCCCCTGCGTCATCGTTGCGACCTCTGCAACCTTGGTTTGAATCCAGCTTTTCGCCTCAAGGCTTGCAAGCAGCTCGTTGGTTGCATCCCCAAGATCCTTGATCTCGTCTTTCGAATTAACTTTAATCCGGGTTGCCAGATTGCCGCCGGAAGAAGCGATTTCCTTAATCGTCTCCACGACCTGCTTAATCGTTTTGACAATCGAACCGGACACAAACGACACGATCATAAACGATATAATGGTTGCAGCCAGCAGCAGCAGGTAGATGCCTACGGTAAGAATCCGGTTTTTGTTCTCCAGATCCATAATGTGCAGCTTTGTTGCCTGAACCTCTTGATTGCCGATCGCATCGAATTTGGAACGGAGGCTGTCCATCCGCTGCTTGCCGACGTCATTTTGGAAGAAGGCGATAATATCCGCCTCTCTTCCTTCCCTTTTCATCGCGATTGTCGGCTCTGCCGCTTTGCTGATCCATTCCTGGATGGTCAGCTTGATTTCCTCCAGCTGCTTCTGCGTGCTTGAATTGTCCGCGATGTAAGCATACAGGCTGTTATAATTGGACTCCCACTGCGACTTTCCTTTATCGTAGGGATCCAGGTAGCTTTCATCGCCCGTAATGATATATCCGCGCTGGGCTGTCTCCATGCTGACCGCATCGTATTGAATGGAAGCAATCAGGTTGTGAACCTCGACATCCCGGGTAGTTATCGTTTCAACTTCGTTTTGCAGTGCCTCTATGCGGTCCGTCACCGTTACAATCGAAGCCCCTAAACAAATAAGAATAAGGAAATACCCGATTGCAATCTTGGTTCTAATATTAAATTTGAATGCTCGCAGCATAGAAATCTCCTTCTCTCTTAATCTCTTAAATTAATTATACCATTATATTTACAATCACACGGCTGTTTCATTTACATATTTCTAGGGTATTTAAAAAGAAAAAAAGAGGATGTGATTGTAATGGATATTTTCATTCAGATCATTATTGCCGTCATTACGGTTGCTTTCGTCATCCTGATGTTTTTCCTTATCCAGACCATCAAAGCGTTGACCTCAACCTTGAACGAAGTACGCAATACGGTCGGCGAGCTTCGAACCGACGTCTCCGAGATCAGCGGGGACGTGAAGGAAATGATTCATAACACCACGGAGATGACCCTTGATGTCCGCACGAAGCTCCGCTCGCTAGATGTCGTATTCGCAACCGTGCATGACATCGGCCAGACCCTGCACAGCTTTACAGGCGTCATGAAGGAAACGGCCGCAGGCCTTGTTGCCACTGTCAAAAATAAAGCTCAGCGGGAAGTCTACGATAGCGGAACACCCCGGCCAAGCAATGGAAGGATTACAGGCGCAATAACAGACGGCATTATTTCCTCCTTACGAATTTGGAGAAAACTCAAACAACATTAAGCTATAATAGGATAAGCGGAGAGGAACGGGAACAATGATGAAACCATGGACTAGCTTAACTATACCGGCGAAAGCCGAATATATTGATATCGTGCGGCTGACCCTGTCGGGACTGGCCGCTAAGGAAGGCTTTTCTTACGAAGAAATAGAAGACATGAAGGTAGCCGTTACGGAGGCATGCAGCAACGTTGTCCTGCATGCCTACAACGGAGGGGAATTCGGGATTATTGAGGTCATCTTTGAAGCAGAGGAAGACTCCTTCCAAATCCGGGTCAAGGATTCGGGGAGCAGCTTTCATTACGAGCCGACCGTTATTGCGCATGCTTCCCTGCACGAAAAGCCGTTAATCGACGCGAATGTGGGAGGCCTTGGTCTTTTTCTGATGCAGGCTTTAATGGACCAGGTTGAGGTCCGCTCGGAATTAGGCACCGAGGTGATTCTAACCAAGCGACTTGGTAGGAAAGAGGAGATGGCATGAAATCACAATCATCCTGCCTGAATCAGCAGCAAATTAATGATCTGCTTCAAAGATACAAGGAAATGAGCTGCAACGATGCCGCAACGGCATTGTTGCAGCATTTTGAATCATTGGTCCGGATGGCCGTGTCAAAAATTTCGAGAAACCGCCCCGATCTCTACGAGGATTTGTATCAGGTCGGCCAAATGTCCATGCTGCGGCTGTTCAAGCAGTATGATAGCGACAAGGGCGTTCCATTCGAGGGCTACGCCATGAAAAGCGTCATTGGCCAGCTGAAAAATTATTTGCGCGACAAGTCCTGGTACATACAAGTTCCTCGAAATATGAAGGAAAAAGGCCTGCTCGTCCAAAAAGCCATCGATGAGCTGACGACAAAGCTCGAGCGCTCCCCCAAGATGGACGAGATTGCCGCTTATTTGGGATTATCGGTGGAGGAAACGATCGAAGTCCTGTCTTCCCGCGAATCCTATCAGTATGTCTCGCTTGACACCCCGCTCTCCAGCGAAGGGGACAGTGCGACAATTGGCGATGTCATAAGCGACAACAGCGATAATTACAGCCATGTCGATAACCAGATCGCCCTTAGCGATGCCATGGCGCAGCTCAAGGATGAGGAACGCAAAGTGCTCGTTCTCGTCTATCAGCATGGCCAATCCCAGAGGGAAATCGCGGATCAGCTTGGCGTATCCCAAATGAGCGTATCCCGCTTCCAGAAGCGCGCGCTTGATAAATTAAGACAGCTTCTACATCCGCCGCAAAGCGAAGGAGGCTGAACGAACCGCCCGTCTCGTCAGGAGACGGGCGGTTTTCTTTTGCCAATCCAAGCGCAAAAAAAGAGAGGTTGTCCGATGGACAACCTCTCCCTTCGATCCGCTTCTTAATTCGTTGTGGACCTCATCTTGTCTTTCATATCGTCCTTGGCGGAGCTGAAGGCATCCATGACATGCTCGTTGGATTTCTTCGCCCTATCCGTCAAATCCGACGCCTCTTCCCTTACGCTGGACAGAACATCCTTTGTTTTGTCCTTCGCCGTGGAAGCAAGTTCCTGAGTACGCTGGCTGAGTGCCTGGAACTTATTCGAGATATCCTCCCTCAGCTGCACACCTGTTTTCGGCGCTAGCAGAAGCGCCCCGACAGCACCAACCGCTGTCCCTACAATTGTACCTACCAGCAGACCGCTACCTGTGTTTTCCTTTGGCATAGTTATCTCTCCTTTATTCCGTTCTCGTATTCGAAACCGTATCCGATCTCGTATTATCTATTACACCTCTAGAGGTTAATTGAAACAGCAAAGTTTGCGCCCGTTCTTTTTTTAAAAAACCATTGCATCTTTTAATGTTTATATCATATACTGTTTACATAATAATCAGTGTACAACGTACACAGAAATGAGGCGCTTTGTGAAATCAATGGCGATTGAAGTATCGGGTCTCCGCAAAAGCTTCGGGAAACAATCCGTATTAAGCGGACTTGAACTGTCCGTACCGGCCGGATCCGTCTTTGCCCTGCTTGGTCCTAACGGAGCCGGCAAAACCACTCTCATTCATATTTTGTCTACTTTAATTGCACCGGATGGCGGAAAGGTTCTCGTTGGAGGTTATAATGTGCAGACCGAGCAGGAGCTGGTCAAGCAGCATATAAGCCTCACCGGCCAGTTCGCCGCAGTGGATGAAGTCTTGTCCGCCGAAGAAAATTTGCGCATGATCGGCAGGCTGTCCGGGCTTTCTTCGTCACAGTCCAGAACGCGTACGGAAGAGCTGCTAAAAGCATTTGATCTTGTTGACGCCGCAAAGAAACGGGTAAAAACCTATTCGGGAGGCATGCGCCGGAGGCTTGACCTTGCCATCAGCCTTGTGGTCGACCGCCCCGTTATTTTTCTGGATGAACCAACTACAGGTCTGGATACCGTCAGCCGGCGGGCATTGTGGGATATCATTAGCGAACTGGCGAGTCAAGGCAGAACGATCTTTCTGACTACGCAATATTTGGAGGAGGCCGATCAGCTGGCCGATCAGATCGCCGTCATTAATGGCGGCCGGATCGTGGCGACCGGCAGCGCCGAGCAATTAAAAGCGCGTGTCGGTGGAGAAGTCATCGAATTATTAAACGGCCATGACGAGGTTATTCATACGGTACCTACAACCGGAAGCATTCAGGATATTAGCCGGACGCTGAATGAACTTGTTCATTCGGTTCCGCCCGGGACGCGAGTCAATATCCGCCGGCCTAGCTTGGACGATGTTTTTGTTGCCTTAACAACTAACGGGAAAGAGGTGCTGTAAGTATGATCGCTTCAACTAAACCTGCAAAACCGGCATCGATGCTGACAACCAACCTTGTCTTCATCGGCCGCAGTCTCCGTCACAGCCTGCGTAATACGGAGGCTCTGATGATGGCGATAATGCTCCCTGTTATGCTGATGCTCCTGTTTACTTACGTCTTTGGCGGAGCTATCGATTCCGGCGGGGATTATGTGAATTACGTGGTTCCAGGCATTATTTTGCTCTGCGCGGGGTTCGGCTCTTCAAGCACGGCGGTTGACGTGTCCAACGATATGACCAACGGCATTATCGACCGGTTCCGGACGATGCCGATCAAGAGCCTCAGCGTTGTAACCGGTCATGTCGCCGCCAGCCTCGCCCGCAATTTATTCGCAACGGCCGTTGTTATTGGAGTCGCCTTGCTTGTAGGCTTCCGGCCAAACGCCAGCTTTATCGAGTGGGTGCTGGCGATAGGCGTTATTACCCTGTTTATATTGACCTTCACCTGGTTATTTGCAGCAATCGGCCTGGTAGCGGGAAGTCCGGCGGCAGCAAGCGGATACGGCTTTGCGCTTCTGTTCCTCCCTTATCTGTCCAGCGCCTTTGTGCCAACGGATACGATGCCCTCTTGGCTGCAAGGCGTAGCCAATCATCAGCCGATAACGCCGGTCATCGAGACGATCCGGGGATTGCTGACGGGTACGCCGCTGGATAATAGCGCTTGGTGGGCCGTTGGCTGGTGCCTTTTTATCCTGACCCTTGCGTTCGTCTGGAGCATCTTCTCCTTCCGCAAAAAAGCCGGACGCCGTTAATTGGATTTCCTGAAACAGAAAAAGCCAGCCATCCGATGAATTTTCATCAGATGGCTGGCTTTTTCGCATCTAACCTTTGGAAGCAAGATAATGCTCAATACCGTCCAGAATGCGCTCCAGGCCAAAATCGAAATCATTGCCGATCGGATTATCCGCCGGATTTTCCTCCGTGTATACGCCTGATGCGATAAGCGGCTGCAGGTCCGGATAATGCTCCTTCTTTACGAGTACCTTAAGCGCCTTCGTATAATCGAGTCCGCTGAAAGAACCCGGACTTGCCCCGCCTTCAATCGCCCGGACCATGTCCCTTTGAATCAGACCGGTGGAGCGCGCGTAATTGCTTAACAACAGAACGGTAGACATTTTCTCAAAGTCATTAAGCGGAAGCTTCCGCATCGGCCGCAGGGCCAAATCCACAAACAACAGATTATTAGGCGTTAGGGGCACGCCCGATACCGGGATATCCGCATACCAGGGATGCTTCAGAAATACTTGAATGCAATCCCGTACATACTGCCGCATGCCCTCACGCCAATCCGCGTCTTCGTCCAGCCTATCCGGAAGCTTACAGACCGATTCCTGCATAAGCAGCAGCAAATCATCTTTGCTTTGCACGTAACGGTACAGCGACATCGCCGTAAAACCGAGCGATGACGCAACCCGGCTCATCGAGACAGCCTGAAGTCCTTCCTTATCCGCCAGCTCAACCGCTGCAGCCACAATCTGGTCGATAGAAAGCTCGCGCTTGGGCCCTCTCTGCGATTCCTTCACCAGCCCCCATGCCAATGCAACTCCCCGCGGCAAGGATTTTAATACGTCTTCCTCGTCACCATGCTCCATCCCATTATCCTCCATACCGTTCAAGCCATAATTGTGTACTTAATAAACAGTATATCACAAAAGATGCGCAACAAAAAAACAGCTCCTGTAAAGGAGCTGTTTTTCTAATCCATGCCATGCTCTTCGCGGATCTTGTACAGTCCCCGAAGCAGCAATTCCGCAGGATCGCGGTTGATCAAAAGATGCGTATACAAGAGATGCAGGGAGAAAGCGCAAACATTATTGCCGTCGGAAATCGCCGGGAAACCCGTTTCGAATACAGGTCCTTTCAGCTCTTCGTTCCAGGCAAGGCCTGCATGAACCTTCTCCTCGGGGAATTCGTCTTCAACAGACTTGATGCAATGCGGGATGAGAACTTTATCGATTAAAGCTTTGGCATCATCTTCGCTTGCAGGAGGCTGCGGAAGCGGCTTACCTCCTTCGGTCTTCATCAATTCGTAGAAGAACGAAGCCATCCATTCTGTCGCCTCTTCGTTGCCCGCTTGGAAATTCGCGATTAACTCACGAAGGAAAAAGCCGCAAACGTAATCGCTGCCGGATTCATCCTTCACTTTGTAAACAAACACGGGACCATAAAGCTCTTGGTTCAATACTTGTCCTTGAACATCTTCGAAATGCTGTCTCAAAGCGACAAAGCCGTTGTGCTGGACCGCCTTGACAAGCTCAGCGAATTGCTTCGCTTCTTCCTCTGAATTGCCTTGGATCTCTTCGTTTGTCGTCTCATTATTCATTATTCGCTTCACCCGTAATCATCATATCATTCCGACAAATCATCAGTCTAGTCCAAAAGAAAAACCGCCCCCCAAAGGGACGGTTCATCATTCCTCTTTACTCTACGCCGTATTTCTGACGAAGCTTGGCCAATTGGACAAGAATCGTATCCGAAGGGTCGCGGTTCAATTGCATCATTTTGTACAGATAATGAATCGGGAAAACGCATTTCTCTTCCGGAACATCCTTGAAGCCAAGCTCAAGCACAGGCGTATGGTTCTCATCAAGCCCTCTGTTGCCCGTAATCGTAAGCGGCGCGAATTCCTCGCTGACCGCGCTAAGGCAATGCGGGAACAAAACATCATCGATGAATTGTTCTTCCTTCTGTTCGCTGTCCGGAGGAGGAGGCAGCTCTTTGCCGCCTTTGTTCGTCTTCATCAGCTCGTAGAAGAAGGAAGCCATCCATTCCCCTGCTTCACGGCCGCCATCCTGGAACTGTTCCGCCAGCTCGCGCAGGAAAAAGCCGCAGTCATACGTTTTCTTGAAGTCGTTCGTCACGCGGTAAATAAAGATCTGCCCAAATTTCTCATCGTTCACGACAAGACCTTCCACATGAGGGAAGTACGGCTTTAGAGTCGCGAGTCCCTTCTGGAAGATCGTCTTCATGAGCGCGTCCCAGACCTCGGTATTATCGTTAGTTTCGTTATTATTCGCATTCGTAATATCATTATTCATATTGTTTTCACCCTCAAGCATCATACCATCCGGCGCTTTATACCGTCCAGTGCTATACTTTTACAGCGTTAGCCCTTGCTTACGAAAAACGGCAGCTTCTCGATGCCAACCAGGCGTAAATAGACAAACAGCTGGCCTTTGTGATGAATCTCGTGGTCTTTGGCATTTTGCAGCAAAACAACGCCCGGAAGCGAGTTGCCGAAGAAATCGATTGGCGCTGCAAGCTGTTCCGGCGTAAGGGAACGGAGAACGGCTTCCGTCTGTTCCGTTGCCGTTGCCACGGCGCTTTTCAGTTCTTCAATCGTTGCAGGCGCAGCCGGCTTGGCGCCTGGCGTGTAAACGCCGTTTTGCACGGTCTTCGCGAACATATCCATCGCACCCGTAATATGCAGGACAAGCCCGGCAAGCGACATCCCTTTCTCCCACGGCTTGTAGGACAGTTGTTCCGTTGTTACATCGGTCAGCATGTCGTGCAGAACGTTACGATGGCTTTTCCAACCGGCAATAAACTCATTGATGTTCGTCATCTCATGATCTCTCCTCTGAATCGTCATTAACAGTATTCATTATAAGGGCTGTAAACGTCATTTTCATCTTTTAGGCTTTTTCCCGGTTGCACCAGTCAGCGATAAAAGCGGCCATCACCTTCGTATATTCAATAAGCTCCTCAATAGCAAGGCTTTCGTCTACGGCATGGGCCTTGCTTAACTCCCCCGGTCCGTAAATAACCGTCGGGATTCCTGCCCGCCCGATCCAGCCTGCATCCGTAACCGTTGGTGTCATTCCGACCTCCGCCGCGCGGTTCAGTACAGCATGGTGATTCGTTAACAATGTCTTCATGCCATCATTATCCGGATCAACTTCTAATGAAGGAAAAATTTCTCCCCGCTCCTCGATCATCGATCTCCCGCCCCATCGGAACGTTGGCGGATGATTCCGAAGCCATGGATCGCCCTGCGCCACGCGCGTCAGATGATCCTCGATTTCCGCGGCTACCGATTCATAATCTTCATCCGGGTAGAAATGAACCGTAATCCAAAGCGCGCAGCGGTCGGCAACAAACGCGGCATGGCGTCCCCCTTCAATAACAGCCGGATTAATCGTATTGGAGCCCGGCGGGAATCCCGGATAGGACTTCGTTACCGCCCAATGCCTCTCCAGCTCCTGCAGCCCGGCAATAAGCTTCGCCATCTTCTCGATCGCGCTTGCCCCATGCAGCCCGCCTCCCGCGTGGATCATCCGGGAGCGCATCGCATCGTGATGGGTAACCGGGCTTTGCACCGTAACCCAGCCGGTAATAACGCCTCCCTGTCCTTGAACAGCTAGATGGCTTGTATCCGCCACAATGGCGAAATCCGCATCGCAGCCGCGCTCCATGCAGGCTCTGGTGCCAGCTTCCCCTGCCTCTTCCCCGATAACCGATTGGAATAACAAATCTCCCTTAAGCTCGATTCCGGCTTCCGTCAACAGCTTGATGGCAAACAACAGAGCGGCAAGGCCGCCTTTCATATCGGCAGTCCCGCGTCCGTATGCACGTCCATCGTTAAGCGTTAATTGAAACGGCTGAACGGACCATTCCGTGCTGTCGCCTACCTCCGCTACGTCCATATGCCCGTTGAGAAGCAGGCTTTTGTAGGAACCGCTCTCCGTTCCCCGTCTGACTGCCGTTACATTCGGATCTCCCGGATAGACCTCCCACAGCTCCGTCTCAAAGCCAAGGTCATGCAGCTGATCCTTCATAAACAGCTGCGCCTGCATCGTATTGCGCGCCGGCGGGCTTACCGTCGGGAAAGCAACCAGTTCCGCGAGCAGGGCAAACAACTCATCCTGCCGGCTTTCCACCTGATCGAGTACATGCTTCAGTTTTGCTTCCTTCATCTAATACATCCTCATTTCATAAGGAAAATGTCACCCTTACTATAGAGGATTACAATCATGCGGACAACCTTAACAACTCTCAAAAAAATTTACATTGCGTTAACATGAATAACGTTTTGCGTTTACGTAGCCCAACTACAATAACTCATGTAAGCAAAACAAAAACAAAAGTTTGGAAGGGGAACCTACTTAAATGAAAAAATCTCTGATCGTCACTATGGCACTGACATTGTCTTTATCGCTCGCAGCTTGTGGCAATAACAATACAAACAACGGTGCAAAAAATGGTAATGCTGCCGCTACAAACAATGCAACAACAAATAACACAGCTTCCGCTGATCTGTCCGGATCGATTCTGGCAGCGGGCTCTACTGCACTTCAACCTCTGGTTGACCAAGTATCCAAAGAGTTCATGGACAAAAACTCCGGCGTATCGATTCAAGTTCAAGGCGGCGGCAGCGGTACTGGTCTGACTCAAGTATCGGAAGGCCAAGCCCAAATCGGCAACTCCGACGTATTCGCTGAAGAGAAGCTGGATGCCGACAAAGCAGCTGAGCTGGTTGACCATCAAGTAGCCGTAGTCGCTATGGCTGCCGTAACAAACAAAGACGTTGGCGTTGACAGCCTGACTAAGCAACAACTGGTTGACATCTTCACTGGTAAAGTAACGAACTGGAAAGACGTTGGCGGTAAAGACGAGAAAATCCAAATCGTTAACCGTCCTTCGAGCTCCGGTACTCGCGCTACTTTCGAGAAGTTCGCGCTTGGCACTAAAACAGAAGACCTTCAAGGTTCGATTCAAGAAGATGCTTCCGGTACGGTTAAGAAGCTCGTAAGCGAAACTCCTGGCGCTATCGGTTACCTGGCTCTGTCTTACCTGGACGATTCGATCGCAGCTGTTAAGTACGAAGGCGTTGAAGCAAATGTAGACAACGTAGCTAACGGCACTTACCCGGTATGGGCTTACGAGCACATGTATACAAAAGGCGAGCCTGATGCAGCTACTAAAGCATTCCTCGACTACATGGTATCCGAAGATGTTCAAGGTGACCAAGGCGACGTAGTGGAAATGGGCTACATTCCGGTAAGCAAAATGGAAGTTAAACGCGATGCTCAAGGCGCAGTAACGAAATAATTAATCTCCAATAAATAAAGGCATAGTCAAGAGGCGGGCAAGCTCGTCTCTTGACTGCATGCCTACATGTTAATTATGTAAAGGGTGGTCGCGATGAAGAAGTCTAATGATCGGGAAGTAGCCACGCCGCATCTTGCGGAGGAATGGGTTGGCAAAGTATATACATTCATCTGCATCTTGTTTCTTATCATCACCATTTTTTCGATGGTTTACTTCGTCGCTTCAAAAGGACTTAGCACCTTTATCGTAAACGGCGTAAACGTAAAGGATTTGTTAACAGGACTCAAATGGAAACCGGATGGCGAACCGGCGTTGTTTGGCGCCTTGCCGTTTATTTTTGGTTCGTTCAGCACATCGATTCTTGCTGCTATCATTGCTGCTCCACTCGGGTTTTGCGCGGCAGTATTTATGATTGAGCTCTCTCCGAAGTTGGGCCGGACATTTATGCAGCCGGTTATCGAACTGCTTGCAGGTATTCCTTCCGTTGTATACGGATTTGTTGGTTTAAGCGTCATCGTTCCATTATTCCGCAACCTGTTCCCTGGCCAAGGCGTCGGGATCGCAGCAGGCGCGCTTGTACTTGCCTTTATGATTTTACCTACAATTACGACTATAGCAACGGATGCGCTGGCTTCCCTGCCCGCGGGCCTGAAAGAAGGCTCTTACGCGCTTGGCGCTACCCGTTGGCAAACGATATATCGCATTGTCCTGCCTACTACGCTTCCCGCGCAAATGACAGGTATCGTGCTTGGTATTGCGAGAGCGTTTGGCGAGGCCCTAGCCGTACAGATGGTTATCGGCAACGCACCGCATATTCCGCATTCCCTATTCGAATCGACTTCAACGCTCACCAGTGCCATTACGCTTAGCATGGGCAATACGGCGATGGGCTCCGTTCAAAATAACGCCCTGTGGTCGCTTGCATTGATTCTGATGTTGATGACCTTTGTATTCGTCTTTATCATTCGCTGGCTGGAAGGAAGGAAGAAGCTATGAGTGCCAAAACAGTAGATAAAATCGCAACCGGCATTATTATTTTCATCACGGGCTTAATCGCTCTCGCCCTGATCGGACTTTTGGGCTACATTTTGTTCCGCGGTCTTGGCCATATCAGCTGGCACTTCCTTACTTCCCCGCCGGAAACGATTCGCAAAGGCGGCGGTATCGGTCCGCAGCTGTTCAACTCGTTGTTCCTGCTAGTACTTACGATGGTTATTACCGTGCCGCTTGGTATCGGCGCTGGCATTTATATGAGCGAATACGCAAAAGCCGGCAAAATCACCTCCGCGATTCGTCTGGTCGTCGAAGTATTGTCTTCCTTCCCTTCGATTATCGTTGGTTTGTTCGGCCTTCTTGTTATCGTTAATAAATTCAACCTGGGCTTCTCCCTGCTATCCGGCGCGATCGCGCTGACGATCTTCAACCTGCCGCTGATGGTGCGGATTACCGAGCAAGGTCTCCGCAGCGTACCGCTTCAGCAGAAGGAAGCAAGTCTTGCGCTTGGTATCTCCAAGTGGAAAACCATCCGTTCGGTTCAGCTCCCGATCGCACTGCCAATCGTGCTTTCCGGTTCGATTCTGGCTGCCGGCCGGATCTTCGGCGAAGCGGCAGCGCTTCTGTTCACCGCAGGCATGAGCAGCCCGCGTCTTGATTTTTCCGACTGGAACCCGCTCCACTCCGCTTCGCCGCTTAATCCTATGCGTCCGGCCGAGACTCTCGCCGTTCACATCTGGAAAGTCAACTCGGAAGGTCTTGCTCCGGATGCTACGCAAATCGCGGCAGGCGCTTCGGCCGTGCTGGTCATTACGGTTCTGCTCTTCAACCTGGGAGCACGGGCGCTTGGTCGTTACATGCATAATAAATTCACAGCTTCGAAATAAGGAGGGTTACAAGCATGACAGAAATCGCATTGGCCGCCAAACAATTAAATGTTCACTACGGAGAAAAACATGCCGTTCATGACGTCTCGCTTGATTTCGCCGAAAAAGAAGTGACTGCCTTGATTGGTCCTTCCGGCTGCGGCAAATCAACCTTCCTCAGAAGCTTGAACCGGATGAACGACCTGATCCCATCTTGCCGTGTTACCGGCGATATCTGGCTGAAAGAGCAGAAAATCAGCGGCACGGAAACGGATGTTGTAGCGCTTCGCAAAAAAATCGGGATGGTATGGCAGCGTCCTAACCCGTTCCATAAGTCGATCTACGAGAATATCGCTTTTGGTCCACGTTATCACGGCATTAAGAACAAGAAGCAGCTGGATGAGCTTGTCGAACAATCCCTGCGGAAAGCCGCGATCTGGGAAGAAACCAAAGACCGTCTTCACAAATCCGCTTTGGCTTTATCCGGCGGTCAGCAGCAGCGTCTCTGTATCGCGCGTACGATTGCGGTTCGACCGGATGTCATTCTGATGGACGAACCCGCTTCCGCGCTTGACCCGATCTCGACGTCCAAGATCGAAGAGCTGATCTCCGAGCTGAAGCAGGATTACAGCATCGTTATCGTAACCCATAACATGCATCAGGCAGCGCGCGTATCCGACAAAACCGCCTTCTTCCTGAACGGTCATGTGGTTGAATACGATAAAACGGAAACGATCTTCACCAATCCTGCGCATCAACGGACTAACGACTACATTACGGGCCGTTTCGGTTAATGAAGCGGCATAACGCATAAGGGCTAGACGAACCGGTCAGGTTCATCTAGCCCTTATTGTTATCGTTTAGAAATTAGAGCGATGGGAGTTTCAATGGCCGGCTTTTTCGGATGGAGACTGCTGCTGAAGTCAGGGCAAAAATGAGGATTAGACCGGCGGCTAACGGATTATAGAGGACGGTATCCTGCCAATTGACGACCAGTCCGCCGACGCTGGCTCCGGCGGCGATGCCGACCTGCGTGACGGAAATATTCAGGCTGATAATCAGATTCGATGCTTGCGGAGCACGCTCGATGAAATACGTTTGAGTTGCCGGTCCTAAGGTGAACATCGACATGATCCATAACGACAACAAGGTGATGGCAACCGGAAAGGAATGAACGGCTAACGGCAGCAGTAACAGGGCAATAACATGGATCGTGACTCCAATCAGTATTAACTTGGCGCTTCCCCATTTGTCTACGGCAGAGCCTCCGATCCTGGAGCCAACCGCACCGGCCAGCCCGAACACTAGCATCATTAGGCCGATTTCCGCGGAGCTTCTGTGAAGAATGTCGCCAAGGAAGGAAGCTATATACGTGAACATCACCGAGTTGCCCGCTTCTCTGAACAGCACAAGCAGCAAGGCGTAGAAGATTACCGGGTTAGCCAGCAGCCCCATTTGCTGCTTGAAGGGAACCGGAGCATCCCCCTCGATTTGCGGAAGCAAGAGAGCAAGACCGATAAGGATCACAATGCCTCCTATGCCAAGGAACAAAAAGATTGTCTGCCAGCTGTACATATTCGTCAAAGCAACGCCAAGCGGAACGCCCAAAATCATCGCGCTGCTGAATCCGAGGATAATCGTTCCGATCGCGCTGCCGATTTTTTCAACCGGCACCATCTTTGCCGCAGCGCTAAACGCTGCCACGATAAAGACGCCGGAGCTAACCCCAAGCAGCATCCGCGCTGCCATCAAAACCATGAAGTTCGTGCTTGCAATGGACAGAAAATTGCCGGCTATAAATACGACTATGGCGAGGAGCAGAAGTCGTTTTCGCGGTATTCGGACGGATAAGGCGATAATAACCGGCGTGCCAATCGCAAAAGCCAAAGAATAAACCGTGATCAACTGACCTGCCAAGCTCACCGATATATTCATTTGATTGGCTAGCACATTCAAGATTCCCGCAATCACCAGCTCTGAGGTGGCTGTAAAAAATACCGCTATCATCAAGACGTAAATCACAACACGATTCATAACGACACTTCCTTTTCCAAAACGATTTGTTAATTCGGATTATAAAGAGGTTGCTTACTTTTAGTAAGAACGCAATTTATTTTGGCATAATCCATCCTTTTGGAGTAACTAACCGTTCGGTAAGTAAGTGGAAGACAAAAAAACCGCAAGAGCTAATAGCTCTTACGGTTCGATTGCAACATTGCCGTTAGGAACGGCTAAGTCGGGGATTAGGGGAATCGCCCCATTTTTGCACCCATTTCTCCATCTCTCTAAGCGCAGCCTGAAAATCTTTTCCCTTCTCGGTCAGGGAATACTCTACGGTCACCGGCACTGTCGGAAATACCTGGCGCATGACAAGGCCGTTGTTCTCCAGATGACGTACCGTATTGGTTAACGATTGGGTCTTCACGATGGAGACGTTCCGTTGAAGCTGATTAAATCTTAACGGTCCGTTCATCAGCTCCTCCAATACAAGAAATGCCCATTTCGCCCCCAATATTTGAAGCACCTCGCAAATGCTCGAGCCTTTATCTTCACCGCTTATAGCTTCGTTGCTGCCATCCATGCCGCAAACCTCCTAACCTGACTCAGCTGCCGACTATATCGATCGGAGTCTCTTGTCCGTTAATCTTAACCTGTATCTTACTTGCCTCTTCATGCTTATTAAGCTTATAGATAGACAATGGCCTTATTCGTTTATCGTGCGGATCGGAAGTTTCCTGCACATCCAATTGTATCGTTAATACATCCTCCCGGATCTCTGCCGAAATACCCGAAAGGAACTTCTCCTTTTCGCCCTGCCGGGCCGTAGAGTAATTCACGATAAAATACTCTTTTTCTCCCGCCACCGAGTACAGATAGATCCCATTCTTGCTCTTATTCCGGTCTACGAAAGACTTCACCTTCTGATTCAGCTCACGCGAATCGGCTTCCTTTATCAATGCCGTTGATTGACTGCACCCCGCCAGTACAACGATAAGCATGATAAACACGCAAACGATCTTTTTCAATGGATCCTCTCCATTTGCAATGGAATTCGCATCTACTCAAACTTTACCACAATCATCCAGCCCTGCATAGAAAATGGACATGCAAATAAATTGCACGGCTATCAATGATTCTTTACGAATTGCCGGATGGCCAGTATCATAATATTTGGATAAAATGATTAGCTTGATCCATGATCATTGTTATACGGAAATCGCTTTGAGGACTGTGCTGCAATGCTGTCCGGTTAATATTTGTAGAAGATATTGCGTATTGCGGCTTAAACCGGGAGGATGTGTTAAATGAGTGGTGAGTTAGTAAATATTCGAGGCAGTAAACTTTACGTAGAACAATACGGCAAAGGGCAGTCTGACGCGCTCTTGTATCTTCACGGCGGTCCGGGAGCCAGCTGTCTCGATTTTTGTTACCATCAAGCAAAAGCGTTAGGCCAATCGATTTGGGTCATCGCGATCGATCAACGCGGCGTGCTCCGTTCGGATCCGCTAGAATTGGGAGACTCTTGTACAATAGATGATCTTATTGAAGACTGCGAGGCATTGCGCAATCACCTCGGCATTCAACAATGGTCTGTATTAGGCCATTCCTTTGGAGGTTTTCTAGCTTTTTCTTATGCTTACAAGTATCCGGACTCCATCAGAAAGATATTATATGAAGCCCCTTGCTTTGACGTGAAATCATCCATGGAATCTCTTATAAACGGGGCTTACCAACTTTCTCGAAATATTAAACGGAACACTGCCGAAGAGATTGGAAAGGTCCTGCAAGAAAAACATAGCGCAAAAGAGCTTTGGGAAGCGCTAGGGCATGTATTTCAAACATTGGGCAGCAGACATAAGGATAGTCTTTACTTGCACTCCATTGATCCCGATGATTTTAATGCAATCTACAAAGACCCTTCCGTTCCAGAAGAAAATTGGTCGAGATCCAGGGCACATACAGCTTCGCTTGTTGTTGAAGGTCGTTTTTTCGAAAATCTGATACCTTTATTCCCATCCATAACGCAACCATCATTATTATTACACGGACAATATGATCCCGTATGTGCCGATGACCAGAAGACAGCCTTTATAGAGAAAACCCCATGGGCAGATATCATTGTTTTTGAAAATAGCGCTCATTTCCCTAGAATTGAAGAAGCGGATAAGTATACGCGTGTAGTAGAGCAGTTTATATTATCGCATGATTAAAAAGAGGCTGTGCCGATAAACCGGCACAGCCTCACTTATTTTTACTGGGCAAACCGCTCATGGAGCTCGTCAAACAATGCTTTAAGGTTCGGAGCGGCATTGCCCGAGAACATCAGCTTCAAATTATCATCGGACGATTGTGCTGACTCCGCGGAATACTCGTACATTTTCTCCTCATAGGCTTGAATGGCCTGATCAGTATCCTCATGACCGGCAATGGCAAGCGCAAGCTCGGCTGCGTCGCGCATAGCGAGGTTTACGCCTTCGCCCGCAAACGGGGACATCAGATGCGCAGCGTCACCAATAAGCGTAATCCCCGGCTTATGCTCCCATTTCAGTCCAACCGGAAGCATATAAATTCGTCTTGGAAGTACAAGATCTTCCGACTTGTGAATATAGTTCTGGAGCGGCTCTGCCCAATCATCGAAATACGCGAGAAGCTGCTGCTTGGCTTCCTTGGGCTGGTCAAACGGGATGCCGCAGGTATCCAGCCAGCTCTGCTCGGCCGTAAAGGTCAGGTATACTTTAATTTTACCGTCCCCATTTAGCTGTGCAAGTATTCCCTTGTTATCATCAAGCGCAAATACTTTGCCTCTTGCGTTAAAAGCCGCCTGATCCGGATGCGCCTCCTCATCCACATGAAGCTCCACCATCGTTAATCCGGAGTATGAGGCTTGCGCATCGGTCAGCAGCGGACGAAGCTTGGAGAAAGCGCCGTCCGCCCCTATGACAAGATCAGCCGTCACCTTCTCGCCATTGTCAAAATGAAGCTCATGCCGACCGCCTTCCATAGCAGCCGCTTCCGTCAACTTGTAACCGTAAAGAATCGTACCCGGTCGCAATGCGTTCAGCAGAAGATCACATAATACGCCGCGGTCAATCTCCGGACGGTCGCCTTGCTCTCCATCCTCCGCCCTGTCGTCCATATAGATTTTTCCGGTTTTATCAAACAGGCGGAAATCTTCTCCCTCATAGCGGGCAATCGCCTTGAACTGCTCCAGCAGCCCCGCTTCCTTCAGCGCCATCTGCCCCGAATCCTCATGTATGTCGAGAGAGCCGCCGCGCTGGGCATTTCCATCCTGGGCTTCCCGTTCATAGACCGTTGCGGCAATGCCATGTCTTTGCAGGATAAGAGCCAGTGTAAGCCCGCCTGGTCCACCGCCGATAATCGCGATTTTCTTTGTGTTATTTATATGATTTGTTGTCATGCTAATCATCTCCTATATCCATGCTTGTTGTTTTTTCCTTACACAGATATAGTAACGCTGCTACTTAAACTGAATTTAAACCGCTCAGGATTTACCCTCTTAGGATGACAAAAAGAGATGGCGATTATGCCATCTCTTCCAATGAAGCAATTCCTATGTCCGGCGCATGTAAGCGCGAACCGTAATTGGAGCAAATACAGCTACGATAGCTATTGCGCCTACCAAGGACCAGACCATATCCGATCCAACCGTGCCGGAATTGGTCAACTCGCGGACCGCCGAGACAACGTGGGAAACCGGGTTAATGTTTACGAACCACTGCAGCCAATTCGGCATCGTATCTGCCGGTACGAATGCATTCGACATAAACGTTAACGGGAATAATACGAGCATCGATACTCCCTGCACGCTGGAAGCCGTACGAGAGATAACACCAAAGAACGCAAAGATCCAGCTCATCGCCCAGGAGACAAAAATAACGAGCAAAGCCGCAAGAACAACGCTGCCGATACCGCCGTCAGGACGGTACCCCATAATGAAGCCCATGGAAAACGTAAGCACGGTAGCGATCGTATACCGGATCGTATCGGCCAACAAGGCTCCCGCAAGCGGGGCTATCCGGGCAATCGGCAACGACTTGAACCGGTCGAAGACGCCTTTGTCCATATCCTCCCGGAGCTGGACGCCGGTTACGATGGACGTGGTGATGACCGTCTGAACAAGAATACCCGGGATGATCACCGGCAGGTAGCTTTGCACGTCTCCGGAGATCGCGCCGCCAAAAATGTAAGTAAACATCAAGGTGAAAATGATCGGCTGCAGCGTTACGTCAAACAGCTGCTCCGGCGTGCGGCGGATTTTCAAAATCCCCCGGTATGCCATGGTAAGCGAATGACGCAAGGATTGAATAAAACTCGTGTGATTTTTCAGATGACCTGTTTTTACCGATGAACTCATACGTTTACAGCCTCCGCTCTTTTTGTTTCGGTTCCCGTTTCTTTCGCTTTCTCTTCAACGCCATGACCGGTAATAGTCAGGAACACTTCATCAAGAGTTGGCTTCTGAACGCTGACTTCGGATAAAGTAATGCCCTTCTCGCGAAGCGCGATTAACAGATCCGTAACCAGGTCGGCATTGGCCATAGGGGCCGTAATTTTGGCAGCTTCACTGGATAAGGTCGCTTGCACCCCAAGCACATGCTCGACGGTTTGGCGAGCCATTTCAATATCGGATGGATCCAGAACTCTGAGCTGCAACGAAGAAGTTCCTACCGATTGCTTCAATTCGTCTACGGTGCCCTCCGCCACGACATGACCGCGGTCGATAACGGCGATCCGGTCAGCCAGCTGGTCCGCTTCATCCAGGTATTGGGTCGTGAGCAGAACCGTGGAACCCGTGCTCACCAGACGACGGATCGTATCCCACATTTGAGCGCGGGTACGCGGATCAAGACCTGTTGTCGGCTCATCCAGGAAGATAAGCGGCGGCTGCGCGATTAGGCTGGCAGCGAGATCCAGACGGCGTCTCATGCCGCCGGAGAAGTTCTTAAGCGGGCGCTTGGCCGCTTCCGTCAACCCGAACTCTTCCAGCAGATCAGCGGCTTTCTTCCGCGCTTCCGCACGTCCCAGTCCAAGCAGACGGGAGAAAATAATCAAGTTCTCCGTTGCGCTGAGCGATTCGTCAACCGATGCGTATTGGCCGGTAACGCCAATCAATTGGCGGACAATCTGAGATTCCTTCTGAACATCGTGGCCAAAAATCCGGGCCGAGCCCGCATCCGGACGCAGAAGCGTCGCCAGCATGCGGATCGTTGTTGTTTTGCCTGCCCCGTTTGGACCAAGCACGCCATAAATGGAGCCGGCTTTCACGTTCAAGTTGACGCCGTCCACCGCTTTGTTATCTCCAAACACTTTGACTAGACCGTTAGCCTCAACCGCCCAGTCGCCGTTGTTTGGCTTTTTCCCATTCTTATATTCCATTCCTGTTTCCTCCCAAGAATTGTTGATGTCATCATCTTACCGTTCATTTTTAAACTGAATTTAAACAGTCGTTACATTTCGAATCAATGTTTCAATCTTAAGCTAATCCCTTTACTGGTAAATCAGTCTGCGGATGTATTCGCGTATAGCCCGCAGCAGGAAAAAAGAAAAAACCGCCCGAGTTCACGGGCGGTTTACCGCTTAGTTCGACAAGCCGGCGGACCGGAGCGTCTTCATTATTAACACCGTTGCCTGCTCTTTGGTGACGGTTGTTTGCGGAGCAAGACGATGCGCGGATACGCCTTTCATAATTCCGCGTTCGACGAGAAGAGCAAGTGAAGGCACCGCGTAGCCCGACACCTTTGAGCGGTCCGCGAAGTGGTTCAGTACGGAAGAATCCGCCTGCGCTGTTACCCCGGCATAAGCCAATGCTTTCGCGAGAATAACCGCCGTTTCTTCGCGAGTGATTGAGGCCTCTGGATCAAATTGGCCGTTGCCTTTGCCGTTTACCAGACCGGCCTTCTTCGCCGCCGCGATATCCGCGGCAAAAGCGGAATTTGCCGCCACATCTTTAAATGCCGTATCTGCGCTTGAATAGTCAGGCAGGATACCTAACGCTTTTACGATAAGAGCAGTTACTTCCCCGCGATTCAGAACTCGCGCTCCGTTAAACTTGCCGTCAGCGTCTGCGCTCACGATCAGCTTGGAGGCTGCCTGCCATACCTCCTGCTGAGCCCAGGCAGCCAGCGTATCCGCAAAGGATACTGTCGTCTTCACCAGACCGTAAACGCTATTGCCTTTCCTCTTCAATTCCGCGGTTACCGTGCCATCGGCATTGTCCGTGAACCATACAGGAACCGGACGAAGCTCATTCGACTCAGGCAAATAAACGACACCGGCTGTTAGAGCTTTGTTGATATCCGAGCCTTGCACGGTAAAGCTATGCGATAAGAAATAATTACCAAAATTAGTTATTTCCTTAAATGCGCCATCCGCCTGTTTGCCCTCTATCTTGAAGGACAGCGGAGCCGTCACAAGCGGGATTCCGCTCTGCTGCAGCAGCTTTGTATCCAAGGTCTCCATCGAGATCCGGATATCCGTGCCCGCAGGCAAAGCGGCTGCCGGAATCGAGAACGCCGCGCCCCTCCAGCGGATAACAATAACCGAATCACTGCCTTTAGCCGCGATTGCCGCCGTAATTTCTTTTGGCAAAGCAACCTCAAGCTGCTTGCCATCGCCCTCCACAATAATCGGGAATGTTGTGGACGCAGCCGAAGCGATTTCTTTCAGCGCGGCATCGCTTGGCAGGCTGACTATTAGCTTATCGCCGTCTTTTGCAACCTGCGTATGCAAGCCTTCCTGCCCTTTCACCGGCTCTGGCGGTGTTGTCTTCACCGGCGCTGTCTTGGTTGTCAGCGGATTGCTGAAGGCCGATACGTTTACGAGCTTACTGTTGTCTTTCTGAATCGCAAGCACTTCAATTGCGTAATTAGTGTCCGGAGTAAGACCCGTCAACTCGAACTCCGTGCTCGCCGTAGTCCCAGCCAACACCTTCCCTAGGTAAACCTCGTAGGCCGTCGCATGCTCGGAAGCGTTCCATTTGACCTTGATGCTTCCGCTGCTGATGGATGCGGCCTGCAGTCCGCTTGGCGCGGACAGCGCATCGGGATCCGGTACTCCTGTAATAGGCAGATCCTTGGCGAGCCTTGTCGTTAGGGTCCGATTGCGGTCGCCGCTAATATCCCAGCTCATGACGCCGGACAAATCAAGAGACTTCGCGAGCGAAGCAATATACATCATTGAGGACTCGTCATTGTAAGTAAGGAATACGCCGTTGTCCGCATTGTACAAATAAGAAACCTTGGCTTCGTTATTCCATTGATGCTCGTAACCCTCATCATCCAAGTAATTCTCTTGTATGTCGGTAAAATCGAAAATACCGTTTTCCCAAGTACCGAATGGCGTTCCGCCTGCGCAGGTCTGATATTGACCGCCCGGTTGGCAGCCAACCCAGCCCTTGCCGTAGAACGGAATGCCTATATTCACTTTGTAGTTCGGCACGCCTCCGTTCAGCTCGGCAAGCACGGCGCCAAGCACGTTGTTGCGCTTCGCGTAATCCTTAGGATGGTTCTTATCGTAATAAAGCGGGGAGTTATGGTGTGCGAGCGTATCCCAGTTTCCGCTGTAGTCGTAAGTCATAATGTTGATAAAATCAAGATTGTCCGAGGATTCGCCCAAATTCGAATTAACCACAAAATTATCCCCTTGGCCCGAGGCAATCGTCTGCAAATAATATTTGCCGTCTTCCGAGCCAGCCGCATCCAGCGCTTCCCTTACGGCTTGCGCCATAAGTCCGAAGTTTTCCTTATCCAGCGGGCTCCGGGAATTATCGTCCTCGCCGCCTTCAACCGGGTATTCCCAGTCGATATCGACTCCGTCGAGCTTATAGGCGCGGAGAAATTTTACAACCGAATTGGCGAAGGCACGCCGGGTTTCTTCCGTGCCGGCCATATTCGAGAAGTTGTTCGACCAAGACCAGCCTCCGACGGAAATCATAAGCTTCAGATGCGGGTTCGCATCCCGAATGGCTGCCCATTCCTGGAAAAGCGCCAAGTCCGCCGACGGATCCCCAACAATCATTTCGCCGTCATAGACATAATCGGTTTGCGTTGGAACAGCGGCATTCTGGCAAGCCTTCGCCCCTGATCCAAAACCTCTCCAGCAAAGATCCGCAAATGCAAGATTCACATGGGTAATTTGCGAGACATCCACGTCGGACGGATGGTAGTTCCGTCCCGTACTGCTCGGAGACCAAAGCGTATAGTACGTGACGATATTGTAATCGGCTCCCGGAACAACCGTAATTGGCGAGCTGTCCGCCGAACGCCAAACCGCGTTTTTCGCTACAACCGTAAAGACGTAGCTTGTTCCTTCTTGAAGACCGGAAGCCACATAACGGTTCTCGAGACTGGAACCGATAAATTGGCCATTTGCATATATATCGTAACCGGTGGCACCGGGGGTCTCCGCCCAGCCAAGCGCAGCCGCCGTTCTGGTCGCTGTAACCGCCTGCAGGCCGATTGGTGCTGCCAGCCCGCCCCATATTACCGTTACGGCATTGCTGCTTGCCGATACCTTCGGCAGGTTCTGGGCTGCAACCTCGAACTTATACGCGGTACCGGCTGCATTGCCTCCATCGGGAAGCGTATAGGTTACCGTATTGGAACCGTCCCATATGCCTTGTTTCCAGGCGCCGTTAACATACAAATCATAACCGTTAGCGCCAGGGCTTCCGGTCCATTTCAAGGTGATGCTGTTATCGGTAATCGCGGCGGTGCGGAGATGTCCCGGAGGAGCAAGCGGCGGCTCGGGATATTCGCTTGTATCGGGAGCGGTCGTAAACTCGATGACATTGCTTTTATAGTCGAGCGAAGGGCGGTCCGCATACCAGGTAATATAGACCCTGTAAGTCGTTTCCGGCGTTAGCCCGCCGATTTCCTGTTTGCTTCGGTCTCCCCAAGTCATCCAAGTGTTCGTATCCGCGTTCCAGATGTCGATATCATTGTTATTGGTCTCGTCGCCTATCATGTCCCATGCAATTTTCGCTGTATTATGAGTAATGAGATCCTTGCCGTTCTCGTCTTGTGCTATGCGCAAATTAGCAGGTCCGGTTTGAGCAGCTGGTACAGCCTGCCCCTCCTCCGCATGCGCATTAGGCGTAAAAGTTAATATTCCGGCGAGGATTGAAACCACTAACAACAAGGGGAGATTCCATAAAGATCTTCTCATCATCGATAAGTTCAATTATTTCACCTCTATTGGATTTGAATTAGGATTGGATTTTAACCTCGGCTAGCTGCTAGTCCCCGCTGCAAGTCATTTTGCTGCATAACGTAAGCAATCTCCCATTCATCACCACCGATGTATTTAGTGACATTAAGTTGTTAATTTCTAGTAAATCTATCATGGAACAGGAAGCGAATTAAGGTAAGGTGGAAAATTCCACTATGAGGGGATATTATAACGTTATAAGGTTTTTAGAGGGAGAAATTTATTTGAATCCAAAAAAAGAAGACGTTACTCTCTCGAACAAAGAGAGTAACGTCTTCTTTTTTTTGCCCTATTTTTTTGTGAGGTCAACCCGCTTCTCCTGCCCGTTCCATTGCACCTTCGCGCCAAGCGCTTCGGCCAACGTACGGACTGGCACGTAAGTGATGCCTTTGGAATCGTCGTATAAGCCGTCATCTATTTTTTTGCCGTTCACATAGACGGTAATAGGCTCCATTTCCTCTTCCCCTCTTTCCTCTTCTACTTCGGCCTCTATTTCTATGACATCAAATGCCGTCAGGTTATTAGCTCTAATGATCGACATCAGCTTTGCCGCATAATCGGGATCGGTAGCGTATCCGCAGGCATACAGAGCTGTCGTCTGCTGTTCCGGAGTCTTGGCTGACCGTACGCGGTCATAACGGTTTTTGGTAAACAACAGATCCTGGTCTTTGTAAAAGTCATAGATGGAGTCGTAAGCCCGCCAATCTGCCTTCTGGGTCACCCTGGTCCCGTTATAGACCTCCCAGGTTGAGGTGCACACCGTACGGCCTTTCCAATAGGCATTCGGAATTCCGCTGCCAACCTTATAGCCGCCAAGATTGTTCCATTCATGAATTTTCCCGCCGGTCTCCAGCCAGTTCTGAGCCATTCGCACGCTTGGCAAGAGCGGCGATCCTTCCTTCCACACCTTCACAACGGTAGCTGACAGAAAGGCGAAAAACGCCTGTTTCGTTAGCTGCTGCGCCATATCGCAAAGCACCTCCTTCTGCTTTTAGAGAGCGACTATTCCAGTAAAAGCTCATACCCTGAAATCGCAAGGCCAACTTTGCTGCCATTCGGATAAAGCGACAGCTTGCCGTCCCGCCCATAGTAATAAGTTGATCCCGCCCGAAGAGGAACCTCTACCTCCGCAATTCCTCGGATCGCTACCTCTACATACTCTCCTGAAGCACCATTAGAGCCGGCTATCCCCTGCGGGGTTAGACATGGCTTCCCGTAAGTTAATTGTTCACCATTGCTGTAAGCGGTCATATAGATCTGATTGCCGTCCGGATCGGTACCCATGCAGAAATAACGCTGACTGTCCAGCGGGAGAAATACAGGCAACGTGCCTTCCGAGCATGGGAACGGATAATGGCGGTCTTCCGGATTAGAGCCCGCGTTCATATCCAGCAAACCAAGCACCAGGTTTTGATGCGGCTCTGCAAGAGTTGAGCTCCTGCCGCTCTGCCATCTGGCCTGATAGAATAACGCGGCTTTGCCATCAGCACCAACTTCCACTTGTACATCTAACGTTGTCTTGTTAACCGATCTGGTGTCAGCATATTGAAATAGCTTGTCGTTTCCGAAACGGTACGGGGTAAGCTCCAGTAATTCCTGATTGATGTTATGGGTGGTCACCTGGATAAACCCGCCTCTGCCATCGGCGATGATTCCTCTTGTTGTCCGATCCTGCAGCTGGAAATAGTGATCTGCCAGCTTGCATAATAAGCCGTTTTCGCCTACCTCTACCACGATCATTTTAGAATCGGTCTGGATTGCAGCCAGGTTGGGACCAATTCGTATGGCAGAAGCATTCATTCGCTGGTAATCCAGGTACTCGACCTGATCGAGAGGCGTAAAGGTCACACTGGTATCATTAATCACACAACGGATTACTCTGGCTGTAACGACGTAATTCGAAGTTACGCCTACATGCAGCAAATATCCATTATCCAGCTTCACAATTTGACTGTTAATATAGGCCTCTTCGGGTTTGAAGCCAGTCGTTATTTTACCGCTGAGTCCCGTGCTCGAGACGCTGCCCGTAAGTAACTTCAACTCTTCGAACGTATTGTCGCTATTAAGCTGCTTGGAGTCGTAAGAAGGGTTAATTCGCTGTTTATATTGAAGCGCAATGACGCCGGGAGTCAGTTCCACGATAGATAGATTATCAACATGACTGTAAGAAAAGGTATGCGATTGTATCGGCTTATAACTGCCTTCAAACGGCTCTAAGACGGACAGCTTGCCATGCCATGTATCCCGCTCCCGATAAGCGATAACTACATATCCGTTGGACAATACGACCGATGCCACTGTTCTCCAGATTCTGTCATGGTCGCCGGTGACCCTATTAAATTCGCCAACTCCTGAGCTGATAAACCGGGTAGGAGACCACCCGCAGCGGAACAGCTTCAGCCTGCCTTGACCAGCGGCGATAAAACCGCTTGCTGCAGTCGGGCAAAAGATAAAGCCGTAAGCAGCAGCGTCCCTACTCCAAATCGTTGTCAGCTGTTCTTTCCAATTGAGATCATCGATTACATTCTGATCAGGAGCCATCTTAAACATTAAAGCCTGGGTATAAGCATAATCCCGTTCAGGCTCATGGTTAAAAGCAAGCACAAACAAGGATTGCCCGATAGCAGTCAGCGTCAGCTTATTGGAACTGCCTTTCACCGAGGTTAAGACAGCTTTGCCGGCTATCTGCTTAATATTCCCGTCCGTGGTTTCAAAGAGATTCAAGACAAGCGCTCCCGATTCTTTATAGCAGACGGCTGTCACAAACCGTTTTTCCGATATTTTAACCGCGTCGTAAAAGGAATCTGCCAAATTGCCTGTGGTTGGGCCTCCGTTAACCGGGATATTCGCTGCTTCGCGCAAAGTAATCGGATGGAAGGTTAACGTAGTATCCAGTTTAAGGCTTAAAATGAAATGGACGGATGACAGCACCAAATGCTTAACCTCGCTCTGCCAGCTCCCCGCCGTAGGGATAACAGTCTTCTCGCCTAGCGCAAGCCTCTCTCCGTTCCAGGTGACCATTTTAGTTGCCAAGGAACCCTTTGTATCCGATTCCTTTACCCAATAGCTGGCCGCAAACATCCCTACGGAAAGCTTGCTGAAGGCAAATTCCGCATACAGATTAGCTGCGGAGTCAATCTCGGTTGCATACCCTTCAAGCGTTATAAGATCATTAAGGCCAATATGGCATACGGATGCCTTCAGTCTCCAAGGCGCTACCTTCGTGCAATGCCATACCAGCAGAAATTTATTGTCGCTTAAGCTCTCAATCGCCGGAAGCGAACCCCCCGAGTACAGCTCCATGCGGGATGATTCGCCAAGCTGCAAGCCACTATCATTCCACCGGATCGTCAGCATCGTCCATATCGATGTATTGGATTCCAGGTAACAAAGGATGCCCATATCTTCCGAAAGAGGTTTGAATTGAAACTGGTTTATCCCCTCTACTCCATAAATCGGCAGCTTTTTTACAACGGACACAGACATCCTGCTTGCTTCCAATTCCACTCGATAAATAGAAATTACCTTCTGCGTCGTCCCGATGTACAGATAGCTGTTTCCGCCTATCGGATGAATGGAATTGCTGTATTCCTCGCTGTTCAAATAAAGCACATCCGGACTAAACCGGGGCAGCCCGTCAACAGGCATTTCGGCATTTCTATAAAGCATGTTGTCAAAAATCGTAACGACGTCATCCTTCTCGATCGTCTCTCCCGGCGCCACAGGGAAGCTTCGTTTAATGGATGACGTTCCACCCCCGCTGGTCAAACCCTTTAAGGAGCTATACACCCGGAATCACCTCTACTCCGGATATATCGATCGACAATGCACCGGCAATGGCTTGGGAAGCCGCAATCTTTGTTCCTTTCGGCAGCACCGTCTCAAACGAAAACTTGACCGTATCCTCGCTGCCGATGCTGGTACCGATCCGCTGTGTCTCGGCATTCGCCGTTTTTCCCGGCCGGATAATATACAGCTTCAGCTTGGCGCCTATGCTTGTTGTGTTATGAATGACGATGCTTTTCAGAATCGTCTTTTGCTGCAGCGTTACAAGATCCGTCAACGTTACGCCTGGCTGTCCCGCATACAAATCCACCGCGGCATAGACTTCATACGCCATATGCTATCCCCCCATCCAATGCAGGCAAAGCGCGTTGCTTATTTTAACGTTCATTTCCTTCTTCAGCTGCTCCAGCTGCTCTTCCGTCTCATCCAGCGCCTGATTCACCTTCTGCGCACCGGCATATAAGCTGTCCGGGGCAGCCGGATCCAGATTGATTCGGTTCGTCTTGCTCATCGCTACTCCCCCGCTCCTCCTAAGATAAAGTCACCATCAGCCGCTTGGCCCGCGGCGTCTCCGCCTGGCTGTTTACCGAATTCGATTGTTTAATGCGAATCCGGACCTTCTGCGAGGCTGTAACCGTTGCTTCATATTTAAATTGCGTATAGACGCCTAACTGCTGGCTTACCTTCCCCGTAGGGAAAGCCACCCAAGTCGCTGCCCCGTCAACGCTGTATTCCACGTTTTGCGAAGTACCTGACGGCGTATGAAAGTCAACGTAGACGGTTATCTTCGTAAACGTCTCGTTCGTGAACCACTCCTTGCTGACATACGTTCCGTTTGCTTTATAGGACAATGCCCCTGCACCAATCGCGCCGGTCTGGATGACCGGCGAGCTCTTTGCGTTGCCCGACAGCAAAGCCCGTACATAAACATCCTTGGTCATCGCTCCAAGTGCGGTTACTCCCGCATCGTTAAGCGCATACCAACTTGCCCGGTCGAGCGACCACTGCCATTGCAGATTGCTGCTTTGCGGAACCACCTGACTTGTCGAGAGCAGCAGCTGGGAGACGGCAATCGGCAGCGGCAGCTTTCCGAAATTCAGAATTCCGGTCGGCTTCTTGAACTCCGCTGCATACAGGCGGAACTTCAAATCCATATCCTGATGAGGGGTCCAAGCCGTAGCGTTGGAGCTTGAGAAGAGCAATCCAACGGTATACGGCTGACGCGAGACGATATTGCCGCTCGCGAGATCCTTCCCGGACATTTTTGCAACAAAAACCCGATATTGGCTTGAGCCTGTCAGCACCACTACGGCATATTCCACATTGGCCTGCAGCAGTACCGGATCGCTGAACGCAAACTTGGTCGGCACGTCGCCCTTCAGCGATACTTTTACCGAGCTGGCTTCCAGCACTTTGGAGGCGAGGACGGTTGTTCCCGGATAGCCGTTCACCACGTTGCGAAGCTGTACCGTAACCGGCTTGGCCTTATAAGCGCTGCCTCCCGATGCATCCAAGTCCCTTGTTTCGAAAAAAAGCTCTATGCTTGTAACGAACCGCTCCTCCGGGAGCAAAAAGGTTTGCGCGAGCGGATCAATTTGATTCCACCAGGGCACCTGCCAGAAGGTCTGCTCGATAATCTGCTTGCGACCGACGCCGACATAAGAGGTCCTTGATTCATTTTGAATCTGAGCCACTTCTACCCCTCCTATACATAGTTAAAAATACGGACTTCCCTTGTACCTGTCCGGATATTCGGCGGAATGGCAAAGGTAGCGGCAAATTTGCCCGCGCCATTGGCTTTTATCGTCCCCGGCTTTGTTCCCGCTTCATAGCTAGCAGCCGGAACCAGCGCTACGTCCACGCCGTCAAAGGTCGCCTGCAGGTTGTTGCTGTTAGGCTCAAAGCCTTCGCCGTAAACCGTTACAACCCGCTGACGGATAAACGGAATATTCTCATCCAGAATGACGCGGGTCTCCGAACGGTTGCCGGTCCACCACGCATCCCACCAGCCCCAAACGGTCTGATAGATGTAGGATGTCTCCACCCAGGAATCCTGGGAGGGCGTCAGCCGAATCGTGGCCTGGGAGCCAAACACCTGATACGGATTGACGTTAAGCGCCTCTGTTCCATAGCTCTGATCGATAATGAGCTGCTCCGCATACTCAAGGGTTAAAAGCCGTTCATGCTGGTGCACCGAATCGAGACTTTCGGCTTCCATTTCAAAGAAAAGCTGGTTCACCGGGAGCTGCAGCGTTTGATTCGACGGGTCAATCATGGCATCGAAGCCTCTCTCGAGGTCGGCACGTTCAAAGTTCGTGAAGTTATCGGTAAAAAAGCCCTTCTTAAACGTAGCCGGATCCGAAATCTGCGCCGTACGGTCCAGCTCCAGCATCGCCTGGTTATACTCCGCCCTCTCGAGGCGATCCAGCAGGGAGCGAAGCTCAAGCATCGTCAGCCGTTTCGGCTTGTTGTTCACGACAATAACGTCGGAGCTTGCCGGCGGATATTGCAGCTCGCCCAGCTCCAGCACATCCGGCGGAACAGGCGGCGAAGGCGGGTGAACGTCCGATTGCCCGGTTACAATCCGGATCTGCCCGTCAGCGGTCAAATAGAATGCGTCTTTGCGGGATAAATAGTAATCGTAGGTCACGTTAAAGATCGAGCCGGCAACCGGAAGATCGCCGCTTAGCCAGGTGACTTCATTTTTACCGGCCTCCAGCTTGTAGTCCGTGCCCTGCGCCATCTGCTTCATATATTCAAAGGTCACGCGGTACGTCTCGCCGATAGCAGGCCGGGCTGTGCCTATGGACCAGTCAACGCTATTCTCGGTAAGCTGATAGTCTTTGCCTTTCGCATAGGTTTTTGTCCCTTGCACGATGCTCACAATATCAACGACGGCATCCGCGGGAAGCGCATCCTGCAGGGATGAACCGCCTCTCGTTATGCCGATACTCGGCAATTGCACCCTGGCGGTAATTTCCTGAATGGCCTTTACCGGCTTGCTGTTCAGCGAATAACGGGTCGTACCGGCAACGAAGGTTTTCACCTCATCCGATACTCTGCGCGAATCGAGCGACTTCTTCAGCTTAATCCGGGTCGGAACCAGTCTATTGATCTCGTAGCCCAGCACATAAGCTTTGCCCGCTTCAATGACCAGCGTTACATCATCGCCTTCCGCCGGCTCAATAAACCCGTCCATCCCCGAGACGAGGAAGCTTCCGCTTGCATCGTAGGTTCTTCTGGCAAGCACCGGCGTAAAGCCTTCCAGCTCCGGAGGGACCTTGGCCGTAACGACTTCCCCGTCAGCCAGCCGGTACATCGGAATAGCGGCTGCGTCGTTCAACACCCATTCCGGCGTTGCCACCAGGCGGTCCATCCCCGGGGAACCAAAATTCGCATAGCCTACGGCCGGATCCAGCAGCTCTTTCTGCATTTCATAGGTGATGGTTGTATATGTAATTTTCAAGCCAATGATCTCTTCCCCATGACCCGTAAGCGGAATGATCCTTTCTCCGATATCGTGGATAACGCCGTCGAAATAGACGGTTGCGGGAAAAATAATGACCTTTTTCTTATCATCCTGGACATAAATTTGTCCGCCTTCGATAATATGGCCCGAGCCAAAAATAACGTCGCCCATCCGCTTATCCCGGTATAGGGAAAGCGACTGAATCTCGTTTAATTCGGCCGACTGCAAACGTCTGCCGCTTTGCGCCTGCAGAGCGATCCAGCGTTTGTCCGGGGCGAAACGGTTGTATATGCTCATGAACGTTCCTCCTAGAACTCTACGATAAATTCGAGAAACTCCCGCTGATCCTCCGTCCGGTGAATCGGCGAGCGGTTATTGACGACCAGAGCATAACCGTGGCTGCTGACTTCCTCCGCGGTAACGGCAAGCTTGCCGGGCAAAGTCGTTTCCGCCAGCAGCAGATCCGTTACGATAGCGCTTTGCCGATAGCTGACCGCCGGAAGCTCCGTTCCGGTAATCCAAGCCGCTACATACACCCAACGGACAAGGCCGGACACCGCTTCCTCTTCGGAAATTATTTTCCAACGCTGATCAAATTGGATAATGTCCCCCTCAGGGTCAGGGATAACAAAGCGTACCTTCTCCGCCTTTTTGTAGCCGATCGGCTCATTAAGCAGCGAGGAGCCCGATACCTCGGGTACCGTGTCAGTCTCATTCCATGGTGATTGCCTGCCGATTCCGATCCATATATTGTCGGTGCGGACGAGATGAAGCGCCTGAAACGCCCGCATCCCGGCAACCGACGCCGTGTAACTGACTCCCATGTTAGATTCCTCCTAAAAAGAATATCGCGTTCTCCGCGATAATTCTTACGCGTAAGCATTTCCTATGGATTTGCCGGAGCAATGGTAACAGCGGATTGCTGTATCCGCAGCTCCTTTTCCGTAAAGTACAGCTCATCGGTGAAGAATACGCCCGGCGACCACCACGCCCCCCGCTCTGCCTCTGCCTTGCTGCTGCCTGCATAAATCGCCGTCGCAAATCCCGTGCTTACCTTATATCCGCTGACCTCTTCATAGTTCAGCTTCGTTTCCCGGTCCGGCCCCGGATACAAGCTGCGAAGCGTTCCCGCCTTCGCAGTGTCCAGCTTCACCGTTTGCTTCAGCATAACGGCAAGCCAATACTTGAAACCCGCAAATCCGCTGATCTGAATCAGCTTGCGGACAACCTCAACTTGATCCGGATTGACATAGATCGCTGTTATTAAAGGTCCAAAAAACTCGCCGTCCGGAAACATTGCATCGTCGCCCGATAAGGTATACCCGTCATCCGGGCTTAAACGAAACGTCTCGAGCGCCGACAGGCCAAGCGCATCAATGGTCTCCCGATTTAATGTTCCGGAAGAGCGCAGCTTGGCAAGCAGCGCCTCCCGTTCTTCCTCCTGCAGCTCCTGCTTCCACAAATAAAGCCACTCGTCCGGGGATTCGGACAGAAACAACGAATGCAGCAGCCGCCCTTCCACATCAGGAATATCCGGCGCCGCTGCATCCATAATCGCGTTCATCTGCCTGCTCTCGTGATAATAATCAGGCAAATATTGAATAAGCGGCGAGGTCATACGATAATCACCTCCGCCTGAAGGCTCCGGTCAATCGGCAGCTCCAGATTGGCAATGGGCTCAAGAATGGAGGCATCCTCCGCCCCCGCCGCAATAAGAGCCGCGACAATCTTGGACAAATAAATCGTTCCGCCGATGTCGACCGTTCTCAAGTAGGCGTATACGGCATTTTTCGCCGTTGCTTCATTTAGCCCGATTACCTTCGCTTTTACGGTCATCGGCTCCGGAATAACCGGCTTCACGATGACATCCACCCCAAGCGGTTTTTTCAACTCGATCAGCTTCCGCACCTCGAGGCATACATGCTCCAGATCGCCGTCCGCGCCAACGACAACATCCACCGTACCTAATCCGCGGCCGAAGTTGATCGCCTCCGCGTAGGTTACGCCGGTAACGGACAATGCCCAGCGCTTGTAATCCGATTCGGTACCGCCATGCTCGGGATTCCGCTTCTGATACAAAATACGGCCGCGAAGGGATTCATCCGATTCCTGGTTCAAGCCGCCTGCAGCCGGAGCTATATGGTTAACCGTCCAAATATCCTTGACCGGATCGAATAAGAGACGGATCGTATCCGCTTTTACATTGCCGATTACACCGGGCTGCTTGCACCGCGCCGTCACCGTTGTTTTCCCTTGGCTTCCGATAACCGCCTCCGCGGTCGTAGCAAAGGAGATATCCGAGTTCTCGATCCCGACGGTTGTCCCTTCCGGAATAACCGCATCCGGGATACCGGTAAACGTCAATTCGACCCAAGCTGCCGCAGCCGGCGTCCGTTCAAGACCGTAATCCTTCGCGATTAAATCGAGAAAACGCCCCTCTGCCGTTACGGCGAAAGCCTGCTCCAGTATGCTGCGGAATTTGCTTTCCTCAATCCATAGCTGCATGGCGATGGGCGCAAGCGCATCGTAGATAATGGAGCCTTCGCTTTTGTCCAGCCCGTTATCCACCCGGTCCAGCAGCTGCTGCAGCTTCGACTCGAAGCTAAGCGTATTTGTACCGACCAAGCTACAACACTCCTTCGTACCGGATCAAACCCGACGTTGAATCAACGTTGAACGCAGCTTTTACTTCGTCGTTCTCCCAGGCAATCTCGAAATCATAGACACGGTTAATTCGCTCATCATAAACAAGCGCTTCCGTTATCATCCGGCTCATCTCTACTTGAATAAAACCTTGCGTATAAGCCTTGCCCAGCATCAGCTGCACCTCGCACCCATAGTCCCGCGAATAGATGGGATAAGCAAAGCGGATCGTTTGAATCGCTTTATGTATAAACTGCTTAATGGCATCCAGGCCATCGATTTGCCGGCCGATTTCGCCCGTCTCCAGATCAAGACTGTAGGTGCGCAAGACCGGCTTTTTCTTCACGATAACATCCGGAAACCCGATATCGGGGGTAAGCCCCATTTACTCTCCGCCTTCCCATCATCGATTAATAGGTAACCATTCGGTCGAAAATAAAAAACTTCTGCCCGCCCTCGAAGGTAATCACCATCACCTTGTCGCCTTTTTTAAGCAGATCATCCTTCTTGTCGTCATTGATGTAATGGATTTCTCCTTCCTTCAAGGTGAAATCCCGATCCTTGAGGCTAACCTCAACGGAGTAGGGATGGACGTGCGCGAAGGTAGGCGAATTTTCCGTATTACCGCTAAAGGTCTGAGCGCCAATCGTTGTCGCTCCGCTGTTCGTCAGATTCACCTTGCGCTTAACGCGGCACAGCCTCTCGGCAACCACGATCAGCTCCTTCGGAATAATCAGCTTGTCGCTGCCCTTCAGCTTGATCTTCAAATCGGGAGGGTCCGAGACAACCTCGGCTTCCATCAGCTCCGGCAGCTTCATCGCCTGGATGCTTTTGACGCTATGCTGTTTAATCAAGTCCCCAAGCGACATGGACGCACCTGCCTTCGTTAATATTGGACAATCCGGTCGATGATGAAAAACTTCTGCCCGCCCTCAAAGGTCATCACCATAACTTTGTCGCCCTTTTGCAATAGATCATCCTTCTTGTCGTCATTAATGTAGTGAAGCTCGCCTTCCTTCAGATCAAAGCTCTTATTCGTCAAAACTACCTCAAGCATCGTTTTTGGATGACCATGGGGAGATGTATCGGGAGTAGGAGGCGGCACCGTGTGCGGCACTTCCGTAATGGTCATTTCAAAAGATTGCTTCCCCACTTCCGTCTGGCCGTCCGCATGCACGTTGATTTGCTGCTTCACCTCGCATAAATGCTCGGCGACAACGATCAGCTCTTTCGGAATGATCAGCTTATCGCTGCCTTTCAGCTTGATCGAAAGCTCCGGCGGAGCCTTCGTGACCTCGGCCTCCATGAGCTCCAGCATCTTCAGCGACCTGGCGCTCTTCATGCTGTGCTGCCTGATCAGTTCCCCCAGCGACACTGCGGTTCACCTGCTTTCCTTCCATTCAGGTCATCTCGGTTAAGGTCAAGGACATCTTGTGATATCGCCCGTTAAACTGATGATTGTCTTCCTCTACGGCATACGTCTGCTCAATGCCGAGTTCCGGCACCTTCACCACGATAGCGGTACCGGCGATGACCTCGGATATCCCGACAACCTCGTCAAGCTTGAGCGATTTCTTGACTTTCCCCTTCTCAGCGAGCAAGAGATCCGCCGCTTCCTGGAGCTGCGCGCGGTTCTGCTTTTCCTTCACCTTCTCGTAATGCTGAAGGACGCCAAATTGCTTCTGCAGGGATTTGTTCTCCGCGGTGGCAATAATGGTCTGCTTCTCTTCGCCGCCCTGGAGCTTCACCTTCGTCACTGTCTCTTCAATGGATTCGCCGTACGAATAATCGATCAGGTTGATACCGGTCTCGATGACCCAGTTGCGGCTGTTTTTCTTGTAAGGCACAAGCTGCACTTTCCCTTCCTTGGAATACAGCGAGTAGCGGATGCCTTTCTGCCGGTAAGTGATCGCAAGCGCTTTTTTCACCATATCGAACAAGGTCTCTTCATCGCAGACCAGGTAGGGGATGACATACTCCGAGTTTTCAATGGTACCGGCCGGAATGGAAAAGTCCGTGCACAGCTTGCTTAATATTGCCGAAGCTTTCATGCTCTTGAACACATAAGAATCCTTGTTGTTCGAGAGATAGATCAGCTGATCGTAGGCGGTCAGGCTTAGCTTCCCGGGCTTGTATTCGGCGTTAAAGACAATCCCGCGGAACAGCTCCTCTTCCCCGTCGTGCAGCATAATGCCGGTTCCGTTAGGGACCATCGAAGGGCTGGCCCCGCCTTCCTTGGCAAAAAGCAGACTGACCGACAGCTTCCGTACCGCCTTTTGCGAGCTGCCGGACCATTCCACCGTTTCTACCAGAGTAGTAACATCCGTTGTTTTGCCGTTGTCGACAAGCATGACCCGGATCATGGAATCACCAGCACTTGGTTCGGATAGATAGTATAGGGCGGTTTAATGCCGTTGGCCGCGGCAATCTTCTCGTAAGGCACCCCGACCATCCGGTCGATGGCCCATAACGTATCGCCTTTTTTGACGGTATAGGAGGCAGGCTTTACGGTCTGGTTCGGCCGCTGCCCCTTGCTGCTGATCTCCGCAACCTTTTGCCCGTTCTCTTCCTTGGTCTCGATCGCACGAGGCTTTGTATACTTGAACTCCCGAAGAGACAGATCATAATAGATGCTGCCGATATCGCCGGCAATCTCTCGGTAGGACAGCGACTCGATCGTTACCGCCACGGTCAGCTTCTGCCCTTCGGGATTAATAATGACGAACTGGACGGGAAAGCCGCTGAACTTCCAGGTTTCAAGCTGGTCGACGCATTTCTTGGGAGGAGGAATATCCTTGTAAGCGCAATACGGACCGTAATGCTGGGGAAAATGGGAGGAGAATTCGTAAGTCTTCAGCACCGGATCCTGAATGACCGTCACCTGGCCAAGTCCCTGAACGGTTACCGTTTCATTTGCGGAGCCTGCCGTCACTTTCAGCTCGGAAGGATTGACGGGCAGCCACAGCGATTCCGCTCCGTTGTTATAGGTGAACCAGAACTCAACCGGCATACACGCCTTCTCCTTCCGTTAATAAATCCTCTTCCAGCATCCGTTTCAGCTTGTCGATAAAACGGTTCTCGTCCGCCTCGTCATGCACATGGATCTCGCCAACCAGGTTCGCAATTTCAACCGACTTCGAATTGTTCACCGAGCCTCCGCCGGAAGGGCTGTAAGGCTGAAGCATCGCGCTTTGCTGCTCGGCCGAAAGCTGACCGCCGCGGTACTGATTCGCCTGCTCCGAGGTGAGCACCATCTCGCCTTGGTGGAGCTCGGCAATGTAGCCGTTGAAAGGTACCCGGTTCAAGCCGTTCAGGTGGCTGCCGTTAATGGGCGTAACCGCCATATTTACCGTTGCCGTGGCGCTGCCAAAGATCGACTTGACCGAATCCCATATTTGCTGCACCGTCTGGACAAGCGTTCCCCACATCGATTGGAAGCCTTGAATGAGACTTTCCATAAATTGCGTCCCGAAGGACATCGCCTGCTGAACGAAGCCGGTCATCAGGTCATAGACGATTCGCACTCCCCACGCAAAGGCGCCAACAACGATTCCCCACATCAAAGTGGTAAATTCGCCGATGCCTGTTAGTACGGGAGATATAACCCCCCATAGAGCAGTGAGCGTGCTGGCCGCCCAGTTGTACATCGTTGTAAAGGCGCT
Source organism: Paenibacillus glycanilyticus NBRC 16618 (assembly GCF_004000805.1). Taxonomy (GTDB): domain Bacteria; phylum Bacillota; class Bacilli; order Paenibacillales; family Paenibacillaceae; genus Pristimantibacillus; species Pristimantibacillus glycanilyticus. The sequence continues at coordinate 81,839 of NZ_BILY01000022.1, forward strand.
CACGACAGCCGCGGAGACAATGCCCCAGGTTTCGATAAAAAAGCTTTTAATCGCCGTCATCGTGTTTGTAATGACCGACCACAGTGCCCGCATAGCCGATCCCAAACTCTCCACCACCGTAAAGAAAGCTTTGACGGAGGCTTCTATAACCGCTTCAAAGGTTCGTTTGATAAAATCGACAATTGCCGGCCCCGCGGCTTTCATAAAGTCCACAAACGAATGAAAGCTTTGTATCGCAAAGGCAATAGCCGCCGCAATGGCCGTGTCCAGCCATTGCTTGATTGCTTGAACGGCCGTCTTCACAAAGCCGATCATGCTCCAGAAGCCCCGACGGATCGCATCAGTGGCCGTATGGAAGGCATTCACAACAAAGGCGGATATCGAATCCCATGCCTTTTGAATGGCCGACCAGGCGGTTTGGACAGCCGATGCGACAAAGCTCGAGATAGCGCCCCAAACCTGCGTAACGATTTGCCATACCGGCATTACTGCGCTTTTTACGGTCTGATAGAGTTGACCAAGCCCGGACACATAACCGTATACGAAGGCTTTGGCGTAATTCACTGATTTCGAGGCAAAGCCGGCGAGCAGGCTGCCTACTTTGCCGATTGCTCCCATAACCGCATTTCGGATCGTCTGTACGGCTCCTTGGTGATCGCCGGCTGCTCCCTGCCATACGCCCTTGAAAATGCCTCTCAGCATATCCATCGCCGCCTGCCCGATCCCAACGATGGTGTCAAAAGCGGAGGTGATGATGCCGCTCACCGACTGGAAGGCGGAACGGACGGTATTGATAATAAAGGACCCCGCTCCGGCGACGATCTTCACCATTCCGTTCCAGATAAGCGCGTAGAATTGGAAGATTCGCATCATGACGCCGGAAACGGTTGACCATACGGATTGGAAGGCTGTGCTGACCGCCTGCCAGGCCTGCGAGAGCAGCTGCGTCGTCACCGATACGATATTGCTCCAGGTTTGGGTCAGCCAGGCTTGCAGCTGCGCGCCAAGCTGCGTAACCGTGCTGACGAGCTTGTTCCAGCTGGTAATCGTACCCGTTACCAGCTGGTTCACAAACTGCTGTACGCCGGTTACGGCACTCGACCATAGGTGATTCATCCAGGCGCTAAGGTCGGAGAACAGCTGCTTGGTATCCGCTATAAACTGCTTCATGGATTGAACAAAGCCGTTATAGGCAGATACAATCCAAGCGATAGCCGCCTTGGTCTTGTCTTGAATGCCGCCCCAGTTGCCCGTCCAGGCTGCCGTAAGCAGGCCAATGGCGGCAACCACCCAGAAGATCGGATTGGATAAGAGGCCAATAAAGACGCCTATCCCCGAAATGATAGAAGCAACGGTAGAGATAACCGTAAAAGCAGCGAATGCCGCGATAAGTCCGTTCAGAACAGGCCTTAACGAATCAAAGTTGGCGCTTACCCAGTCGAGTGCCTTTTCCAGCCAGCCAAATACCGGACCCAGCACGTCGGCAAGCCATAGGAAGCTTTTCACCAAGACATCAACGGTCTTGGCCGCTATATTCTCCAGCTTCTTGAAGCCGCCGTTCGTAAGCCAGGTTACAAGCTTCTGCATAATCGGCTTCACCTGATCCAGCGCGGCAACCCCAGCATTTTGCAGGGAGCCCTTAAGGCCTTCCGTCACGATCTCCCACATGCCGCTTGCCGATTCGTTCAGCTTTTTGGAGCCACCATCAAACCATTTGCCCGCATCCGTCAGGAACTTGTTCCAGCTGCCCTTTTTGAATTCGAAGCCGAATTCCTCCAGCTTCTTGTAATCTTTGCCGTTCGCGGCTTCTATCGCTTCCATGGCTTCGGCGACGGTCTTGCCGGGGTTAAAGCCCGCCATATCCTCCGCCAGCTTAACCAGCTGCATCGCCTTTCCCGTATCGCCTTTGGTCAGCTTGATGGCCTGCGTACCGCCTTTTAGCACATCATTAGCCGAGAACGCGGTTGTCTGGGCATTATCCCGAAGCGCTGTCCAGTAATCGGCAAAGGATTTCTGAAGCGCAGCCGCGCTTGCCGCTCCCTTCCCTTTCCCGCCCTTACCCCCGGGCGGCTTCAGCTTACTGACCACAAAGTCGAAGCCAATCCTGTCGGTTTCCAGGTCAGCAGCTGCGCCAACGGTAGCGGTGCCAAAGCTTTTCAGCTGCTCGCCTACGCCGCCGAACACCTCCTGCATGCTCTTCAGGTGATCGGCGAAGGTTGGCTTCTTCTCTTCGGCCCCGGCAGGAGGCTTAGCGGCCGTCTTCTTCCCGAAGATGGCCTGCACCGCTTGCTTGCCGAAGCCTTGCTTTTTGAAGGATTTGAAGCTGTTCAGAAAAACGGAGGCCCCTTTTTTCTTTGCGCCTTTTTTGAGTGCCAGTTTAAACCCCGTACCTGTCAGTGCGGCTGCGGCTGCCATTCATAACCGCCTCCTTCCTCTCCCGCTTGCATGGGCTCATTTGCGGCCCTGCGCGCGCGCAGCCTTTCGTTCCGCCTCCATCTCCGTAAACTCGGAGGCATAAATAAAAGCGCGGTGGTAATCATCCATTTGCCAAAGCTCCTGCGGGGGGAGATGATGCTTCTGCCAGACCCGGTGGGAGATCAGCGCATGATAATCGCCACTGCGGATTAGTTTTTTGCTTCATCCACCAGCTCTTCGAAGTCCGTGTCAAAACCGTTCACGCGCTGAACCGCTTGAATCAACTCGGCGTATTCGCCGCCTACGTTCAAGATTTCTTTTACCAGATCGCAAGAGTCCACCAGGCCGTAGCTGCTCAGCAGCTCCTGATCCCGGAAATCCGGATATACCGTTGTCTCAACGGCCAAGCGGCAAGCGAACCGTTTCCAATCGACTTCTTCGCCGACCTTCTTGCCTTTTTTGAATTGCGGTACCGTACACTCGTCTTGAAGCTCTTCAATACGCTTGGTGTCCACGGCCTTGAGCCGGAATGGAATCGGGTTGCCGTCCTCGTCCTCGTAACGCCGCGATACGATAATCTCCTCGATGACCGCCTGCTTCGCCTTGCCTTTCATGAACACATTCATCGATTTTGTTGCTGTTGTCATGGTCCATTCCCCTTCCGAGTTAGAGAGTATTATTCAAAGCCGTCCTTAAGGGCTTCCGGAATTTCGGCACCTTCGAAGGTAAACGGAATTTCCTCCTCCAGCACTTCGGCTTCTACGTTGAACTGCCCGATCTTTACCGAATCGATATTGCAGTTGAGCAGCGTAATACGCTCCGTTCCGCGGCCGGAGCCCGGATCGTCCAGCACGCCCTGCAGCGTGAAGTATACGTCTTTGCCCGAGGTTGCGTATTCCAGCAGCATTTTGGAGAACTTCGTCGTTACTTTATATAGCGTCAGCGTACCCGTGCCGCTTAAGCTGGTCGTTTTTTTTCCGAGCCAACGGTTGCCGAGAACCGCCACATCCACCTTATTCTTCTCGATTGTCGCTTCAAACGACTTGGCGTAGCCGATTTCCTCGCTGTCGATAAAGAGCCTTGCTTCCCGGCCGTTGATCGTATTATCCGCACGGAACTTTGCCATCGATTATCGCACCTCCACCGTAAAGAAAAATTTCTCCATGCTGTCAACCGGCTGAATGCCAAGATTGACGTACACCTCGTCGCCAACCGAACGGATTGTATCGATCTCGAAATCTTTTATAAAATCAACGTTCTGAATCGCGCCTGCATCCTGCAAATCTCTCAAATATTGATTAGCCGCGGCCTTCAGCAGCGCATGGCCATCCCCGTTATTATCGATTTTGCCGATATAGCTGTCGTTGGCGACACGGGCAAAATCATTCGCAATCGCGTCCAGCACGCGGACTACGCGGTTTTTCGAGAAACGGCCGTTGCGGGTTTGCGAGTAAGAAACAAGCGAATTAATGTCCTGCTCGACTTTTACCTTCACGCCGTCATGGACAAAAACGAACTGGCCTTTCTTAAGCGCTTCGATCACCTGGCTGTTCTTCAGTCGCGGATTCGCGTCAACCGCTCCTTCATAAGCGCTGTACGTATTGGACTGAATAATCGAAGCTCCGGCCGTTGCTCCGGCTACCCAGGCAACGGCATCCAGCGCGCTCAGCGTGGTGCCGTCCAGCAATACCACGCCGTTGCCAACGCTGACGATTCCTTCATAGTCGGAAATATTGGAGAACGCTCCGTCCTTTACCGGCGACGCGATAACGCCTTGAATCTTCTTCCCTTCCTCCTCGCGCATCCGTTTGATAAACGAGATAAACGAGATTTTCAGATTATCATCCGAGAAAGGATAAGCGATAACGTCAAAATGCTGCGTCTCCGTCGCTTCCAGATACTCCGTATGGTCCCCGCCGGTAACCGAGCTGTTTGTACCGCCTGTCAGCGGAGAGCCTGCCGTTTTGTCTACGCCCCCCGTACCGGAAAAGGTTACCCAAGCGTTCGCTTTAAGCTCGGATGCGCTGCCGACAACCTGCTGGTCAACAACGCGGCCGCTCACCAGCGTCTTAACCAGCTTTTTCGCGGCTCCGGATGGATCATCCTCCGATGCAATCGCAATATCATTGCCTCTTGTTCCGGTATGTATGGCGGTTGCCGTTACGGCATTAGAGTCCGCGCCAAATGTCGCTTTCGCACGGTCACCGGCATTCAGCCTGTAGAGAAGCAGCGTCTTTGCCCGTTTCTTCGCTTCGCGCACTTTGATCATTTTGGGATCATTGATATCGTAACCGAGCAGCTCCAGCACATCGCCGTCCGTTTCAATCTTCAGGAAGGTTTTGGATTGGCCCCAGCTCAGCTCAAGCGGCATCGTCACCGTGCCTCGCTCGCCGGATTTGATCCGCTCCAACGCTGCGATTTTGAAGTTCATATACAATCCCGGTCGTACCTTCTCCACGCCTTGAATCCATGTTCCTCCCGCCATCTTAACGAACCTCCCTTTGCATATAGGCCTTGATCAGCGCTTGCGCTTCCGCAATGGTCAGCTCATGAGCGCTTGTTCCGTATAAAGCACCGTCAACCACTTCCGGATTCACCCGGAACAGCTCCCGCGCGTTTCGTCGCAGGCTTTCCGCCGTATAACGCGTCTCCGCCGTTTCTAGTCCGGCAGCAGCCGGCGCGCTTTCGAGCGCATCCGCGGGTACTTGGGCCGGTGGCGGCTGGACCTCGATTTTTCTAGGTCTAGGCATCGCTTTTCATCCTTTCCGTAACCGTTACTGTATTTACTTTCTCGTACGTCTCCCTTTCAAAGCTGATCTGTCTGGACCATTCCAGCGTTAATTGGGCCTCTCCGGTACCGCCCATCTGCAGATCCAGCTTGTCGACGCGAATAAATTCACCGGTCAACGATCCATCCTCCGCGAGACATGGAACACGGTAACGGGGAGCCCGGATTCCATCCGCTATAATCTCGGCAGCCATAAAGGCCTTGCTGTCGGTCTCCTCAAATACCTTGATGACCAGCGTATACGTCTTGCGGAACGACACCAGGTTGCCAGGACTGTCTACCACCCTCGGTGGAGGAAAGGCCAATGCGGGGAATGTCTTCTCCTCCGGCACATCGCCGATGTACTGCTCGGCGCTGATCAACTTCCCGCACAAGGACGCAATCGACAAGATGTCGGCAAACAAAATCGACCAGCCCCTTCATGAACGTAATCTGTTCCAGTGTAAGCGGAGATGAGCTTATTTTCGGTACATGGCTTGTATGAGTTGCGTATGAAAATCGCCTAAGGAATGCCTAGATTTTGACTATAAGGAAGCGAAATACGTTTATAGACAATAAAAAAAAGCCTCCCGCAGGAAGCTTTTGTTATCATATCGTCTGTCAGATCATATTAGCTGCTTTTAAAATGGAGGATATCGTATGTACAGCTCTTGATTTGTAAACATCGTAAGTGCTCTTGGGTATCTTCAGCACAAATTCGTATATGTACTTATCTTTCTTCTGCTCAAAAAAACACCGGGTCAAAATTTCCTTTCCTTCATAAGGCAGCGCCTCCAGCGCCCGTTCGATCGCTTTGCATTTTCCGGCATATTCAGCAATTTGGTCAACCCTATGATCCCACGCGGAAATATCGACTACCGCTTTCATTGACGGGTAAGCTTTCAGCAGCTGCTTCACCTTCCGGCGATCGGAGTCCGTCACCTTAACATGAGCCTCAAGCAGCATGCTATTACATTCCTCCATCAGAATCAAAATGAGCTAGCTTACCTATCTGAACATCACCATCCATTTAAAGGTAATACCTATTCTACCAAAATTTTCTGTTTTGTGAACAGTTCCTTTGGACTATAAAAAACGGGAATAGTCACCGTGGCGTACCACGCGATCTACTCCCGTTTGCTTCAGCAGGCTGCTATTTCACCCACAACTCAAACAGCCCTTCCGTAACCCCAAGGTTGTACATATAATAAAGGCCGAACAAAAAACTTACCGTGCCCGCCGCTTGCATCAAACCGCGGTTCAGCTTTACGCTCGTCTTGCTATATACAAACGGAATGCCCAGAATCGTTGTGAATATCAGCATGCCCGTGATCGTTCCGACTCCAAATACAAGAATGTACAAGGCGCATTCCCATACCGACTCAACCGTTGACAAGGTCAGAATAACCATCGCCGCGCTTCCGGCAAGACCATGGATAAAGCCGATAACCGTCACCTTGATAAGGGAGGATTTGTCATGCCGATGGGAATGCTGATAAGCACGCTTTACGGATACTACATTTTTATAACCCAAGTAAACGAGCATAATGCCTACCAGAAACTCCAGCGACATTGCCCAAACTTCAGGCAGCTCTCCCTTTAAGAGGACGAGCACCATTCCTACGATAAACAACGTGCTTGTATGCCCGATCCCCCAAAAGATTCCCGTTAACGTCGAACGCCACAGCTTCTTTTGATTGCTTACCATCGTCGATACCGCGATAATGTGGTCGGGTTCAATGGAATGCTTGATACCAAGCACCAGACCAAGCAGCAGAACCGTTATTAAACTCCCCATCCCGTATAGCCTCCCAAGCGTTCCTGTCTCTCTACTATTTAACCATTTTGTTCCATCCGAACTCTATCATAAACTTGTTTAAGAGGAATGCCAAGCGTGCTTGCGATTTTTTTGCAATCCTCGTATTCCGGTGCCCATTGAACCACTTCTCCGTTATACAAGCCTTTCTTGACGGTGACCGGTCCCCATTCGGTCTGGACCGTTTCGAATACCCGCTCCAGCCGGTGAACGGTAAGCGGATAATAGCGGATGCCCAGCGTAGTTGTCTCGCGGAACAAAATCGCTTTCATCGCTTCTAATCTATCCTGCGGGCATAACAGCTGCAGCATGGTTCCCGGCCTGTTTTTCTTCATATAAATCGGCGTATAGAACACGTCATTAGCGCCTTCCTCAAACAGCAAGTCCATCACATACCCGAGCCATTCGCCCGAAATATCGTCCAGATTCACTTCGAGCTTGATCATACCGCTGTCTTCATGCTCATATGCCGGCTGATTGAACATTTCGTCCGACTCCTATCCCCTTCAACTATTCGCCAATGACAACGCGCAAAACATTCGGATGGTCCGGGAACGTCTTGGTCCCTGCTCCATAACCGATTGCCTCCACCTTGAAGGATGGCATAGGTCCAAAGCTTTCGGCAAGCACTGCCGCAAAAGCTGCGCCGGTAGGCGTAGTAAGCTCCGCACGAATCGTCGACTGCTCGATCGGAATGCCCTTCAGCATTTCGAGCGTTGCCGGCGCCGGCACTGGGTAAATACCGTGATCAATCCGGATTTTTCCGACTCCAACCGGTACGGGCGCGCATTTCACCGTTGTAATCTGCAGCTGGTGAAGCAGAATCGCAGCTCCAACGATATCAACGATGGAATCAACCGCGCCTACCTCGTGAAAATGAACCCGTTCAAGCGGCAGGCCATGAATCTTCCCTTCGGCCTCGCCAATCTTCTTGAAAATTTGAAGCGCGGTTTGTTTAATCGCGTCCGTCAAGGCAGACTTCCCGATCAGCTGGACAATATCCTTGTACGCCCGATGATCATGGTGGTGATGACCGTGATCATGCGAATGGCTGTGGCTGTGGTCGTGCTCATGATCGTGCGAATGACTGTGGCTGTGATCGTGGTCGTGCTCATGATCGTGCGAATGGCTGTGGCTGTGATCGTGATGGTGGCTGTGACCATGACCATGACCGTGCTCATGATCATGACTATGCGTATGCTGGTGATGGTCATGATGATCATGTCCGTGTTCATGCTCATGGCTATGCTCATGATGATGATCATGAGCATGGCTGTGCCCCTGCCCCTCCTGCTTCAGCTCGACATCAAACTTCAAAGCCTTGATGCCGTTCTTCATCACATGCTTCCAGGCAAGCTCGTATTCGTCGCTGATCTGAAGCTTCTTCAGTTCTGCCTGCAGATGAGCGGCATCGCCTCCCGCATCCAGTAGGGCGCCGATAAACATATCTCCGCTGATGCCGGAGAAGCAATCGATATATAAGGTTTTCATAGGCCAGCGGCTCCTTTGTTTATAAGCTGGTGGATCAGCGCGGCGTTATATCCGCCGCCAAATCCATTGTCGATGTTGACTACGCTGATGCCGGAGGCGCATGAATTGAGCATGGTGAGTAGTGCAGACAGACCGTTAAAGTTAGCGCCATAGCCCACGCTTGTCGGAACCGCGATAACCGGATGGGCGACAAGGCCGCCTACAACGCTTGGCAGTGCTCCTTCCATCCCGGCAACGACGACCGAAACGGCGGCTTGCTGAATCTCTTCCGCATGATGCAGCAGGCGGTGAATGCCCGCAACCCCAACATCGTAGAAGCGGCGTACGTTGCTTCCCAGAACTTCAGCCGTTACAGCCGCTTCTTCGGCAACAGCCAGATCCGATGTGCCTGCCGCTACAACCGCAACATACCCGTTCAGCTTGCTCTCTCGATTGTCCGCATGCTTCCAGAACAGCAGTCTAGCTACGGCATCGTATTGATAATCGGAACACACAATCCGGATCTGGTCCGCTTTTTCCCGAGACACGCGGGTAATAAGAACCTCATGATTTTGCGCCTGCAAAGCTTTGGCAATCCCGATGATTTGTTCCGCCGATTTGCCTTCCCCATAGACGATTTCAGGGAAGCCCTGACGTTTTTTCCGGTGATGGTCCACCTTCGCAAAGCCCAAATTCTGGAATGTCGCCAGCTGCTTCGCCGCATCCTCGACGCTAAGCCTGCCGTCCTGTACCTGTCTTAGCACTTCTTCAAGCATGTATTCACCTCTTAAGCCTTTTTGGATCTTTAGAACAATGCTGCAATACCGGCTGCCAATTTCTCGTAGCGATCATAAATGGCTTTATATACCTTGCTGTTCCCGGGATTCGGATGCACGGCTTCCCCCATCGGGATATTAGACTTAATAGAAGCCAGATCCTTCTCTTCCCCGATTGCGACCAGCCCAATCCAGGCGGCTCCCCAAGCTGCGCTATGATGATTCTCCGAAACGTAAATTTCCGCATCGAAAATATCCGCCATCATCTGCAGCCAGAACGGCGAACGCGCTAAACCGCCGTTTACGTAAATTTTCCGGGAAGGACCGGCAAGCTGCTCCAAGGCCCGTCCAATCTGATACAAATTAAACGTAATGCCTTCCAGCACGGCGCGAACGTAATGCGCCTTCGTATGGGCTACGGTCATGCCGTAGAAGTTGCCTCTTGCACGCGGATTCCACAGAGGCGCTCTCTCCCCGTTAATATACGGGAGGAACAGCAGGCCTTCGGCTCCGGGAGCGGACTTATCCGCCTCCGCGAGGAAGCTTTCATAGCTGCCGTGATCATTCAGAAGCTGCTTCAGCCATTGGAGCGCGATGCCGCCATTGTTCGTAGGTCCGCCGATAATATAGGAATCCTCGGTAAAAGAATAGCAGAACGTCTCGCCGCGGCTGCTGACCTTCGCCTCATGGGTTACTTGGCGAATTGCTCCGCTTGTCCCGACTGATACGGCAACTTCTCCGGGCAGCAGCGCGCCAATTCCCAGGTTGGCCAGCTGGCCGTCCGCGGCGCCAATCGCCACGGGAAGCTCCGGCGCGATTCCCATTTCTTCGGCAATCTCCCTATTAATCGTACCTAGAAGAGTCGTAGGGGCAACAATTTCGGATAGCTGGTTCGCCTGAATACCGACCAGTTCCAGCATTTCCCCATCCCACTCCCGCGTATACGGATTAAACAATCCGGTAGCGGAAGCCATCGAATAGTCGATAACCCGCTTGCCGAACCAGCAATAAATCAAATATTCCTTGATCGACATGAAAAAGGCAGCCTGACGGTAAGGCTCGTATCCGGCGTCCTTCATCCACAGCAGCTTCAGGAAGGGCGACATGGGATGGATCGGCGTACCCGTTCTCTCGTAGTAACGCTGACGCTCTTCCTCCGTCAGGCGTTCCGCCTGATCCGTTCCCCTTCCGTCCGACCAGATCAAAGCAGGGGATAACGGCTTCCCCTCTCCGCTTACCGGCAAGAGAGAATGCATAGCCGCTGAAAATCCGAGAACGGCAACCTCGTCCTTCCCGATTCCCGCTTTCTGAATCGCCTTGCTTACGGCCAGAACGGCAGAGCGTTCAATAGCAGCCGCATTCTGCTGGACCCAGCCTACCTGCGGGTATTCGGAGTCAACAAGCTCCTCCGCCTCCGCAATAAGATGGCCAATGCGGTTAAAGATGCAGGCTTTAGCGCTGGTTGTGCCCAGATCAAGCCCAATGACGTAATTTGACATTTGATAATCCTTCCTTTTCCCCAAGGTGAAACGGCTTGCCCGAATTATAGATTAAGCGATCGATTCATGCTGCCGCTCTTGTATCCAAGCAAATCAAGGGTTACGTATTTATAACCGAAGGCTTGAAGCTGCGCCACGATTGCCTCGTGATGAGCGAGCACTAGCGTCATATCGCCAGGTTCTACCTCTATTCTAGCAATCTCGTCGTGAGTACGCACGCGAACTTGGCGAATACGGAGCGATTTCAAATAAGCTTCCGCACGTTCCACCTTCAGCAGCTTCTCGTTCGTAATTCTCTCGCCGTAAGCAATCCTTGAGGACAAGCAGGCGAAGGAAGGTTTATCCCATGTCGGCAGGCCAAAGACCTTCGACAGCTCCCGAATTTCCTGTTTATATAAATCCGCCTCCAGCAGCGGGCCTCTGACGCCTCTTTCCTTGGCCGCCTGCATGCCGGGACGGTGTTCGTTCTTGTCATCCGCGATAACGCCGTACACCAGATTGGCGAAGGATCGCTCTTCGAGCAGCGGGAACAGGTGGTCAAACAGGCTGCTTTTGCAAAAATAACAACGGTTCTTATTGTTCTCCGCATACCCCGGAATGGCAAGCTCCGAAGTCGAAACGACTTCGTGCTGTACGCCGATTTGCTTCGCCAGCGCCTTGGCTTCTTCCAGCTCACTCGTCGGGTAGGTTTCCGAATCGGCCGTGACGGCAAGCACGTTCTCCGGTCCAAGCGTCTCAACCGCCGCTTTTAACAGAAAGGTACTGTCCACCCCTCCGGAAAAAGCAACCACAACCGATCCCATCTCGCGAAGAATGTCCTGCAGGGCAACATATTTTTCAGTCTGCATTTCCATTCCCCTCTCTAGATCGTCATGCTGCCGAAACCGCCGTCCACGCGGATCAAGGTTCCCGTAACGAAGCCCGATGCTTTCTCCGAAGCCAGCCATACCGCTGCGCCTTGAAGCTCCTCCGGCGTTCCGAACCGGTTCATCGGCGTATGACGCATAATAGAGGCAACACGTTCCTCGCTTAATATTTTACGGTTCTGTTCAGCCGGGAAGAACCCCGGAATAATCGCATTCACCCGGATGCCTTGCTCGGCGAACTCGCGGGCGAGAAATTGCGTAACGCTGTTAAGACCGGCTTTGGATACCGAATAAGTAAACACTCTGGACAACGGCGTAGTGGAGGATACGGAAGAAATATTAATTATGCTGCCCGTCCGCTGCTGCTCGATCATTCGTTTGGCGAAGATTTGGCAGGTGAGTATAATTCCTTTCAGATTGACGTCCATGATGTCGTCATACTCTTCCATTTCCAGCTCGAAGAATGGAGTTGCGCTGTTTTTGCCCGGAGCGTTGAGCAGAATATCGCATCCGCCTCTCCACGCTTCAATCTCCGACTGTACCTTAAGCAGCGATTCCTTGGACATTACATCCGCCTGGAACGCCTTCGCGCTGCCGCCGTCGCTGATAATGGCGTTCACGACGTCCTGCGCCTTTTCGATATTCCGTCCAACAATCGCAACATGCGCGCCGTGAGCGGCAAGACCCGCTGCCATGGAAGAACCAAGCACGCTGTTGCCGCCGATGACAACCGCCGTTTTCCCCGTCAAATCAAATAAGTTAGCCGTCATTTTTCTTCTCTCCCCATTGTCTCTGATCTAAAACAAGTTTCCGTCGTTATTGAAATCAAGCTCATATAAATCCTTCACGACTTCCATGCGCGGATGATGCTTCACATATTCCAGGAGAGCTTCCGATACTTCGATCTCGCCAATCTCCAGCGTGTTTTTGATCCGTACCATTTTTACCTGGTCAAAATGCAAAATATTGCACGTCTTGATCGACGCCTGAATCGTCTCCCGGTCATTCGGAAGCGTAGTGGCAATCTTGGTTGGCGCCACAACCGTCGAAGTCAGACCGTTTGCGTACGTTTTCTCCAGGTCCATCTTGTCTACGAGACGCTGCGTTGTAAAATCAGCCGTTCCAACGCCATTTGCGTTGCCTTCCGTTTGATGCGTCAGGTCAAGCACGGCCATTTTGTTCACGTCCGGCCCGCCATGCGCGTATGGCGTCGGGTAACGGCCCGTAATGTTCGGATCCATTCCGTCGCCGCTGATGTTTTTGCCGATCTGATCAATAATGAGAACATCCAGCTGGTCGAAGAACAGCTTCGGCAGCAGCTCCTTCGCTTGGGCGAGGAATTGCGGCTCCCGCTCTACGATCTCATCCGGGGTAAGCGTTTCGATGTACCGGACTTTATCGAAAGCATTCTCAATCGACGCTACGCCAAACAACACCGGCTTCTGCTCCATAATAAGCTTAGCCATAGCCGGAACATTCTCCGCCATATATTTGAAGCCAAGCTGGTGGCACGCCTCCGCGCCTCTTTGCTTGCCAAGACCGATGCTGATCATCTTCATGATACCGCTTTCCACATGGCCTCTAAATGCCGTATGCGGCTTCACGCGGTTAATCACGACAATACCGTCCGCCGCGGCAGCGAATTTATCCAGATAGACGGGAAGGCCGTTCGGAAGCTCGCCAAGCTGCACGACTTCCATCGAAGAGCGGATCTCGCATCCAGCCGTCTCTTCCGTTACGCCCAGATGAGCCAACACCTCGCGTTGCCCTTCCGCCGTCGCTCCGCCATGGCTTCCCATGCTCGGCACGATAAAAGGTTTCGCTCCGGCATCCTTCAGGAACTTCACGGTAACCGCCGTAATCTCCACGAGACGGTCAAGTCCGCGGCTGCCTACCGCGATTGCAATCTCCATGCCCGGTTTGACGCGGCTTGTAATTTGCTCCCGCTGAAGCTTCGGCAGCAGCTCGCTTGCGATATCTTCAATTTTTGTATCGTCGAAATTGACTTTCACCTTGGCCATGCGCGGAATCGGAATATCCTTGACCAAATCCTGCAAAATACCCATCCAGTCATCGCTCCTTTTTACGCTCTAAGAATTTGTTTGTTTAATGAACAAATTAATTGTATTATAAATGTAACAAGCACTATCTCCATTGTCAATTCCGTATTTATGCTGCTAGGAGGATAAAGATGATTACCGGCGACGCTTCTTATATAAAGAAAATGAATCGGTCTTTGATTCTGAAAGAAATTTTGAAGGAAGGCATGTTATCGAGAGCCGACGTCTCCAAAGTAACCGCCCTAACCCGGGCGACGGTATCGGGCCAGGTCTCGGATCTGCTTGACGAGGAATTGGTTATCGAGAAAGAAATCGAATACAACCAGGTCGGCCGCAAACCGATTATGCTGTCCATTAACGCGGAGGCCGGTTACGCGATTGGCATCGATCTGGAGTATGATCGGATTTCCTTTGCGATCTCGGATCTTCAAGGCTCTCTTGTCCTCTCCGACGCCATCAAATTGCAAAACAACGCTTACGCGGATATCCTGACCTTGCTGACCGGGCAGATCAAGCATTATCAGGAGCGCTTCGCTGCCAGCCGGTACGGCATTGTCGGCATTGTCATCGCCATTCACGGCCTAGTCTCAACGGATGAAGTCATTCATTATATCCCGTCCTTTGACTGGCATGACGTCCCGCTGAAGAGCGATCTGGAGAACGCTCTTGGCCTGCAAGTCAAGCTGGAGAACAATGCGAATCTCAGCGCTTTCGCGGAGCGCGTTTTTTTCCATCACGAGACTAACGATCTGTTAAGCGTCACGTTGCATTCCGGCATCGGGATGGGCATGATGATAAATCATTCCTTCTTCCGGGGGCAAGACGGATTTGCCGGGGAGATTGGTCATATGATTGTTATGCCTGGCGGCCTTCCGTGCAATTGCGGCAATCAAGGCTGCTGGGAGAAATACGCTTCCGAGACAAGCGTCCTCCAGCAATTGCGCGCCAAGAAGCCGGACGCGGACATCACCTACGCGCAAATCGAACGCTGGATGGAGGAGAAGGACCCGGACGTGACGGAAATAATGGAGCAGTTCATCTATTATCTGTCCATCGGTCTAAATAACATTATTAATATTTATAACCCGGAGGTTGTTATTCTGGACAGCGAATTGCTGCGGATTTATCCGGACTCCCTCCCGCTCATTGAATCGAATTTAAACTCCAGAGTCAGCCACTACCGGGAAATCAAGATTTCCACCATCGGGAAAAAATCCTGCGTGCTTGGCGCATGCGCGATTGCGATCCAGAACTTTCTGCAGGTTCCTGTCTTAAATCTTCCATATAAAGGTTAACGCAAAAAAGCGGTGCAGAGGTTGTTCTCTGCACCGCTTTGCTGTTAGTCGTGGAAGTTCGTTCCGTCCGTTACAGCCTTCACGTAACCCGCACGGATAACAAAGTCGCCAAAATTCTCGCCTTGGTTCCGTTCAGCTGCATAACGGTTGATGATAGGTGTAAGGGTATCAATGATTTCGTCTTCGCCGATGTTTTCTTTGTACATCTTGCTGAGACGGTCGCCCGCGAAGCCTGCGCCCATGTACATGTTGTATTTGCCAGGCGATTTGCCGATAAACGAAATTTCGCCAAGCGCCGGACGCGCGCAGCCGTTCGGGCAGCCCGTCATCCGAATGTTGATCTCTTGGTCCCGGAGTCCCGCGTTTGCAAGGATTGGTTCCAGACGATCGATCAGCGACGGCAGGTAACGCTCTGCTTCCGCCATGGCAAGACCGCAGGTTGGAAGGGCTACGCAGGACAATGCGCTGCGGCGGAGCGCCGAATAGTTCGAGCCTTCCGCAATGTCGAATTCCTTCAATATAGCAACGATTTTGGTCTTCTTCTGAGCCGTAACGTTCGCGATAACCAGGTTCTGGTTAGCCGTTAAACGGAAATCCCCCGTATGAATCTTCGCAATTTCGCGAAGCGCCGATCTCAGCTTATTGTCTTCCGTATCGACCACACGGCCGGCTTGAACATACAGATTCAGATTCCATTTGCCGTCTTTTCCTTTAATCCAGCCGTAACGGTCGCCCGTATGCTCGAAGCGGAATTCGCGGGCAGGAGCAAGCTCCCAGCCCAGACGGTCCTGCAGTTCATCCATGAACCAAGGAAGGCCGTGACGGTCAATCGTATATTTGAAACGAGCGTATTTGCGTACAGAACGGTTTCCGTAGTCGCGTTGAATCGTCACGACTTTTTCCGCCAGATCCAATACTTGATAAGGGGTTACAAAGCCGATGACTTTTGCAAGCTGCGGGTAAGTCGCCGTATCGCCATGCGTCATGCCCATGCCGCCGCCAACGCTGACGTTAAAGCCGGCAAGCTTGCCGTCTTCGCCTAGGATCGCAATAAAGCCAAGATCCTGCGAGTACACGTCCACGTCATTAGAAGGAGGTACGGCAATACCGATCTTGAACTTACGAGGCAGGTAGACCGGACCGTAAATCGGTTCAACCTCGCCTTGCTCCGCGCCGTCTACGACCTTCTCGCCATCCAGCCAGATTTCATGGTAAGCAGGCGTTTTTGGCGCCAGATGCGATGTCAGCTGCTGCGCCCAGTAGAATACTTCGCTATGAAGCTCCGACTGGTACGGATTCGGGTTGCACATCACGTTACGGCTAACGTCGCCGCAAGCGGCAAGCGTCGTTAGCATCGCTTCATTGATCTCTTGAATGGTTTTCTTCAGGTTCCATTTCAATACCCCATGCAGCTGGAACGCTTGACGCGTAGTCAGCTTCAGGCTGCCTGTACCGTATTTGTCAGCCAGGCTGTCCATCAGAAGCCATTGCTCCGGAGTCGCTACACCGCCCGGTGTAACGACGCGAAGCATAAATTGATAATACGGCTCGAGCTTTTGCTTCTCGCGCTCGTTGCGATAATCGCGGTCGTCCTGCATGTAGCTACCGTGGAATTTCAGAAGTCGGTTATCCAGCTCGGGAAGTCCGCCTGTAATCCGGTTTGCCAGCGAGTCGGTCAACGAACCGCGCAAATAGTTACTTTCGAGTTTCAGATGTTCCACGTCGCTCGGCGGTCCGCCGACGGGCTCGACTTTATGGTTCTTTGCCATTGCTGTTAGCTCCTTTGCCCCATGTAATGGGCCCATACTTATCTATTTGCTATGCGCTGCCGATCGAGCGCCTAGTATACGTCGCGTTGGTAGCGTCCTTGCTCTTGCAATGCGGACAGGTAGGCCGCCGCATCCTCAGGCGATTTGCCGCCGTATTGGCCGATAATCGTCAGGAGCGCGGATTGAACGTCATGCGCCATGTGCTTCTCGTCGCCGCAGACATAAACATGAGCGCCGTTTTCCAGCCACTTGTACAGCTCTTCGCCATTTTCCAGCATGCGGTGTTGCACGTAGACCTTCTCTTCCGTATCGCGGGAGAATGCTACGTCCAGCTTCGACAATACGCCGTCCTTCAGCATGCGCTGCCAATCGGTTTGATACAGGAAGTCCGTTACGAAATGGCGATCGCCGTAGAACAGCCAAGTCTGGCCTTCGGCACCCGATTCCTCGCGCTCTTCCAGGAAGGCGCGGAACGGTGCAACGCCAGTACCCGGACCAACCATGATCACCGGCGTTTCCGGACTAACCGGCGGCTTGAAGTTCGGGTTCTGTTGGATAAAGATCGGCAGCTTGTCGCCAGGCTGCAGACGTTCGGATACAAATACCGAGCATACGCCTTTGCGGTCGCGGCCATGCGCTTCGTATTCCACCTTGCGGATGGTCAGATGCACTTCTTCCGGATGCGCTTCGATGCTGCTTGCGATCGAATATAGACGCGGAGGCAGCTTGCGGAGCAAGTTTGCGACATCCGCTGCTTTCAGTGTCCAAGGCGCGAAATCATGGAGCAGGTCAAGCAGATCGCGTCCGTTCAGGTACGCCTTCAATTCTTCTTTATTTTCCGGTTTAACAAGCTCGGCAAACTTGGCATTGCCCGAGAAAGCGACGGCTTTTTCCAGCAGCGGCTTCGTTAATACCGTAATTTCATAATGGTGGAGCAGAGCTTCACGCAGCGCTGAAGTCTCTCCGGCTTTACCCGTTACAACCTTCTCATTCGCATCCCAGTTAAGAAGCGCGATGATATCGTTTACTAATGCGGGATCGTTTTGCGCGTATACGCCAACCGCATCGCCAGGCGCATAAGTCAGACCGGATCCTTCGAGCGACAACTCCAAATGGCGCGTCTCGCGATCGGAGCCTCTGCCGTTCAGGTTCAAGCTGTCCAGCACTTCGGCCATAAACGGATTCGAACGGGAGTATTCGGACTCGCCGGCTGCTGCCGGGGAAGCCGATACCGCAGCTCCTTGCGGAGCTGCCGCTGCCGATGGCGCAGCACTAACCGCTCCGCTGACTGCCGCAAGCCAGCCGGCTGCCGCATCTTCGAAATCAACGTCGCAGTCCACGCGGTCTACGATACGTTCAGCGCCAAGCTCAGCGAGACGGGAGTCAAAGTCTGCGCCTGTTTTGCAGAAAAATTCGTACGATGTGTCGCCAAGAGCCAGCACGGAGAACTTCATGCCCTCCAGCTTCGGTGCACGTTTGCCATGCAGGAATTCGTAGAATGTCAAGGCATTATCCGGCGGATCTCCTTCGCCATGCGTGCTTGCGAGGATAAACAAATAGCCGACTTCTTTTAATTTGTTGGTCTTGAACTTGTTCATCGCCGACAACGTTACGTCAAAGCCTTGGGCTTTCAGCTTCTCGGCAAGACGGCCAGCCAATCTTTGCGCATTGCCTGTTTGCGATCCGAACAAAATGGTAGCATCCTTAGGACCTTGCGGCACGGCAGGTACTACGGAAAGTGCAGTCGCAGGCGCTTCCGCGATAGCAGCTCCCGCGGCAACCGATGCCAGAGCCGTGTTATTGCCCGCGCCGTAAAAAGCTAAATAACCGCTCAGCCATTGCATTTGAGATCCTGTTAAAGTTGGGAGCAGCTTGTTAAGCAGTTCTGCCTGCTCGCCCGTAAACGGACTATTCGTCACTTGAAGTTGCAAACAACATCCACCTCACATCAATCTATAAAATCCGACTTCGACACTCTGTTTTTACTATACTTAATACTAACGCAGGCTTTCGTTAGGTTCAATGCGTTCGTCGAAAAATGTCTATAAGATATTCTGTAATATTAATCACTTTTATTTATAAAGCTGCGTATACGGACTGATATGACATGATTTTTCCCTAATTATGGCTGTAAAATGCTTTTTCCTCTCTTCCTGCAAGGCATCAGGCAGCGGTAAGAGGTTTCAACTTGTTCCGGATTGGGGTAAAAATCAATATAAAAAATGCACCTCATTAAATGAGGTGCATCGATGATCTTATCCTGTTATCTTGCGAAGTTGTGTCCGCCGATTCTGGCTACAACCTCGAGGCTGCTCCAGAACGATCCTCTGGTGACGTTCGGATTGTAGAAATAAACGGCGTCATAAACGTTATTTCTCCCGTTCAAGGCATCCTTGGCTGCGCGAAGCGCGCTAGCGTTCGGCTTGCTCTTGTCTAGCAGGCCGTTGTGGGCTGGCGGGAATTGCTTGCCGGAGTAGATTACATCATGAATGGAATCCGGAAAACGGGAGTCCTTCACCCGGTTCAGAATAACATTCGCAATGGCAAGCTGTCCTTCGTAGGAGTCTCTGCCTGCTTCAATTTGGGAAATCTTCGCAAGCAGCGTTAAATCGCTTTGCGAATAAGAAGAAGCCGGATTATCCAGGAATGAAGGGATAACGACTTTTAATTTTGTTCCGGGCTTTACCTGGTCCTTGCTGTTTAATCCGTTGCGCTTGAGCAAAGTCGCGGCGCTGATGCCGTATTCCTTGCTGATCTCGGCAAGACCGTATTCATCGGTTACAGCTGCACGGTCCACATCGGTAAGCTTTGCCGTATTCGAATCGGTATCCCATGTCAGATCTGCGTGAAGCACGTCAGCCAGCTGGCGGAGAGGCACATACATTCTGCCGTCTTCCATGAACGGTACCGCATCCATCTTGTAACGGTTGTCGTTGAAATATACGACAGGTACGCCATTGCCGAATACAATTTCATCATTATAAGCTGTATCTATTGTAAGTTCTTCATTATTGCTGTCCCAACTGATCTCGGCGCCAAGCATCGTAGCAATGCGCGCTGCCGGTACATACATTCTGTTCTTTTGTGTAATAATGGAATCTGACAGCTTCGCGTTCTCGCCATTTACCCGAACCGTTGCGCCCGCTTCTGCCGCAGAAACGCTTGCAAGCGGTCCAGCACTAAGCCAGAGAAGCGCTAAAGCCATTACACAAGACATGATCTTCACAGATTTTTGCATGCTATGTATGATCATATATACCTCCTTGAATAAATGTAGGTATAAAGCCCTGAACCATTCATGCTCTGGGTAATTGTACCACATGGAAATATGAAGTTTGGATTAACATTTTCACAGAAAAGCTGAAATAAGCTAGAAATTCTTTCATTTTTCTCATAAAAGAGCGATTTGTTTCTCATTTATTATTAATTTATACTGTTAATAAATAGTTGGTCGTGAAGCACACGCCGTTTTGATTTCCGTTTTATCTCCGTGATAAGACGATTTCGAAGCGGCGTTTTTGTTTGTCTTCACGCCCCTTTTCAGAAAAGGATGTGATGGTCATTATCAAATTCGAACAAGCTTTTGAGGAATGGATGCAGAGCATGATTCGCGAAGAAAACAACCCACGAAGACGCGAATTGCTGGAAAAAGGACTAGGACACGGCACGATCGAATTTCTGCCTTTAGTCTGGTTCCCGGCAGTCGGCAGCTTCAAACACCTCTACCCGGAGTGGGAGGTGCAAGATTTCCACAACGGTTATCGCTATCTCGATTTAGCTTATATGCCCGGAGGAGACGCAAAAGGCGGCATAGAAATCCAAGGCTACGGGCCTCATGCCCGGGACCTGGATGTGCGGCGGTTTAAGGATCTGTGCTGGCGGCATTGCCTGCTCGCTTTGGACAACTGGCTGTTCCTTCCGGTTGCTTACCTCTCCATCGTTGAGGAACCTAAGCGCTGCCAACAGCTCGTGCTTTCTTTTATAGGCAAGTTCATTGCATCGGATGCTCCGGAGTCGTTGGGCTGTCTTGAAGCAGAGACCATCCGTTACGCCAGAAGACTGCTGCGGCCGTTTGTTCCTTCCGAGCTCGCTGCCCATCTGCGGGTTTCGGACCAATATGCACGCCGGATTCTAGCCAATCTGGTCGACCTCAGACTTCTAATAGTAGCCAGCGGTAAACAACGGTATCGTACGTACGCTTTACGGGTGTGATGATGGTCCGTTCGCGAATTGCTGCTGCTGTTGCTGTTGCTGCTGCTGTTGCTGTTGCTGTTGCTGTTGCTGTTGTTGCTGTTGTTGCTGTTGTTGCTGTTGTTGCTGTTGTTGCTGAGGAGCTAACGAAACTACGTATCGCTATTCGCCCGATTTTGGGTCTTTTGAAATTCTAACGAAACTACAGATCGCTATTTACTGCTTTTGAGCACCATGTGGTCTCTAATGAGCCAAATAACGTTACCAAGTTTCGTTAGATTTGGCAGACAGCTAAATTGTCACAAATAAGGTTACTACGTTTCGTTAGCGAGTGAAGGACAGCTTGACTCGGACGGACTGCTTGGCTCGG
>NZ_BILY01000023.1 GCF_004000805.1 Paenibacillus glycanilyticus NBRC 16618
ACGGACTGCTTGGCTCGGACGGACTGCTTGGCTCGGACGGACTGCTTGGCTCGGAAATAACAAAGACCTCCGGGAACCCCGGAGGTCTTTGTCTGGATCAGGTTACTTTTTCGCCGGCAAGCCGTTGGCGTCGCGGATCAGCGAGAAGTATTGGTCGGCGAGGACCACTTGGTACTCAGGACCAAGCTCGGCTGTAACATTCGCCAGATCGGTTGGCGTCATGCCCCATGCCAGGATGCCGAGGGATACGAAGAGCGGCGATTTGCCGTCCCATTTCGCTTTGGCGTCCGCGAGAGCTTTTTTCGTATCGTTTACGGAGCCTACGCCTTGAATGTTGGACGTTGGAACACCGTCAACAATGTCTACCTTGGTGAAGTTATCCCAGCCGATGAACAGGCCAGGCACTTCATATTGATCGCGGTATGCCGCATTGTTCGCTTTGCTGAGCGGCAGGTTTTCGCCATTCAGACGGTTAAGCACATACGGAATGTTCATGCCGGTTTTCTTCAGGTAGTCTTTCGTGTTTTTCAGATAATCGGTAAGAGCCTTCTCCGGCCAAGCTGCCGGATAGAAGTAACCCGCTCCGGAAGGACCCGCGATAATCTGGTCGTTAGCCGTTGCCGTGCCATAGAAGTAATTCAGCATGGCAGGAGCGGCATCGTAGAGCAGCGGGCTGGAAGTCCAGTTGATCGGCACCTGGCCGCGTTTTGGATCATCCCACAAATTCCGCAGTCTATGCTGGTTATATTGCAGGTTGTCGCCTTCGCTGAAGGTATACGTTACGTAAATTTTGTTATCCAGCTTCACCGGCTTCGGAGCTTTAGGCTTCGAGAATTCCGGCTTCGTGCCGGAGAACACGGTCATATTGCTGAACCAGTCCGCCGCAAGCACGTATACGCCATGATTCGAAGCAACCTCTACGCCGCTGAACTCGCCTTGGAAATCGTTGCTGAACCATCCGAGGTACGGCGTTCCCGGCTTCACATCGGACAAAATTTTCTCGAACAGCTCCTTCTCCGCCGGATCATTGGAATCCAGCCAGAACACCATCGCTTTGTTCGCTACCGCGTAATCGCGCAGGAAACCGTATGGCTCCTTCGTCAGAGAAGAGAACGGTTGATCGTTAGTCGCGCTCACCTTGTACTCGTTCCACATCTCAACGGACATGGTCAGAGCTTTCGTGCCGGCAGGCGGCGTGAACTTGTAAGTGAAGTAGTTGCCGCCATCCGCAAAGCGGTGGCCGCCGCTGCCCGAAGATACCTGGGAGCTTTGCGGGTCATACAGGAAAGGCTTCTCCGCATCCGTACCCGGCAGGAAGTGCGCAACCTCTACGCCGTCAGCCTTCACCGTAATTTCGTGAACGGCCGATCCCCAGCCGTCCTGGGTGAAAGCATCCCCGAACTTCACGTACACATCAGGCTTTGCCAAAAACGAAGACAAGTCCAGATCGTAGACTTGACGGTTCTTGGCATCGCGCTCTTCCGTTTTCTCCTGCGCTACAACCTTGTACGTATCAGGCTGATTCGCAGGCGGACGCGCGGATACTTCCGGACTCAAGCCAACCAGCATCCGGTGGCTTGTTTCCTTCCACAAATTCTCGTACTCCCACGTATAAGCATCTACGCGGTCTTTGAATTTGCCTTGAAGATCCTCGATTACCTTGAAATTATACGGTGCGGCTTGCAGCTTTGCGCCCAGCTCCGGGCTTACGGCCACGCCGTCGCGAAGTCCGGCAAGCGTTGTAGCCACGTTAACGGAATCCGGTACGTTAGGATCGTAGATAATGATACCCTTTACTTCTTTTTGGAACTTTTTCAAAAGGTCGAAATAATCGTCACGCACTTTATAGTCGACGTCCAGATCATTCAGCCATTTATACTTACCTTCTTCCTTGCTTTCCAGCAGGTAGATACGGGGCTCCTTACGGTTGACGATCCCCTGCAGGGTAGACAGCATAAGCTTCACGTCACCCGGAGCGTCATAAATGTCCGCAACCTCCAGCTGCTTAGGCTGCTTGAAGGTCGGAAGCTGTTGTTTATCCGGCCATGAAATGGTGGAT
Organism: Paenibacillus glycanilyticus NBRC 16618; assembly: GCF_004000805.1. Taxonomy (GTDB): domain Bacteria; phylum Bacillota; class Bacilli; order Paenibacillales; family Paenibacillaceae; genus Pristimantibacillus; species Pristimantibacillus glycanilyticus. Next base: position 2,060 of record NZ_BILY01000023.1, read on the forward strand.
CCTTGTGCCGCTGGCTGCGGATCGGCATACGATCCTGCCGCCGTGAAAGACAGCGTACTGACAATGGCTAGACTGATTGCCGTTAACTTTCGAATCATGTTCTCACACCTCTTATGGTTTAATTAGTGATGCTGCAAGTTCGAAAACGAAACGCTGGCTTCCCACCTCCTAGCGGTGCATCATAGCTGTGGCTCACACACAAGATATATTATATATATTGTATATGTCATTTCAATAACTTCGACAAAAATTACCAAATAAATAGTGCTTTACGTCCGCTTTAGGGTCTTAAGAAGGAGACCGACATTTCCTTAAAATGACAAAAAAAAAGACTTCCGGAAATCCGGAAGTCTTAATCGGTTAGATCTATTTGTTCTCCTTGATTACCTGTTCAGTCAATTTAGTAATAGCTGCTTCATCTAATTTGTTATACTCCAACGTTATTGAACCTTCCCCGCCGTTAAATACCAGTAAGGTTCGTTCGCCTGCAGCTGCTCTCCGAACTTGCTCGCCGCCTATTATCGTTTCCTGACTATTATCCAGATCAGACTTAAAATTACTATAAGTTATCGTAATGAACGTTTCACCTTGATAAGGTCCATATAGGATGTCCCTATCCTTATTTGCTTTCTGCTCGTCTGCCGGCTTAATCAGCTTACCTTTATGATTGGTGTAAGCAACAAGAACCTCTTGCTTGTCTCCGATAGCCTTTCCCTGCTCATCCTTTGGCGGACCGACGAGTTGCACATAATTAACTTCATATCCGTCTAGTTTCGGAATTTTAAAAGAGTTGGATTGGTCAATCTTCTCCTGGGCTTTGGCTAGCCCATCATTGGAGCTCTGACATCCGGTAAGTAACAGCAAGCACACGCAGAAGAGCATGCCTAGCTTTTTCATAGGATCACCTCGTAGTTACTTATTAAATAGTTACCCTCCCAATTCCTCTTTCTAGCAACAAAACAAGAGACTTCCGGGTAACCGGAAGCCTCTCAACTCAATCTTCTATTGCCGCCTTGCGGCTGTTGATACGGCGGATCATCCCGGGGTCGAACTTCGCCCGTCTGTCGTACGTGTAAAGGCCGTTTACTTCCTGCTCCACATCATACAGCTGCGTATAGCAGAAGCCGAACATCATCGGATGATCGAGCAGCGTATCCGTTAATCCCGCATAGCGGGCAAAGAAGTCCTCCTCCGATACCGGACGGTCTCCATAGCCCCACGACTTCTCGTCCTTCTGGTCCGGATTCCACCAGATTCCGCCATATTCGCTGACGAAATAAGGCTGGCCTTCATACTGCTGCCTCTTGGGAAACGTATTAAATACCTCGCCGCCGTTCTTCATCGGCTCGTATCTCGCCCGGAACGTCTCCGGATTCTGATCGTAATCGTGAACGTCGAATATATCCGTGACGACATGGAAGTTACCGCTCGTATCGATAACCGGACGCGTCGGGTCCATCCGCTTCGTCACCTCATAGACGATGCGGAGCACCTCGTTATTTTGCTTGGTCCCGTCCTTATCCCAAGTCTCGTTGAACGGACACCAGCCAATAAGCGCGGGATGGTTGAAATCGCGCTCCATTCCTTCCAGCCATTCCGGCAAAAAGCCGGCGAGCCCCTCCGAAGTCGTAATGTCCAATCCCCAGTTGGCATGCTCGCCCCATACGAGGTAGCCCAGCTTATCCGCCCAGTACAGGAAACGGGGCTCGAATATTTTCTCATGCAGCCTGGCGCCGTTAAAGCCAAGACCCATCGAGATCTCGATATCCTTGCGGAGATCTTCGTCGCTTGGAGCCGTATAGACGCCGTCCGGGTAAAAGCCCTGATCCAGCACAAGCCGCTGGAATACGGATTTGCCGTTAATGCGGAAAGCCATTCCGTCCAGCTTCACCGAGCGAAGCCCGAAATAAGACTGGACCGTATCAAAAATCTGCCCGTCCCGTACCAGACTGATCTCCAGATCGTACAATTCCGGACTGCCCGGCTGCCAAAGGTGAACCTCCGTCAACGGCAAAGTCAGCTTCGCTGACGGACCGGATACGGCAATCGCCGCTTCGCCCGCCGCCGCGCCTTCATGCAACGCTTTTACAACCAGCTTGGTACCGGAGTTAACCCCGCTTCCGCCAAGCTGCAGCTCCAGATGCGCGCATGCGTTGTCCGGGTCCGGGACAAGCTTCATACCTGCCAAATAGGCCACCGGCACCCGCTCCAGCCATACCGTCTGCCAGATTCCCGTTGTTCGGGTATAGTCGCAGCCTGAAGAGTAATAGCCTCCGCATTGCTTGCCCCGCGGCTGGCGTCCCGAACGCTGCTCGTCTACCGCGTATACGGTAATCACATTGCTCCCCGCCGCGACCGCGGAAGTAATGTCAAAGCTGAAGGAGGAATAACCGCCGCGGTGCTTGCCCGCTGCCGTACCGTTCACCCATACCTCCGCCTCGTAATCCACGGCGCCGAAGTGAAGCAGCACTCGCCCGCCTTCTGCCCAATCATCCGGAAGATTAATTTCTTTTTTGTACCAGACCGCCGCCATAAAGTCCTTGTATTCCACGCCCGAGAGCTTGCTCTCCGGGCAGAACGGCACGGTAATCGTACCGGACAGCTCAAGACCGGGCTCCTGGAAGCCGCGCTCCTTGCCGCTTTTGCCATGGTCAATCTCGAACTGCCATTGCCCGTTCAGGTTGATCCAATCAGGCCGAACCCACTGAGGACGCGGATATTCGGGACGGGGAATCGTAAGTTTCATAAGTTAGCAAGCTCCTTTGCAATTAGCCTTTAATTGAACCGACATAAACGCCCTTAACAAAATATTTCTGCAGGAACGGATACACCATCAGAATCGGCAGCGTGGAAAATACGATTGTGCAATACTTCACCAATTCCCGGAAAGCGGTCGCGCTGGATGCGCTGTCGATCACAACGCCGCCGGCGCTGCCCTGAGTCGTAGCCGTGGAATCGTTCGCCACCAGAATTTCCTTGAGCAGCAGCTGCAGCGGGAACTGGTCACGGTCCTTCAGCAAAACCATCGCGTTAAACCAGGAGTTCCAATTGCCTACGAGATAATAAAGGAAAATAACAGCGAGCGTCGCCTTGGACAGCGGCAGAATAACGTTTACGAGCAGCTTCAGCTGGCTTGCGCCGTCGATAATCGCCGCTTCCTCGAGCTCGGTCGGAATCGACTGGAAGCCGGTACGGAGCACGATCATATTCCACGTATTCAGCGCCGTAGGCAGAATCATAGCCCACAGATTGTTGTACAGGCCGATATCCTTCATTAATAAGAACCATGGAATCAAACCGCCGCCAAAAAACATCGTCACGGTAATGATGATCATGATATATTTCTTGAAATACAAATCGCGTCTGGACAGCACGAAAGCGCCCATAATCGTCATGAGCATATTCACCAGCGTTCCAAGCCCTACATACAAGATTGTATTCTTGTAGCCGACCAATAGACTGTTATCCTTAAAAATCAGCTTGTAGCCGTCAATCGTAAGGCCAAGCGGCTTAAGCAGAACGCCTTTATGCGCAACCAGTCTCGCCGGATCGCTAACGGAAGCGAAGATGATATGGACGATCGGATACAGGCAGCACAATGTTAAAACCGTGAGCAGGACATAGATCATGACATCAAATGCTCTGCTGCTGATCGAATGATATTTCATCGTAAAGGCCCCCCCCTTTCTACCATAAGCTCACTTCGGATTTACGGCTTGCTATTTTGTTCGTTACCCAGAGCAGGGCAAAATTGACTAACGAGCTGATAAGACCTACGGCCGTCGAATAGCTCAAGCTCGCTTCGCGCAAGCCTCTCCGGTAGACATAGGAAGCAATAACATCGGCTCTATCGTAGGTAAGAGGATTGTAGAGAAGAATAATCTTCTCATAGCTGGACGCCATGATGCCGCCTACAGCAAAAATAAAGAGAATGATAATGACCGGACTGATCTGCGGCAGCGTAATATGCCACATTTTCTTCAGCCGGCCGATTCCGTCCATATCCGCCGCTTCGTACAGCGTCGAGTCGATCGAGCTCATGGCGGCGAGATAAATAATGCTGGACCACCCGATCGTCTGCCAGATGTCGGAGAACGTATAGATCGGCCTGAAAAATTGGGAATACCCGAGCAAAGAGGTATATTCCTTGCCCGTGATCAGCTGAAGCAGCTGGGTAATAACCCCTTCATCCGCCGTGAAAATATGAATCATCCCGCAGACGACAACCAGGGAGATAAAATGCGGCATGTAAGTGATCGTCTGTACCAGCTTTTTAAATTTGCCGTCGCGGATTTCGTTGAGCAATAACGCCAGAATAATCGGAGCGGTAAAGCCAAAAGCAAGTCCCCATACGTTCAGAAGAAGCGTATTTTTAACGACCCGCCAGAAATACGGACCCTCGAAGAAATCGATAAAATGCTTCAAGCCTACCCAGTCGCTGTTCGAGAAGCCCAGCAGAGGCTTAAAGTCTTTGAACGCGATCAGCAGCCCCCACATCGGCCCATAGCAGAAAATAACAAACCATGCGATGACAGGTACCGCCAATAAATAGACAAACCAGTTTTTTCTAACGTCCTTTTTGATGATTTGACCCGTTCTCATGCATCCACCGCCTTATTTCCCAGGTAGGGCATCGCCGCCTGCCTATTAAGCAGACAGCCATGCCCGTTTCTCTCCTGTATGAACCTGAGCTTGAAATTACCGTGCGTTATACCGGTCAAGCGCAGCCTGATGGATGCTCAGGAACTCGTCAAGCCCCATCTTTTTCGCTTCGCTCAGGAATTTATCGTAAGCATCAACCGGCAGCTGGCCCTTAATAATCTTGGCAAAATATTCATTGCGCAGCGTCGACAGCTGGTTGCCAAGCTCCGCCTCGCGGGAGGCTTCTTCCGTCGTGAACGTAATCGGAGGCATCGCTACGCTTGTGTCCATATTTTCCGTCCAGGTTTTCCGGATGTCGCCCGAGTAGCTGCCTTCTGCCACGATAAGCGGGTTGGAGTTATGCTCGTCGCGGATATCCGGCCAGGAATGCATGCGGTATTTCACAAGGGTTGTCGCCACCGGCTGACCGTCCGGATCTTTGTAAATGTAGCTGTCCGGCTGGAAGTAAGGCTTGCCTGTCTCGTCAACCAGATGCACCTTGCCGTATTCGCCGTAGTTCAGAATTTCCCAGCCCTTCTTGCTGTAAGCAAAATCAAGCCATCTCATAGCCGCTTCCACATCATCGGCCTGCGTTGTAATTGCTGCGGAACGGCCTGTTCTTTTGAAGTTCTTGTAAGTAGTAGCCGCCTTGTCGCCGGCATTCAGAACCGGGTTCAACGCGCCTACGAAGTCAATATTGTTCTGCTGCTTCCAGTAGCTCCACATCGTATCCGGAGAATCCATCATAACGGCCGTTTTAGCTGAAATGGCGCTTGCCATCCGCTGATTGAAGTCCGCCGTCGCCCAGTCCTTGTTCAGCAGTCCTTCTTTGTTCCATTGCTGCATCGTAGCGAGGTAATCCTTCGCTTTAGGCTGCGCTGGCCCCCATTGCACCTTGCCGTCCGCATCCATAAATGTCCAGTCCCATACGCCATAAGCACCGTTAATGATGCCGGTAAAGATCTGGCCGTAAGTGGAACCGTAGTTGAGCGGCTCGCTGTAGCCGACTTCCTTCGCTTTGGTCAGGAACGTATGCCATTCGTCAATCGTATTCGGCACTTCGAGCCCGGTCTTCTCAAGCGCTTCCTTCTTGATCAGCATGCCGAACCACATCCATTCGGAATAAGGAGCGATGCCGTAGAAGCCCAGCAGCTTGCCGCTGTCCGTTACCGTCGTTTTTCTTCTGGTCTCATCGGAGTTGCGCCATTCGCTGTAGTTCGGAGCGTATTTATCCATGTAATCCGTTAGATCCAGATAAGCGCCGTCTTTAACGCCCGCTTCAAGTCCGCCCGGGTAACGTTCCGGCTCGATGATAATGTCCGGCAGCTCGCCCGAAGACATCATCAGCGTAAACGCGTCCGCTTCCTGTCCAACCGGAGGCGTAATGAAATTCACCTTGATGCCGGTTAATTTCTCAACCTGCTTCTGAACCACCTGATTGTTCATATCCGGAATTTGGGAATCGGCAGGCAGCCATACGTCCAGCGTGACATCCTTTTTATAAGGATAAGCGTCATAATGGCTTGGAATTTTCTCGTCGTACAGATCGCCGAGATAAGTATCGTTTAAAGTATTGTTGACTTCATCCATTTGCTCTTGGGTTGGGGTTTTATTGCCGCGGATCGTTGGGCTGATATCCGAGAAAGCCGTCGTCTCTGCCGGCGCCTGCGAGCTATCGGTTGTTGCTGCCGGATCCGAGGACTCCTTCGGATCGTTATTGTTGTTGCTGCTGCAGGCGGCCAGAGCGGAACCGGTCAATACGCATACCAGCAACAGGTTAAGCAAACGTTTCTTCATCGTTCCCATATTTATCCCCCTTAATGTCAACGTTTTCATTTTTAAATCATGGAATTAACAGCACTAATCTTATCAAATCCTGCGTATTCAAGAGCTTTCCTTTCGTTTTACCTCTCAGAAAAACTATTTGGTTACAGAATTGATGTATCAATTGACAAAAAAAAGAGCTGTTCCTTATTCCCCCGATGGCACGTTTAATGCAAACGTATCCCCGTAAGGCACTCCAAAATCAGGCGATCCGTCCGGATGCCAGCCGAACTTCTGAATACGGGTCGCACGATGCTTGGTCTCCACTCCGGGCGCATGCAGCGCATGGTAAACAATCCAATCCTCCTGATCGTCAGGCGACTTGGTAAAGCTGTTATGTCCGGTCGCGTATACCCCGTTCTCCACGCTTTTCTTAAATACCGGCTGCATCGTTTTCGTCCAGGAATCCGCAGCCATCGGATCCGCCGAATCCTTCATGGTCAGCATTCCAAGCGAATAATCCTCGGACCAGGTCGTGCTGGCGGAATAAACAAGAAACACCTTTCCGTTACGCTTCAGCATAACAGGTCCCTCGTTAATCGCCATTCCGCCCTGCTTCTCCCATTCCAGGGTTGGTGCCGTCAGCAAGGTCTGCTCTCCGGTTAAGGTCCACGGATTCGTCATTCGCATGATATAAATGGCTGATCCGTAATCCGGAAAGTGACCATAACCGGCGTACAGGAAGTACAGCTGCTCTTCCATCTCGAGAACGGTTCCGTCCAGACCGGGTACGGGAGTCTGCAACGCGCCCTTCCACGTCCACTCGCCTTCAAGCGGATCCGCCTGCTCATTCTCCAGGACGCAAATCCGGCGGGTATCATCCCCTCCTCCATCGTTAGCGGTGTAGTAGATGTACCATTTGTTATTCAGGAAGTGAATTTCCGGCGCCCACAAATTACTGCTGAACGGGCCTCCGGCCTCAGGTGTCCAAATCGTTTGTTTGCGCCCCCCCGCAAGTCCGGTCAAGCTGGCGGATTGCGTCAGTTCCAGACGGCTTCCCAGCGTACACATGTAGTAGTAATAACCGTCCGTATGCTTATACACCCATGGATCGCCAGCGTTTGCAACAATAGGGTTGCGGAATGTCTTAGCTTGAGTCATCTACTCTCTCCTTTTCTTGCTCCTTCATCATTACGTCTTGCATCTCCTATTATCTAGGAGTCTCCCCTCGGCGAACAATTGCGAAAGCGCTTTATTTTTTATTCAAAAAACGGAATAGCCAAATCGGTTTCGACGGTCGAAAAAGAGCCGGCTTTATCAAATTTGTTATTTCATGTTTTGCTTGCGCCATTCGAACGGGGTTACCCCAACCGCTTTCACGAAGAAATCATAAAATCGGCTGGAGGAGGTAAAGCCGACTTCGGAGGAAATCGATTCGATGGCTTTGTCGGTCTGCCGCAGCAGACGCTTCGCCTCCTCCATCCGCAGGTTAATCATATATTGCTTCGGCGATACGCCAACGATCTCCGTAAACTTCTTGCGCAAATTGCTCTCCGATACGAAATGCTTGGAGGCCAGCTCATGAACCGTAAGCTGACTGTAGAACCTGGCGTGAATTTCCTTCAATACTTCCTGAATAATCGTCTGATCATTTTTGCCGCCGGCTGTTTGGGAAGTAAGAGCTTGATACCGCTGGAATAAGACGATTACCGTCTCGAAAGCAATTCGCATTATATTGAAGGAATCCATGCTGCGCGTATCCTTCTTCCATTCCTTCTCCAGCTGGCTAAAGCTGATTTTCGCCCAATCGGTATCCTCTTCATCCAGCTGAATATGATGAATTCGATTACATTCGTATCCGGTTTGAAACAGAAAACGGGATTGGAGCGGAATCCGATCATGGCTGAAATGAACCGATACTCCTCTCCAAGGCTTCGTGCATACAAAGCCGTGATGCAGCCCGGGAGGAATCAGGATCAAGCTGCCCGCGCGCACCTTAATGTTTTGTTCCGGGGAACTGTAATAGCCTTCTCCATCCAGAACCAAAGTCAATTCGTCGTAATCATGAGAATGAGAGATAAAAAGACCGTCTCCCTCTTCCAAATGAAAGGTATGCGGCTTGAAACGGTCGATGCTAATAATAAAGCTTTCATTGCATTGCTCCATCTTCCATCCCCCTTTTCCTTTGCATGCTCTCTCTCGTGAAGCTCTATTAGGAAATTATAGCAATAATTTCAAGAGATGCTCAAGGAAAAGGATGTATGGAAGGTGGACAAATCTATTGATCTTTCCCTATCTGATCCCAGCTTTTCCGCCAGATCAAGCTTCAAATTTATTTTTCCAAAGCTGGTATTTTGACAATTATGGTCGTTCCGCATCCCAACCGGCTAACGATGTCTACTATGCCGTAGCTTTCTCCGAACAGCAGCTTTATTCGGTTATTTATATTCGGCAGACCGATACTTTTCCCGGACCCTCTATCCGAATGCTCCGTATTCAGCTTCTCTCTTAGGTGCCTAAGCTTGTCCTCATCCATTCCTCTTCCCGAATCCGTTACCGCAAAGCATATGTCTCCATTGGCATCGAAGTGGCCGCTCACCTTAAGCTCTCCTTCGGCATCCACTCTCTCAAGCCCGTGGTATACGGCATTTTCCACAATGGGCTGCAAAATCATTTTTGGTGTTTGCAGGTTCATCAGCTTCTCGTCTATCCGCACTTCCATCGCAAATTTGTTCTCATATCGAATAGAGATAATATTCAAATAGGCCTTAATGCATTCGATTTCCTCGCTGATCCGTACCACCGCATCCTCTTTCACGCTATACCGGAAAATCTTGGACATACACGATGTAATTTGGGCGATTTCCTTGCTGCCGTATTCCAGCCCGATGCCGCTGATGCAATTTAAAGTATTATAGAGAAAATGCGGATTGATCTGGCTTTGCAGAGCAGAAAACTCCGCCTGCTTCTTGCTCAGCTCCGATTCGTATAATCGTGCTTGCGTGCTAATAACATGGCTGGACATATTCTCCATTTTGTCAATCATCCGATTGATATCGTAAGCCAATACCCCGACTTCATTCGTCGAACGGACCTTAACTCTGAAGCCCTCCCGCTTGCCGATTTTCCTCATGTCCGCTACAAGACCCATAACCGGCCGCGTCAAATTGTTTAGAAAGAAATAACCGAGAATAAAGAGACTCAGTATGATTCCGACTCCGGCTATTATGCTGTTATGTTTAATGGGGTTCATGTCCTCCGTCAATTCATGAACCGGGATAATACTGACAATGCTCCAACCGTCTGCTTGTTCCAGACCTTTCTCCTGGACGATGACCTTCTCCCCGTTAATCTCCGTTTTCACTCCGCTTGTTAAGCTGTTCCGGTCCGCCGACAGGATATCCTCGAACAAAACGCCGCGGAAGCCTGCCTGGTTGGAAGCTATAACTTCGTTGCTGCTGTTCAGAACATACAGGGCGGAGTGGGGCGTAAGCTCCGTGTTTTCAATCAGTTCCTGCAGCTTTCCGATATTGACCATTACGGAACAAAAGCCGGTTCTTTGCGAAAAATGAACGCCGCCTATCGATTCGATAATAGGTGTCACATAAAAGAAATATTTATTGCCTGATTTGCCGTCTTTCAACAAATCCGTAAACGTTCCTTCTTTTAAGGCTTCGCTGTCGTTTTTGTACTTAGCGATAAACGCGTTATACTGATTCAGGAAAAAGATATCGCCGGTTATCGAATCGACGCTGTAAACCTTTCTGCCTTGATTATCGTTAATGACAATGCCGCTTACATAGGAATTGAAGGATCTCATGTACTCCATTAAGTCGATGACGTAATTGCCGATGTCGATATCTCTCGTGTAATCGTTATCCGCCGTAGTAAATTCCTGAATTTTTCTATTATCTACAGCAGTATTCGTGCTGATCTTTATATCGTTAAAAACCGAATCGATCTTTTGGCGCGTCTGCTCAATGATTTTATTGCCGTAATTGGCGGCCCTTGTCTGGGTCAGATTATAAAAGCTGAAATAGAAATAAGCCTCCATAAAGGTAAAGATGATGACCGTAAACAACACGATAAGGAAGATTTGATGTTTAAGCTTCAGTCTGCTGATCTTCAAGCTGCCCACTCCGATACGTTAATTTAAAAATCAGCATTTTCTGTATTTTGCAGGGGTTATTCCGCATTGCTTCTTAAATACTTTATTGAAATAATAATAATCCATGATTCCGACCTTTAATGCTACTTCCTCAACGGACATTTCCGTATGCTTCAACAGCTCGCAGGCTTTGTTTATCCTGAGTTCCGTGACGTATTCCGAGAAGGTTTTCCCCAAGTTTTTCTTGAACAGCTGGCAGCAATAGACCTGATTAAGGAAAAACTTTGAAGATAAATCCTTTAGATACAGCTTGGTTGAATAGTGATTATCGATATATTTCACCATCTGGGCGAAATAGGAGCCGATATCGCCTTCGCTGACGCATTGACGGTTCAACTGCCTGATATAGAGAAGGACATCATACAAAAAACCGCATAAGGACTCAAAGTTCTCGAAGCGCTCCTTAAGCTCTGAATAATTCAGGAAGCCAAGCTCCATGTCTTTCAGTTCCTCGTAAAAGGAAGCCAATAATACGCCGACTACCTGATTCCATAAATAAACTACCTCCCCCATGCCCGCGTTATTTTTGCTGAAGTCGTTTTTGAGCCTCCCCATGGTATCTTCCAAAGCTTCGAATTGTTTCTCCTGAATAATGACTGAAATGCTATCTATAAAAGGCTTGACTGTATTCAGCTTTTGCTCGAATTCGAATAAACCCTTCTCATCCTCATTTAAAAAGACCTTTGAGGCCGCCAGATCGGATTCCTTGATCAGCTTGGCAAGATCCTTGTAATGATTCGAGATGCTGCTGATTCCCGCAGCTTTAATATCTGATCCCGCCAAACTCGCCAAATCAAGTCCCTTCAAATCCGCCAATTGGCTGCTTTTTAGTATATATAACGTTTTCCTTGATCCCAGCTCGATCTCCAAGGCATGCTTGACATCAAACTTCTTTTTGCCGCCGGTTTGTTCACGATTCGAATAAAGAATAAGCGCGCGATAATAGTCATCCTTCGAAGAAGGATCAAAAAAAGGAGTTAAACGGCTCAATTCATGTTCGTCCGCCGACATTAACGCCTCCAGGATAAGGCTATTACGGTGACCTCTTTTGTTAGCGAAATGGATAGCCAGCTTATTAATTAAGGTTTCCGCCAACTCGATATCGATAGGCTTCAAGAAATAATCCAGCGCCCCGCATCTTATTGCCTCCTGCGCATAGGAAAATTCGGCGAAACCGCTTACAACTACAAAGTCGGCATGCTTGCCCTTTTCTCTGGTCATCCTCATCAGCTCTAGCCCGGAAATTTCAGGCATTCTAATGTCCGTAACGATCAGGTCGGGATTTTCATCGCATATAAACTCAAATGCTTTATGAACGCTTGTGAACTGACCGGCTATTTCAAATCCGTGTTTGCCCCAGTCAAAGGCATTCCTTATTCCTTTAATCGCCCATGGCTCATCATCTACAATAATGACACTATACATAAGTACCTCCCGATAGGTTCTTCTCGTCATAATCGTGGGAACTCGGTAACCAGGAACAAATCGCAGCCATTCTCTTTATATGGACAAAGGCCTATGGACCCTAAAGTCCATAGGCTTGTCAGCAAGCCAACCTATTATATCACTTCTTGTTTGCCTGCATCGCTTCGTAAATTTTCACGTTCTCCTCCATAACGGCCTTGCCGCCTGCCGCCATATACTCATCTACAAGCTTATCGTATAAACTGTCGAAGTCCGAAGGCTTGCACACAATCAGCTTATCGGTCATCTGTTTGTTCAAATCCCCCAGCGTTTTGCCGTACTTAATGTTGGCATCATTTGGCGTATCATAGAAGAAGCTGGTGTAACCGTCCGTCGTATTGATTTTGTAGGACTGCTCTGCCGTCTCTTCTAATCCGGCATACGAAGCGGAAAGAGCTTTAATATTCTTCTCTTGATCGCCAAGCTCAACGCCGTTTACCACCAAGGTATAGTCGAGGTTTTGAGGGCTCATTTGCATATTGTCTCCGGTCTGCGCAATCACCTGCGGGATTCCGTCTACCGTTTTGTGATTTACGCCTTCCTCCCCGTATTGCAGGAAAAATAACACGTCGGGGTTTGCCATCCAGTTCAAGTACTTAATCGCCAGCTCCGCATTTTTACTGGACTTCGGAATAAACACATTTAAACCATTTTCGTTGTAAATCATTTTTTTGTATTTGCCCTCATCGTTTTTAAACGTATCGATCGGTATAAAATTAGCATCAGGCACATTGGCTTTTAGCGGCTCGCTTATGTTTTGTCTAAACGCGTAATCCCAGTTAGCGCTGAAAAATCCGACCTTCCCGTTCGTCACGTCCGCGTCCGCCTGCTTTGCCGTTTTGTCCAGCGCAAAATCGGGACTGATCAATTTTTCATTGTACAGCTTGTTGAGGAATTTCAGCGATTCCTTGTTTCCTGGCTTTAACCAGTTCGGAGAGGTTACAAAATCCTCCTCCGACTGTTCGCCCCAGAAGGACTCGGCCAAATTACCGGTGCCGTAATTCATGCCGGTCGCCGCCAACCCCCAAGGAATAACGCCGTCTACGCCGCCGGGATTTTTGTCTCGGAATGCAACAAGAGTATTATATAATTCATCTCTGTTCGTCGGAACCGGCAACCCTAGTTTGTCCAGCCAATCCTTCCGGATGAAGCTGCCGATCCAAGCCAGCGACGTTCGTTTTGCGGGGATCGCCATCTGCTTCCCGTTAAACTGCCCGTAAGTAAGAACGGTCTCGCCCAGATAATTTTTCAGATCCTGGCCGTACTTCTCAAGCAGTTCCTCCAATGGCATAATACCGTTGATCTTAGCGTACCGGGATACGGTTGCGCTGTCATAAGTAAAGGAAATATCCGGCGCCTCGCCCGCTGCCATCATGACGTTAAGCTTATCAATCTCCTGCGATCTCGGAACCGGAACAAATTTTACAACCGCATTGTTTGGTTTGCCGAAATGTTCGTTAATATACCTGGTCCAGGTGTTGTTGTTCAGATCCGGCTGGCCTTGTATCCCTCTGTCAAACACCTCTACCGTAAGTGTAGTCGGCGGGCCTGAAGGGGATTTCGTCTCGGTTGAAGCGGCCGATGATTCGTTCGGCTGATTCTCTTTATTATTGTTATCGCCGCCGCAACCGGCCAATCCGCTGGCTAGCAAAGTAAGAACGGGCAGTAAAACCAACAATTTTTTGTTCATGTTTTTCAACCTCGCTTTTTTATTTTTATCGTCTTTATGGAATCTTAACTGGCCCCAATAATTGTTCACGAAATCCGGCAATTTGGCAACGATCACCACCTTTCCGTACGGCTGCCCACGAGGCTCTGCCTTAACCTTTGATAGCTCCCGTCATTACTCCGTCAACAAAATACTTCTGAAGCTTAGGGTAAACGAGCAATATCGGTACGGTAGCAAACATGACGCTTGCAGCCTTCAAGGATTCCGGAACGATAAACGCTCCCATGCTTCCTTCGCCTTGCTGCGCATCCAGCTGCTGATTGGCGGTAATAATCTGATACAGCTTTAATTGCATCGGGTACAGGTTCTTGTCTGTAATATAAAACAGAGCATCCTGGAAGCCGTTCCACCGGTCCACCGCGTAAAAAAGGCTTAAGGTTGCTATAGAAGGCATCGATAACGGAAGAACAACCTTAACCAGAATGCCCCATTCATTACATCCGTCGATCGCTGCCGCTTCCTCCAGGCTTTCCGGAAGAGACGAAAAGAAGGTTTTCAGTATGATCATATTAAAGACGCTCAATGCGCCAGGCAAGATCAAGCTGCTCATCGTGTTCATCATGTCCAGATTTTTCACCAGGATATAGCTCGGAATGAGTCCTCCGCTGAAATACATCGTGAACACCATAGCGGTCAACAAGAAATTTCTACCCATCAGTCTTTTCTTAGTAAGCGGATAAGCGGCGCATATGGTTAAAAACATGCAGCATGCGGTAAACAAAATCGTAAGCACAATGGTATAACCAAGGGTATAGAGCATGTCGTTATCGCTCAGAATCGTTTTATAGGTTTCAAACGTGAGTTCTACCGGCCAAAGCGATACCTTTTGCGAGATAATCGCATTATTCGAGCTTAAGGAAAGCGCTATCATATATAGGAAGGGAACAAGACAAGTTATTGAAACCGCCGTTATGAATAATACAATCAGCATATCTACGAGATTCGTTTTTGATTTGTTCAACACACTCACGCCCTTTACCAGATTCCGTTCTCGCCGATTTTTTTAGCAACATAATTGGCCGATACGAGAAACAGCAGCCCTACAACCGATTGGAACAATCCGACAGCCGTTGCCTGGGAGAAATCGCCGGATCCAATCCCGATCCGGTAGACATAAGTGCTGATCACATCGGAGTAATCGCTGACAAGAGAATTTCCCATGACGAATGGCCGGTCGAATCCGATCGAGACCATTCTTCCGATCTGCAGAATAAGCAGAATGATGATAGTTGGTTTGATGCCCGGCAAAGTAATATGCCAGATTTTACGAATCCTGCTGCAGCCGTCAATGTCTGCCGCTTCGTACAAATCCTTGTTTATTCCGATCATGGCGGCCAAATAAAGAATGGTCCCCCAACCGGCACTCTGCCATATCCCAACGGCTACATACATGATCAGCCAATTTGTTTTGTCGGAGAGAAACTCGATTTTGCCAAGACCAAGGCCGGACAAGATCGTATTGGCCATGCCGCCCGACGAGAACATCAGGTATACCATGCCTCCGATAATGACCCAAGATAGAAAATGCGGCAGGTACAGAACGGTTTGCGTCAGTTTTTTGAATCGCGTAAACCTAAGCTCATTTAACAAAATCGCCAGAATAATCGGTGCCGGGAAGCCTGCAACCAAATCCAGAAGATTAAGAACAAGCGTATTTGTTAAAGCCCGGTAAAAGCTGTCCTGCTCAAAAATAAACCGAAACACGTCAAGCCCAACCCATTCGCTTCCGCTAATGCCCTGAAAAATGTTGTAATCCTGGAATGCCATCAATACGCCGTAGATCGGCGCATATCTGAATAACGCGATATACGCCATAGGCAGCAGCAAAAGGGCATATAACAAAAAATCTCTTTTGATATTTTGAACGATTCGGTTTTTTCTCCTTATTTCGACGCGCTGGCTATCTCTGCCTAAAACCGCTTTCAATTTTATCAATCCCTCTTTCCGTATAAGGTGAGCTCATGTAAAAAATTATACCTGCTGGGATTTTTAATAAAATGTAATTTATTAAGTGAGGTTTTGTAATAAATTAAAATAACAAAAAGCACGCCATGAAAAGGCGTGCTTTTTCTCTAAGGTTATAGCCCTAGCGGGTTAACTCTACTCTATGCCTGGTTAAGCTTAATGATCCGCACGTCATAGCCTTTAAGCTCCGTTGCGCCGCCTTGGACGCTGGCTCCCGTAAGCAGATCAACCCCGGTTTGCTCTCCGAGCGCCACCGTAACGGCATCCGCATTGTGATTAAGCACAAACAGATAATCCTGGCCGTCTTTAGAGCGGATCGTCGTCTCCACGCCATCCGGCGTGCCGGAGACCAGCGGCTTGATGCCGCGGGAAGCGCATAGCTGAGGCAGCCAGTCCTGCAGGAAGGCTTCTTCCGGGCTTGTCGCCAGGTACCAGGCTTCGCCTTCGCCAAACTTGTTAACCGTTAGGGCAGGCATGCCGCGGTAGAAATCATCCCCGTATACGGCCTTAACTTCGGCGCCTTCCGAATGAATGAGATCGCAGAGCATGCCGCATTCGTATTCCGCCTTCGAACCAAGCGAGTTGTCGGACATAACAATCCGGTTGCGCTGCGAAGGAAGCAGGGCATCAATCTCTTCCGCCCAGATGCCGAATAGGTTACGCAGCTTGCCCGGGTAACCGCCCAGCGTCACCAGATCGGTCTCGTTTACGATACCGCTGAAGTAGGTTGTAATAACCGCGCCGCCGGCAGCCGTATAGGCTTCCAGCTTCTCCGCTACGCCATCCTTCACCATGTACATGACCGGCGCAATAACCAGGTCGTAGCCGCTGAGGTCCGCTTCCACGCTGACCACATCGGCCGCAATGCCGGCACGGTATAGCGCATCATAGAATTTATGGGCTTCATTCACGTATTTAAGCGCAATGGACGGACCGCTGGACATTTCAATCGCCCACCAGTTTTCCCAATCGAACAGAATGGCAACCTTAGCTTTCACTCTCGCATCGAGCAAAGCATCTCCCAGCTTCCCAAGCTCTGCGCCAAGCTCCGCGCATTCGCGGAATACGCGGGTATGCTCATGGCCGACATGCTCGATAACCGCGCCGTGATATTTCTCGCATGCCCCGACGGAGCGTCGCAGCTGGAAGAACAGGATCGTATCCGCTCCGCGCGCAACGGCCTGGTAGCTCCACAAGCGCATGACGCCCGGACGCTTAAGCGAGTTGTACGGCTGCCAGTTCTGCTGGCTTGGCGTCTGCTCCATCAGCATAAACGGCTGGCCGTCCTTTAGGCCGCGCATCAGATCATGCATCATGCCCGTATAGCTGTGCGGCGTATCGAAGCTCGGGTAGTTATCCCAGGATACAACATCCATGTGCTTCGCCCATTTATGATAGTCCAGCTTTTTGAAAGCGCCCATCAGGTTGGTTGTAACCGGAATATCCGGCGTAACCTTCTTGACCGCTTCGTACTCCAGCTTGTAACACTCGAGCAGGCTGTCCGAATGGAAGCGCATGTAGTCGAGCGACAGACCTTGGAAGTTTGTCTCCGTCCGGCCGTTCGCGCCGTACCATTCCTCGCTGCGTCCGCTTGGCAGAACGATATCCTCAAAGTCGTAGAAAAT
The DNA here is from genome assembly GCF_004000805.1 of Paenibacillus glycanilyticus NBRC 16618. Taxonomy (GTDB): domain Bacteria; phylum Bacillota; class Bacilli; order Paenibacillales; family Paenibacillaceae; genus Pristimantibacillus; species Pristimantibacillus glycanilyticus. The sequence continues at coordinate 19,416 of NZ_BILY01000023.1, forward strand.
ATGACCCCAGAACGCCGTATTCCAAGCTTTGTTTACTTCTTCAATCGTTCCGTAACGATCCTTCAGCCATACGCGGAATGCAGCTTCGCAATTATCGCAATAACAGTTGCCCGCGCCGCCGTATTCATTGTTGATATGCCAGATAAGAAGAGCCGGATGATCTTTGTACCGCTCGGCAAGCTTCTCCGCCATACGCACCGAATACTTGCGGAAGGTTGGGCTGTTCGGACAGGAGTTATGGCGCCCGCCGAACTTGCGTTTATTGCCGTTGAAATCAACCTGCAGCACATCCGGGTATTTACGGGCCATCCACGCGGGATGCGCCGCCGTGCTTGTAGCCAGACAGACGCCAACGCCGTCTGCATGAAGCTTGTCCATCATCTCGTCGAGCCAGCCGAAATCGTAGGTATCCTCGTCAGGCTGGTTTTTTGACCAGGCGAACACGTTAAGCGTCGCCACATCGATTCCGGCAAGCTTGAACATCCTTAAATCCTCGTCCCAGACTTCCTTCTCCCATTGATCCGGATTATAGTCGCCGCCATACCAAATCTTCGGCTTTTTCGTATTTATCATCTTGTCACACCTCTTTGTATATGATAAAACTGCATTATCTTCTTCTATTGTAAGCCTTCTCATTACCTTAACCTATATAAAATTAATGATTTCGCATATAAAAATACGGAGGTTCCTATGATGCGACGAGTCGTGCCCGCCTTCCCTTCTGAGCCGCTGCCTCTGCAGCTCGAAACGATTGGCTTCAACCCCGATCAGGAGACCTTGGACAGACAGGAGGGTTATCCCTATTTCCACTGGCTCCAGACCTTGGAAGGGGAAGGCGAATTGACGGTTGGCGGTCAAACCTGGAAAATGAATGAGCGCTCCGGCGTCCTTCTTGCCCCGGATACGCCGCACCGGTACGAGGCCAGAAACGGCTGGTGGCAGACGGGTTACATTACGTTTCGGGGAGGTATGGCTGCCAGCATCGTGCAATCGTTCGGCTGGGGAAGCGCCGAACGATTCCAATGGGAAGCCGGCAACGACCGGATCAGCGATCAGTTATTCAACATGCTGACCTCTGCCGAAGCCGGAAGCGATCCTTCCGGCTGGCAGTCATCGGCCGATTTATACCAATTCCTGACGCTCCTACGGACCAATGCCCGAACGGACAACCGCCCGTCCATGTCCAAACGGCTGGAGCGGATTCAGGTGCTGCTGGCCTGGCTAGAGCAGCATTTCGCCAACCCGGAGATCGGATTGGCCGACATGGCCGTGCAGCTTGGCATCGGCGAGAGGCAGCTGAATGAAAGATTCCGCGAGCTGTTTGGACAGACGGCTTATTCGTATCTCATTCAGCTGCGGATCCGGAAAGCGAAGGAATGGCTGCCTTCCCGGCCGGACTGGACCGTACGCCGCATCGGCGAAGCGGTAGGCTTTCGCGACGCGAGCCATTTCGTCTCCACCTTCCGCCAAAAGGAAGGCATGACGCCGGAGACTTACCGGAAGCTGTACGGACGTTAACCAATGTTGGGATCCGCATGAAAAAAGGTACAAGCCGTGTTCGGGACACAGCTTGTACCTTTAAGGTTAATGACGGCGGTACATATATACGAAAGAGCACTTGCGCAAGCTAAACTTGTGCAAGTGCTCTTTCCCTGCGTACGACAAACAGGATCCACCATCCCAGAAGCCCGCCAAAGCCATTCAGAATAAGGTCATCGACGTCAAAGCTGCCCATCGCGAAAACAAGCTGCGAGCATTCAAGGGCCAAGCTTAGGCCGAATGAAAGAGCGGCTGCTCCAAGAAAGGAAATGGAGTCATGCTTCGTCCATAAGCCCACAAGAATGCCGCAAGGCAGGAAGATCGCGATGTTGCCAAACAGATTTACCTGTTCGTGACGCTCCGACAGCCCGTGAAGATTTTGCGAGATCGATTTGAACGGGGTAAAATTGGCCTGCTCCAGACCGTACCGCATATATTCCGGGTATTCTAACGTCCAGTGAAGCTTTTGCCATAGAAACGCTATGTTAACCGAGCTGAACTTAAACAAGATCACCTTTAGCAAAATATAAAGATAGAATAAAAAAAGAACCGATAGGATGCTGCCTTTGGTGTATTTCATCATAAATATCCCTGCCCTTCTGTTAAGCCAATTGCCGCCTGCGTTGACTTAATCAGAATAAGACTCATTGTTTAAAAATTAAGCAGGGCAAATCTAAAGTTTTTCTTAATTATGCTCCGCCCAGATTTGGGTTTCCGTCGTAACCGATTCGCCCGTTAGCAGGGATTCCTTCATCATAAGAGCCAGATAATGGTCCTGGCAGGCTTCCGCCAGGCTATAGAAATCTTCTCCGCCGGCCGCATATACTCCCATCTTCTCCAGGCATGCCGCCACAGCGATTTCGTCGTCGGTCAAACGTGCCGGCGCCGTGTCATTCTTATACACGATCTGTTCGCCTAAGTGAAGGCTCTTCAGGTAATAGCCTTCCAAATTGCCGTCCAATCCCGCCTGCTGACGGGTCATCCGCAAATGGACCGGCGTCAAATGATCAAGCAAGTAGCGGACGTCAAAGTTGTTGATTTCGCCTTGTTCCCCTCTCACCAGCACACGCGGCGAACGAATCCAAGAGAAATACTGGTCTCCGGTGAAATCGTAAACGCCGTATTTCCCCCCAAAATCCAGCGACGCCATAACCTGCTCCGATTGCTTTATTCGGCTCTCTGACGGCGGACCGGAACGGCCCGGACCTTCCATAATCGGTGAAGAGAAAGCGGCGGCGCGAATGCTGGCATTCTCAAAGCCAATGCCCAGATAGCGGCGAATCAGGCTAATGCCATGATAATCGTGCGCGGACGATACTTGAGCCTGCGTCACCTGGCCAAGCTTGCCGGAGCGGACAATGGCCAGCCTCCCGGCATGATTCGGCTGAAACGCATATTGCTCGGCAACCTGAATCCGCCCCTTGCCGCCGACCTGCCGGTATAATGAGATGAGATCCTCCAGCTTCTCGGCGGGCGGCGTCTCGCATAACACCGCAACATCTCGGCCTGTCAATTCCAGCATGACGTCCGGAGCAACCTTACGCGGTACGCTGACGACAACAAACGAAAGAGAAACGGCATCCAGCATCGCGGCAGCCGTACGGAACGTCGGAACTCCCCATGCTTGCTCGAATGCTCTGCCTTTCTGCTCGTCGCGCACAACGACGCCTGCAACATCAAATCGTTCAGGCAGCGCTTTTGCAATACGCAGAAAAAACTCGCTGCGCCAGCCTCCCCCTATTATGCCAAACCGTACAATGCTCATAATATCCTCCCGTTACCCCGCAATTTTACGAATACGCCTTTCTTTACCCAGTATACCAGCTGCGGACAGGCCGCAAAAAGCCCGCAGTCCGAAAGGTTTCCGGACTACGGGCCGTAAGCTCAGCCTGAGTTCTTCTCGCTAAGATGATTATAGACGGAATCATTGTCCGGCATCGCGGCGGACTGCCGGATAGTCAGCGAAGGGGAAAGCACGATCCGTTCACTCTCTTCTCCCGGCTGACTGATCTGGCGGACAAGCAGCTGCACCGCTCTTTGCCCCATCTGTTCAATCGGCTGGGCGACCGTTGTCAGCGGCGGATCCGTGACGGAAGCAAGCACCGTGTCGTCAAACCCGATAATCGAGCAATCCTGCGGAATCCGCAGTCCCAGCTCCTTGGCCGCGCGGAGTGCGCCAATCGCCAGCAAATCGTTGCAGCAAAAAATCGCCGTCGGGCGGTCCTTCATCTGAAGCAGCTCCCATGCCCTGTCCTTGCCATCCTTATGGCCGCAGCTGACGACAAATAACGGATCCAGCATAAGTCCCGCCGCTTCGGCGGTCTGCCTGAACCCCCGAACCCGCTCCCTGCTGCTGCTGATCGAGCCTTGCTCGGCCAGAACGGCTAGACGGGTATGCCCAAGCGAGATCAGATGCCCTGCGGCGGCGGCCCCTCCCTCATAATCGTCCACAACAACCGTCGGAACCTCAACGGTTGGAAACTCCCTAGCCAGCAGGGCTACCGGAACTCCCCCTTGCAGAAGCGGATTTAACACGGACAGCTCCTTCAAGCCGGTACTGATAATAACGCCATCGACGTTTTTTTGCTGGAGCAAGGCGGCATAATGCTCCACCTTTTCGTCTTTGTTGTCCGTGCTGCATATAAAGACGCTGTAGCCATGCCGCTGCCCTTCATCCTCAACCGCCCTTGCGATCTCAGCGAAAAAAGGATTAGAGATATCCGGCACAAGCAAGCCTAAGGCATACGTTTTTTTACCGGTCAGCGCGGATGCGATCATGCTTGGCTTGTAGCCCATGCGCAGCATGATCTGCCGGATCTCTTCCCGGCGCTCCTCGCTGATTTTCCCTTTACCGTTAATGACAAGGGATACAGTGGCAATGGATACGCCTGCTTCTTTAGCTACATCGTATATGGTCGCTTTCATCATTGACGGTCTCCAATCGCGCGAAACATATTTAAGTCCATTATGCGCGTTAAGGAGAGCGCTTTCAACGTTTATCTGGAATATTTGCAAATTCCTTTTCAGGAGCTCAAATTTTCGACTTCAACCGATAGAACGTTTTTAAACCGTCGCATTTCCTCGTAGATCGAAGTCGTCGGATACAGCTCTCCGGATGACAGGACAAGCCGGATTTGCATCCGGCCATCCCCGATATCCTTAATCGTTGTATGCTTGATCTGATGATCCGACCGGATACTTGCCAGCATCCCGTCCAGCTCGGCCGAGCGGTCGAAGGTCAAACAGACCGATACGTCGCGCTCCCTCAGCTTGGAAGGGCCAAGCGCCCGAACGGCAAGGGGCACAAGGTTAACGGCCAGAATGATAATGCCGGCGGCCGTGAAAGCCTCCTTGTAAAAGCCCGCTCCCGCCGCAATGCCAAGCGCGGAGGCGGACCACACCATCGCGGCCGTTGTCAGGCCGGAGATGACGTCATTGTTCCGCCGCAGAATAACCCCTGCGCCAATAAAGCCAACACCGCTTACGATTTGGGCGGCAAGACGCATCGGATCCATATTGGTCACCCCGGGGCGGGCAAGCGTGGTTGCCGCTTCTACGGACACCATCGTAATGAGGCAGCTTGCTACCGAGATGACCATGCTTGTCTTAATGCCAAGCGGCTTATGCCGAAGCTGACGGTCTACCCCAATGAGCAGACCAAGGGCTAATGCCACCCCAAGCTTAAACGCAAACAGCGTTAATCCCCCCCTTTCCGTAGCCGCAAGCCCTCGTTAGACAACGCTTCCTGCGCGGTTAAGCTTGCTTACCTCAACGCCGGCAAGCATCATAATGCCAATGCCGTGATTGTCGTTAACAACGGTCCGCAGGTCGTGCATATAGTAATCCGGCGAGAAGGAGTATCGCGAGCCGCTGCATACGCCGTGTACGCTGCCCGAACGGTCGATGGCATTCTCGGTCAGGCCTTTCCAGGCTTTCCTTGCCGCGGCTGCGTAGTCATGGTCTTCGCTGTTTTGCAGCCAGCCGAAACGGATGCCTCTCGAGAAGGCGTAAGCGAACATCGCGGTGCAAGAAGCTTCCTCATAGGCTTCCGGCTCGTTCAGCACTTGTCTCCAAAGACCCGAGCCGCTCTGCAGGTCGGCTACTCCGGAACACATCGCTTTGAAGAAATCGAGCAATGCCTCTCGGTCCGAATGATCCTCCGGCAGACGCTCAAGCAGCTCGGAAAGCGAGAACAGCACCCATCCGTTGCCCCGTCCCCAAGGCACTTTCGTTGCCTGGCCGTATTTGAAATCATAGACATGCGACATAATCCGTTCTTCTTCTATAAACAGATAACGGCGAAACAGCAAAAATTGCCGGGCTGCTTCGTTCAGTACTTCCCGGTCCCCGGTAATAACGGCATAACGGGTCAGAAACGGCGCGCTCATGTACAGATCGTCCGCCCACATGGTTTTGTCGAAATATTCCCCTTCGCTGAGCCGGAAGAAAGCTCCGTCTTCTCTCCGCTCCAGCCGCTTCAGCATAAAGTCGACGATGGAATCCGCAATGCGGCGGAATATGTCGTCTCCTTCCTGAAGATACGCTTCCAGCATCGCCGAGCCGAACGAGCCGCAATTATCCAGCATCTTCATCAGCACCAGCTGATGATTAACGCTCGGGAATCCGTATTCCCGCCGGTCCCACAAGGAATAATCGTACATATCCGTACAGGTGCGGATATGCGACAAAGCGTAACGCGACCAGTCCTCCCGGTTCAATTCCCGCGCCGTGCGCAGCAAGCCGTACATCGTAACGCCAAGCGGATAGTCCCACCGCCCGTAATTGGTAGCCGTGCCAACCGTCCACTTGTTGCTCAGCATCGCATTCTCATAATATGGACGAAGCCGGGTCTTAGGCATATCGAGCTCCCAATACGTGCTGCCCGCGGCTTGACCGTCTAAGCGAACGGCAGGCAGCAGGGCTGACAGCCGGCCAACCTCCGAAGCATCCAGCTCCGCATTTGCCGCAATAGGCCCGGCATAAATCCACTCGCCGTCATACCCGTGAATGTGTACAGGCTGCTGGAGAGCCAGCGGCTTGCCGCCTGACGAAGCGTTCAACTCAAAGCCCCAGCCACGCGCGCTGCTGTCCGTGCGGATCAACAGATGTCCGCTGCCGGATTCCGGCTTCAGACTTTCGCGGAATGCTCCCGCTTCGGCCAGGCTCAGCACCAGCTTGCCGTCCAGCCATACCGATGCCGGCCCAAATACCTTTCCTTCAAGCTCAAGCGATTCTGTACCCGGCAGGAAAAGAAGCTTGGTCCAGCCGTACCCGGCAACGGTTGTCTCCGGAGTACCGAAGAGGCGCGTAAGGTTCGGCTGCGAAGCTTCATCCTCCTGCCATTTCGTTCGAGGCAGCCAGCGGATGCCGGTCTCCTCTTCCGGTAAACGTTCGTTAGGGAAACCTAGTTCCCCGTACAAAGACTTCTTCACCGGCTCGGAGAATACCCATCCCGCGCTTCCGTCCCGTCCGGTGAATGGAGCAAGCACGTTCAGAATCCGTACCTTCGCTTCATCCGCCCCAAACCGGCAGCCAAAGCCCGCAGGCGTCCGTCTTGCCTCGATCAGAATCCGGTTCCAGCCTTGCGCCAGCAGCATCGGAACAACAACGCGGGCATCAGGCTTCATCTCTTCCACGGCGGAAGTACGGAACAGCAGCTGGTCGTTCATGTATAGTCGAATGGGGCCGATCGGCTCCAGATTGCAATCAATCGAGCGTTCATTGTCGCTCCATACAAGCCCGTACACGTAAGCGTAATCGCCGGTTACCGCCTGCGGCCATCTGGAGCCAAGCTCCATGTCGTACAGACCTTCTTCATCTTGCAAAATACCTTGTTTCGAAAAGGGGCGATACGCAAACGGAATTGGTGGATTTGCTCCGACATAGCGGCTCGCCAGCAGCTCCAAAATGCGGTGTTCATCATCGCCAAACGCAGATCTTGCACTATCCCGAGGCTCTATATATACGGTCATTGCCCGTTCCTCCCACTTCCATTTGAAGGCGACAGCCGGATATCAAAGGTCCGGTCATACGGGGTCAGCACATTTACCACAAGCGTCTGGCAATCAGCCGGATAGGCTGCTCCGCGAATCGACTTCATCCGGTGCTCATGGGCGCCGCCGTCGAGCTCCATCCAGTCTTCGCCAGCCTTGAACGATACGGTGCCTTCTTTCCAAAATTCGGTTCCGGTCTCGGCTGGCGCCCGATCTCCTCCGCTAAACTCTCCGTCCTTCCCAAAGATAAAGGAAATCTGGGTCAACAGCACATCCGGCTTGTCGCAGCGTACGCGAAGTCGCCAGCCTTCAACGGTTTCAGTCAGCTCCACCTGCACCTGATGCTGCTGCAGGTGAGTGACCTCGCGCAGCTGATGCGGCAAAAGATACCAAGGGCTCACTTGCTCTGCAGCTGATCCAGGCAGTCTGTCGGCGGCAATCGGTCCATAATAGCCCTTTGACTCCGAGCCTGTTAGCTTATATCCATTCTCGAGCTGCTCCAGCTCGTTCATCTTGATAAAGCCCGGCTCAAACGAGCTGCTCACTTGCACCCCAAGCAGCTGAGCTTTTCCGTGGCGCAGCGCAAAGATGGAATTGGTCTCCGCCATAACCGTCAGGCTGGTTTGCCCCTCCCGCTGCCGGGCGACCGGTGCGCCAAATTCCGGATGGAGCCGGCTGTGATAGATTTTCCCGCCATGTCCGGCTGCGTCCATCCGGCCTAAATAATGCTTCCTGTCGAATTGCCCGTTAATGACAACCTTGTAGGACTCCGGCAAATGGCCAGCCTCAACCGTTGAGCTGCGCAGCTCCGGGTGCAGCAAAAGGCCGAGCAAAGCGTTGTTGGGAATCGCGCCCGGATGGGTGGAAGACTCCGCGCCCAGCTTGGCAAGCGCGGCGAACAAAGGATCCTTGTCGTATTCGGCCATCAGGCAGGATACGAACAAATAACCCGACATATCGTATTTATGGCCAAAGTCCTGCCTGCCGGAATAATCCGTTACGACTTCCCCGTCCGGATGAATCAGGTAAGCCATCATCCGCAAATTGCGGCGAACCGGCTCCAGCAGCTCGGGATGGCCAAGCAGCTCGGCGGTATGGTACAGCATCACGTCGCTTACGCCGTTGTAGATCCCGTTGCTTCGTTCCGTCCACTCGCCGTCCTCCGTACAATCGATCCCTTCCGCGAGCCAGGCTTCGGCGCGGGCAATCAAAGCCTCATTGCCGGTAATCGTGTACAGGAAGCCAAGAGCAGCCGTCAGCACCCAGCGGTGATTAGGAGTATGGCAGCCACCGGTAAGCATTGCCGGGACCGATTGTTCCAGGAATCGCCTAATATTCCGGCATACGGGCTCCAAAGCCGCCCAATCATGCATGTCGAGCAGCTCGTAAAGCTGAGCAAGCCCAACAACGGCAAACGCCGTATCCGGCGGCGAATGCATATTCGTCCAGCCCGGGGAGATCGTGCCGTCGGCATGCTGCTGGCGGACAATAAAAGCCGCCGCCCGATCCAGGCTGGCAAGCAGCTTCTCGTCATGATAGTAACGGGAATCCGCATTCACCAGCGCACAGCCCCAAATAGCCATTACGGCTAACGTGCCGGTATGGGTAGCAAACGGAATTCCGCTGTCCGGATCCGCTACCCCGCCATCAAAACGGCTTTGACTGTCGTTTATTTGATTATCCAAGCCTCGCGTAACCCAATCATCGTTAACGGCCACAAGCTTCTCGTACATCGTAATCATCCTTCCAATGGCTCCTTCAAGCCGGCAAGTGTATGTCTGATCGTTGCCAATTCCGCTTCGATCCTATCCGGTATTTCCTCGTACAGCGATTTCCATGGAACAAACAGGTTTTCCTGCTCCGCAAGCTCGTAAGGAACAAATTCGAAGGACGGCGTAAAGCGGTGATAGCTCTGCTGATAGACGCGGACCAGCTCGCTCGTCTTGTCATCGTAGTTTCCCTTGGCCGTATACCAATCCGGAAGCGTCAAGCCGTCCCTGCCTGCCCCTTCCTCCGTCGCCGTTCTTGCGCTTGGCAGCAGTTCGAATAAGACGGGCAGCGGCGAGAAAGCATGCTTCCCCGGCTGGGAATAGACGCTTACCGTCTTTCCCGCGAGGTTCGAGCGGTCCGGCAGCAAAGCCTTCAAGTACTTGCCGTGAAAGCTGGCTTCGGCATCCGCTACCCCACCGTTCCTATCGACGTAAACCCACACATGCTCGAGCTCATACAAATGCTGAATGTCATAATCCCAATAAATAGCGAATTCAATCACATAATCAATACCGTCAGCGAGTTGCTCGAACCTGCGCGGAAAGGAAGGGGATTTCTCTCCCCGATGAAGAACAGAAACCCCAACCCGTACCGGGTAAAAGGGTTCCTGTTTATCGAAATATAACCGCGGAGCGTATGCTGCCAATTGGCGGATATCCATCATCTAGCCTCCGATTACCGCAAGCTTCCCGAGCAGCCGGTCATGGCTAAGCTCGATTTCCTCCGGCGTGCATGCCGCTTTCAGCTCGTACACCTTGACGGGAGCGGCAGCGATAATCGGGAGGAAGCGGTCAAAATAATTCATGTCGCCGCTATGCACGTAAGGGCACCAATGATCCGACAGGCCAACCGTCTCGTGAATATGAATGCCGACGACATGATCCTTAATCGCTTCCATATCGCGGGCGTTATCGTACAGCCCCATCCGTTCCATCATCATGCCATGGCCAAAATCGTACCATAACCCGACGCGTGCGCCCTTCAGCCGGTCGAAGACCGTCTTCGCTTCTCTTAACGTCGGCATTTGATAGCAGCGCGAGCGCGTTTCGATGCCGATGGATACGTCTAAGCCTTTGGCCTCGAGCCGGTCGCATGCTTCCTCGAGACTGTCCCCAATCCGGTCAAGATAACGGCCGGCGAGCGTTTCCCTGCGGTCGAGCATTTCGCTCCACAGCTTCAGATAAGCAGCCGATTCGGGGCCTTGCTCGCTGTAGATCTTTTTGAGCTCCTGATCGATGTTGTAGTCGAACGGAACCTCTCCCGGATGGACCACAACCGCTTTTGCGCCATAACGATTCGCGTATTCGGCAGAGCGGAGCAGCAGCTCAATCGAACGCTGACGCTTCTCTTCGTCGTCGAAGCCAAGCAGAACCGAATCGGTACCGTAATCGGGATCCGCCACATGCGGGAACGTATTATGCACGCTCGATACCCCGATTTCTCCCCGTTCAATCATCGGTTCAATCGTTGACAGCAGCTCGCTCGTCACATTGTAGTTCAGCTCGACGTAACGGAAGCCAAGCTCCCGAATCTCTTCGATCATGCCGCTGCCCGTTTGATGCCTTTTAATATTCCAGCAGGTTGAGAACGAATATTGTCCTTTGTCCTTCCCCATGACTTTCATCCTCCAGATACATAGCGGCGTTTGCCGCCTCTTTGGTTAACCTTTTACCGCGCCAAGCATAACGCCGTTTACGAAATAGCGCTGCAGCCACGGGTACACGATCAGGATTGGTACGGTTGCGAAAATAACGCTTGCCGCCTTCAGGCTTTCCGGCTGCAGCATTTGGCGTCCGCTTGCGCCTTCCGCCGCGATCAAATCGGTGACCATGTTGTTCTGAACAAGCTGGTACAGCTTTAATTGGAGCGGATACAACTCCGGGCTTGTAATGTACATCAGCGTATCGGTAAAGCCGTTCCAACGGCCTACCGCATAGAACAAGCTTAGCGTAGCGATAACCGGCATCGACAGCGGCACGATAATGCTCGTTAACGTACGGAAATAAGAGCTGCCGTCGATCTCCGCCGATTCTTCAAGCGAATCGGGAATATTTTGAATAAACGTAATCAGAATAATCAGATAAAACGGGCTGATTAGTCCCGGCAGCACAAGCGCCCAAATCGAGTCGAGCAGGTGCAGATTGCGCACAAGCATGTATTCCGGAATAATGCCGCCGCTGAAAAACATCGTGATGATGATAATAAACATGACAACCTTGCGGCCTTTTAATTTGGTTTTGGCCAGCGGGTACGCTGCCGCAATCGACATCACCATGCAGAGCACGGTGAACAGAACCGTCAGCAAAATCGTAAAGCCGAGTGAACGGATCATCGACATGTCCGTGACTACCTGCTTGTAAGCACCCCAATTGATTTCTACCGGATAAATACTGACATCGCCTGACATAATAGCGCGCGACGAGCTTAAGGAAATCGCAATTATATGAATAAACGGAGCCAGACATATCAGCACGAATAGAAGTATCGCAAGAGTGTTAATCAAGTCAAATGACCGGCTGGCGTTTCGATCTCTCATGTCTTACCGCTCCTTTCCCGTTTTCGATAGCATAGATTACAGAATACTTTGATCCGCCAATTTTTTGGAGGCATAGTTCGCGCCAAGCACGAAGACGAGTCCAACAAGAGCCTGGAATAAACCAACTACGGTAGCAATCGTATATTGCCCGGATTCAATGCCGATGCGGTACACGAAGGTACTGAGCACATCCGCGTAATCCCGAACGGCCGTATTGCCGATAATGTAAGGACGTTCAAATCCGATCGCAATCATATGCCCCAGGTTGATAATCAGGAGAGTTACGATCGTTGGTTTCAGCGATGGAAGCGTAATGCTCCAAATTTTTCTGAGACGGCCCGCGCCGTCCACGTCTGCCGCTTCGAACAACTCCCTATTAATACCCGTAAGAGCCGCCAGATAAATAATCGTGCCCCATCCGGCACTTTGCCAGACGCCAACGGCCAAGTAAGTAATAAGCCAATCCTTCTTATCCGTCAGAAACGGTATGGCATCAAAGCCAAGCGACGTAATGATGTTGTTGATCATGCCGGACTGCGTACCGAATACCTGCAATACGATACCGCCGATTATGACCCAGGAAATAAAATGCGGAATGTACAAAATCGTTTGCGACAGCTTTTTGAACCAACCTATTTTCAGCTCATAGAGCATAATGGCCAGAAAGAGTGGAGCCGGGAACGATACAATGAGGTCCAAGAAGTTAAGCATCAACGTATTGCGCAGTACCTTGTAAAAGTCCGGCATCGCGAACACTTCCCTGAATCCGTCTAAGCCGATCCATTCGCTGCCGTTAATGCCCTGGAAAAAGTTGAAGTCTTTAAACGCGATCAGAATGCCGTACATCGGACCGTATTTGAAAATAATAAAGTAACTTACCGGTAGTACCAGTAGAGCATATAATTGCCAATATCTGCGTAAATACGAGAGTCCTTTCAATGCCATCCACCCCTGTCCGCTTACGATGTGCCGGGAGACGAGAGCCTTATGCACGCCCATCGTCCCCAAGCTTTTATATTGTAGGATCTGCCTCTATTTCATTGCCTCGTAAGCTTTTGTGCGTTCATCCAAAATCGCTTGACCGCCGTTTGCCATGTAATCCTTCATTACGGACTCGTAAGTGCTCTCGAATTGGTCCGGTTTCGCCATTGTTGTCTTTACAATGATTTCATTGAGCTTATCACGTAAAGCCGTGCCGTATTTCGCCTGCGCTTCAATCGGATGGTCGAATAGAACAGGCTTGATTGTGTCGGATCTGGAAATGGTGAGCGCTTTGCGTGTCTCATCCTGGTAAGCCTCAGGCATGCCGTATACGTAAGCCTCTACGTTCTTGTCCGCATCGCCAAGCTGCTTGCCGTTTGAGATAATCGCCATATCGCCCCAGTTGTAGATGCGGTTCTTCACATCGTCCGATGCATCTGTTTTTACAATAGGAACGCCGTTCTGAAGCGTATAATTCTCGCCTTCGACGCCATTCTGCATGTCGAACAGGTTGCCCTCCGAAGCCATCCAGTCAAGGTATTTAACGGCTTCCACCGCATGCTTGCTGCTCTTAGGAATCATTAAATACATGCCGATTGGCGCATATTCCGGTTTCGGATGCTTGCCTTCCGAGTTGGTATAAACATCAATTGCCGACAGCTTTGCATCAGGAATATTTTTCTGAAGCGTTGCATACGTGCCGTCCGCATAGAAAGGATTCATGTCATCCTCGCTGTAGAAACCGATTAAACCTTTTGCGGCATCCTCTCCGAGCTTCTTCTTATCCTCGTCAAGACTGAAATCAGCGCTCATAAGCCCTTCGTTGTAGAGCTTATTCATGAACTGCAGCGCATCCTTGAAGCCTGGCAGCAGCACCGGATAATCATTGGAACCAAGCTGCTGCGTTAAGGTGTATCTTTGTTCCTCTGTCACAGGTTGGATGAAGGACCAGATTAAGGGCTCGAATTGGGCCGGTGCAAGCGCCATGCCAAGCGGAATGACTTTGCCTCCGGTTTGACCCGGATCTTTTTCCTTAAACGCCTTCAGGGTATTGTAAAGCTCGTCGGTTGTTGTTGGAACCGGAAGGTTCAGCTTATCGAGCCAATCCTGACGGATAAAAGACGAGTATTTGCCAAGATGCGAGCGTTTCGCCGGCAGAGCAAACTGTTTCCCTTGATATTGTCCGTAAGCAAGGGTTTCATCGCCAAGGAATTTCTTCAGGTTAGGACCGTATTGATCAAGCAGCTCGCCAAGATCCGTTAGACCGCCTTGCTGCGCGTACCGGTAGAATGTGCCCGAGTCGTAAGTAAATACGATATCCGGAACGTCGCTGCCGCTAGCCATCAGTACGTTCAGCTTCTGAACCTCTTCCGAGCGCGGAATCGGTACGAATTGTACATTGATGTTGTTTGGAGTACCGAATTTGTCCTGTACAAGCTTCGTCAAGTAGTTGTTCGTAATGGTAGAGCCTGCAGGAGAATTGCCCCGGTCGAATACTTCAACCTTTAATGTCGAGGCTTTGCCGCTGGAAGCTTTGTCGCCTCCGTTAGATTCATTGGCTTTCTCGTTACCGCCGCTGTTGCTGCATGCGCTGAGCAGCATCGTGCCTACGAGCGTAGCCGTTAATAGAGTGCTGGCTGTCTTTCTACCTTTTCTGCTTTGCTTCATTCGAATCCAACCCCTCTTTCATCCCTTTTCGATTTGCTTCCTGCACCCGGTGTAAATGTATTGAACACGCTTACATGCATCGCTGCCGGCCCGTGTTTGGGAAGTGCCCTCAGTATGGCACGGGCTGCGGGAAAGTGACAATAAACCAGTTTCGGCGATGCAAACCTTTCCGCCAATTCCTTGCCCCGCAAGGCTTTTGATGCCTCGCATAAATCATTTTCCCGACATAAACCGTATCGCAAAAAGCCCGTAATAAAGCCGTTTCCCGCGATAAACTTTGCGTTGTAAAAAGAAAACAACGGCTGTCCGAATAGATTTCTTTATCCGGAACGCCGCTGTCGTCAGCACTTAATCGTTAGCTTTATCATCCATATTGGTTTCATCGCGATTGCCCTGTGCGCCAATAAGAGTTGTGGAAGGACGCATCTTCAGCTTGCGGAATTCGCCCGGCGTTACGCCCGTCAACCGTTTGAACACCCGTCCGAACGTTATAGAGTTAGCATAACCAACCTGAAGGGCAATATTTTGCACCGTCTCGTCCGTTTCGGCGAGCAGACGCTCCGCCTGCTGCATCCGCAGCTGTACGAGAAAATCAACAAATTTCATATCGTACTCCAGCTTGAACAAATGGCTGGCGTATTTGCCGGATATTTCGAACTTGTCGCTTAAATGCTTGAGAGACAAGTCCGGATCGGCAAAGTTCTCTTGGATATAAGCTCTAATCTCGGTGATCATCGTCTTATAGCCTTTGGTCTGGCTCATCGCGACATACGTATCATAGACTTGTACCAAATAATCCGAAAGCTGTTCTTTCATCTCGCTAAGCGTTGCCGCGCCTCTTAATCCTGCCAGCACTTCCGAAATACGGGCCTCGTCCAAGCATTCGTTCAGCGTGTCCGACAGCTCCTTCAGCTCCCGGCTCAGCATCTGCAGGAAAAGCTGGACTAACGATAAAATATCTTCGTCTTTCATAACGTCCGTCTCGAAATGCTTGAACAGCTGCTCGAACGTATCCCGCCAGCTTTCATTGGTCAGCCTGAATTCCTGCACGCAATTGGTACACTGCTGCGTGTAATTGAACATGCCGCGCGGCTGCTCCCGTGGAATATCCCCGCTGAACGTAATCGCATCTCGGCCTATGGCGAATTGGTATTCCATGCCGTTTAACGCATCGCGATAGGAACCGCCTATTCCGTTCCAGTCTTTCACGATGGAGCCAATGCCCAAAGCCAGGTTAAAACGCAAATGTCCCTTTACCCATTCCCTGGCCACCGCAGCCGTCTTGCGAAGCTGAGTCAGCATGTCGGAATCGGCAGCTCCGTCGCCGGATGCGAATACGAACGTAATCCGGTCGGATGCCGACCATTCTCCCCAGCTTTGCAGGCCTTCGTTATTCGCCAGCTCCTGCATCACGTTGCCAAGCGCGAATTTTAATACATTCTGCTCATGAAGCGTATTATCCGCCTGGAATTCCTCGTACTTGTTCAGCCTGGCGACCATAACCGCGAATCGTCCTTTATCCGGCAACAGATTCAGCCTGCGAAGCCGTTCCACCATCTGATCGCTGCGCTGTCCGCTAATAAGCTCGTTGAACAGCTGCCTGCGCTGGAGCACAACGCTTTCGCGCTGCTCCTTCTCGTGATCGCGGGATTGGACGATGAGATTCTCGAGCGCGCGGTCAATCATCGTCAGATCATCGAGCTTAACCGCCGTGCCGTCGCTCCCCCGCAGGTGCAGCGCTTGAATCCGGTTCATCATCAGCCTAATCGGCTTATAATTTCGTCGGGTTACCCAAATAATATAAACAATGGCAACTCCAAAGGTCAGGACCGCGATAATAACCCATACATAAGAAACAACCGAAACCCAACTCATCAAATGCCCGGCTTGAATACCGCTCTCGAAGGTCCAGCCAAGCGGCTGCGAGGTAATCGTTGTCAGCACATTGCCGCCGGAAGCCGTACCGTTATCTCCCGGATACACGGGCTGCTTGGCCGAATCGGTAATCCGCATGAACGATACTTGGTGGTTCGTCATGCTTCCGATCATCTGCCCGACATTATAAAGATTGATGTTAATCACGAGGATGCCGTCCTTGCCGAAAGGCAGCGGCGTTTCCTTGTACATCGAAATGACCTTTACCGGCTTCAAGCCGTCGTATTCCTTGAATTCGCGGCTTGCCGACCAGCCCTTGTAATCGCGGGATTCCTCCGCCTTGCTCAGGAATTCCCGGTCGCCAAACTCGGACAAATCGGTCTCGCCGCTGGACGTCAGGACAACATTATCCGACTTCCTGTACAAATAAATCGATTCGACCAGGTCGTTATCCTCAATCAGCGACCTCAGGCTATGAACCACATTATATTTGATCGTTGTGGATTCGGAAGAACCGTTCAAATAAGCCGCATAGCTCTTGTTCGACTCGACTTCCCCCAACACATTAAATTCCACTTCATGAATGGACCGTTCCACGCTGTCTACGACATAGCCGGTCGTAATGCGGTCTGCCTTGGCCGTCTCTGACCGGGATATCTCATTAACTGCGATAAAAGACAAGAAAATGATCATGGATACGGTCAGCACCAGGATCGGAAAATAAGAAACGAGCAGTCGTATATACCAATTGTTCAGCTTGAGCATGTTTTTCCTCCTGCCGCGCCCGACTCTGCATGTAAGCGTTGTCACAATCATTAGCCTAAATGAGTAAAGCGGTTTACTTGCCTACATTGTAGCATGGCTCACCTTGATTCGAAACCGTTTCGACAGCAAAAGTTTAAGATTTCATTTCAATATTCTAATTTTCATGTGGCGTTCATATCCTCTATTTGTCCCTCTTTTTCCGTTCATCCATTTAAATTATCAGATTTGCGTGAAGATTGGATGAATTTTTATAACTTGGATTGATTTCGGTTTCATAACGTTTTATAAAGAGGATAAGTGCAAATTTTTTTCTATCATTTGCTACTTTAATAAAGCTAATAGGAGATGATTGGATGGACGCTACAGTTCCTAACGCAGGTAAATGCCCGGTGATGCATGGAAGCGCTACAAGCTTCAAATCTAGTGGTACTTCAAATAGAGATTGGTGGCCTAATCAGCTGAACCTTAACATTCTGCACCAGCATGACAGAAAATCGAATCCTATGGGTGAAGACTTTGATTATGCCGAAGAATTCAAGAAGCTTGACTACCAGGCTCTTAAACAGGATCTTCGCAATTTGATGACAGACAGCCAAGAATGGTGGCCGGCCGATTACGGACATTACGGCCCGTTCTTTATCCGTATGGCTTGGCACTCCGCGGGTACATACCGGACAGGCGACGGACGCGGCGGTGCCGGCAGCGGTACGCAGCGCTTTGCTCCGCTCAACAGCTGGCCGGACAACGGCAATCTGGATAAAGCCCGCCGTCTGCTCTGGCCAATCAAGCAAAAGTACGGCAATAAAATTTCCTGGGCCGACCTGATGATTCTGACAGGCAATGTCGCGATTGAATCCATGGGCGGCAAAACGTTTGGATTTGGCGGCGGACGAGCGGACGTCTGGCATCCGGAAGAAGATATTTACTGGGGTAATGAAAAAGAATGGCTGGGCGACAATCGTTACACCGGCGAACGGGATCTGGAAAATCCGCTTGCCGCCGTGCAAATGGGCCTCATCTACGTGAATCCCGAAGGTCCTAACGGAAATCCGGATCCTGCCGGAAGCGCCCGCGACATTCGCGAAACGTTCGGCCGCATGGGCATGAACGATGAAGAAACCGTTGCGCTTGTCGCCGGCGGACATACCTTCGGCAAGGCACATGGAGCAGGCGACGCTTCTCTAGTTGGTCCCGATCCTGAGGCGGCCCCTCTCGAAGCGCAAGGTCTTGGCTGGCTGAGCACGCATGGCTCCGGCAAAGGCCGCGATGCCATCACAAGCGGCGTTGAAGGCGCATGGACGCCAAATCCGACACAATGGGATAACGGCTTTTTCGATATGCTGTTCGGTTACGAATGGGAGCTGTCGAAGAGCCCCGCGGGCGCGCATATTTGGGTCGCTATCAACCCTGACGAGAATCATCTTGCGCCGGACGCCGAAGACGCATCCGTCCGCGTTCGAACCATGATGACTACGGCCGACATGGCTTTGCGCGTTGATCCCGAATACGAAAAAATCTCCCGCCGTTACCACCAGAATCCGGAAGAGTTCGCGGATGCTTTTGCCCGCGCTTGGTTCAAGCTGACTCACCGCGACATGGGACCTCGCGACAGGTATCTCGGACCCGAAGTTCCGGCTGAAGAGCTGATCTGGCAGGATGTTGTACCGTCCGTTGACTATACCTTGTCCGATGAAGAGATTGCCGAGCTGAAAACGAAAATCCTCGACTCGGGGCTCACCATCAGCGAGCTGGTGACGACGGCTTGGGCATCGGCCAGCACCTTCCGGATTTCGGATATGCGCGGCGGCGCCAACGGAGCCCGTATCCGTCTTGCTCCGCAGCAGGATTGGGAAGTCAATCAGCCGCAGCAGCTTACTAAGGTCATAACGATCCTCGAAGGGATTCAAGAGGACTTGGATAAGAAGGTCAGCATCGCCGACCTGATCGTGCTTGGCGGCAGTGCCGCAGTCGAAAAAGCCGCGCAAGAGGCAGGTTTTAACGTTACGGTTCCATTCTCCCCTGGCCGCGGCGATGCCATGCAGGAGCAAACCGATGAAGAGAGCTTCGCGGTGCTTGAGCCAGTAGCGGACGGCTTCCGCAACTATCTGAAGAAGACGTACAGCGTATCCGCCGAAGAGCTATTGGTAGACAAAGCTCAGCTGCTGAACCTGACTGCTCCGGAGATGACAGTCCTTGTCGGCGGCCTTCGCGTTCTGGGCACCAACCACGGCGGCACCCAGCATGGCGTATTCACCGATCGCGTTGGCACCCTTACCAACGACTTCTTCGTGAAGCTGCTCGACATGAACATTGCTTGGGAGCCTCGGGATGGCGGCGTATATTACGGCCGCAACCGGACGACTGGCCGGGTTGACCGTACCGCAACGAGAGTGGATCTCGTGTTTGGCTCGAACTCCATCCTTCGCGCGATTGCCGAAGTGTATGCGCAAGACGACAACCAAGAGAAATTTGTGCGCGACTTTGTTGCCGCTTGGGTAAAGGTCATGAACGCGGACCGTTACGATCTTCGGGTGAACTAATTCTTTCTTATATAAACAGCCTGCCTGAGAATCTCGGGCAGGCTGTTTCATTTGCTGCTTGCCCGGCAAGTACCTCAAGCTGCGCTGCAGCAGGCTTTTTGCCTGCTACCCGCCTTTCACTTGCCTCACCGGCTAAAAAAATGTCCGTACGATCTATAATCGCGTCCTGTTTCTCATTGACTGGAAATGATTAACTATACGTGAAAACATATTCAAATCGAAGGGTTGGTGTATGAATGAAATCGAAGTTTTTTGTAAGCGGTATCAAAGGCTTGATGCTGTTCCTTGTATTGCTGCTTGTCCTGCCTGTGGCGGCAAACGCAACTGCCTCAACGCAAAGCAGCAACTTTTACAACGTGATTTTCCAAGACGGGGCGGATCCGTGGATCTACAAGCATACCGACGGCTTCTATTACTTCACCAAAACAACGGGAGGCGACGTGACGATCTGGAAGTCCAGCTCGCTTACCGGAGTTGACGCCGGCGCCAAAAGAGTGATCTCTACCGGCTGCTGCAATGTCTGGGCTCCCGAAATTCATTACATCAATGGAGCCTGGTATATCTATTACGCCAAGGATGACGGCAACAACGATAATCACCGGATGTACGTTCTGGAAAATACCTCCGCCGATCCAATGACGGGTACTTGGGTAAACAAGGGACTAATTACCGACTCTACAAACCGTTGGGCAATCGACGGAACCGTGCTGCAAGTAAATAACAATCTGTATTTCATATGGTCTGGCTGGGAAGGCACAGCAAATGTCTCGCAAAAACTGTATATCGCCCATATGAGCAATCCGTGGACGATCGACTCGGCCCGGGTTGAAATTGCGCATCCGACCTATTCCTGGGAAACCAATACCTCTCCTTCCGTTAACGAAGGACCTCAAGTCATCGTCCGTAACGGCGTCATCAGTCTTGTCTATTCGGCAAGCGGAAGCTGGACAGATGGTTATTGCTTAGGCCTTGTTACGGCTAATACGAGCAGCAACCTGCTGCAAGCGTCCTCCTGGACCAAGCGGAACCAGCCGATCTTCCAATCCGGCAACGGCTTGTACGGCCCCGGCCACCATTCCTTCACGACATCACCCGACGGTACGGAGGACTGGATCGTCTATCATACGGCGAAGTACTCCGGCGCGGGCTGGAATAGGGAAATCCGGGCGCAAAAGTTTACCTGGAACGCGGACAACACGCCAAATCTCGGGGCTCCCGCAGCTCCGAATACTCCAATCGCCATACCTTCGGGAGACACGGGCCGCGTCCGTTATGAAGGCGAGGCCGGCGTATTCGGAGGCGCCGCTTACGCTTCGTCGAGCCCGAACGGTTCTGGCGGAAACAAAGCCGGCCATATCGATACGGCGAGCAGTTACGTGGAATTCGACGTTTACGCCGCGGCTGCGGGAGATTATGTGATGGCGGCCCGGACAGGTAACGGGACGACGGGACTGGATTGGTCCTATTTGGTTCTTACCGTTAATAACACAAGCTCCAGCAATTTATATATTGCGAACAAAGGCTGGGAAAACTGGGGAGCTTCGGTCGCACGCCTTACGCTGAATGCAGGCTGGAACAAAATCCGCTTCTCCAAAGGGGACGGCTATGGCGAGCTTGATTGCTTCGACCTGTTCCCGGCTAGCCCGGCCGTTGTCTCCGGCGCTGTATACAAGCTGATTAATCCGATTAGCGGCAAGGCGTTGGATGTTGCGGGCGGAAGCACGGCTGACGGGGCGAATGTGCAGATATGGGATGATTTGAACAACAAGCCCCAAGAATGGCGCATTACCAGCATGGGCGACGGTTCTTACAAGCTGATTAACACGAACAGCGGCAAAGCGCTTGACGTTGCCGGAGGCGGTACGGCTGACGGCACGAATGTTCAGATCTGGCAGGATATGAACAATGCTGCCCAGCGTTGGGCAATTCTCGGTACCGGCGGAAGCAACTTCAAGCTTATCAATCCGAACAGCGGCAAAGCGCTTGATGTCTCCGGCGGCGCAACTGCGGCAGGCACCAACGTTCAAATCTGGCAGGACTACAATAATGCCGCTCAAACGTGGCAGCTGATACGCAAGTAAGTAAAATCAGCAAAAACGCAACCGTTCCCGGTTGCGTTTTTCTATTCGTACATGGCAAGGACGGCCTTTGCTTGCTGCACGATTTTTTCGATCAAATGGTCCGGCTGTTCCAGCATCATGGCGCCGCCAAAGCCAAGAACGTATTCCACGGCTTCCTGCTCCGTATTAAAGCGAAGCGTTACCGGGACCTTCCCGTCCACGGCCGGTACAGCCGTGCCCAGCTTCTCTACAAACCGATCCGTGAAGGACATTCGGCCTAGTATGGACGGATCCGCAAGAACCTTTACTTCTATGGAAGGAAGCGAACCGGCAAAATCCAGCTTGCTCTGCTTCCAGTATTCAGCAAGATCGAAATCGTCAGGCCGGGAAAACAACTCATCCGTAGCTTCCGCCCTCGCAATTCTCGATACCCTGAAGCTCCGGAAAGCCCCGTCGTCATTCCTGGCTACCAAATACCAGGAGCTGCCTTTCGCCACAAGCCCCAAAGGACTTACCGTCCTTTCCGAACTGGTCCCATCGGCTTTCTGATAAGTTATTTTGAGCCGGGTATCCTCCCATAACGCTTTTTGAATCGTTAGCAAAGCTTTATTCTTGTCCTCGGCGGGCTTCCACGTTCCCGTATCCATATAAATTTTCTCCATATAATGCAATGCTTCGCTTTTGGAGGAGTCGGGCAAGGAGGCCAGCAGCTTCTGACGGATATCGAGTCCCTTTATCTCCACGCCTAGATCCTTCAGCATTTGTTCAGCGGGAAGAATAAACAAAGCCTTTGTATCCTCCAGCTTCAGACCGCTTAAGTAGCTCCGGAAATGATCCATCAATCTCCAACCGCCTGTTTTCCCCCGGTCCGCTATGACAGGCACGCCGGAAAGGCTAAGCGCATCCATGTCGCGAAGAATAGTCCGTTCCGATACCTCAAGTCTTTTGGCAAGCTCCTTGGTCGTCAATATTTCATTATTCTGGAGCAAAATCATAATACTAAGCAGACGGTCTGCCCTCATATCCATTCACCTTTGCTTTTTTATATATGACAAAAGATGTCGTCATTATAGTTTACAATAAAAAAAGAATCAACCCATTGCAACACCATTCTAATTAGGAGGCAACCAAAATGAAACCTTTACATGGAAAAATCGCGCTGGTAGCAGGAGGAACGCGCGGAGCCGGGCGTGGCATTGCCATTGAGCTGGGAGCGGCAGGCGCAACGGTGTATGTCACGGGGCGCACGACTCGGGCGCAAGTATCCGAGTACAACCGGCCGGAAACCATTGAGGAAACAGCGGAGCTAGTTACGAAAGCGGGCGGACAAGGAATTGCCGTACAGGTGGATCATCTAATTCCCGAACAGGTGCAGGCTTTGGCGAACCGCATTGAGCAGGAGCATGGAAGGCTTGATATTCTGGTCAATGATATATGGGGAGGCGAAAATCTCGTGGAATGGAATACTCCGGTATGGGAGCATTCGCTGGATAAGGGACTACGCATGCTGAGACTCGCCATTGATACTCATCTGATTACGAGCCATTTCGTTCTCCCTCTCCTCATTAAGAACAAAAACGGGCTGATTGTCGAGATGACTGACGGAACTGCCGAGTACAATCGGGATCATTACAGACTGTCGATGTATTACGATTTGGTCAAAAACTCCATCAATCGCATGGCTTGGGCGCTGGCTCAAGAAGTGAAGCCTCACGAATGCACGGCTGTTTCCTTGACGCCCGGCTGGCTTCGTTCCGAACTCATGCTGGAAATTTTTAAGGTGACGGAGGAGAACTGGCGGGAAGGCGCTTCCGAGGATCCTCATTTTATTATTTCCGAATCGCCCCGCTATGTGGGACGTGCCGTCGCTGCTCTTGCGGGAGATTCGGAAGTAAGCCGCTGGAATGGACAATCCCTGTCAAGCGGCCAGCTTGCGCAGGTTTACGGCTTCACGGATGTGGACGGTTCACAGCCCAATTGCATGCCTTATCTGGTTGAAGTTATCGAGGCGGGCAAGCCGGCGGATACGACGGGTTATAGATAACCTTTTTATATTTACGCAAAAAAAATGCCTCAATTTATTCCCAATCAAGGTTAAACACAACCGGAGCATTTTGAATGTTTCTGGAGAAGCGCTAGCGTTCGCTTTTACTCTCGGGATTCCTACCTTAAATAATATAGATAAAGGAATCCCGGAGTAATGGAGATCGGAAGAACATTCAAATATGCAGGTTGCTGTTAAACCGGCCCTACAGCCGCTTCATCCTTCTCTGCCTTTGCCACGGAAAGAGGCAGCCCTAGATTCCCGCGCAGCGTGCCGCTCTCGTATTCGGTACGGAACAGTCCCCGCCGCTGCAGCTCGGGAACGACGAGCTCGATAATATCTTCGAATCCGCCGGGGAAATACGGCGACATGATATTGAAGCCGTCCGCTCCCTCATTCAGGAACCACTCCTCCAGCTGATCGGCAATCTGCGAAGGCGTTCCGACGATCTCGCGGTGTCCGCGGGCGCCGGCAATCCGTTCGTATACGGCGCGGATCGAAGTTAAATTCTCGCGCTTTGCAATATCCCGGATAATATTGTACCGGATGCGCGGATTGGTCTTGTCTTCAATCGAGCTGATATCCGGCAGCGGCTCATCCACATCGTAACCGGACAAATCGATATTGGTGAAGCCCGACAGATATGCCAGACCTACCTCCGGCAAAATGTAGCCGTTCAGCTCCTTCTGCTTCGCCAGCGCCTCCTCTTCGGTCTTGGCGACCGTAATGAAGACGCCCGGCATAATTTTCAGCTCATCCTTTTCTCGTCCGTATGTGGCCAGCCGCCCCTTCACGTCCCGATAGAAAGCTTGCGCCTCCTCCAGCGTCTGCCAGGCCGTAAATATAACCTCGGCCGTCTTCGCGGCCAGTTCCTTGCCGGACTCGGATGAGCCGGCTTGCACGATTACCGGGTTGCCATGCGGGCTAGCCGGATTATCGAGCGTACCCGTTACTTTGAACCATTTTCCGTCATGATCGACGGGATGCACTTTATCAACATCAAGAAAACGTCCTTGTTCCTTGTCAATAACAAGCGCATCCGCGTCGATGGATTGCCACAGCTTCTGGACAAGCTCAACAAATTCCTCGGCCCGCTCATACCGGCTTGCATGCTCCAGATGCTTATCCTTGCCAAACAGGAAGGATTCCTTGTCATTGGCGGAGGTTACGACATTCCAGGCTGCGCGGCCGCCAGACAAATGGTTGATCGAACTAAACTTGCGCGCGACATGGAAAGGTTCGTTATAAGTGGTCGTTAAGGTAGCGGCTAACCCGATTTTTTCCGTAACGGCTGCTAGCGCCGAGATTAGAATAACCGGATCCAGCTTAAGCGCGGAGCTGGAATGCTCATTCAGATTGGAACCAAAGCCGTCCGCGAAAAAGATCATGTCGAACTTGGCCCGCTCCGCCGTCCTGGCGATCTCCGTCAAATAGGCCAGATCAAAGGTACGGTCTGCTCCGGAATCAGGATGTCTCCAGCTCGCCACATGATGTCCGGGCAGCATGATAAAAGCACCAAGCTTCATTTGTCTTACCGTCATCTTCACCACTCCATCTCTTCTATATATAATGAGCTTTCCTTTATTTCTTCGCGTAGGAATTAAACTCGTTGGTGTACAAGTCTTCCGCCTTAACCTGGCCTTTCTTCAAATCACCGTTAGCTACGAGCCAATCAATCCAGACCTGATATTCGCCCGGCGTTATAACGCCTCCGGCCTTCGCAATTCCGGTGCTCTTCCAATATTTCAGATTTTCGGTTGGCTCGTTGGGATCGCGCTTTTTGATTATGGCTTCGAACCGCTGAATGACCTCTTCCCGCGGAGTCGTGCGCGCCCATTCGATAGCCTTGGCTACTCCTTCAACAAACTGCTTCACCGTGTCCGGGTTCTTCTTGATATAATCCTCGCGGAAGAAATAATCGCCCGCCGTAAATTCCGTCTTGTAGACGTCCGTATCCTTAAAGAGCTCAACAATGCCCCCTTTGTCCAGGGCACGGTCTCTCGCGATACCGCTCATAAGCACAACGTCAATCTGTTTGCTGCGCAAAATCTGCTCGGCATTGGCGGACGGAATCGTCACAAGCGTCACTTGTTCGATTTCCTTTTCGGTCAAGCCGCCTCTCCTTAAATAATCCTTCGTTACAAATTCCAAATGGGCTCCCAGCGTATTGACGCCAATTTTTTTGCCGATAAAATCCTTTGGCGATTTAATCGGGCTGTCTGCCAGCACGTATGCGCCGATGTAAGTATTCTTATCGCTGCCGTAAGAGCCGATAACGGATTTAATCTTTACGTTTTGCGAGATGGACTTGATGATCGCCCCGTTAAAAGCCGAACCGAAATCAATCTGTTTCGTTGCCGTCAATTGAATGCTTTCCGGTCCGCCCGTCGTGCTCCCGATCGATTCCAGCTCCAAATCGCCGAGATACCCCAAATCCTTCGCCAGCTCAGGGAACGATACGCTTCCCGGCGCCGAATTGTACTGGAGCACCTTGTCTTCTTCCCCCGACTTCGCTTTGCTCTCGGAGCAGCCTGCAAGCAGCGCGCTAACTAAGCCCATCGTTAACAAAAAAGCATGAACGTGAGTAAATCGTTTCTTCATAAGACCCTCTCCCGACCTCTTCATATTTATTGATGCGATTGCTGCGGCTGCTTGCTGTATGGATGAACCGGAACGGATAAGCCCAGATTCCCCCGCAGCGTATGGCTTTCGTATTCCGTGCGGAACAATCCTCGGCGCTGCAGCTCCGGAATAACTAGCTCCACAATGTCGTTTAAACCTTCGGGGAACGTAGGCGGCATGATATTAAAGCCGTCGGCACCGTCATTCAAGAACCATTCCTCCAGCTGATCCGCGATCTGGGCGGGCGTGCCTACTATTTCCCGGTGTCCCCTTGCTCCTGCGATAAATTCGTACACCTCGCGCAGCGTGCTTAAGCCTTCCCGCTCCGCAAGAGCGCGTATGATATTCGTGCGGGTCTGCGGGTTCGTCTTGTCCTCGTTCTCCCCGCTTGCCGGAAGCGGCGCATCCACATCGTAACCGCTCAAATCGACGCCGATAAAATTCGATAAGTACTCCAGACCAACCTCTGGCGAAATATAGCTGTTTAACTCCTTGCGCTTCGCAATCGCTTCGGCTTCCGTGCGAGCAACCGTGATGAACACGCCCGGCATAATTTTCAGGTCATCCGGCTGGCGTCCGTATTTAGCAAGGCGTCCCTTCACGTCCCGGTAGAAGGCCTGCGCTTCCTCCAGCGTCTGCCAGGCGGTAAATATGACCTCGGCCGTCTTCGCGGCCAGCTCTTTCCCCGCCTCCGAGGACCCTGCCTGCACAATAACGGGATAACCTTGTGGCGTCGACGGAGCATCCAGCAGACCTTGCACTTTAAACCATTCCCCTTGGTGATCAACGGGGTGAACCTTGTCAACGTCCAAGAACCGACCATTCTCCTTGTCGATAACAAGCGCTTCCTCTTCGATGGAGAACCAGAGCTTTTTCGTCAATTCAACGAATTCTTCCGCCCTTTCATAGCGACGAGCATGCTCGAGATGCTTTTCCTTGCCGAACAGCTGCGCCTCCTTCTCGTTGCCCGAAGTCACTACATTCCAGCCCGCGCGCCCCCCGGACAAATGGTCGATAGCCGCGAACTTGCGCGCTACCTGGAACGGCTCGTTATAAGTGGTCGTAAGCGTCGCCGTCAGACCGATATTTCGGGTGACTGCCGCAAGGGCCGAGATAATGATCAGCGGATCAAGCTTAATGGTTGAGGTAGCAAAGTTGCCTAGGCGCTTGAGGCCAAGGATATCCGCGAAAAAAATCATATCGAACTTGCCCCGTTCCGCCGTCTGCGCCAGCTCCTTTAAGTACTCCAGATCCAAGGTACGGCGAGGATCCGTGGACGGATAACGCCAGCTGGCCACATGATGGCCCGGTAGGTTAAAGAAGGCTCCAAGCTTCATTTGTTTGTTGGTCATACTCACCACTCCTAGTATTCCTATATTTTTAATCACTTTAATGTAAAAAAATATCCGCTTCGTTTATACTTGCTGCTTCCATTTGGACAATTTACGTTCCAGCACGCTTAGTCCCTGATTAATCAACAAGCCAAGCAAAGCGATCGTGAGGATACCGGCAAACATTTCGGGGATTTGAAAGTTATATTGGGAATACGTGATAAGGTAGCCGAGTCCTTCCTTGGCGCCTACCATCTCGGCGGCGATAAGGACGAGAATCGCTCCGGTTCCCGCCATCCGGATTCCGGTAAAGATCGTAGGCACCGACGCCGGAAGTATAACTTTGAGGAATAGCTTATAAGACGAGAGATTCATGGACCGGGCTGATTTGATCAGCAGCGGATCAACGTTGCCGACGGCGGCGATCGTGTTCAGAAGAATCGGCCATGTGCAGGCGAACAAAACGATGGCGATTTTGGATGTCTCTCCGATGCCGAGGATGAGCATAAACACGGGAAGCAAAGCAAGCGCCGCCGTGTTGCGGAACAATTCCATAACCGGATTAAGCAGCTCCCTCGCAAGTGGATACCAGCCAATCGCAAGCCCTAACGGAATGGCGATAACAAGAGCCAGAGCAAATCCGCTTAACGAACGAATCATGCTCGCCGCAAAATGATGGAACAGCTCGCCGGACACTATCAAATGCCACAACGCCTGAATGACATCGGAGAACGGGGGCAGGAAAGCCGGATCCGCGAAGCCCGCGAGGGGAGCAAACTGCCAGACCAGCGCCAATAGAATCAGGACGATAGACTGCTTGAACAGCTTGCGGATATTAAGCGAAATGCCCAGCTTGATCTTTCTAGTCTGCAAGGGTCTAGGAACCGCTTTTACATTTTCCATTTCGATACGCTCCTTTCGTTAATCCGTTAGATGTACGCGCCTTGGTACTCCAGCTCATGCAATAAGCTCCATACCTCGTGCCGCGCTTTTACAAACTCCGGATTGGAGCGGATGTCCGCATCATCCAGCCGGTGCTTCAAGGGGATATCGACGATCTTCTTCACCGTACCCGGACCGGGAGTCAGAACAACAACGCGTTCTCCCAGGTATACCGCTTCGTCAATGCCATGCGTGATGAAAATAATCGTTTTTTTCGTTTTCTGCCAGATCCGAAGCAGCTCGCTTTGCAAGGTTTCCCTCGTCTGCGCGTCAAGCGCCGCAAACGGTTCATCCATCAACAGAACATCCGGGTTAAAAGCAAGGCTTCTGGCAATCGCTACGCGCTGCTTCATGCCTCCGGACAATTCATGGGGATACCGGTTAGCGAAGGCGCTCAAACCAACTAACGATAGAAAATGCTCCGCTAATTCCCTCCGCTCATGCTTCGGGATGCCTTTGGCCTCCAGTCCGAACTCGATATTCCCTCTTGCCGTCTTCCAAGGAAACAAAGCATATTGCTGAAAAACAATCCCTCTGTCGAGGCCCGGACCGGTAATTTCCTTCCCGTCCATGTAGATACGTCCGCTAGTTGGAAGCGACAGACCGCTAATGAGATCAAGCAGGGTTGATTTTCCGCAGCCGCTTGGTCCTACTAAGGTAATAAACTCGCCTTCCTTGACGGAAAAGCTCAAATCTTTAACCGCCGTAAACTGCTGCGTCGCCCCTTTTTGCTTTGGATCGCGCACGATAAAGCTTTTTGCCACATTCTCGAATCGAAGCTTTTCTAATGCCGGCATCTCCCTCACCCTTTCTCTTTTACCCGGCAATAACAAAAAAAGCGCAGCCGACCACAACGTAAGTTGGTCTTCTGCGCTTCCAGTTGCCCGGTCAGCGGTTCGTTTGTTTGGATGGTTCATCCAATAGGTGCCAATTAATACCAAGTAAAACCATGAGATTAATATAGCATAAACTTTTTGGTTGTCAATATAGGCCATTTAGGCCAATTTTAAAGTCCCAGGCACCGATTGCGCGACCTCGTCAACAATGTCCGAAATCGCAAAAACCCGCCTTCTCCTTGGAGAAAGCGGGTTCCTATTTGTCATTATTGCCGGCCTAAAAATGCCGCTACTTCGGCGAGGCGGGAAGCATAACCCCACTCGTTATCATACCAGGCAGCAACGGATAAAAGTCCGCCCTGTACATGAGTCAGCGGCAGATCGATAATCGAAGAATGGGAATCGCCTACGATACGCGAGGAAGCCCACTCTCCTTCCAGCACATCAAGAACTCCGTTAAGCGGGCCTTCCTGCGCGGCTTTACGGAACATATCGTTAATTTCCTGCGCGGTACACGGCTTCTCCGTAACCAGATTCAGCTCCGCGATACTTCCGGTACGCGTCGGAATCCGGTAAGCTTTGCCCGTAATTTGCAGATCCGGCCAAATAAACTTAAGCGCCTTAGCCGCACCCGAAGAGGATGGAATAATATTTTCCGCGGCTGCCCAGGAATCCCTTCGGTCTCTCATCGGCTGATCGGTCAGCGATTGCGTATTCGTATAGGAATGCACCGTCGAGAATAAGCCGTATTGAATGCCGAAGTTTTCCCGGACCAGCTTAACAACGGGAGCAAGCGCATTGGTCGTGCAGCTCGCCATGCTGATGATTTTGTGCTTCTCCGGATCAAAGCTGTCGAGATTGATGCCTTTCAGCAATACCGCATCGCAGTCGTCAAGGGTTTTGCTTGGTCCGCTGACGAGAACGCGCTTCGCACCGCGCTCCAGGTGAAGCTCCGCTACCTGTCTGGTCACCGCGCGCCCCGTGCAGTCGATGACAAGCCCAACGCCAAGCTCGCTCCAATTCGGAATTTCCTGCGACGAGTTCAAATACAGAATGGAACGGTCGCCGATTTTGATCGTTCCCTCTGTGCCGGCCACGGGCTCCGGCCAACGCTTGTAGTTCGTATCGACTTCAAAGAGAGCTGCAAGCGTGGCCTCGTCTTTAATATCCGAGATGGATACCGGCACAAACAGCTGGTCCTGCAAAGCTACCCGAAGAAGTTGTCTGCCGATCCGTCCAAAGCCGAAAATAGCAATATTGTTCATGTCCCGCTCCTGCCTGCGCATCGTTGGCGCAATCGAATTTTTACCATTATAAAAGGTTAAAGGTTATTCCTTCAGCCAAGCGTTCGCCAGCAGCATCGCTCCGCGGGCGGCAGCCGTGTCTGCCAGGGCATTCAGCATAACAAAATCGTGAATCGTTCCCTGGAAACGCACCTGCGTGACCCGCACGCCAGCCTCGCGAAGCTTATTGGCGTATGCCTCGCCTTCATCGCGGAGGACGTCCGCTTCGCCCGTAATGATCAGAGCCTGCGGCAAGCCGGCAAGCTGCTCGGTTGTCGCGCGCAGCGGCGAGGCATAGATTTCCTCCCGTTCCTCGCGGTTTGTCGTATATTGATCCCAGAACCAGGCCATAGCGTCCCGGCGAAGGAAGTAACCCGTCGCGAATTCCTTGTAGGATTCGGTCTCATTCCCTGCATCCGTAACCGGATAGAAAAGCAGCTGTTTATGAATCTGAGGTCCTTTGCGTTCTTTTGCCATAAGCGTTATCGCAGCCGTCATGTTGCCGCCAACACTGTCCCCCGCGACGTAAAGCCGGCTTGTATCCAGGCCATGCTCTTCGCCGTTCTCCGCTATCCATTGCAGGGCAGCATAAATTTCTTCGATCGCTGCCGGGTATTTGGCCTCCGGCGATAAGCTGTAATTCGGGAACACAACGGCAGCCTCCGCTCCAACCGCCAGCTCGCGGATAAGACGGTCATGCGTATGGGCGTTGCCAAACACCCAGCCGGCACCATGAATATAGAGAATAGCCGGGAGCTTCTTGGTCGTAGCGGGAGCGCGGAGAATGCGAATGGACACCTGCCCGCTTGGCCCGCCCTCAATCGTTAGATCGGTGATGTCGACAGTCGGCTTCGCAATATGTACGGCTTGAACGTTATCTACCGTTTCGCGGCCCTTTTCCGGACCAAGGTCGAACAAATACGGCGGATTTGCCGTATCCTGAGCGAATTTTAAAGCTTCCGGCTCCAGCACGATTTTCTTGCTTGCGGTTTTTTCTGTCATCTCTACCTCTCCTCACCTGATTGGATTGCATCCGATATGGACTTCCTCTATTAATCACCGTTATGCCAGGAATTGAATCTGTTCATTCCTCGTATAGGGAAAGGATTTACAATCAATAGTTTAGGACAAGATATCGTCAGAATATAGTGATAATTTTACTATTTTATTGTAAGGGAGAGTCCTACGATTTGTAAAATTTATATAAATAAATACCGGTACGACTGAAGTATCAGCGTACCGGTTTGTTATTTTTGCCGTAACTTAGCCAAACGGATGAGCCAGATCCCCCGCAAACAGAAGGATCACCGCAGCCGCTATGACGAGATTCAGGACAGCGGGGAACATTTTGCCGAACGTGTGCTTTACTCTCAAATGCGACAAAATCGCAAATAACATCGTAATCCCAATCCAAACGCCCGCCCAGAATGCCATGCCGGGATACCAGTAGCCAATAAGGAGTCCAGCTGCTCCAATCAGTTGAACAAGACCCGTAACGACGCGAAACCACTGCGGCAGCTTGATCGAATCAAACAGCTCCACCTGATGTTTGGCACCGGCAAGCTTCGTAATTCCGAAGAAAACCATTGAGAACAGCAGCCAGCTTTGAATAATAATTGCTAAAATATGCATGTTTAAAATCTCTCCCTTGTTTGTTTTGGATCATCCATTAAACAGACACCATTTGGTGTCATTTTATAGGTTTATAATATAACACCTTTTGGTGTCCTGTAAAGCGTTATTTTAGTGAATCCGTGGAAAATGCAAAAAGGCCGCCTTCTCGTCTAATCGACGCTTAAGGCGGCCTTCCGTCTACTCATTACACTTTCAAATCGATATTGCCACCCAGATGGGGCTGCACGCTTTGCGCCATCATTTGGATCAACTGCTGCGACTGCTCCGTTGAATGGTCCTTCGCCATTTTGAGCACGCTGATTCCAACATCGTTCATAAGCTTGCTTTGGGACAAAGCAACGGACATAGCCGGAATATCCATAATTCCCCTCCTTTCCGCATTTGGACTTCACCTATAGTATCGGAACAAATGCCTCCATGCGTTAACGGCTGCCGCGGAGATGTGCCACCCACCTTTGCCGGACCAGAACTCCTATCCATACCAAAGGAATGTAGACGTATATAAAATACAAACCAACCTCGGAATAAACGGCCGACAGCTTCTCGACCGTCCTGTGATCCCTGATGACTTCGCAGAGAATCGTAATCGCGATAAGACTCATAGCTAAAAAAAGCCGCGGCCTTATGCGAAAAGCAATCTTGGTTGCGCGGCATGCCGACCATGCGTAGATGGAAATGCCGGCTATTATTTTGATAAACCACAACGAAATAGCGAAGTACTCCAGCCTTTGAAGCAGCGGTATTTCAAAAATTCCTATCATGTTTAACGTCGGCCAGATGGAATGGCGCAGCTGTTCTTCGGTGAAAAACATAAGGGCCAGAACCAAAATAACCAAATACAATAACATGACCATAAAAAGGATAAGATGCGCCCATTTTTGCGATTTCTCCGGGGTTTTAACGAACGGATAAAACAAAAGAAGAATCTCGAAACCAAGGAAATTAAAGGCCATGTCTTTGGAAGATAAAAGAACTTCCGCAAGGGAATGATTCCATAACGGCAGCAGGTTCAAAGGATGCAAATACGGGAAGGTAAGCGAAACCTGCGGGATAATCGATACGCACGAAATCATTGTCGCCCACACCGCAATACCCAATACGGACCGGAGACCGCCGGACACGGCATAGTAAACAAGCAGCAAGATAATGATGCTGACGTACAAAAAATTCATGCTTGGAAACATCCAGACTTGAATCAATTCGATATACACTTTGAATTTCACGAATGCCCCAAACACAAAGTACAAAGCGATCGCCGCGTTAAAGAAGCTGCCCACTATTTTTCCGAACAGCTTCTTGTTGATTGTGGCTATGTCGTTCGCATCCTCGCTAACCGACAGCAGCTTGTAAATCATCCATATTAGAATATGGATGCTGAAACCCGTTAAAATAACCGAGATCCACGCATTGTAACCGGCATGCTTAATAACTGTCCTTTGGTAAGAAAGCACGCCAATCCCGACCATGCTGACATACAGCGGAAAAATGATTAAATAGGGAGATATCTTGTATTTCTCGCTGATATCATTGTTCAAATCCGCCTAACCTCCTGCACCCGTACGAATAATGCGAGCCGTTACGCTGACTGTCGCGGACAGCTCCTTGTAATGCTTCTGAAACTCTTGCGGGTTCCACTCCTTCGATCTGCTTCTAATCAAGTCCCCCAGGCCCAACGGATCCACGTCATTGCTTTGCAATAAAGCGATAAATTTCCGAATCTCAGTCCGGCAATAGGTCTCTATGCTGGTCTCCAGCAAGGCAAGCTGCTCCGACGAAGTAAGATCAATCCATTGAGGAACATCCTTCACTTGAGCATCAAGCTTCACCCGAATGTCTATGGAGGCTGGAGGACCGGTCTGAATCACTTTATACGTAGCTTTCGAATGAATGCTGTTCATTAAAAAATACTCGTCGCCGGCTTGATCCGATGCTTTCACCGGAACCATAATGCTGCCGTTTGACGAGTCTTCCGTCAGCAGCTTCATCAAAAAGGAATCCCTTATGCCGATCTTAGTCTTGAATTTGTCCTCTTTAAACAAGGCAATGCCATCCAGCTTGATTTCGCCCCGTTCCTCGGTGAAATGAGGCAGAAAGAAATCTCTTCCGCTCCCGTAAAAATCAAAAAACGTCAGGTGAAGATTGATTCTCGGCAAATTGCCGTATCTAATATTCTGCTCGATCATATCGGACATAAAATAGGGGTCATTCCGGTTTTCGGCTATGTTAAGCATCTTCAGAGCTTCCGTATCCGCAACGCCAAGATGAGCTCTCGAGGATATTTTAGGATCGCGGATCAGGCTTTCGATCGCCGTTTTTATCCCCTTGCGCGCAAAGCGTTCTCCGAATAACGCCATTCTTAATTGCCCGTATTCGATAGGGAAGTCAAGCTTCATGTTGAGCTTAGGCATGCTGTCATAGATGGATTTGGACTCCGTCACGTAAAATTCCAGCTTCGATTTTCCCTGTTCTTCGTAATTGGCGATTATGGCGCTGCTGGTTACCCCGTTCTCGACGGCATCGTACCCTATGGTTTGAACGAATTTAATGCTGTTGACTATGTTCGTATCGCCGCATGCCGTCAGCAGCGCGCTAAGAACAAGCATCAGGAGAACCTTGACTTTCAACACCGTCATTCCCGCTTTCCAAATCATTCTCTGTCGAGATTATTCTGTTTTTTCACCTTGGCGGACTTGTACTTTACCAAGGATTCCGTTCTTAAGTAGCTTGGTCTCCTGTTGATGAATTCATAAGACGGACGTATAAAGCTGTCCTTCAAATCCCGGATTCTCAAAGGGTGAATCGGTACAATGTACGGGACGCCAAGCGAGGTCAGACGGATTAAATGGACAAGCAGAAAACCGATTCCGATAAACATCCCCAGAGCTCCCCATATCGACGATGCAAGAATCATGGGAAAGCGCAAAAAGCGGATCGCGTTCGACATCTTGTAGATCGGCGTAGCGAAAGAAGCAAGCGCCGAGAAAGCGACGATAATAACGAGAATATTGCTCGTCAAACCGGCCAGAACCGTAGCTTGGCCAATTACGATACCGCCTACGATACCTAAGGTCTGACCGATCTTGGTCGGCAGCCGTGCGCCTGCCTCCCGGAGAAACTCGATTGTGATTTCCAGAAACAATACTTCAAGCAGCGGCGGAAACGGGACGTTTCTTCTCGAGAATATGAGCGGCTCCAGCAGATCCCTTGGGATAACCTCGTAATGAAAAGTGGTAATCGCGATATACATGGAGGTTGCGAACAAGGAAAAAATGACGCCGAAAATACGGATGAGCCGAAAAAAAGATCCCAGGATCCAAGGCAGATAATAATCCTCCGGAGAGATGAAAAAATCAAATAAGGTAGACGGGCCGGTAACGAAATAAGGCGAGCCATCGCTAATAATCGCCACTTGCCCTTGAGTAAGCGCGTAAACGACGCGATCTCTCCGTTCCGTGGACAGAAATAAAGGGAATGGCGTTTTAGAATTGTCCGATATAAACTGGTCCAGCTGGGAGGTATCGAAAACAACGTCAACATCGATATTATTCAGTCTTTGTTCCACGGTTTGCACATATTCCTTATTGGTTATCCCGTCGATATGAACGATGGCGACTCTGGTCTTGGACGTTGTCCCAATCAAGATTTCTTTCACAACAAGGTTAGGTATATTAACCTGAGACCGTAATAATCCGATATTCGTGTCCAGACTTTCCACAAACCCTACCTTTGGCCCAACAACGCTGAATTCATTTTCGGTATCGTTGTTTTGGCGTACTCCTTGAACCGTCGCGATATGGATAATGGCGTGTTTACGGTCGTCCCGGGCAAACGAAGCTATGGCGCAGCCTTTCAATAGCTTCGCTTGAAGAACTTCCACCTGATCCGATATTTCCACGTTCTCGACCGGAATCCAGTTTTTCAGGTCCTCAAGGCGTTCAAGATCCGAGTCAAGCGAACGGTTTTGCATAGGGAGAAGGACATTCGTCTGAAGGGTTTTTTCGTCAATCAAAGTGCTGAAATAGCAAATGTTCAGCGTTTTGCTGCCCGCGGCAACCTGCAGCGATTTGTAATCGCTGGATTGGCTTATTAACTTTTTCAACTGGATTAAATCCTTGAAATCGGTCTTCAAATCATCAGCCATTTCAAATCCTCAAATCTCCATTTATGGTAATGGTATTGTGACCATAACTACCCTCAATCATTCTCGATTGATGCTCCCGGCATATATCGAACAACGCAAAAAACTCCTTGGTTATCAAGGAGTTTTTCAATGCGTTTTTGTTATTTGGGCTGATATTACAGCTTGTAATCCGGCGTATAAAACTCGGTAAGAAAGCGGTAAAACAATTGCTCCGTCGGAAGCAGCTTGCGCTGGGTCGGACAGATGACTCCTATGCTCCGCGTAACCGCGGGATCTGCCAGCGGAATTTTCACCGTCGATTGCGGAATGGTCTCCACCAACGTAACCTCCGGCATAAGGGCAATCCCGAGGCCCGCCGATACCAGGCCTTTCAGCGCATCGATATCATCCCCTTCAAACGCGATATGGGGCGTGAAGCCGATTTCTTGGCAGGCACTCAGTACGATTTTACGGAAAATCGTCCCTTCCGGGAGCGTGACGAAGGACTCATCCTTGATCTCCGACAGCTGTATGCTGGCCCTGTTGGCAAGCGGATGATGGATGGGCAGCAGCGCAACAATCCGTTCCGTAAACAAAAGCTTTTGCTGAATATGTTTATCCTCTTCCGGCAGCGGGGCAATCATGGCCAAATTAAATTCGCCGTTGACAACACCGTCAATCAAATC
This sequence comes from Paenibacillus glycanilyticus NBRC 16618, assembly GCF_004000805.1. GTDB lineage: Bacteria > Bacillota > Bacilli > Paenibacillales > Paenibacillaceae > Pristimantibacillus > Pristimantibacillus glycanilyticus. Next base: position 56,642 of record NZ_BILY01000023.1, read on the forward strand.
GCCGTAAAGGGCCTGTCTCATCTGAAACTTGGATTCCGGATACTTTTTGCGAAAGGCGTAAATCGCCTTTGGCAGAACATGCGCCGCCAAGCTGATCGGGAAGGCAATACGAACAACCCCTTTTTCCGGATCCAAATATTCCTTTACTTCCCGCTCGGCCTCGTTCATCATGTGAAGCATTTGTTCCACTCGCTGCAGCAGAATCTTCCCTATCGGCGTCAGTTTAACTCTCCGTCCATTCCGGATAAATAAATCGACCCCTAATTCGCTTTCCAATTGAGCCAGCTGCCTGCTGACCGAGGATTGCGCAACATGCAGGACATTGGCGGCTTCAGTCACATGCTCTCTCTTTGCAACTTCCATAAAATATCGCATTTGTCTAACTTCCACTACACTCACCCTATCCTTCATGCGCAAAACGCATCAACTTTATCCTATCTGAATATTGTTGCGATTAAATATTTGATATTAATATTAAACTACTAAATTAAAAAAGAGAAATGAATAAGTTTTCCTACAAACTTTGAGGGAGTGTTACCGCGATGAGTATCGTAAAAGAAGTCGAACAAGCGAACACAGAAGCTGCCCACAGCTATATTGATGATCTGTTTGAAACCGTGCAAAAACGCAATCCGGGTGAAGTTGAATTCCATCAGGCTGTGAAAGAAGTGTTCCTGTCCCTGATTCCCGTGCTCGCTCAGCAGCCGAAATATATCGAGCATGCCGTCCTCGACCGCCTGGTTGAGCCGGACCGGATTATCTCTTTCCGCGTACCTTGGACGGATGACAAGGGCAAAGTGCAAGTTAACCGCGGGTTCCGCGTTCAATTCAGCAACGCCATCGGTCCTTACAAAGGCGGCTTGCGCTTCCATCCATCCGTAAACGCCAGCATTATCAAGTTCCTCGGGTTTGAGCAAATCTTCAAAAACTCGTTGACCGGCCAAGCGATCGGCGGCGGCAAAGGCGGCTCCGACTTCGATCCTAAAGGTAAATCGGATCTGGAAATCATGCGCTTCTGCCAAAGCTTCATGATGGAGCTTAGCAAGCATATCGGTCCGGATACGGACGTACCGGCAGGCGATATCGGTGTTGGCGCCAGAGAAATCGGCTATATGTTCGGCCAATACAAAAAACTGGTCGGCGCTTACGAAGCCGGCGTTCTGACAGGCAAAGGGATCGGTTACGGCGGCAGCCTTGGCCGCAAAGAAGCAACAGGCTACGGAGCCGTATACTTCGTTGAAGAAATGATGAAGAGCGTAGGCCTCGGCTTTAACGGCAGCACGGTAGTTGTTTCCGGCTCGGGCAACGTATCCATCTATGCCATCGAAAAAGCCATTCAGCTTGGCGCGAAAGTTGTAGCCTGCAGCGATTCCAGCGGTTATATCTATCACGAGGCCGGCATTAACCTCGATACGCTTAAACGCCTGAAAGAAGTCGAAAACCGCAGATGCAAAGATTATGTTCTTGAGCATCCGGACGCGATCTACGTTGAAGGCTGTTCCGGCATCTGGTCGATTGCCTGCGATATCGCGCTTCCATGCGCAACGCAAAACGAGATCGACAAGGCTTCGGCTGAGCTGCTTGTCAATAATGGCGTAAAAGCGGTTGGCGAAGGTGCCAACATGCCTTCCACGCTGGAAGCTATCGATGTCTTCCTGGACAACAAAGTACTGTTCGCTCCTGCGAAAGCGGCAAATGCAGGCGGCGTGTCCGTATCGGCTCTGGAAATGGCGCAAAATAGCGCAAGACTGTCCTGGACGCTTGAGGAAGTAGATACCAAGCTCCAGCAAATCATGCACAACATTTATTCCGCGAGCATGAAAGCATCCGAAACATACGGCGTTCCGGGCAACCTCGTTATCGGCGCCAACATCGCCGGTTTTGTGAAAGTGGCCGACGCGATGATCGCTCAAGGCGTATAGGCTATAGCGAATCATATTGCAACAACAGCAAAAACCTCTTCTCCCTTTTATGGGGAAGAGGTTTTATTTTATCCAGGTTATTGTTTAGCGACTTGTTTCATGAGACGAATTTCCTTGAAGCCCACAAATCTCTTGTTGGCCTCATCCCATAGGCGGAAATGGATCGCTTGCAAGCTGGAAGCTATCGTTATCGTGGTCACCTTGTGCAAAGCAGGCGTTTTCTCATGCGCTTCTTCCAAATAATAATTCGGTACTCTCGGGCTAAGGTGATGGACGTGATGAAAACCGATATTCCCTGTAAGCCATTGCAGCAGCTTGGGCAGCTTGTAATACGAGCTTCCATCTACCGCTGCTTTCACATAGTCCCACTCCTCTTCCTTCTCGAAGTAACTATCCTCGAATTGGTGCTGGACATAAAACAACCAGATCCCGGCTGCACCGGAGAGATAGAAGATCGGAATTTGAACCAGCAGGAAAGCTTGCCATCCAATCGCCCAGCAAAGCAGCGCAGCTAATCCCGCAATACCCAGATTGGTTAAATACGTATTGAGTCGTTCTTTGATTTTGGCATTCTTCCGGTTGAACCGATTCTCAATAAGCATCGTGTAGAAAGGCCCAAGAATAAACATTACAAAAGGATTCCTGTACAGTCTGTACCCCAAACGCCTCCAGAAGGAGGAGGTTAAATACTCCTCTACGGTGAGGATCCATACATCCCCGGTTCCCCGTTTATTCAGATTACTGCTCGTAGCATGATGAATCGAATGCGCATGCTTCCACTGATGATAAGGATGAAAGGTAAGAATGCCCGTAATCGTTCCTACGATTTCGTTCAGCCTCTTGCTTTTGAACAGCGACTGATGACAGCAATCGTGAAAAAGGATAAAGATCCGAATGACGAAACCGGCTGCCACAACGGAAAGAGCAAGCGTAAGCCAATAGGATATATCCATCGCCCAATAGGCTAAATACCAAAGCATCACAAACGGCAAAACGGTAGTCAAGATCTGCAGAATGCTGGTCCTTGCATGCGATTTTTCGTAAGGAGCCATGTCCTTTTTTAGTTGACGTACAGTTGGAGTAGGCATAGTTGTTCCCCTCTGTCCCCATGGACTTCGTTTATTAGTTGGTACATCAACTCTTTATTCTTTTGACCCCGAAATAGTACATGCTAAGCGGCCACCATAAAATGGCGAAGATCGGATAAATCGCCCAAATGGTATCCGGTGAAGAAACCAGGTTAACCGTAATAAAGAAGGCAATCATCAGTGCGCTCGCGGAGATGGAAAATGAGTAGTACTGTTTCTTCCGTACATAGTACAAAGCGAGCGGCCACCAAATCACGGCAAAGGCCGGATAGATCGCCCAAGGATATTCGGGTGACATTACGGCGTTCAGGATCGCATAATACACAGTCGTACTTATACTCGAGAAGATGGCGAACGTTAACGTCCTTGCTTTGGATCCGCTCCATATCGTTACCGGCCACCAGACGAATGGAAATATGGCGTATACCATCCACGGAAACTCGGGAGATTTCATATAATTGATCGTAAGCAGAAAGACGATGACAAGCAGACTTCCGAGCACGGAGTACAGTCGGTAATAGCCCTTTCTTACGGATGCCAGACTTAGCGGCCAGAACAATAACACAAAGGCCGGGTAAATAAACCAAATTTCACTCGGAGATGTTAAAAAATTTACGATCATAAAAAACAAGATACTCATCAAGCTGCCAACAGCGGCAAATCCAACTTGCTGCCTATCTATCATTAGGTCGACCTCCTCACCTTAAGCGCAACCAATTAAACACCATGGACAACGGCCACCAGAGAACGGCAAATGTCGGGTATACGAACCAGATCACATCCGGCGTGTAATAGAAATTCACGAATACAACAAGCGCGATAATGAGAAGGCTGCCCCAGATCGAAAAGCCGAGATTTAATTTGGCATTGTTTCTTCTTGTGGGAAGCTTGTGTCCAAGTTGCTGCTTAATCTCCTCGATGTCTCCGAACTCGACAATCGCTTTGTTGATGGCATCCTCTTCTTCCTTCCCCTGTTCCATCAGATCGAATACCTTCTCCTGGAGATTGGCCACGATTTCCTGTTTGATCACTTTCTTCTTCTCGCTCTCCGGAATTCCCTTAAACAATTCGTCTACATGCTGCTTTATCGATTTCAATTCAATCCCTCCATGAACACGTCGATAATTCCCTTGATTTCTTCCCATTCTTTAACCATTTCCCGTAAGTAAGCCTTGCCAAGCGTTGTTATTCGGTAATATTTCCTCTGTCCTCCGTGAGAAACATCACCGTAATAAGACTCGATAAGGTCTTTGTTCTCCAGTCTTTGAAATACCGCATACAACGTCGCTTCTTTAATCTGGAATCTGTCCTTCGTCCGCAGGCTGATCTCTTTAGAAATTTCATATCCGTACCGATCCTTCTCGAGGATAAGGCGTAGGATAATGGGATCCAAATGCCCGCGAATAATGTCGCTCCTAATGATACTGAGCCCTCCTTGACCTAACTATTCTGTCTGATAGAGTAATACTAACCGAAATTACTCTATGTGTCAAAGTAATTTCAGATTAGCCTAACGCTCAAAAGCGATGGGGATTTATTTAAAGCTACGGTTATCCAAATAACAGAATATTTATTATGAAATAAGGTGATCCAGCTTTCCGATTCTTGCGTTAGGCTAATTGTCAGAAACAATCAGCTTATACCAAGGAGAGTGAATGGAATGAAATTGAAAACGAAATTGCTGGCCCCTGTGTTAAGTTTATCTCTTCTGTCCTCCGTGGTTGCCGGAGCATCGGCAGCTAGCGCTGCGGAGCCCGTGACACCAACCGTCGATACGCCGGCCGTGGAGCTCAGGGCAACGCTTGACTACTTATTGTCGGAGCATTTTACGCTTGCGGTTGATTCCATGATCAAGAAGTATGATCACAGCTTTGATGCCATGTCCGCACAGAGCGCGCTGGAAAAGAACGCTAAGGATATGGTTCCTGCCATTGCCTCGCTATACGGGGATACTGGAGCAAAAGCATTTGACGACATTTTCAGCGGGCATTTGACTTATACGAAAGACTATGTCTCTGCCGTTGAGAATAACAACGCTTCTGACAAAGCGGAGGTAGCAGCCGAAATCGAGAAATTTGCCGTAGATCTGGGCAATTTCCTTAGCTCGGCAACGGGTGGCAAGCTTCCAGCCTCGACGGCTCAAAGCGTGCTCCGCACCCACGAGCAGCAAGTGAAAGACGTGTTCGATGAATATGTTGCGAAGGATTACGGCCATGCGTTGGCCAAATACCGGGAAGGCTTAAGCTTCATGTTCCAGATTAGCAGCGCCTTGTCCGGCGCCGTTGTCTCCCAAATGCCCGATAAATTCAACGGAACACGCCCGGATACGCCGGCTGGCAACCTCCGTTCCGCACTCAACTATCTAGCAGCCGAGCATTACGCTCTTGCCGTCCTCAGTATGCAGAAAGGCTATGACAAATCGCCTGCTTATCCTGCCATTCTTCAGGCCGAGAGCGGCAATACCGAGGGATTTACGGCGGCAATCACCTCCCTCTACGGTAAAGACGGAGGAGAAGCCTTCAAGAAAGTGTGGCTGGGCGATCATATTAATGCTCAGGACGAGATCGTTCAAGCTACCTTGCAGGGAGATAACGAGAAAATGAAAGCCGCAAGAGCCAAGCTCAGCCAATTCGCCATTGACTTCGGAAGCTTCCTGGCAAGCGCAACATCCGGCAAGCTTCCCGCTTCCGCAGCCACCGCAGCCGTAGCCGAGCATGAAAAACTCGTACTGCAAGCCTTCGATCTGTACCGCGCGCAGGATGCGATGGCATTATACGCCAGCTACGATAAAGGCTACAGCCTTATGTTCGGAGTGGGCAAAGCGCTTGGCGGAGCTATCGTCGCTCAGAAACCCGACCTATTCAAAGCCGCCACTCACGTAAATACAATCTGGCTGAAAATCAATAGCAAAACAGCAAAGGTGGATAACACCTCCATGATGATGGACGTTGCCCCAAGCGTCGTGAATGGTACGACTTTTGTCTCGCTTCGAACGTTGACTACTGCGCTGGGAGCAAGTATTCAATGGATTCCCGCGAGTAACGAAGTCGTTGTCGAAACAGGTTCGGATAAAGTGAAATTCTGGATCGGCAAAAACACCGCCCAAGTTAACGGAAAAAGCGTGAATCTAGGCGCAAAAGTATTCATTAAGGATGGACGTACGCAGGTTCCTCTCCGATTCATTGCCGAATTGCTTGGCTGGGATTTGAAATGGAATAACGCCGACTGGTCCATTGTCTTGACTCAATCCATGTAAAGCCTTCTTCTTGTCCCGATCCGGCTGGAATCTATGCCGGGTCGGGACTTTTCGATATAATAAGGAGGCGATAAAAGGGGGATAGCCCGTATATGTCGGAGGATCGAACGGAATTGGAGATTTTCTCGGGTATCGCAGACAAAGATCCCGAAGCTCTTAAGCTTCTCTACGAAAGATATGAACGCCCTGTGTATATGTTCGCCTACCGGATCGTCAAGGACGCCATGCTGGCGGAAGAAGTCGTGCAGGAGCTGTTCATGCGCATTTGGAATTTAGCCGAACGTTATAATTCCGAGCAAGGCCGTCTGGCTAGCTGGCTATTCACGATTACAAGAAACATAGCGATCGATGCCCTTAGACGGAGACAAACGCGAACATCTCAGCAGGTTGCGGAGACCGAGCAATTGAATCAGACTCCAGACCCCGATTCCGATACAGCGGAACTGGCTGCAGCCAACGTTGTCGGGGAGCAGGTTCGGAATGCCCTAGGCAAGCTGAGCGGTGATCAGCAGGAAGTGGTTGAACTAATCTATTTTAACGGGTATACCCATCAGGAAGTGTCGGTGAGATGCGAAATCCCTCTCGGGACAGTCAAGAGCAGAGTACGGCTGGCAATGAAAGCGTTGAGAAGCCACCTAGGGCATATCGGAGAGGAGGGGGCAAGTTATGAACCATCATTCAAAACTGTGCGAAAACGTTGAGCTCTATGCACTAGGAGGACTTGACGACGAAGAACGCAAAGCATTCGAGAGCCATCTGACGACTTGCGTTCAATGCACAGCCGAGCTGGCAGAGCTGACTGCCATTGTCGATCAGCTGCCGTTGGCATCAGAACAGGTCGAACCACCTTCTGGCATGCGCGACCGAATACTAGGCCATATACTCGGCGATGGCTTTGGGCAAAATAACGACTCGGCAGACAAGGTGTCCGGAAGCGAGCAGGCAGCAGATAACGAAGCCCCTGCGACTATTGCCGCACCTTCCGTAATCCACTTCTCTATTGAATCCGTTACTGGGAAACAGACACACTCGATCAAACGCAGATTAAGGCCGGCATGGGCTATCATTGCGCTATCCGCTGCCGTTCTTCTTCTCTTCGTTTATTGCTTGTCTCTTCGGACTCAGGTATCCGATCTCAATCGCAGACTGGAGGACTCATCGGTTCCACCGCAAGGGGTTAGGCCAAACGAAGCGGTTAGCCTAAGCTCGGCTGCGCAGAACATCGTGGCCAACGGGCTGGCTACAATCGTCATTGACCGTAAGGGAACGCATCTTCTTGTGCAAGCTGAGAAGCTTCCGGAGCTAAAAGGCAACGAAGCGTTCCAGGTATGGTTGATGAAGGACGGCCAAGACGTCGTAAACGCCGGAACCTTCCTCGCACGCGAAGGAAAAGGCGGCCTGTATCTTACACTCGACAAAAATTTGTCCGGTTACGATCAGATCGCCATTACTCAAGAGCCTGACGCTTACGGAGTAACTCCGAGGGGAACTGCCGTGCTCACCGGCAGCATCAGCCTCTAGTACGGAGAGCCATGGAATCGCATGCGATCCCATGGCTCTTATATTATATTTTTATGCTATTTCCTTGCCATAACAAGGACATACGGATGCTGGTGCGGCGGATCTTATCCTTTCGCGTTTCGTCGGAATCCGTAAAAAAGCAAGCATCGACGGCAATGCTGAGCAATGCCTCTTTCGCTGCCTGGGAAGCATACGGTTCTTGCTGGATAAGATAATGGCAAATCTGATAACAATAGGACTCATACCGCCGTAAAATAGCGATTTTTACTTGCCGGTCCATAGAGAAATATTCTCCCTTCTCCTCCTGTACAATCTAAGCTCTAGGATAAGAAAAACTATTTAATAAAACCTAAGGATAAACCTTAAGTTTTTCTTAAGAAGATGCTGGAAGAAAAAAAGCTCCCCCGCACAGGAACAGGTTGATTCGCCTGATTGCCCTTGAGGGGAGCTTCTTTGTTAATCGCTGCTTGATCCTCCGCCTCCCGAATCGGATCCCGAGGAGGAATCGTTCGAAGAAGAGCTGCTTCCATGATCATGATAGTGATGATGATGATCGTGATGCTGGCCGTGATGGTGATGGCGGTGGATATTGTCATCCGAATGATTATTTATGATGGGAGAATGCAAATTCGGATCCACCGAGGTGTGTCCCGATCTCCTATTTCTCCCATTGGAGCGGTTTCCTCTTTGATTGGAGGTTCCCATCACGTTGGATATGATGATGAAGGCAGCCGCTACAATAACGATGACAATCACAATGGACAAAATAAAATCCCTCCTCATACAATATCCATATTTTACCTAGAATTCGTTCACAAGATCAATCTTTTTTTTCGTAAAAAAATAAGGCAGCCGGTCGTAGTGACCAGCTGCCGCTGTATTAGGATTAAGCTTTTCAAACCTGACCGATAACTTACGCTATACTTACTCTGCTTCGCCGCAGCTTCCGCCTCACTTCCAGCATTAGAACGTTTAGGCTTGCCCAAACGCCGCCGAATACGTAACCTGCAGCTACATCGCTTGGATATTGCAAGTTGAAATAGATGAGGCTTATCCCTAACAAGAGGCATAGAAGCGCCGCGGCTGCAATCAGGACGACATGAACGATTTCCTGGCTGTAATGCCGCAAAATTAGAAAGACGCAAAATCCCAATACGGTAACCGCCGCAAAGGTATCCTCGCTTGGAAAGGTGTTGGTGATTGGAATACCGGAAGAAACGGGCCCCGTCCGATGAAAGACCATGCGAAGCCCTTCATTTAGAACGACACCACCAGCAATCGTCCAGCATACAAATACGATTTCCAGCAGCTTGTTATCGCCCTTGAATCGAATAACGATCAGGGTAAGGGCAATCACCGGGGCATACAGATAAATGCTGCCTATCTGCAGGAAATTCGCCATCAGGTCATGCCGGCCTGAGCCGATAATCATCAGGATCAAATAATAAGTCACTTCATCAAACTTCCCGAACTCCTGGGCAACATAATCTTGAATCATTCCGAACATAAGCGAGAGAGACAATACGAATGCGGCAAAGGCAACGAACACCAAATATTTCGCTTTCCCCAATGAGCGTACATGGCGGACTCCTCCGCCAACTAGATCCAGCAGGAACGAAATGATACGGTACTTGTACTTTTTCAAGAGATTGTAGAGCAAAAACAGCAGACCTGAGGCAATCGCAAAGATAATCAAATAACGGTTCACCGTGGAGTGGTACGCTTCCCATTTAGGACCTAACACTTTTCCGAGCGAGATAAATAAGCTGACCCAAAAGACAGCCCCGGAATAAGCATAAATCGCATACCGCCGAAACGGCATACGGGTTACTCCGCAGAAGTAACCCGTAATATGCCTGACGCCCGGTATGAAATACGCGATAAACAACAGCTTATCGCCGTATTTCTCAAACCAGATTGTTAGGCGCTCCATTTGTTCCTCACCCATATGGAACCGATGCCCGTATTTCGTTATAAACGGTTTACCTAACCAATAACCGATCCAATAGGAAAGCGTTATTCCGGTTGTAACCCCGGCTGATGCCGTCAGAATGCTAAGAAGCCAGCTCAATTTCTTCTCGAATACGAGCATTCCCGCATAGCTCATCATAATCTCTCCAGGAAGAGGCAAGGCCAGCATTTCGAGGCATAACGAGAGAAAAATAATTCCGTAACCATACTGTTCAAGCCAAGCTGCGATATCGATGACGTATACCCCCTTGCTTCTTCCATTATTGTGAACCGGATATCGGCTATTCATCCTGATGAAGGATTAGGATTTTCGTGCGGCTCTGCCCTGCATCCATTCGTAAATAATCGGAATCATGAAGAAGCTGTTTAATGTGGAGGTAATCATACCTCCAATAACCACAATGCCAAGCACCTGAGAAATAACCGTATCCGCGCTATGCGAGAGCGCTAGAGGAATCAAGGTCAAAATCGTGGTGCCGGCTGTCATAAAGATTGGACGAACTCTGGACAAGCTGCCCTGAATAACCGCGTCGCGAAGCTCCATTCCTTCTTTTCGGTTACGCTCGATCTTATCGATAAGCACGATACCGTTCGTAACAACAATCCCCGTGAGCATCAACACGCCGATAAACGCCGCGAGATTCCACTGGCCATGAATCGCGTACAAAGAGATCACGATGCCGGACAAAGCTAGCGGAATGCTTAGCAATACGGCAAACGGCGCCTTCCAGCCTTTGAATACCATGCTTGTAATAAGCAGCACAAGCAAGATGGATACGGCAACCGCAATGACAATCTCGATAATCATCTGCGTGACCTGCTGGGTAATTCCGCCAAGCGAATAGCTTACTCCTTCCGGAAGCTGCAGATCCTTTAAGGTTTTATCCACGTCTTTGGATACCTTGCTCATATTGCTCGAAGTAATCTGAGCCTGAACGACTGAAACCGGCTCGCCGTCCCGCTCCTGAATGGAAGATAATGCATTGCTTTTTTGCATCGTTACAAAGGAATCGAGCCGGTAAGCTTTCCCGCCGCTGCCTTTAACAGTCTCTGCCGATAAGGAGGCAAGCACCTGTTGCGGCGAATACACCGGCACGGATGAGCCGGTCGCTGCTCCCTCTTTGACCGAATCGATATATACATCCACCGGAATCGTACCCGTTCCCGTTGATGTCGAGATGTCAAAATCCTTTGCTTTGGAGGTATATCTGAGCAATAGCTTATTGACCTCATCCGGATCAATGCCGTCAGCAAGGGCCTTGTCTTTATCTATCGAAAGCTCATATTTAGGATTACCGTTCGTCAAATCCGTCTGGCCGGTCACGCTAAGTCCCGGAATTTGAACCAGCTTCGCGCGTACTTGCCCGGCTGTTTTTTCTAGCGTCAGCTGGTCCGCGCCGGTTAACATAATCTTGATTGTCGAATCATCGCCAGCAATATTCTGATTAGTGACCGTGATCGCCCCTTGGCCCGACACCTTATTCAAATCCGACTGCAAAGAAGGAATAAATGCCTTGACGCTCTTCTTGTCTTTCAGCTGAATGGAAAGATTGGCAACGTTTGGCTGCTGGATAAATCCTCCGCCTTGGTCAAATACATCGTCTGCCGTAGGCGTAAAGCTGGAGCCAAAAGTAGCCGTATAAGAAGCAATACCAGCATTATGTTGAAGTTCGTTTTCGACGACTTTGACTTCTTTATCGACCTCCGACAAAGGAGTCCCTTTCGGAAGCTCCACCTTAACGGCCACCTGCCCGCTTGCGGTGCTTGGGAGCAGGCTGAATGGAAGCTGCGATCCAAAGATTGCTGCAGCCACAAACAGAATGAGCGAGAGGCTTACCACGGTTTTTTTGCGCTTCAGTGCCGACAGAAGCAATGGCTTCATAAGCGGCTCCAGCGTTACCGCTTCCGACTTCGGTTTGCTCCAACCCATCATCGCAAAGGTTGGGATGACAATCATGGCAACAAGGAACGATACGGTCAGGGCAATAACTACCGACCAGGCAAAACCGGAATAAGAAGCCCCGATAATGCCGCCTACCAAAGCTATAGGAACATATACGGCTATCGTTGTTGCGGTTGATGCAAAAATCGCCGGCAGCATCTCAACAACCGCAGCGGACAGAACGCCAAGAACCGGCTTGTCTTTGTTCTCTTGAATTCTCCGGTACATATTATCCAGGATGACAATGGCATCATCCACAATCCGGCCCATCGCAACGATAAGTCCGGACACCGTCAAAATGTTCAGCGTAATGCCCATTGCTTTCAATACGTCCGTTGTTGCGAGCAGGGAGATTGGCAGCGTAACGGCTATCAACAAGGTAGAACGCACATTCCGGAAGAAGAATAAGACGCAAAGCATAGAGAACACGCAGCCTAGTAATCCTTCCCGGACAAGTCCTAACAGTGAACTGTTCAGATCATGTGCGCGGTCGGTGAGCAACTCCATCTTGACGTCCCCGCTCTGAACAACCGGGATCTGATTCACGCGATGCTTGACCTGCTTGGCCACATCCGTGATGGTTGCGGTTGGCGTTTTTATGACATTAAGCATGACATTAGCTTTCCCGTTCGTGCGGGAAACGGTTTTCACATCCGTCAGAGACGGATAGACGGCAGCAATAGCGGATAAGGGAACACGGTTTCCGTCTTTATTTTTAATCATAAGCTTGCTCAACTGATCTTCTGTCAGATCCCAGCCCTCAACCTTGATCGGGAACGACGCTTTGATATTCGCGATATTGCCTTGCAGACTCGGAATATCTGCCGTAATGGATTTATTGAAATCATCGAGAGTCAGATTATTCGCCACAAGATCCTTCATGCGGAGCACGACGACATAACCTTTGTTTGCTCCCCCTACCGTCTGAACGTCGGAAACGCCCGGAACGGATTTTAATTGGTTAACGATGTCGGTCTGGGTAGATGACTGCAAAGTTAAATCATCGATTTTACCGCTGTTTGACGTAAGGCTGTAACTCAAGATCGGAAAAGTGCTGGACGTCAGCCTGGTTACAGCAGGTTTGTTTACGCCGTCGGGCAGCGCCGCATCGTTTAACGCTTGCTTGATGGCATTCTCGGCTTTGCCCATATCATAGTCCATGGGATAGTAAATATTCATTAATACCCCGCCGTCATACGAGGTTGTCTCCAAGTTCGTTATTCCGTTCGTCTTGCGGATCGCATCCTCAATTGGTGCCGTAATGTCCCGCTTGATTTGATCTGCTTGATACGAAGACGCACGCAGGGACACCATTAAGGTTGTGTTATTGATGCCGGGAAGGTAATCCCGCTGCATTTGCAACGCCGATACGGCCCCCCATGCCAAAATTAATACGACGCTAATTAAAATAATGGCTGATCTTTGCATAACTGCTTCTATAATTCGCTTCATTATTTACTCTCCTCTCCTGTCTATATAGGGAAAGACTCCGGTATGGGCGGAATTGTTCATTCGCGATAAAATATTTTTTCTTCCAAAATCCGGTTGTTTTATTGGCTAATAAAAACGGCTGCCGTCATACGTGATGCCCGGCAGCCGTTGTGATTTTTCTATCGATTTCCGTTACGCTTAATTATTCCGAGAATATGAAAATAGAGCGATTAGTTGCCCGTAACCAGCAGGTATGCCAGAAATACGGCTGCAAGCGCAAAGCGGTAATAAGCAAAAGGCGCAAGCTTAAAGCGTTCAAGGAGCTTCAAGAACGTAATAACCGCAACTAGCGCCACCACAAAAGCGACCAGGAAGCCGGTAATAAAAAAAACCGCATCCGACGCTGTTAAGGTGTCATAGCTTTTTAATAATTCGAATCCGCTGGCGGCTACCATCATCGGAATTGCAATCAGGAACGAGAAGTTGGTTGCCGCTCTATAACCAACACCAGCCAGCAATCCTCCCGCAATTGTCGCCCCCGAGCGCGAGAAGCCAGGCCAAAGCGCCAGACATTGAAATAATCCAATATAAATGGCCTGCTTATAAGTAATCTGATCCACTCCGGTCGATTGGACGGAAGACTTGCTGCTGCTCTCGCCAAACAGCATAAAGATCCCTCCGAAAACCAAGCCTACAAGCACGGTGTACGCGGAGAATAAATACGAAGTAATAAACGAGTGCAGAACTAGCCCCAGCACCATCGCAGGCAAGCAGGCAAGGATAATATGAAAAAGATTAAGTTTGCCTGGCTGCTTATCTTGCTGATTTTCAGCCATGTCCGGCGATAGTCTCCCTATCCCCAGAAGGTTTAATATTCTGCGCCAATAAATAACGGCAACTGCCAGAATGGCTCCAAGCTGTATAATAATTTCAAAGGTATCCGCCTTGTCGCCGGTAAAGTTCAACAGCTTTCCCGACAAAATCAAATGGCCCGTTGAAGACACCGGAAGGAATTCGGTTAATCCTTCTATGATGCCCTGAACGACGGCTGTAAGAATGTTTTGCATAACGGAATAACTACTCCTCTCGTAAATCACGCCTTAATTAAACTTCTCCTAATGTAAGGCGAAGATCTCAACGAGCTGTGAATATTCAATTAAATTTTTATTAACTATTATGAAGAAAAATAAAGAAGCCTGATCCTCTGATCAGACTTCTCTTTACCCTCTGCAGCGATAGCCGGCCCCCCATACCGTTTCGATATAGTCGGGGTTAGCAGAGTCCTTTTCAATTTTTTCGCGAATTTTCCGGATATGCACGGTAACCGTCTGCATATCCCCAAGCGCGTCAACTCCCCAAATCCGCTCAAAAAGATGTTCTTTGCTAAATACTTTGTTGGGGTGACTCGCCAGGAAGTACAGCAGATCAAATTCTTTCGTTGTTAATACGGCTTCTTCATCATTCACATAGACCTTGCGCGTATCCGGATCGATATACAAATCGCGAATTTGAATGATGTTTTTGATATCCTTTTTGCCGACCAGCCGCTCATACCTGGCCAGATGGGCCTTCACTCTAGCAACCAGCTCCGCCGGCTTAAACGGCTTGGTAATATAATCGTCAGCGCCAAGGCCTAAACCCCGAATCACGTCAATATCGTCATGGAGGGAAGTGACGATAAGAATCGGAATGTCCTGCTTCTCCCTTATTTTCTTGCAGACCTCAAATCCGTTCATCTTGGGAATCATCAGGTCCAGAATGACCAGATCGTAAAGACCGGACAAGCTCATGGCCAGACCCGCTTCTCCATCCCCGGCAACCTGCACTTCATACCCGTTAATCTCCAGGTAATCCCGCTGAAGCTCCGCAATCGTTGTATCATCTTCAATCAACAAAACCGATTTTATCATTTCCCTCCCCCTTCCCTTGAATGAATAGGCAGACTCAAGCTGATGGTTGTACCGGCTGTCCACTTGCTTGCCGCCGTGATTTCTCCGTTATGGCTCTCCATAATTTGCTTTGCAATGGCAAGCCCCAGACCGCTGCCGCCCGTCTTATTGCTTCGCGATTCGTCGGCGCGATAGAAGCGCTCGAATATGTGTTCAAGATCCTTGTCCTTCATCCCGATCCCGTTATCCGAAATCTTCATGACCGCTTGATGGCCCGCCAAATAAGCCTTCATCCGGATAACCGGCAATGGTTTGTCCATATACCTGACGCTATTGGAGATAATATTGTTCAGCACGCGTTTGAATTGATCCCTGTCCATGCGCACGAAATATCCGGCAGGCACATCCATATCGGGCTCGAACGCGATTGATTTTTTCTCAAGCTCGAATTGAAGCTCCTCCGATAAATCGTTTAGAAAAGGCAGGAGCTCTACCGCTTCAAACTGGAATGGCTGACGGTTAAGATCAAGCTTGGAGTACAAAAAGAGTTCGTTGATCAGATGCTCCAGCTCCGCCGCCTTCGCATCGATGGTTTTCATGTACCTGGCGCTTTTCTCGGGCGTGTCCGCCACACCTTCCATTACCCCGTCAATATAACCCCGTATGGCGGTAAGCGGCGTTCTCAGATCATGCGATATGCTTGCGATCAACTCTTTGCGGTTCACCTCGTATTGCGCTTGGATCTGAATGGACTCCTGCATGCGCGAACGCATATCCTCAAATGCCATGCTTAATTGGCCAATCTCGTCTTTGCCCTCAACCTGAAGCTTGAAGTCCAGGTTTCCGTTCTTCATCTCCCGCGCGGCTGTCCGCAAGGTCCGCAGGCGGCGAATAATGTTTTTGGACATATAAGTCGTCAGCAGGACATGGGTAATAATCAAAATCAACAAAGAACACACAAATAAGGTGGGGAAATACTTGCGGATGAAGTAGGTAAGCGGATCTTCCTTCGATATAATAAACAGGCTTACCGGTTCATCCTTAAACATGACGTCAAACTGCAGAAATACATAATTCGTATTTCCTTCTTTTTTCTCCGTATAACCGTTTGAAGAATTCGAACGTGCATATCCCGGCAAATCAACTGCCAGCCGAGGGCTTTGCGCCATATTTTCCGAGCGGTAATAGATGGCATCGCCTCTTCTGACGATGATACCGGAATCGTTCTTCTCCAAATCGGCGGACATATCATTCAAATACGTCGAGTCCAGCAATAAATCGGGATGCCGAACCGAGGTGCGTTTGATTTCTTTGACCGCATGCTCGACGGCTTCGTGGCCAAACCTGTTTTCCGTCGTTTCGTAAACGCCCTTTAGATTCTTCACATCCCCTTGGTAGAAGATAACCAGGAGCAGACTGATAACCAGGATCGAGATTAGCGGTATGACCAGCATGGCCGCATAAGATAATAGCAATTTAAAACGAATGGACATGCAAGGTAAATCTCCTTAGGGAAACAAAATAAGATGCAGCTTGCGTTAAGGGTTGTTTCTCTATTATTGGCAATGGGATTGGAAAGGTCAATCTCCCTTGCCATTAAGGACGATTCATAAGAGTCAGTATATCTTTCGGATGTTCGAATTTATACTTCGCGGGAATAAGGCCAGGCTGCCTGCATCCCCATAACGCTAAACCGAAATCTACTCCGGCATCTCTGGCGCATTCGTAGTCGTAGACGGTGTCGCCGATATAAATGGTTGAGTCCGGCCTTGCGCCGGAGATCTCAAGAAAGGTAAGCAAGGGCTCCGGATGAGGCTTATGCCGATTCGTATCATCCGCGCATAAAGCAAAGGGCAGATCGCGAACGAGACCAAAGGGGACAAAGTCATCCAGATACTCTTGACTCGTCTTCGAGGTAACCACTCCTTTTAGAACCGGGTACTCCCTAAGCTCAGCAAGCAGCTCCCCAATTCCGTCAAATACATGAATCGTACCTAACACCGCTTGCTCCGTATTGATTAAAGTGCCGTCAATGTCAAAAATAAGGGCCGTATACATAGCTATCTTCCTCCTACAGCTTTAGAATGAATCTCTTGTCTGTAGGCTAAAGTATGAAATCCTTTTCAGGTCAATAGCTAAATCGATTGCCTTATAATAATGTGATACGGGATCTCGATCTTATTCCTGGATTTTTCAACGATGAGATCAAAGGCCTGTTCCCCAACCTTCACCAATTGATGATCAACCGTAGATAAGCCTAATCCAATTCCAACCGGCTGATTTTCTTGGCCGATGATCGCCAAGTCTTCCGGTACCTCCAGCTGGATGCTTCTTGCATACTGGTAAATCCCCGTTGCAACCTCATCGCCGTTCGCGTAAATAGCCGTTGGCCTCCGTTTAGCATGAAGCAGCTGCTTGGCTGCCCTTATTCCATCCTCCATGCTGTAGCAATCGCTGATATGATAAGCAGGCGGAAGCTCGCCAAATATATGCTCATACGCTTTGCAAGTCAGTCGGGTACTGTTGCTCTCTTCTCCTCTTGCCGTCGTAAACGCGACACGGGTATGACCCTTGTCCCTTAATAAGCGGAAGGCGTCTACGAAAGAAGCATACCGGTCCATGTAGGCGCAGCCAATCTCCGGATGATCCGTATATTCGCAAGCCACAATGGCACCGTATTTGGAATACGGGACAATGGCGTCCCATGCATTCGAGCGTGACGTGAGGATAATCCCGTCAAGCTGTTTATTTTTCAGCCTGTCCAAGGAACGGAGCTCTTTAACTTGATCGTATTTGGTAGGCAGCACCATAACGGAATAATCGTGTTCCGCCGAACGGTTAAGCACGCCGTGAAGCAGCTGATCAAAAGCCTGATTGTTATTATAGGGCATGATGACACCGATGGTTCTTGTTTCTTGACGGATTAAATCAACGGCCAGGCGGTTTGGCGTGTAATCCAATTCGTCGATCACGCGCTGAACGGCCGCCCGCTTCTCCTCCGATACATACGGATTATGATTCAGCACTCTGGATACCGTTGATACCGAAACGCCTGCCCGCTTTGCAATGTCATTAATATTTGCCATTGTCACCTCTCCGTCTACGAATGAGTGTTATAAATAAAATCGAATATATAACACTATTCCGTATGCAACAAGCAAAAGACTGACGATAACTCGGCAGTCTTTTGCTTGTTTCCTATTTCATATTGCGCTCTTATGGGTTGGTCGACCAAAGTCCCGCTTGCTTCAATACGACACGGCGGTGCAGCTTCAGCTGCGCTACAATCAGGTCCGCCAAATCTTCAGGCTGCATAACCTTATCTGGGTTGCCGTCGGTTAGCTTAAGCTCCACAGCCATATCCGTTGCCACCGTGCTTGGGGTCAAGGTGATTACCCGAATATTATTCTTGCGAACCTCAAGCATTAAGGATTCGCTGAGACCGATAACGGCAGCCTTCGAAGCCGTATAGGCGCTTGTGAGAGGCGCTCCTCTCTGGCCGGCCGTGGACGCAATGTTTACGATATCTCCCGTATTGCGTTCAATCATCTCAGGCAATACCGCGCGTGTCGTGTAATACACGCCTTTGACGTTAACATCAATGATGTTCGTCCAATCTTCCGGCGTCAGATCCATGAAGCCGCCGAATTTGCCTATGCCGGCGTTATTAATTAGAATGTCGATGGCGCCTAACTCGGAGCGAATGCTCTCAACCGCTGCGGTAATCGAAGCCAGATCGGCCACGTCGGCTGATGCAAGGGCTACCTTCACGCCATACGGCTTAAGCTCTTCCGCTACTTTATGTAAATTATCAAGCGTTCGTCCAACAAGGCCGACATGAATACCCTCTTGCGCGAACGCAATGGCTACCGCGCGTCCGATCCCACGCCCTGCTCCTGTAATTAACGCTACTTTCCCTGCTACGGATTGCATATCTGATCTCTCTCCTTTAGTTTGTAGTCAAGATCTGTTCAAAAACATTGTACAGTTCTTGATCCCCCAGGGCAAGGCGAGCGCCAAGAGAAATTCCATGCGCAAGGACTGAATGGAACCAACGGCATGTCCTACGAGAAGTCGTGATGATCATGGGCCCGGAAGGTGAGATCGTAACGGAGACACCGGGTCGTTAACCTGAGAGATTGCCCTTATCATCTTCCTAAACGAGCAGACCTGAAATAACCGGATCTTTTTTCATCACGCGCAGGATAACCGTTAAAGCTTCAGCCCTCGTAAGGTTATCGTTCGGCGCGAATCGGTTCTCTCCTTTGCCTTGAATAATCCCTGCTGCCGCAGCTTCTTCAATAATCGCTTTAGCCCAATACTGTGGTGTTACGTCAATGAAGGTATTGGCTTCACCGGAATTGCTTTGCAGGATTAATATTTTCGAGAGAATAGCAACCATCTCGGCACGCGTAATCTTTTGGTCAGGATGGAATGTTCCATCCGGGTAGCCGCTGATAACCCCGTAATAGGCAAGAATTCCAATGGAATCTCGTGCCCAGGAGGTCTGGGTATCTTCGAACTCTTTCCCGCCGTTTTCCAAACGCAAAGCAAATGCTTTAACGACAAGCGTACTAAATTCGGCTCTCGTAACGGAGGCATCCGGTCTAAAGCTGCCGTCCGGATAACCGTTAATGATGCCCAGCTTAGCGCCAAGCGAGAGATCTTTGGAAGCCCAATGGGACGCCGTATCTTGGAATGATGCAGAATTCCCGGCATTTAAGGCATTTTGTATGGAAGCTTTAAGCCGGTCCATAGACACGAAATCGTAGAAGATCTTCGCAGCCGGGTTCGTTACAGGGCCCGAGATGGAGACACTGCTTACGGTCACGTTTATGTCTATGGATCGGGTTCCGTAGACGGCGGTGATAACCGTGCTGCCTGCCTGAAGACCTGTAATTGTTCCGTTTGAGACGCTGGCGATTGCGGAATTCCGAACAGACCAAGATACGTTTGAAGTCACATCCGCCTGGGTCAGATCCGAATACTTGGCCGTAATGGCTGTAGTCGCCGTTTGCCCTGCCAGAACGCTTATTGCATTCGTACTAGCGCTTAAGCTGCTTAATGCGATCAAAGTCATGCTCTTCGTTACCCTGTTACTGTTGCTTGTTCCATCGTTTACGGTGAAGCTAATCGTGCGAGCCGCGGTATCCGGTGTCGCCGCTATGTTATTGTAGGTCACCGCGCGTAAAGCGTTCTGCCATTGGGCTAAGGTTGCTGCAGCTCCCGCGGAAGTCATCGTCAACTCGCCGCTTGCGCTCGAATAACTGGCCGTAATATTGCCGTATGCCGACGCATTGTCGTTCGCGAATGCCAGTACATCCTCTTGATCACTGTAATGGCTCGAGACGTTAACCGTTGCGCTTGCTAGCGTTGCGTTGTCCAAATCGTTTATCGTAAGACCGTTGTCGATAGCGACCGGAGTAGAAGTTAATAGATCACCGGTCCTGAAAATGGCCGGACCGCTGCTCAACGATACGACAGGCGTCTGGTTCGTTGCCGCTACGGTAACGGTCCTCGTTGTTGTATTGCTGGTATTGCCTGCCCCATCGACTGCGCTGAAGCTGATTGCACGCGTTGCCGTATTTGGCGTTATGGCCGTATCCGTATAAGCAACGGAACGCAATGCGCTTTGCCATTGCGCCAACGTTGCTGTTGCGCCCGCAGAGGTCAGCTTCAGCACTCCCGTTGCTGCATTATAAGAAGCCGTAATGTTCCCCATGGTCGTTCCGTCGTTGGTAAAAGCCAATACATCTTCCCCAGGTTGGAAGTTACCGGTGATGCCCACGGTCGAGCTTTCAAGCGTAGTACTAGTTCCGTCTGTAACCGTTAGACCGGAGTCGATAACAACCGGTGTCGAGATCGTGTTATCTCCGGCCACGAATGAAGCCGAACCGCTGCTCGCGGTCAAGGTTGGGAGCCCAATCACATTGACGGTA
The DNA here is from genome assembly GCF_004000805.1 of Paenibacillus glycanilyticus NBRC 16618. Lineage (GTDB taxonomy): Bacteria > Bacillota > Bacilli > Paenibacillales > Paenibacillaceae > Pristimantibacillus > Pristimantibacillus glycanilyticus. The sequence goes on from NZ_BILY01000023.1 coordinate 77,601, forward strand.
TTCGTAGAAGCAGCACTGGTTTTTGTACCATCACTTACCATGTAGCTGATCGTACGGTTCCCTGTCGCCATACTCACTGTCGCAAACGTAACCGAACTCAAGGCATTGGACCACTGCGCCAAAGTCGCCGTTGCGCCTGCGGACACCAGCGTGAGCACGCCTGTGGCTGTATTATAACTTGCAACAATATTGCCGTATAAGATCGAGCTGGTATTGATAAAAACAAGTGTATCGCCAGAATGGAAACTGTTCGTGATGATTACCGTGGCGCTGGACTGCGTCATGTTGTCCAGATCGGACACCGTCACACCGGGGTCAATAGTAACAGCAGATGTTCCGGATATGTAAGCAGTTGTCCCGCCAGTTACGGTCACGATCGGCGTCTGGTCCGTCGCTGTTACCGTAACGGTCCTTGTTGTTGTGTTGCTAGTATTGCTTGCCCCGTCAATGGCACTGAAGCTGATTGTACGCGTTGCCGTATTTGGCCAGATGGCGGTATTTGTATAAGCAACGGAACGCAATGCGCTTTGCCATTGCGCCAACGTTGCTGTTGCGCCCGCAGACGTCAGCGTTAGCAAGCCCGTTGCTGCATTATAACTGGCTGAAATATTACCCATGGTCGCCCCGTCGTTGATGAACCCCAGAACATCTTCTCCGGCATGGAAGTTGCCCGTAATGGCAACAGTTGCACTTTCTAGCGTAGTACTAACCCCATCAGTGACCGTTAGACCGGAGTCGATAATAACCGGTGTAGAGGCCGTGTTGTCTCCTGCCACGAATGAAGCCGAACCCGGAGTTGCGGTTATGACGGGATCCGCGGCGGCGGCGAATGTGCTGGGCATCAAATAATTCCCCAGCCCCAATTGAAAGAGCATAGCAAGGATAAGCAAAAACATCGATTTTCGTGATAAGTTTTTCATGACGGCCTCTGTCCATTTCTGTAATAGTTTAAATTAACTCTATTAATTAGCTCTATTTATTATAACTCCCATAGTTTAAATTGGTAATATGTTGGAACCAAAATATCACTCTTATAAAAACAAAGAAAAACCTTCGATTATCAAAGGTTTTTCTTTGTTTTTATAATTTAATCCAGAAGCGGACGAATCCACTTTATATAACATAACAACCCGGCGCCGAGCACAACAGCCGTTATGAGGAAGGGCATCCGGTAGTCCGCACCGGCCAAAATCAATCCTGCCAAATAAGCGGCAATGGAAGAACCTACGCTGCGGAAGACCGAACGCATCCCGGCGAAGAGGTTTCTCTCCTTTTCCTTAAGGGCGGACATTAATTTACTGTCTACCAAATTGGAAAGCATGGTCACCCCGCCTCCGCGGATAAGGAACAAGACCATAAACAGCCATACCGGCATGGACCAGAAAAGAGCCGCGAAAATAACCATATTCATAACGAAAACAGAAATAATTGCCGTATGCGGGCCAAACCGCTCCATGATATAGGGAGTAAGCAAAGAGCTTACGAAGAGAACAACTCCCGCTATTGCAAGCAGCAAAGAGACATTATCGTCCATCCAGTCCAGCCGGTATTTGACGATCACATTGAGGAATGATCCCGTAATCGCAAGCGCTCCTCCTAGTAAAGCCATAAAGACGGCGAACAGCCATAGCTTGGAGCTAGGAAGCTTCTTTTTCCAACCGGACACCATCTCACGGTTACTACTATCATCCCATCTATTCTCCTTAGGGGGAGTGGAGCCGCTCTCTGCCGGAAGGATCAAGCCGCGGACAATTCCATGAATGACAAACACCAGGCCGGCAAGAAGCAGCGCTGTCCGATAGCCTTCTCCGCTTGTTGCTTCGCTAGGCAAATAACCCGCGATTAAAGTACCCGCTCCCGTGAAGGCCGTAAAGACCGCAAACATCAGGGAGAACGCTCGCATCTCATCCCTGCGGGACGTGCAATAATGGAACAGAAGCTGTACCTCCGTCGTCTCTACCAGCGTTAATCCGATAGAGACAAGTACTTGAGCCAGGTAGAAGTAAGCAAGTTCGCCGGTAAAGGCATACAGGACATTGCCTGCCGCAATAAACAAGATGCCGGTAACGAGCAGCTTTTTGCGGCCGTACCGATTGGCGAGCAAGGATACGGGGATAGCCAGTATCCCCATAATCAGGATGCCAACGGATACTAAAGCGCCAACCTGATCTTCCTTTAATCCTTTGGACAATAAATGCAAATTAAGGACAAGCGAATACAATCCGATCCCGATACCGTACAAAGACTCGGTCATCAGGAAGCGGCGAACGCCTGAGGGCAGACGCAATAATCCCCGGAAATAGTCCGACATCTCCTACTCCTTTCCGAGAGTGGAAAGGCCGCGCTTCGCTTCCAATCTCATCTGATGACTGAGTCGCTCCGGAGCGGAATCCTCGGAAAGGTAAGGCTTTAATAGCACCCGGAAACGGAATTCGTCAGGCGTAACCATGCAATCCGGTGCTTGCGCCGGCCCGCAGCTATTGCTGCCAAGGCCATTCTGCCGATAATCCAGGTTCAGCGTAATGAAATCCCGCGGAACAAGATCGCTGGCATGCCTTGCCGCTTCCAGATCGGCATCCGCATATCTTCGGGCGCTGAATTCAAGCGTTGGCTCGCCTACGGCAAGCAACCCGATACCGCCGCCGTCCGTCACCGATACCCAGCGGACATCCGTGCGGTTGCCGTTTTCCTGCGGATAAATATAAGAGGTAAACAGCTCGTCTACCGTTTTGCTATACACGCCGAAACGTCCAGCTTCCTTGCTGTCGGAATAATTTTCTCCCGGTCCGCGGCCATACCATTTGACGTTATCCATAGACGGAGGGAGCTCCATTTGGAGCCCAATCTTAGGCAGCATAGCTGGCGGCTTGCCTTCCGGAACCCCGTGAATATCAATCGTTATTAATCCTGAGCCCGTTACGGTATAGACGGTTTCGCAGCGGAAGCCCCAATCATGCACCGGCGGCGCTATGCGGGAGATCCAGCTGACCCGAACAGTCCCTTCATCAAGCCGTTCCCACTGGCATCCATCGATACGCTCCGACAGCTTATCCAGATGCGCCTTGCGCCAATCGGGCAGGACATACATGTCGTTATCAATCGGCGCCCTCCAGAAGTTAAGGCGCGGCCCTTTGTTCACAAGCTCTTGTCCGTTCATTCGAAGCGAGCGGATGCCGGATTGACGGGAGTCAAAGGCTATTTGGAATAAATCATTTTCAAGAATAATTTCTCGTCCTTCCTCCGAGCAGGATAAGCTTCGAATAGGCAGATTTACAGCTGCCGCCGAGGCGTTCCTCTCTGCAGCTTCAAGCGCAAGCTGCGCCCAGGCGAGCTCATGTCCCCGCTCTCCCCAGCTGCAATCTGCCGCAAGCGAGAAACCGATGTTCAACCACCGCTCGGCACCAGAATCTAAATGGGAAAGCTGCGCATCCGTCCGAACAGGAACGTCCAGCTCCGCGCTTTCGCCCGGTCCAATCGGAGGCAGCGCCAGAACACCGCTTTGAACCGTACGTCCGTCTGCAATCACGCTCCAATCCGCGTGAAGATGATCCAGCGTAATAAAATCGTACCGGTTAACGACGCGTATACGATGATTCGACAGATATTCAACCCTTACAGGCTCGATTATCTTCTTGTATTCGATAAGTCCCGGTGAAGGCGTCCGGTCGGGACGAACAAGGCCGTCGATGACGAAGTTGCCGTTATTCGGTTCATCGCCGTAGTCTCCGCCATAGGCGTAATCGCCTTTTCCGTCAGCCGTCTTCCGGGAGATGCCGTGGTCAATCCATTCCCACACGAAGCCGCCCTGCAATCTTCGGTAAGCATCAAAGGTATCGAAATATGTCTTGAGCCCTCCCGGTCCGTTCCCCATCGCATGAGCAAATTCGCATAGGATATGCGGTTTGGGATGATCAACCAGCTGTCCGAAGCCTTCCATTTTCTCCACGGAGGAATACATCGTGCTCACCACGTCGCATACTTCCGCTTCCCGGTCTTCTTCATAATGAATGAGACGGGTCGGATCAGCCTGCTTGCACCATTCCGACATCGCCCTGAAATTGCAGCCAAAGCCGGATTCGTTGCCAAGCGACCAGAACAAGACGGATGGATGGTTCTTATCGCGTTCGACCATGCGGCGGATCCGGTCGACATACGCGTCCCGCCAGGCGGGATCATCGCTTAAACGAGAGATATTGCCAAGCGGCTCGAATCCGTGAGTCTCCAAATCCGCTTCTTCCATCACATACAGCCCGTATTCATCGCAAACGTCATAGAACCGGGGATCATTCGGATAATGCGCGGTTCTCACCGCATTAATATTATGCTGCTTCATCATCATGACATCTTGAATCATCGTGGACAGCGTAACCGTACGTCCCGTATCCGGGTGATGGTCATGCCGGTTCACGCCTTTAAGCAGAATGGCTTTACCATTCACCAAAAACTGGCCGTCCTTCACTTCAATCTTGCGGAAGCCTACCCGTTGGGCAACCGTCTCCAACACATGGTCATGCTGATCGACAATGCTGATCGTTAAATGATACAGTGCCGGCGATTCGGCGCTCCACAGCGCAGGCTTTGTTACCAGCATCGCGAATTCAGTACAAGCTTGATCTTGGCTTGCCGAATCGATCGGATTAACCGCGGATGCAACCGCATTGCCTTCCTGATCCAGCAGGTTCAATCTGATTTCCCCTTGCAGGTTGTCTCCGCTTAACTCTATTTTTACGGACAGGTTTGCATCGCAATACTGCGAGTCCAGCTCGGTCACGATCCGGTAGTCTGCAAGACGGATGGAGGATGGCTCGGAAACTAGATATACATCCCGGAAAATACCGCTCATATACCACATATCCTGATCTTCCAGGTAGGAGCCGTCCGACCATTGATAAACCCGGACGGCCATGCGGTTAATTCCGGCTTTCGCATAAGGCGTCAAATCAAACTCCGACGTTAATCGGCTTCCTTGGCTGTAACCGACGAACTCGCCGTTCACCCATACATGGAAGGCGCTGTCTACGCCGTCAAACTTGACCGCCAGCTTTCTTCCGTCCCAATACGGAGGAAGCTCAAACTCCCGCACATAGCTGCCTGTCGGATTATCGTTAGGCACATGGGGAGGATTGACCGGAAACGGATAATACAGATCCGTGTAATGCGGATGGCCGTAGCCCTTCAGCTGCCAGTGACCCGGAACCTGAATCTCGTCCCAGCCGGACACGTCATAGCTCTCTTCAAAAAAGGCTTCCGGCGCCCATTCTGGCCCTTTCGAGTAATGAAACTTCCAGTTGCCGTTTAAGGATTTGAACCAAGGGGAGCTCCCCCTGTCATAGCTCAAAGCGCCTTCTATATCAGAAAAAGGGATGAAATACGCCCGGCTTTTCGCCCGGTTGCGCTCCAGCACCGCCAGATTGTCCCAATCCCGTTCGATTGTCTTGTTTGTCATGATGCTTCTCCTCCCGAATCGCAAAGCTCTCTGTTTATTTAATCCCCGTATTGGCGATTCCGCCTACAATATAACGCTGCGCGAAGAAAAATACGGCAAGCGGCGGAATCGAGATCAGACAGGTAATCGCCATAATGGACTGCATATCGACGCCAAACATCCCCTTGAACTGCGACAAGCCAAGCGTAAGCGTATATTTCGACTGATCATTAAGGAAAATCAGCGGTCCCAGGTAATCGTTCCAGCAGTTCATCACTTGAAACACTCCGACCAGAATAAGCGGCGGCCCCATAAGCGGCACGATGATTCGGGCAAGAATGCCGAACTTGTTCGCTCCGTCAATCGTTGCCGCTTCATCCAGCTCGCGTGGAAGCGTAAGAATAAATTGTCTGAGCAGGAAGATGAAATAGGCCGACCCGAACCATGACGGAACAATAAGCGGCTTAAGCGTATTGATCCAGCCCAGGTAGTTAAACTCCATGTATTGCGGAATCATCGTCACTTCCCAAGGAATCATCATCGTCGCCAGCACGACAAGAAACAACAGATTGCGTCCCTTGAATTCGAATCTTGCGAAGCCGTAAGCCACAAGCGTACAGGATACCAGCTGGCCGATCGTTGACAACAGCGTCACGATAACCGTGTTTTTCAAAAATAAGTTGAAGGGCTGTATCGTCCATGCATCCGAGAAGTTGCTGAATTGGAGTGCGGAAGGAATCCATTTCGGCGGAAAAAGGTACAGCTCGGCTTGCGACTTAAGCGCCGTGGTCACTGCCCAGAACAACGGCGCGGCGAACAGCAGCGAGCAGCAGATCAATAACGCATAGATAAATAGCTTTTTCATGCGGTTTTCCCCTTTCCGCCAGCTTTCGTTTTCTTCTGCGGCTTGCGCTTCATCTCGCCTTCATAGAACACCCACGCCTCGGAAGACTTGAATACCAGGAAGGTCAACGTAAGCACGATAAGGAACATAAACCATGCGTTAGCTGCGGAATAACCCATTTTGTAATATTTGAACGCATTCTCGTACATGTACATCGCGTAGAAGTAAGTGGCTTTCATCGGCCCGCCGCCCGTCAAGAGCAAAGCGAGAGTGAGCTGCTGGAAGGCCGCGATAATGGAAGTAATCAAGTTAAATAGAATGGTCGGGCTTAGCATGGGAACCGTCACGCTGAAGAACTGCCTGATTTTCCCCGCTCCGTCCAGTGAAGCCGATTCATATAGATCCTTCGGAATTCCCTTAAGCCCGGCGAGAAAGACGAGCATCATGGAGCCTTGTCCCCAAAGGCTGGCGACAACCATCGCAACCATGGACCATTTGGTATCGTTCAGCCAGTCCGGACCTTGCACGCCAAGAATCGAGAGAAAATAATTCAAGATGCCGTAATCGCCGCTGTACACCCAGGACCAGATCATCGCTAGAGCAACGCCGGAAATAACGGAAGGCAGATAGAAGGCGGTTCGGAAAATAGCCGTGCCGCGCGTGTTCTGATTGAGCAGAATGGCAAGCCCCAGCGCGACGATAATGTTGAAAGGAACAAACAGCGCGGCAAACTTAAGCGTTACGCCTAGCGACTTCCAGAATAACGGATCATCCGTAAACATGGATTTGTAGTTTCCAAGACCGATGAAATGCATCTGGCCTACGATCGGCCAATCAAAAAACGAAATAATAAGCGAGAACAATAACGGGCCTAGCGTGAAAACGAGGAATCCGAAGATCCACGGGAAGATGAAGAGGTAGGGCGCAGCCCCACCCCATCTGCGTTTTCTTCTAGGCGTGAAGCTGGCCGCGTTGTTCCCTGCTGTCTGCGAGTAGGTCTGAGCCATCTCCTAACCTTCTTTCCAAAGCTGTAATGTTATTTCAAATACCGCTCGCTGTCCTTCACGGCTTGATTAAGCGCATCCTGCGCATTGCTGCCGTGCACGACCGCTTCAACCGCGGCGGACAGCTGACGGTTCACTTCATTCCACTTGTCGTTAAGAAGGAAGGCGGGGGTATTGTCCGAGCGTTCCAGCATCGTATAGTAAGGCTTGTATAGAGGATCCTGATCCTTTTTCAACTCGCTTACTACGCTTACCCGTACCGGCAAGTCGGCTACGCGCATCTTGATGGCTTCGCTCGACACGTAATATTTGATAAATTCCCAAGCCAGTTCCTTCTGCTTGGAATCCTTGGCAATGGACAGGGCAGATTCGGCGACGACGCCTTTTACCGGCTTGCCCGGGAAGGCCGGCATCTCTACCGTGCCTACGTCAATGCCTGCTTGCTTGAAGGATTCGAGCGGCCAGATGCCGCTTTCCCACATGGCGATTTTTCCGCCTTTGAAAATATCCTCTCCGCTTTGCTGCCCTTTGCCGCCCGTCAATACAGCCGAGCCGTTCTTCAGCATATCGCCAAACATTTGGATGGCGCCGGCTGTTTCCTTGCTGTTCATAAAGCCGTCGATCGTTTTGCCGTCATCCGAGATATAAGATCCGCCGTTGCTCCATACAAAGCCTTGCAGATCATACGTATCGTTCTCCGCGCGTACGCCAAAGCCGTATTGCTTCTTCGATTTATCCGTCAGCTTCTGCGCGGCGGACTGAAAATCATCCCATGTCCAGCCATCCTTCGGATACGCGATGCCCGCATCGTCAAACATCTTTTTGTTGTAGTAGACCACGCGAGTCGTAAAGCCTGCCGGAATGCCGTAGAGATTGTTTTCTATAGTCGCATAGTTGAACAAACCGCTGTAGAAATCATCCTTATTCAGATCCTTATCGCCGTCCGCGTAGCTGTTAAGAGGCTCAAGCGACCGGTGATACGTTGGGAAGTCCCACATGTACATCACATCCGGTGGATTCGTAGCGCCAAAGCCCGCCGCGAGCTTCTGGTCAAAGCCATCCGCGTAGGCTTCTACCTGCACCTGCGTTCCGGGATGATCGGCTTCGAATTTCTTCGCGATATCCTGCTCGATCTTAAGCGCGTCGCCTGTATCCCATGTCGCGAACCGAAGCTTCTTCACATCGGCGGAACCTTTGCCGCCCGCGGACTGCGCCGAATTGCCGCCCGAGCTTTCATTATTGCCGCCGCATGCCGTCAGCGCAGCCATCGACACTACAGTTGTCAGAAGAATAAAGGTTAGTTTCTTTTTCATTTCTGGCAGCTCCCCTTTTGAAAAATGAGATATATAATAATTGAACCGCTTTCATCATAACGAAAATGAAAGCGGTTCAAAACCGATAACTATTCGATTGTTTCCGTGTTTTTGTTCGATTACGAAGGCGGGTGGTCATCTGTTAGATGCCTGTTGTCTTTTTGTTCGGCGCGGTAGCGGCTTGGCGTCTCCCCCGTGCACCGCTTGAACCATTTGCTGAAATATTTGCTGTCGCCAAGCCCCGTGCGCTCGGCAATTTCCTGCATTGTAAGATGGGTATCTCTTAATAATCCCGTAGCCAGCCTAAGCTTCCGTTTGTATTGAAAAGCGACAAAGCTGTCCCCGACCGCTTTCTTGAACAGAATCGAGAAATGGCTCCGGCTGAGACCGACCTGCCTTGCCACATCGCTGACGGACCATTCGGCGGACGGATTGTCGTGAAGCAGCTTGACGGCGCGCCAAATGGCTTCCGGCCAATCCGATTTCGATACATTATAAGCCTTCTCCAATTCGGCCTCCTTATGAAGCGCAAGAAAGGCTTCCAATCTTTCTTCCGTGTCCGAGAGCGGTCCTCTTCTCGTCCACTGCAGCTTCGCAAGCTCGCTTTTATGCTCCACCAGCAAGCTCTCCATAGCATTTGCCTTAGATTTCGGCAGCATGCAATAACAGCGCTCCTCCCCATACGGAATGAGCATACCGGTACAAAGCTGCTGATCATGAGAGGTGCCTTGCTTAAGTAGATCCGGCCATGAGCATTCGCAGCCCAAGGTTTTAATCAAATAGATATAGACGGGCTCATCGTTAAAGGACCGGTCCTCGCCGGAACGCTTCTCCATTTCGCCGATAAACTTATCATTGTGTCCGTTCAGCCAAGCATATAGAAGAGTGCTAAGTCGCTCTCCTTGATCGGTTTCCTTGTCTTTCACAGCCGCTGATTCCGAAGCTGCCGCGAACTCTCTTTGGAATTTCGCGAGCATTTCCTCCAGCTCTTCATCCTCGAATGCCGTTTTTAGCAAATAACCGGATGCGCCAAGCTTCATGCCCTGCTGCGCGTATTCGAAGTCCCTATGGCAGCTGAGCAGAATGATTTTGGTATCGGGAGCTGTTTCTTTCACTTTCCGAGATAATTCTATGCCGTCCATCTCGGGCATCACGATATCCGTGATGACGACCTGGGGCTGGTGTTCCAGAAAAGCTTCCCAAGCTTTGCGCCCGTTCGGGGCATCCGAGACCACTTCCATTCCGTATTTCTCCCAAGGTACGGTCGAACGGAGTCCTTTGCGGACAATACTCTCGTCGTCTGCAATCAATACTTTAATCGCTGTTTCCGTTTCCATGCGGATTCTCCTCCTTCTTGGGCCATTCGATGATGATGGTGGTCCCTTCCCCATGAATCGATTGTACGTTTAACCCGAACTGTGGTCCAAAATGCAGCTTGAACTTCTGATTCGCGTTCTGCACGCCAAGCCCTCCCCTGCCCTTGCGCTTCTCCGTATTCGGCAAAAGAAGACGTTCCAGCTTCGCTGCGGGAATGCCCGCTCCATTATCGGACAGGATAAGCCGCAGATGATTGCCTGCTTCGCGAATGGTTAACCCAATCTCTCCTTGACCATCCTCGAACCCATGGAAAAAAATATTTTCGAATAACGGCTGCAGTGTCATACGGGGAATCAAATAGCGCTTAAGCTGCTCTTCGCATTCCAGCTTGTACGTAAACACGGGGCCATAACGTATTTCCTGGACTTTGAGGTAATGCTCAATAATCTTCAGCTCACTCCCGAGGGGAATCATCTCCTGCGAGATATCCAGATTGCCCTCCAGCACCTTGGTCAGATGGTATAGCATCTGGCGAATGTCCTCCGCTCCCTGCAGTCTTGCCTTCCATTGAATCGAGTTCAGCGTATTGAACAACAGATGGGGATTGATCTGATAGTGAAAGGCTTTGAGCTCCGCTTCCTTCTTAAGCCTCTCGCTTTGTTCAATCTCGCCGACTAACGTCTGTATGCCGCTTACCATATTGTTAAAGCTGATATCGAGAACGCCCAGCTCGTCCTTCGCTTCCACCTGCGTTCTCGTATGCAGCTTGCCGAAGCTGACCTTCTGCATTGCGTCTCTGAGCCGGCGGATCCGCACGGTGAAACGGGATGAGAACAAATAAGCGAGTCCAAATGCCAAAAGACAAGAAGCCGTTGCCACGATTATCGTGTTCGACCTGATAATGCCGGAGGAACGATAGAACGATGCGGCAGGCAGCCTTGATTCTATGTTCCACCCGTTTACGGCTATGGTTTTGTTCCAGACAATATCGCTTGACTGCGAAGCAAAAGCACCCGCCGTTTCGTAGATAACCCTTCCGCTTGAGTCATTGATTCGAAGATGCGCCTTCGTATCGTTCTCGAACAGCTTGAACATATGAAGCAGCTCTTCGGCATTCTCTTCGATTAGAATTTTGCTTCCTTTCAGGGCTCCATAGGGATTATTAATCGATACGGCCAAGCCCAGAACCGGCATGCCGGCATCAGCCGTATCGTTCATTCCGTGGCTCTGGGGGTAGAACCCAAGCCAATATTTGCCCGATTGGGAATCCGGCATCGTATGCCATGCGGGAATGGCCGTCAGCTTGGATACGTCCAGATTATTTTCCCCATAATAATAGCCGGTACGAGTAATGATATAAATGCCGGTCGTCCGATCGGTTTTAAGCGCTTTCAAAAGCGACTCCAAATCATTTTTATCCATGATATCGCTATAGGTTGAAGGAGGCTGATCTCCTAAGTCAGCCCACGCGGGATCAAGCAAATACGTATAAATCGTCTCCGTCGTCTGATTCATCCGGTTCAAATAGGAGCTCGTCTGCTGCTCCAGCTGCGCTACGGCGTTCTCTCCGTATTTGCCGAACTGAGAATTGATAACCTTCGCCGATTGGTAATAGGACATGGCGCCAAGCGATAGCAGCGGGATAATCGTAACAATAAGAAAACTGACGAGAAATTTGGTGCGAATGCTCCGGTAAGCGCTTGGCTGAAGGCGAATGCGAAGCCGTTTCAGTAAATCGTTCATAGGGATGCCCTCCGTGCTGCTGCTTGCAAAAATCATCTGAATTGTAGCATGGACCATTCCGACAAACAATGTCATTGGTCCCCAAACGTCAAAAGCACTTCCTCGCCAGTCTTTTTAAGACGGTGAAGAAGTGCGATCAAGCCATTAAGTTGTATATTCATTTCCCAAGATCAGAAATACGCTGGACGTCCAAGTGAATGCGCGATCCCGCAATCCTTCTCCCGTAACCGCGTCGAAATTCTCAGCCATCCCGCTCCGGTCAAGCATCGCGCAGAACCGCCTCGAGACGGTTTCCGCAAGCTCTCTGTCTCCTGCCGCGGCAGCGCCTTCAACTAAAAGCATGGTTGATGGCGCCCAGATCGGACCCCGCCAGTAACCATCGGAAAGATAGAAGGGACTATCGAGACTTTCCGTCGCCCAGCCGTTAACCGTTAAAAATCTGCCCTCTTCTCTCAATCCCCGCAGCAGAGCAGCACGGATATCTTCAGGCAGACGGCTGCCCAATAGAATCGGTACGAACAGGAGCAGACTGTCTCCTTCCGACTTCTCGTGAGTACCGGAGCGGCAGGACGCAAACCTTCCGTTGTCCCAGAAATGGGCAATCATTTTTTCTAGTGTGTCCTCGGCAAGCTTCCGCCATCCGACCGCCTCTTCCGCTTTTCCAAGCCGCTCCGCGATGCCGGCCAATACCTCCGATTGAATAATTAGAAAAGCCGCCAAATCCGGGCTTTCGACGGGAATGCCGTTGTTAAACGCCGTACTGTTATCCCATCCGGAGTCATTGCCGTGATTGTATTGCGGTATGCCGTCGCCATCATTATCGCGGTACCGGAACCACCAATTTGTCCATTTGGATAAAGGCCCGTATACCTCAGCCAGCTGCTCCTCTTGGATAAAATCCGTTCGCGCCATCATCCAAGCAAGCGTCCATCCGTGAATAGGCGGTTTGTTGCAATTCCATAACGCATACTTATCGTTGATGAAATCCGGGATAAGCCCGCTCTCATCCTGGCGGTCGAAGAAGATCATGAACTGATCCCAAGCCAGCTTCGGATCGTGGCGTACGAGCGCCATGGCGTTAAAGCAGTGATCCCAGCTCCAAATATTCGTCATCCAGTTCTTCGACATATACATAGCGGGACGCGTCAGGCATCCTTCCGCCGGAACAAGGCAGGACCAGGTAATATAGGAAGCAAGAGCACGGCTATCTTCCCAGCGTTCGGGCATCGACAAGCTGTTATTCAGCCACTGGCTAAACTCTTCCTTCACTTCATTTACGATATCATCGAACGGCTTCCAGGCAGCCCGCGGCTCTAATACGGTCCGGAATTCTTCGATAGCGAATTCGGATTGCCCTGTTGCCCGGTACGGCAGGAAGTCGGCGATCACGTAAGTGCTTTTGATTTTATCCCATGGCACTTCCATCCGCAGCTCTCCGACAAGCGCCGTAAGCCTGAACCGGCATTCATGGGTGAAGCTGTTGACCTCCCATCTGCCGGGCGACTCTTGAAACGCGTAATCATAGGCGGATGTACGGAACGTTAATCGGATTCCGCAGCCGCTTGTCCGGACGCGGAACGTCCGGCTGTCGGAAATGCAGATCTCGGCCGTTAAGCCGCATTCCGATGCCAGCTTCACCCGCTCAGGCGAGGCTGCCGAGTTGAACGGTACGGCTTGGCCGCCTTCATCCAGCATGGCGACATGAAAAGCCTCGCCGAATTTATCATCGCCGCCGCGAACGGTGCGCAGGTACAGACCTTGTTCTCTATCTTGGGCTTCAGGCAGAATCGAGACCGCCAGGAACGAGTCTCTCCGACTGAACGGAACGATATTTAAGTCAAAGTTCATCATAATCTCCCTCTCGACTTCGTCGTATACGCTTTCATTTTATCGAAAGGGGAGTTCGGCCGTAACCGACAGTTGTTTTCAGAGGGGAGGGTAATTGTTTCGCAGCGGGATTTTTTCGAATGAAAAGAAGCAATTTGTTCGGAGAATATCGTGTTTTTGTTCGATGCGAACCGGCGGATAAACAACCTAGACAAGGTAAATACTTTGCAAGAGGTGATGGACTGTGGAAGCGTTTAGAGCGAAGGAGATCGCCGATTCTCCGGATATGATTATCGTATCGTATTTCGGCGTCCCCGTTTTTATCGAGCATGTTAATGTAGGGGCAGGCACGGCGAGAATTCACCCGACGGCCACGCCGGAAGAAGAGCAGACGGTACCGGTCGAGGTGCTGGAGGAAGAATTCAACGACGAATCCGATGTATCGTTTGTGTGAGCGAGGAAGGGGATAAGATTCTTGTCATCCGCAAATGACGGAACCTTATCCCCTCCTTTTTTATTCATCCGATGTTCTTAACCGGTGTAGCTTCAGAATCACCACAACAGCTTCCGATCTTGTCGCCTCGGCTTCAGCATGAAACATGCCGTTTCCTTTGCCATTCAGAACTCCCTGCTCCTTGAGTGCATGAACCGCTCCGGTCGCCCATTCCGGTATGCCGGAGTCATCCGCAAATCCGGCGTCCCCGGCTGTTAACGGGATATCGAACGCCCTCGCGGCCAGGGTTGCCATTTCCGCGCGGTTAATCCGAGCGTTTGGACGAATCGTTCCATCCGGGTAACCTTGCGCAATTCCTTTTGCATAGGCCATACCGATGGCCGGCACCGCCCATGCCTGTATTTCCGCTTGATCGGCAAACACATTCACCGTAGCCGCCCTAGTTAATTCCGCTCGAATTGCGTTCATGAGCATGACGAGAAATTCCGCTCTCGTAATCGGCGCGTTGGGCTTGAATGTCCCGTCCGGATACCCTCCGGCGATACCCGCGCATGCTGCTTGCTTCACAAACGTTTCCGACCAATGACCGGCAATATCGGATAGTCGTGATCCGTCATTGACACATGGCTGGGGAGTTCTCGTAACGACTATTCGATAATCGGCAACCGTTCCGTCTGCAGCCGTCACCGCAATCTCGATTGTCGTCTCTCCGACTGCAAGAATGATCGGCTGGCTGGCTTCGCCTCCGGGTACCAACTTTCCGTTAAGGCGAATGGTTGCTTGCGAATGCTCGGCTATGGGGGTAATCACTAATTTATCGACGTCATCAGGTACTGTCGTCCGATACTCTTGTATCGAGGATGAGAAGGCCGGCGTAAGCTCTCCGCTGGATAAGGTGATACCGCCTAACCTTGCATTACCGGACAGAGAGGGCCTCGATGGCGCGGAAGCCCGAGTGACGTTAATGGTATAGGTTTTCTTCGTTATACCGTCCTGCGCCGTCGTAACCACCAAAATCGTGTTATTGCCGACACTGAGCGGAATATCCTCCGAATCTGCTCCGCTTGCTACCGGCTTGCCATTCACCGTAATCGTCGCGGCTGCATCCGCTGCGGTTGGCTTTACTTTGACGGATGCAATGGAATTCGCCACGTCCGCCGTGTAGGCGTTCACGGCTGGCGAAGGAGCGGCTGACAGCGTTCCGCCCGTAATCTCCAGATTGTTCAATTCAGCGTTATCGTTAGCTTGAATGACGGTTAGGATATACGTCTTAACCGGTCCCCATTGCGGAGTCAGCGTAATTTCAAGCCGGTTGTCACCACTCGCTAGAGGAAGCAAATCCGAAGCGGTATCGTTAGTCAGTCCGAAGGGACCCGCAGCGAGCAAGCCCGATGCATTGTACATGCTTGCCGTTGCACTCGCGTTGGCCTCTCTTGGCGTCACCGTAATTCCGCTTTTTCCTTTGGCCACAACTACCCTATATTCATTCACCTCGGAAGAAAGTGACGGGCTCAAACGGCCGTCGGATAGATCAAGACCTCCTAATTGAGGATTTATTATTAAAGCCTGCGTCGGAATAGACTGGTCCCCGGTGGACCCGTCACCAAGCTGACCTTCGTAATTTGCTCCCCATCCCCATACTGTGCCGTCCTTTTTTAAAGCAACATTGTGGTTAACCATGGATGAAACTTCCGTTATATCCGTTAATCCCGTCACTTCCACCGGCAAGTCGCGATTGGTATTGGTTCCGTCTCCGAGCTCCCCGTAGCTATTAAGCCCCCATGACCAGACGGTACCGTCGTTCTTTACCGCCAAGGAATGGAATCGTCCTGCGGCAATCGACTTCACGTGATCCAAACCGGTTACCTGTACGGGGAAACTCGTGTTATCCGTTATTCCGTTGTTTCCAAGCTGACCATAACCGTTATCTCCCCATGCCCACACCGTTCCGTCGTTTTTTAACGCAATAGTATGGTTGCCGCCCCCTGCGATCGCCACGACATCGCTTAAACCTTGGACTTTCATTGGAACAGCTTGGTAATAATTGATTATCCCCGTGCCAAGCTGTCCATCATTATTCATTCCCCAAGCCCAGACCGTTCCATCGGTTTTCACGGCAAAGGATTGATCGAATCCGGCAAAGATCGCCGTAACATCGCTTAGACCGGAAACCTGCGCGGGGAAATATCCGTTATCCATGGTCCCGTCTCCGAGTTGTCCATTCGCGTTTAATCCCCAGCTCCACACCGTTCCGTCATTCTTCAAGGCCAAGGCATGATCCGCTCCCGCCGCAATTGTCTTGACGTCGCTTAACCCGCTGACTTGCACCTCCGTGTTACGCTCATAGCTGTGGCCTAATCCAAGCTGCCCAAAGAAGTTGTCTCCCCATGCCCACACCGTACCGTCAATCTTTAGCGCAAGGGCGAAATCAGCTCCGGCCGCGATTCCCTTGACCTCGCTTAATCCCGTTACTAAATCCGGAGTGAGACGGTCTCTCTTGGTTCGGTCTCCAAGCGTTCCGTATTCGTTATTGCCCCAGGACCATATACGGCCTCCTTCGTCCAGCAGCAGCGTAAATTCGTTTCCCGCCTTCATCTGCTTATGCACAGCCACAGCCGCTCCACCGCTGGCCATAGCCCAATGGGAATATCCCGGATTAATCATCCATACGAGTATTAACGCCAGCAGCAGCTTCCCTATACGAGACATAAGTCCAATTCCTCCCTATCTTTCTTCTAAAAAAGAATTATAGGGAACTTGGCTTCGCTCTCTCAACCAACTAAAGTTGGTATTTACAACAATCCCATTTCCTTTGCTCTCGAGATGGCCTGCACCCGATTCTTGACCTGCAGCTTCTCGTAAATGTTATAAGCGTACTTCTTGACCGTCCCCGTGGAGAGAAAAAGCTGCCGGCCGATTTCTTCGTTCGAAAGACCCTCGCCGATTTTCCGCAATACTTCCCGTTCCCGCTCGGTCAACTTGATGGCTGGGATTTCTTTCGCCCGGGTATACGAAGCAGTCCAACCGCCTTCGGAAATCCTCTCACGCAGCAGATTCGCGTATGCAGCCATCTCTCCCTCCGGCTTAGCTTCGCTTAACCACCGCTCGAATAGAGGAGTTAATGCTTGTCCCTCGTCTATGAAAATGCGGATAAAACCTTCCGGGCGCGCTAATTCGCAGGCTTGTGCCAACGCAGAGGCGGCACTGGCGTAATCCGCCAGCTCCTTGTGGCATAAGGCCTGAAGCAGGAGCGCTTCAATTCGGCTTGCAATCCGGTCCGCCTGTTTCGCTTCCAGGCTAATTCGCGAGAGCCAGCCCAAAGCCTTGCGCAGCTCGCCCTGCGACATCAAGACGCGCGCCAAAGTAAAGTTCTCGTATTCGCGGCTCACATCCGAGCGCTCCATGATTCGAATATGGCGGGCATTAATCCATGCGGCGGCCGCCTCGGTTTCTCCCGCGGCAAGCTGCAGTCTCGCCAGTCTTGCTTCCACGATCATCTGCCAGCGGGGAGAACGGCATTCCCTCATCTCTTCAATCGCGCGCAGGATGACGTCCCTGGCCTGATCCAATTGCCCTTCCGCCTGCAAAATTTTGGACAGCAGGATGTATCCAGGCGCCAAAGCCGCGGGATTGCGCGGAAACGCCCCGCCATATAGCGCCTTTTCAAGGGTTAGCCGCGATTCTGCAATGCGATTGAGTTCGTATAACAAATCCGCAAGCAAAATCACGCCCAAGCCCTCCAGGCTCCGATGCAGCACAAGCGACAGCTTCTCATCGGCCGAAACGTGTGAGGACAAATAAGCGATTTTGCGCAGTCTGCCTCCGAAGCCGACTGGACCGCGATACAGCAGAGCTTCGCCCATATTCACGACATTCGCAATCGATCCATGCCGCACCAATAAATCCAGATTGCTTTTCAACTGTCCGATGAACCCGTCAATATCCCCTTCATAATAGGAAAGCGAGTTGCTGTACATCCGGATATGCACTTGCATTTCCTTTACCCGTTCGCTTTCAATCAGCCCGGGCTCCGTATCCAACAAGGCTGTGACTTGATCCAAGTACCGGCGGGCTTCAGCCGCCCGCCCTTTCGCGGCTTGTACGCTTTCCTGGAAAAAGAACAGATTCGTAAACCGTACGATGCTTCTGAGCGGCATCTCGCTAAGCCATCGAAGCAGATCAGCCTCTTCTCCGCTTCCGATTATTTCAGGCAAATGCCGTTCCATGTACTGACCGGCCGCATCGAAATCCTCCGCCGCCAGCGCATGCTTGATCGCTTCCCGATACAAGCCGCGTTCTCCGAACCATCGATGAGCTTTCCGGTGAAGCTCGCTTCTTGTTGCCTGGTCACAGGTTTCGTCCAATCGATTCCGGAGCGCCTCCGCAAAAAGATGATGATACTTATACCAGGTACGCGTATCGTCGAGCGGGCTGACGAACAGATTCGATTTTTCCAAATAGGCAATCGCGGAAGCGGAGTTCGCCCAATCGGTCACCGCATCGCATAGCGATACGGAAAAGCGCTCCAAAATGCTCGTCCGCAGCAAAAAGCTCTGCACATTCTGCGGCTGACGATGGATAACCTCGTCGATCAGGTAATCAAATACGTAACGGTTATGACCGTCGAAGGAACGAAGAAAATTCTCGTTGCCGCCTGTTGCGGCCAAGGAATGAAAGGCCAGAATCAGTCCTACCGCCCAGCCTTCGGTTTTGGCGTCAAGCTCCGTCATTTCTTCATGCGTAAGCCTGGTCTCCGACGTCTTGTTTTGAAGCTCCATCGCTTCATCCGCCGTGAACCGCAGATGACGTCCATCCAGCTCCAGCACCTGTCTCCGCGCCCGCATCCGTGACAGCGGAAGCGGCGGAACCGTTCGGCTGACGATGACGAGATGAAGGGCAGCTGGCATATGATCAAGCAAATAAGAAAGACCATTATGAATGGCCGGATTGTCGATGAAATGATAATCGTCCACGACAAGTATCGTCTCCTCGGCAATCCGGCCCGTTAACTCATTCAGGAAAAAGGACATCGCCGACTCCGCGGACGTCTCGCCGAATGAGAGGAAGATCGGCATCGCCGCTTCGTAGAAGCCCGGAATCGTCCGGTCAATCGCCGCGGCCGCGCAGCTCCAAAACCGCACGAACGTATTATCGGCCGGTTCAAGCGACAGCCAGGCTGCGCGAGCCGCCCGCCTACTGATCCAGCCGCTGACTAGCGTTGTTTTGCCGAATCCGGCAGGCGCCGCTACCACCGTCAGCCGGCAGGTGTTCGACCGGTCCATAATACTCGACAGTCTCGGCCGCTCGACATAATTGGATGCCGCATTTGGAACAAGCAGCTTGGATACGGCAATTGGCCCCCGTTCGGAACCGGGGATCGCATTTAATTTCATTCCTTGATTTCCCTCCCCATAAAAGCGCGGTAATTCGACATAAACTAACATGAATTATACACTTTTTGGAACCCGCCTACTTAAAAAATAATAGAATAAATTTGATTATTCTATTAAGTAGCTATGAACTCGATATACCATTTCATAATAATGGTAAAAAAAGAATGACCTCGATCTCGAGAGCGGTCAGAGCAATCAGACCTTGAAAATAAAGAGCACCCGCTCCATTCGACGATGAATGGCGGGTGCTCTTTTCTCTTCATAAACAGATTGCGACTACTTCTTTATAACCTTTATTATTCTAACTATCCCCCATATAACAAAAGTTAAAATAACGGCTAATACCAAAACTTGTATTAACAAAGTCGACCATACTATGTGCATAGTAAATGTCCTCCACTTCAGTTGCTTATTTACTTTTTACTATTAAATAAATATATGAACAAGGGCCTATCCTACCTATTTAATTCAGAGGCCACTTGCATACTATGCATAACAAAAACCGGCATCGGATCTCTGATCTGCTGCCGGTTTGTTTTATATTAATGGATGTTGTCTGTTTAGCCTTTTAGCCTAAACTCAACTCGCCTTCGCGAGTCTCGTACCGCGAACGGATGCCACGGCATATACGATGAGCGATGTCCAGATGAGCGCGAACCCGACAAGCAGGACCGGAGAGACCGATTCCTTGAATATGAATATGCTTAACAACAACATAATCGTCGGCCCAATGTATTGTACGAATCCAAGTGTGGACAACGCCATGCGAGCGGCAGCCCGCGCAAAGAAGAGCAGCGGCAACGCCGTAACCACGCCTGACAAAAGCAGTTCGACGAACGTGGTCGCGGGCAGCGTCCATGCCGTCGTTTTTCCCGTGGCAGCCAAGTAAATCCAGTAACCAAGCGCGACGGGCAGGACGACTGCCGTTTCCGACAGCAAGCCAACAGAGGCGTCTTGCGCAATCTTTTTCTTCGCTAAGCCGTACAAGCCGAACGACGCGGCCAGCGATATCGCGACCCACGGGAACCGCCCGTAGTCAATGGCAATGATGAGCACTGCCAACCCTGCGATGGCAATCGCGAGCCATTGGCCACGGTTGGGCTTCTCGCGAAGGAAGACAACCGCCAGCAGAACGTTCAAGAGCGGGTTCAAATAATAACCGAGACTTGTCTCTACGACATGACCGTTGTTGACCGCCCAGATGAAGATCAGCCAATTCGCCGCGATCAGCAGTCCGCTCGCGGCGAGCGGAAGCAGAAGCGTGCGGCTGGACGCAATCCGCTTCATGTCGCCCCAGCGGCGCTGGACGGCAACAAGAATACCCATGAAGACGAACGACCAGACGACCCGATGGGACAGAATCTCTCCCGCAGGCACGTCGTTAAACAATTTCCAATATAGGGGGAGGACTCCCCACATGATATACGCAATAATGGCGTTTACCAATCCGCTGTTCATAACCATTTCCCCACTTCTCGCTCCGATGTCTGAACGGATTATACACCTAGATCTGTGCTTATACAAAGGAAAAAATTAGTAGATTGGCAATAAGCCGCATTCCTGTTTATCCCAATCCGGCTAACGATATCTGTATTGTCCCTGACATCTTTCCCATTCCTGATTAATCGGTTTGGAGTACCTCATCCCGGCACTCATCTATATAACGTTTATGCCGATCTTTCATGGGCTCTGTAATATGCTCTTTGCAAAAAAGAGGTTCTTCTTCGATACTAAGAAACCTCTCAACAAGCTTCAGATTTTCTTTCCCTTCAAATTCAACGATATGTATCTCCTCCAGTAGAACTGTCGCCTTTGCACTGTCTAAAAAACTAGCCATGTCATAATGAATAGCTCCATCATACCCCAACTCTTTCATGTTTTTCTGAAAACCGGAATCCGATTTAAGCTTGTCGAGTTGAGTTTGAACCTTTTTCCCAACGCCCCCTTGCGCTCCGGATACCCCTAAGTAAAGCACCTTTTTTTTGGAGCAATAGCTCGTCTGGCCATAAAAAATGTAAACTCCGGGGAAATTCATATCGAATATTTCCTCCTTACTTTGAGGGGATACATCATATACCTTTGGCGGAATAATGGCTTTTGATTTGGAATACTGCTTCTTAAATCCTTCAAGAAGCGCTTCTAATATTTTATCCATATTAGCGATCACCCTTTCCTCAACTATATTTATTACGCTGCCCTGCCCAATAGTTCAACAAATAAGCAGCCAGCGTAAAATGAACGCTGGCTGCTTATAAGAATAAGGATAGAGTTTCAAACTTAGACCGTTAAATCATTTTCCGATTTTATTCGAATGGCTTCTTGTAACAGCCTTTGGAGAACGGCTGCAAAAACGGCGATCACCATTGAGGCGAAAATAATGGCTGTTCCCATTGGCATGAAGCTTGGAGGATCAACTTTTTGCGCCATGAGATAGTAGAGCGGCATACCTAGCAGGTACAAGACACTAATGGTGATGCCACAATATTTTATATTCTTTAAAGCCTTAACGGATAATTCCGAGAACGCTTGATTGTTATCGATATAGCTTAAAAGTTTAAAGGCTTGATACAAAGCAAAGTAAAAAGGTATCGCTGCCGCGTACATATCGATTAGAACGAGAGGCTTTATATAAGCAAGATCCGGATAAGATTCTCCAGCAAAATCCCCGATTTTGGGCACTAAAAAAATGCACAAAGCAAGAACCGGGATTCCAATAAGAATAACGGCCATCTTCAAAAAGAGTGTTGTTCCCCGTTTCATAAAAGCACCTCGCTAATTTAATCACAAAATGACCTTAACATAAAATTTATTGTTTTACAATAAATTAGAATTGTTTTTCATTATATTCTGATTGTGAATATAAGGTAAGCTGCTTTTTCGACACATGAGACAACTCATCTTAATATCCTACATTAGCCCCTTAATGTAAAAGGAGAGTTTTGATGGGAAGCGACTTCATCTATGACTACATCGTAGTGGGTACAGGACCTGCAGGAGCGGTCATCGCCAAAACCTTATCCGACGATAAAAGAACATCCGTCCTTGTTCTGGAAGCAGGCGGAAACAATGATAAAGATAAACCGATTAGCGACTCGACGATGGCTTCCGAGTTGGAGGAACAATACTTCCCTCAGTATTTCTGGCAAGGAGAAGGTGTTCCGCAAGCGGGGCTGGACGATAGAACGTTTGAATGGACGACAGGACGTCTCTTGGGAGGCGGTTCATCGATAAACGGGGAACAATACGTACGCCCAACAAGCAAGGTATTCAAAGAATGGGAAAGGCTGCTCGGGCCTCTCTGGTCTCCAAATCGAGCGGTTCAGCGGTTTAAAAGACTTGAAAGATATAACGGGAAAACAAATAATACCTTGGCGCACGGTTATCATGGGCGCATTGACATTCGTCAGGCTCCCGCCAATCCGACATCCATGGCAAAAAAAGTAGTTACCGCAATTGAGCGAGCTACCGGATTCTCTGAAATTCTCGATTACAATGACCCGAGAACCCCAATTGGCCCCTTTACCCGATGGCAATTGTATCAGAATCCGAATTGCAGAAGAGAAAGCTCTTCCACTGCTTTTTTGTCTTCCGATATCTTAACCCCGAATGGTCGGGGAGTAGATGGCCGTCAATTAAGATTATTTTCCGATTCGACTGCTTTAAGAGTGATCTTTTCCAATAAGCGAGCTAGCGGAGTGGAATTTCTAAAAAGCGGTAAGCGTATAATCGCGCACGCAAGGAAAAAAGTCATTATTGCAGCGGGTATTAACAGCGCCCAGCTCTTAATGCTATCCGGAATCGGATCCTCAAAAACACTGAAGGAAGCCGGTATTCGCTGCGTCTTTCATAATCCAAACGTGGGGAAAAGCTTAAGAAATCACACACTGAACTTTGCGGTATTTCAATCGAATCCGCACGACAGGCCTTTACCTTCCAATGATCCGAATGCCCTTTATACCGGAGGCGCTTTCCTGCCTGCCCCTTTGGAAATAGACGGCAAGCGCCGTCGGGCGGTTCAGATTCTGGGTATTGGTTCCGAAGACGATACGTTAACGTTAGGTTTAATTTATCTGCATCCGAAAAGTCGCGGTTCCATTCGAATCCAAAACAAAGACCCGCTTAAAATTGTGCTCGCAGATGAAGGCTTTCTCGATAATCCGAGTGATATGGAAGCCATAAAAAACATTTACAAGATCTATGTAAAGGATATAGCTACTGAACTAAACTCCATAGATCCAACATACCGCCTCATTTCACCAACGCTTGAAACGATAGATGACGATAGCGAACTCGAGCAATTTATTAGAGAAAATTTCGACCACAATCATCATCAGCAAAGCTCGCTTCGCATGGCTCCCTTAAGCAAGGGCGGGGTCGTTGACCGGAGGGGACACGTTCATGGGGTGAAAAATTTAATTGTTGCGGATGCTTCCATTATCCCATTTACTGTGGATGGAAACACCTCGGCTGCGGCCTACCTAATCGGATACACGATCGCTGAACAAATCAAAAGGATGGATAAAAGGAAAAAGAGGAGGATTCGAGGAAGATTCGAAAATAGCGAAGAATAATGACTGTTTTATAAAAGGTTGTTCTGAATATCAGAACAACCTTTCGCTTTCTTAAAGGCATCAGGCCGCTGCCGGATCAGAACGATTAAGCCATTTTTTTGGTTTTGCATACTCAATAAGAATACAAATAATGAGAAGCGCCAGCAGAATACCGGAGGCAATCTGCGTACCATGATGCAGACCAAGCCCGCCTTTGTCGTGAGGCTTGATCAAGAAATCTCCGAATGTTGCCCCGAATGGACGGGTCAATATGAAGGCTAACCAGAATAACACGACTCGATTTATCTTCGTAAACCAGAATGCGAGAAGAATGAGTACAATGAGTCCACCGGTTAACATTGCGCCTTGAGCAATCGTAAGCCCTAAGCCTTCTTCCATAAAGCTTCCGCCTCCGGCAAGCTTACCGATCCCTTCCTGCTTATGAGACAGAAAGTCACCCGCGGCTGTCCCTAATGTGTTGGAGACGAGAATTGCAATCCAGTATAGAACCTCCACTCTTTTGGTCGCAATTTGCTTAACATTCAGGTTCGGCTCAATGAAGTACCACACGATAAAGATGACGACCAACAAACTGACTAATAGACCGGCACCTTTCATGTATCCTAACCCTAATGAGCGGTCCATATAGTCGGAAAACGCCGTACCGGCAAGACTTGTTGACAAGATAACAATCCAGTAAACAGGCGGTACATATGCCTTAACAAACAATTGAATGACCAAGAAAACTACAAAAATTCCAATAAAGAATAGAAAAGGCGTCAAATAATTATCTTCCGATCCAGGCACGGTAATCAAATCGCTTCCGGTCTCCCCCAACGTTGTCGCAGCGATTTTCATTATCCAGAACAGAAGGGCTAATTGAGGGAGCTTGTTAATCGACGAGCTTGCTATTTTTTTAGTCGTTTCCATCGAGATGGACTTCTCCTTTCAGTAATGTAATCGAGAATGAATAGAATAGTAGCATTTAAAAGTTAACCTGTTATTAACTAACTCTTAAAAAAATCTGTTCTACCGTTTGAGGTCAAAAGAAAAAGCCACAA
>NZ_BILY01000024.1 GCF_004000805.1 Paenibacillus glycanilyticus NBRC 16618
TTACAGGACTACAGCACGGAAGGACTGTGTCCATGAATCGAAAATAAACGACTGCATCTTGATTGCGGTCAAAAAAAAAGAGCGTGCACGCGGCACGCCCCCCACTCCTTACATTTCTGCCTTTTGCAATCGCATATAGTCGCCAACCATGGCGAAACGCCACGGGAGAATCATCCCAAACGCGAGCAGGTAGAACAAAGCACCGGTCTGCGGGATCGACATATATTGCTCGACTACGCTGTGCAGCTCCAGCCGGATGGCCAGCAAGGTCAGCATGATAAAAATAAACGCCTTGGAACGGCGAACGAATATATCGGATTCGACTCTCTCGAGACGTGTCGTGACGATAAGCGGGAACGAGAAGATTAAGAGCCCCGTGCCGAAAGCCGATAACCCCCACAACCAGTGGATATGGGTAACCGGAAAAGCAAACATGATAAAGCCCGTCGACATGCCAAGCGGCGGTGCGATGATTTTACGCAGGTTCGTCGGCTGTTTGCCCGCCCGCATGCGAAGAATGATAAGCGTCAGACCGGCACATACCGAAAAAACGATGGACGCCACTTGAATGAGATGTGTATTTGCAGATAGCATCGTTATCTATCCTCATTTCAAAATAGGTTAGCTAGATCCATCGTACTGCAAAATTTTCAACAGTGCAAACGTTCCGCGCCCGCAAGTTATTGCTTGCCGGACGATCCAATCAGTACGATCCGCGGATAAACGGATGGACCTGTTCGTTATAGAATGCCGCCAGACGCTCGCGCTCTTCCGCCGTAAACGAAGGCACGTCCAAAGCCGCAAGATTGTCTTCCACCTGACGGACGTTCCGGAAGCCCGGGATCACGCAGGTGACGGCTTCATGGTCAAGCAGCCAGCGCAGCGAAGCGCGCGTCATATTGCCGCGGCCCTCCTCAATCCAGCGCAGCTGGTCGGCCAGCTCGACGCCTTTGGCAAAGCCTAGTCCGGCAAATGTCTCCCCCACGTTAAACGCTTCGCCGTTCTCGTTAAAGCGGCGGTGGTCATCCGCTTCGAAAGTGGACGAAGCCGTGAACTTACCGGTCAGCAGACCGCTCGCAAGCGGCAGGCGAACCAAGATTCCCACTCCGCGCCGATGCGCTTCATTGAGCAGCTCAAGCGGCTTCTGGCGGAAAATATTATAAATAACCTGAAGCGCGCGCACATTCGGCTGCTCCAGGCAGAAAAGACCTTCCTCCACCGATTCCACGCTTACGCCGTAATGACGGATTTTGCCTTCCTGCTGCAGCTTGTCCAGCACCTCGAACACGCTTCCATCCTTCAAGATCGACATTGGCGGGCAATGGATCTGGTACAGGTCAATCCGCTCGCGCGCGAGACGCTTCAGACTGGCTTCGCAATAAGCGCGTACCGAAGCCTCCGAGTAAGTCGTAGGATCATGAATATCTCCAGCGCGGCAAAATTTCGTCGCAATGTAAATCTGATCTTCGCGGCCTTTGGTCGCCTGCGCGAGCAGCTGCTCGCTGTGGCCGTCGCCGTACACGTCGGCCGTATCAAAAAAGTTGACGCCTTTATCGATGGCAGCCTCAAGCGCCAAGAGCGATTCCTTATCGTTGACGTTGCCCCAGGCACCGCCAATCGCCCATGTTCCGAAGCTGATCTCGCTAACTTTCAATTCCGATGAACCTAACCCGCGATATTGCATCCTCTCACCTCACTATGTAATCGGTTACGAGGATAGTGTAACAAAAATAACGGCCGAAGCTCAATCGTCAATCGATCGGCTTCGGCCGCTTAACTTTTCTATGATTAACGCTGGTGCTGCATATATGCGCTGATATCTACGCCAAGCCCTTTCGAAAGGCGGATACCGAATTCCACGTTAGCGCGGAAGAAGTTGCATACGGCACGCAGCTGGATATTTTCGCTTGTTTGCTTCAGGTCGTTTACCAGATTGCTGACCAGATGATCCCGCTGCTCCGGCGGCAGCGACAAGTAACGCTCCCCTGCCTGCGTGAAATCGTCGGTCTTGTCGATCTTCTGACGTCCGGCATAGCCATGCAACCGGGTGCTGCTGTCCTTGTACTCTTGAGCTTCCCGCGGGCTGCCGGAAGAGCTGCTTGGCTCATAGTTAACGGTTGAAGGATCGGCTTTCATCGTCATCGCGCCATCACGCTGATGGTTGCGAACCGGCGCGTAAGGGCAGTTGACCGGAATATGAAGATAGTTGGCGCCAAGACGGTAGCGCTGCGCATCCGGGTACGAGAACAGACGGCCTTGGAGAAGCTTGTCTTCCGAAGGCTCAATGCCTGGGACTACGGCGCTAGGCGAAAAAGCGGACTGCTCGACTTCGGCAAAATAATTGTCCGGATTGCGGTTCAGCTGCATAGTGCCGACAAGCTGCAGCGGGTACATATCCTCCGGCCAAATCTTCGTGGGATCAAGCGGATCGAACGAGTAACGGTCCAGATGCTCGACCGGCATCAGCTGTACATGCAAATCCCATTCGGGGTAGCGGCCTAGTTCAATGGAATCGTACAAATCCCGTGTCGCATGGTTGAAATCCTTGCCTTGCATCTCGCCGGCTTCGGCAGCCGTGAAGTTGCGGACTCCCTGCTTCGACTTCCAATGGTATTTCACATACGTTATTTTGCCATCCTCATTAATCCACTTGAACGCGTGAACGCCAAAGCCATCCATTTCGCGGTAGGAAGCTGGGGTACCATCATCGGAGAATAACCAAGTGAGCATATGGGTCGATTCCGGCGACAGCGTCATGAAATCCCAATAGCGCTCCGGCTCTTGAATATTCGTGCGCGGAGACGGCTTAAGCGAATGCACCATGTCCGGGAATTTAATCGCATCGCGGATGAAGAAGACCGGCAGGTGGTTGCCGACGATATCCAGGTTGCCTTCCTCCGTATAGAACTTTACCGCGAAACCGCGAGGATCGCGTGCCGTCTCCGGCGAACCCGTTCCGTGGATAACGGTGGAGAACCGGACAAATACATCCGTTTCTTTTCCCGCTTCCCGCAGGAAAGCTGCTTTCGTATGGGCACTCATGCTGTTTGCGGCCCGGAATACGCCATGTGCGCCAGCTCCGCGAGCATGCACGACTCGCTCCGGAATACGCTCGCGGTCAAAATGGGCAATCTTCTCGATCAGATGGTAATCCTCCAAAAGTGTCGGGCCGCGTTGTCCCGCTGTCCTGGAGTTTTGGTTATCGCCAACTGGCGTGCCTTGATTAGTCGTTAAACGGTTGATCATATCGGTACCTCCGGATTATTTATATTTAGACTTGATCTAAATCTTATAATCCTATTGTACGTTTACGGATCAACGCTGTCATGAACGTTGGATGAAAACCTAATGAAGAACAGATGAAGAAGGTCCCTGCACTCCCTCTTAATTGCCCCGCTCTTCTACCAGCCGATAGCCGACTCCGCGAACGGTCGCGATATAATGAGGCGCTACCGCGCTGTCCTTCAGCTTGCGGCGGAGCGTCTTGATATGCACATCCACGACATTGCTGCCCCCGAAATACTGGCTTCCCCATACCGCGTCAAACATCGCTTCGCGCGTGAGCACCGCTCCGCCCGAGGTTAGAAACATAAGGAGAAGATCGTATTCCGTCTTGGTCAGCTCAATCCGCTCGCCGCCGCGGAACACCGTCATTTTCTTCAGGTCAACGGTCAGGTCCTTGAACCGGTAGCTGGACAGGTCGGGAGCCTTCCACTCGCCGAGCATCCGGTTAATCTGGTTAAGGGCTTCCTGCGGATTCGAGGGCCATACAAGCAGCTCGGCGTGTTTCGGAATAGCCGCTGCCATAACCCGGGCATCCTCGTGAACCAGATACAGAAGGGATGCGCCGTTGATGGGAGAAGTCTGCGTCATCGCCGCATGAAGGGCATCTACGGCATTGGGAATAAGCGGGTGCGGTGTGGCATCGTAAATAATCAGCTCCGGCTGCAGGCTGCTGACGAAAGCCTTGTTCAAATCGTGGAGCGAGAACAGATCGAAGCATTCCGCCGTAAGTAGATGCAGAAGGCTGCTCATCCGTTCGGGAAAAGGACTAACCGTCATAATCCGCTTGGTCAGGGAACAGGCCTTCCCCGCTATCGACTCGCCGGATGGCGGCCCCTCCATACGGTTATCCTCTACTTGCTGGCGCATAATTCGCATACCCCCTCTAATACAACGTGTGCATCCTGAACTTTAAAATTGGTTTCCGCGGCGATTTTCTTCAGCCATTCCTCGGGCAGCTCGGTCAACACTTCCTCTACGCGTCCGCACTCTTTGCACATAATATGATGGTGATCGTCCATTCTGGCATCATAGCGGCTGACGGCCTCGCCTAGCTTAAGCTCGCGAATAAGTCCGGCGTCGGTCAAATAACGGAGCGAATTGTATACCGTCCCGTAGGCAAAGCTGACGCCCTTGTCGCGTAGTCTTTCAATAATATCCGCCGCTGTCGGGTGATCATGAGACTCCTGAATCGCCTCGAGAATCGTTTTGCGCTGTACGGTTAAATTTAGCTTGGTCATCATCATTCATTCCTTTAATACAAGTTAATTTAGACTAAGTATAAATCTAAGAGTTAGGAAGATCAACCGGAACTCACTGCCTATATGCGCTATTCTCCCTCCTTAGAAGGAGTAGCCAAACTTTACGAAAAATAATTATCAGAATATTTACAAAATTGAAATAATAGTTTATGATAGACCTACACCACACGAGAGGGGATAGACCATTGAAGTAAGTTAGCGATGCATGTCCTCACTATTTCCGGAAAGGAGATCGCAAGGTAAACCGGACATGCGGGAACTCAAATTCGTCTCTTGTCACTTAGGTCCGATTAATACTTATTCGTTAGCAAGATTAAGGCAACGCAAGTTGTAGAATGGAGCGTTACGGAATTGAATAATTGCGATTCAGAAAGGTAAAGGGATTCCGGTTATCATTGATAAGCGGAATCCCTTTTTGCGTGCGTATTTTATAGAATAGGCGATAACAGCCGGGCAATGGACTCTTTGAACTTGTTCATAAGAGGCCGCTTCAAATAATCCTCGAAGGTTAATTCATGACAATCCTGCAGGTCAAGGTCGAACAATCTTTCCAGCTCGCCTGCCGTTGCGCTGTCATAGATAAAGGCATTCATCTCGAAGTTCAGCTTAAAGCTCCGGTTGTCGATATTGGCCGTACCGACGGAAGCAAGCTGACCGTCAATGACAAGCGTCTTCGCGTGCAGGAAGCCCCGTTCGTAAATGTAGCATTTGCCTCCCGCAGCAAGCAGCTCGTTTAAATACGAATGGGTTGCCCAATACACGAAGAAATGATCGGGCTTGCCCGGCAGCATGACCTTCACTTCAATCCCCGACATAGCCGCCGTCTTGAGCGCGGTCATCAGACTCTCGTCCGGGACGAAATAAGGCGTCTGCAGACAGATGCTCTTTTTCGCGAAATAAATCATCTTGATGTAAGCATCCTTAATCTGCTGGGATTCCGAATCCGGTCCGCTCGCCACGACCTGCATGCCGATCGTCCCCACGGCTTGGAAGTGGCGCGGGAAGTAATGATAATCAAGCTCCACCATTCCCGAGGAAGCCAGATTCCAGTCCATCAGGAACTGCGCCTGCATTTGCAGAACAGCTCTTCCCTCGAGACGCAGATGCGTATCCCGCCATTCGCCGAAATACTTGTCGCGCCCCATATACTCATCCCCGATATTGAAGCCCCCGATATAGCCGATCCGCCCGTCCACGATAACAAGCTTGCGATGATTCCGGAAATTGATCTTGAGATTCAAGTATGGAATCCGGGAAGGGAAAAAGGCTGCCGCCTGCCCGCCTGCTTCGCGCAGCTCCTTGAAAAACTTCCGCGGAAGACCCTTGCTGCCGATATGGTCGTACAGGAACCGAACCTGCACCCCCTGCTTCGCTTTCTCCACCAGCGCCTGGATCAGGCGGTTGCCAAGCTTATCGTCACGCACAATGTAATAGACAAGGTGAATATGATGTTGTGCGGACTCGATATCGCGCAGCAGCGCATCGAACTTGCTTTTCCCCGTCGTGAAGATCTGTACCGCATTGTTCTGCGTATACAAGGAATAGCTGCCTACCAGATTCATATGAATCATGCTCTGATAATTAATGGTAGCGGGATCGTTAAAAATAATGTGCCGCTCCTCTAATTGAAGCTTCTGAGCTTCAATCGAATCTTCAATAATACGCTGGCTTTCGAGCAACATCTTGTTCAGCTTCCGCTTGCGCAGCCGCTGCCCGAGAATAAGATAAAGCACGAATCCGACCCCTGGCAGGAAATACAGCACCATCAGCCAGGCCCACGTCGATCTCGCATCCTTCCGCTCGAGGAAAATAACGGTCAATGCCAGCAATATATTCAAGACGATAAAGACCGTGGAAACATCCTGTAAGACATTCATAGCTAGACGAGCCCCTCAATATATGGATAAAAACATTAACTAGAGCATACCTCAAGCAGGAAAGATGTTCAAACCTTACACAAACATTCTTATTAAGAAACAAATATGTTACAATTTTCAGAAAAAAAAGTGCGGGCGGCATAGGAGGAAAAACCATGGACTTACGCAAATTTCGATTAGACGAACCAGCGCTCGGCACATTCAGCGAAGAACGCGACGAATACGAACGGGATTACGCCAGACTTATTCAATCCCCCGCTTTCCGGCGGCTGCAAGGCAAATCCCAAGTGTTTGGCGCCGGATCGGGCGACTATTACCGGACGAGATTAACCCATTCCCTGGAGGTATCGCAGATTGCGCGCGAAGTGGCGAAACGCCTGGGGAAGCAGTACCCTTTTCTGAGCAAAAAAGAGCATCCCGGCCTCATCATGGATCCGTCCGTCGTGGAAATCGCAGCGCTTGCCCATGATCTCGGGCATCCGCCGTTTGGCCATAAAGGCGAAGAGGTGCTGAACCGCCTATTGCTCGAGGAGCATGGCCTTGCCTACGAGGGCAACGCGCAAAACTTCCGCATCCTTATGTTTCTGGAGAAACGCGCCGGCAGCGGCAGCGGCCTGGATCTGACGGCAGCCGTGCTGCTTGCGGTCAATAAATACCCTTATTCCCTTGACGAACCGGGCAGGCTGAAGGGGTTGTACAGCTCCGAATGGCATGCCATTCATCATATCCGCCAGCAATGGGCAATGCCCGCGGGCTGCTCCACCTTGGAAGCTCAACTGATGGACCTATGCGATGACATCGCTTATTCCACCCATGATATTGAAGACGGCATCCGCGCCGGCAAAATTCAAATGAACCGCACCTTCTTTGAGGATCAGCGTCTGATCGACAATCTGGTGCAGGAAATCGTGGAAGATCAAGGCAACATGGACGTGGGCTGGGATCAGGTGGATATTCCGGCGATGGTCAAGCGGGTGCTTGCCGCTTATTTGCAGCAATGGGAAGAGCTGTATGCCCTTTACGATCATGAATCGTCCAGAACGCGCAGGGAGATGAAAGCGCGGTGGGTCAGCGTATTTGCCGGGCGCGTCGGAATTATCGAGGATCCGGTAAAAGGCTGGAAGAAGGTAACGTTCGTGCTGGATGGCCAGCAGGATATCGACCTGCTGCGCACGATGGAAATATTGAAGAAGCTTGCGTGGGTAACGCTGATTAAGGATTTCCGCGTACAGCGGCTGCAAATGCGCAGCGAAATCATGATCCGCCGCCTGTGGGACAGCTTCAAAAGGCCCGAGCAAGGCCGCTTGATTCTGCCGCCGGACTGGGTGGCAAGCTTCGAGCAGCACAAGCACAGTTGGACATGGGCCCGCTTTATCGCGGACTATATTTCCGGCATGACCGATGCGTATGCGGAGAAGGTCTATGCCGAGCTGTACGCGAGCAAATCCGGTTCGATTTATGAAATGGACTAACTATTCCGCCGGATTCAGCACAGCGTTCTGCGACAGCGAAGTAATGTAATCGAAGAACCGTTCCGGCTCCACATCGTATACAAGGCTTACGGGCCGTCCATCCGCCGTCTCGACTGTTCGCCCTTGACTAGGGCCGTCAGCGATAACGGCGCTATGGACGGTCTTCATTTCGACTAGGCTAGGATCGCCTACGACCGCGGTCGTCAGAACATCCCACAAGTAGTAAGTGGAGTTGGTTTCCATAAAGACAAGCGGCGGACATGCGGCATAACATTGCCCCACGAAATCCAGCCCGGCATGCCTCCGAAGCGAGGCCCAACGGTTGCGCACCGGCACGGTAAGCGGCACTTTATTGGTGCTTTCCAGCGCTACGAGCTCGATCTTGATCCCGCTGTTCCATACGCGATCCACCGCTTCCGGATCCCAGAAGGCGTTCCACTCCGCCGTACCGTCATGCTCCGGCTCTTGAACGTTTCCTTTTTCGTTAAAGGTACCGCCCATCCATACCAGCTTATCGATCTTCTCCTCAATCTCCGGCGCTTCGTCAAGCGCTCTCGCCAAGTCCGTCAGCGGACCGGTGAACAGCAGAGTCACTGGCTCATCGGACGCCAGAAGCTGCTGAATCATATGCTTATGGGCAGGCAATCCCGCCTCGCGCGTATGGATAACGCCAGGTTCGTTCAGTATCGGCAGCGCATCCACGAAAAACGTATGCATCCGCCATTCCGCCGGAAACGGATTGCGTCCTCTCGAATTCGAGCGGGCCACTTCCACTTTGCCGCTTGCTCCCGGCGCTCCAAAACGGTCGATGATTTTGCGGCTTGCCGCCATCCCCGGCTCCAAATATCCGTCTGCCGGAATTACCGACACCCCGATCAATTCGACATCCTTCATCTGCAGAACGAGGAACAGCGATACAAGATCGTCAACCCCCGCGTCATGATTAAAATAAAGCTTTTTTCCCATTGTTGTTCCATCCCTTCATAAGTATAAAACGGCTTTGCGTTTGTCCATCCTAAGGCTAGAGCCCAAGCTTCCGAAGTATGAATTATCATATAAGGCCACTTGGGTGACATTTCATTTTAGGAGGTGATGATCATCATGGCTAAAGATGTACTGTGCGAAGTAAACTCCTGCAAGTATTGGGCTGCAGGCAATCATTGCGCTGCTTCCTCCATTTATGTAGTGAACAACCGTTCCAAACAAGCTAGCAACTCGGCAGAAACCGACTGCAAAACGTTTGAGCCAAAGATCTAAAAGAACGGGTAACGGCGCACAGCCCTTTACCGTGTATGAATTACACGCAATGGATACTGAGCGCCGTCCCATTCGGCTTTATTATTTTGATACCGGAACCGCGTTATAATACTCCTCCAGAGTCAAGTCCTTCTCGTCAATCTCCTTCGCTAATTCCTTCCCTACATAACGAATATGCCATGGCTCGTATTTGTAGCCCGTAATTGCATCCTTGCCCTCTGGATAGCGGATAATAAATCCGTACTCCGGCGCATGATCAGCCAGCCACTCGGCTTCTGGCGTACCGCCGAAGCAATCCTCGGCCGCGCATTTGCCATCACTGCCGGATACGTCAATCGCAAGACCGGTCTGATGCTCGCTTGTACCGGGGAATGCGCTGTAAGTCAACGCCTTCTCCAGGCCGTCTTTCTTCACATAGCGGTTAAAGAGCGTCTTCTGCGTTGCCTGCGAACGGTAAGCCGAGACGCCGGCCAGGTAAATGCCATCTTTCTCTGCGCCGGCAAACAGATCTTCCAGGGCGCCCGCCGCTTCCTTGCGCATTTTGCGTTTGTCGATCTTCTCGCTGAACGTAAAGCGGACATCCGGATAAACCAGATCCTTAGGCTCGTAATTGTCCGGCAGCTTGTATTGCTTGTCCACCAGCACGGCTATGCTTGCAGGCTGAGCGACAACCGCGTAGCCATCCTCTTCCCCTGCCGTAGCAATTGCAGGCTTGTCAGCCGGCGTATCGGAAGGCTTGTCCGACGGTTTCTCAGACGGGGTATCGGTAGGCGTGTCCGATGGTTCGTCGGACGGCGTATCCGTTGGTGTATCCGTTGGCTCGTCCGAAACCGCAGGTTCATCCGATGCCGCGGGAGAAGGTTGTTCTGAAGTCTGGCTATTAGCCGCTGTCTCTTCCGGAGCCTCGGCCGTCAAATTTTCGTAGCGGATAAACAGAATGACTGCTATAGCAACCACGCATACCGCCAGAAAAGCTAATCCGCGTCTTTTTCGTCTTTGTACGTTTCTTCTCATGCTGCTCTCCTTATTGTTGCTTGTTTTGTTTAGGAACGCGTACGTTCTTTCCTCTCTACTATAAACGAATAGACTCGATAATGTCTTAAAAAGTTGCAACATTTGTTTACGTCATTTTGACATCCCTGGCAGACCGCCGCGCCTTTGACATTCCTCTTCCAGCCAAGCATAATGATTACAATAGAGATATAAGACATTATGGGACAGGCTGCTTAGTGAGAAGCCTGTTTTATTGTGAAGGGCGGCGAAAACGTGTCAAATCTAGCACCAAAAAGGCTTTTCAGCAAACGACCCATTCTCGCATTCTCACTGATTGTTCTGCTTAAGAGCTTTCTAACCTGGATGGTCGTCTTTGGTGGTCCTAACTGGACAACTCTGCTCAAGGAAGTCCCGTTTGCGTTAATCGTGTTCTGTCTGATTGAATGGTTCGCTACCAAACGAAAGCTCGTCTATTATTTAAGCGCCAACCTGCTCATGACCGGCATCCTGTTCGCGGTTCTTATGTATTACAAATATTACGGCGTTATCGTTACCTACTCAGCCCTTAATCAGGTCAACCAAGTTACGGCCGTCAGCAACAGCGTCTTCTCTCTGATGGACCCTTACTATCTGCTTGTCTTTATTGATATCGTTGTCATGGGTTATTATTTGATCCGGCGCCGAAAGGGACAGTATTGGAAGGCGGCCAGCCAAAAACGCGTCAGCAGAAGCGTGCTTGCTACCTTGTTTGGCGTATCCCTTGCGCTTTGCCTGTTTAACATTTTACCGAACCGCGCAAGCATGAACGAGATCGTCAAAGCGGAGCAGATGGGCATTCTTAATTACGAGGCTTATACGATTTTATCCAATAAAAAGCAGGAGCTCATCAATCCTTCCGAAATTACGCAGGCTAAGATCGATGAAATTAAGCAGATTCAAAAGCCGGCTTCCCCCAAGCTGGGGAATGCGGCCTCCGGCAAAAATCTGATCATTATCCAGATGGAATCGTTCCAAAACTTCCTTATCCATCTGAAGATCGACGGCCAGGAAATTACGCCTAACATGAATAAACTGGCCAATGAAAGCTACTACTTCAACAACTTCTATCAAGGCGTTGGGCAAGGCAATACGTCGGATGCCGAATTTGTTGTTAATACCTCTTATTATATACCGCCAAACGGCGCTGCTACTCAGGTCTACCCGAAGAAAGAGCTGCCCAGCCTTCCGAGATTAATGCAGCAGCATGGCTATGATACGGCGACCTTCCATACGAACGTCGTGGAGTTCTGGAACCGCAGCGAGCTGTACAAAGCGCTTGGCTTCAACCGTTACTATGACAAAGAGTTTTTCGGCGACGAGGATTCCGTTTTCTTCGCGGCTTCCGACGAAGTGCTGTATGCGAAAACCGCTGCCGAGCTGGAGAAAATGGATCAAGGCGACAAGCCGTTTTATGCGCAGGTCATCTCCATGTCATCCCATCATCCGTTCACCATTCCGGAGCGGAAATATAAGATGGAGCTTCCGAAGCGCTACGAGAATACCTTCGTGGGCGATTACATCCGCGCCCAGAACTATGCGGATTACGCGCTTGGCTTGTTTATTGACGATCTGAAGCAGCGCGGCATTTGGGATAACAGCGTGATCGTGCTCTACGGCGATCATCTTGGCTTGCCGATTTACTCGCTCGACCGGGATGACAAGGAATTAATGAAAGAAATTTACGGGCATGACTACGGCTCTGCCGACATGATTAACATTCCACTTATTATTTCGGCCTCCGGCATCACCGAGCCGAAAGTTTTCAGCCAGCTGGGCGGCCAGGTCGATATTCTGCCTACGGTTGCGAACCTGTTAGGCTTCCCGCTGGACGACCAGATTCATTTCGGTCAGGATATCCTGAACAACACGTCGGTTAACCTGCTGCCGCAGCGTTATTATCTGCCGACCGGTTCATTCGTGAGCAGCGACGAGCTGTTCCTCTCCGGCAGCGGTTATGAGGACGGCACGCATCTTCCGCTCTCGGGTGCCAGCACCGTGTCTCTTGACTCGGCGGACGAATTTAACCGCGCGCTGGAGCTGCTGAAGCTGTCAGACAGCTATGTGAGCCAGCTTCCCAATTGGAAATGATTCGACAGAAAAAACCGTTCCTTAGTTATTAAGGATCGGTTTTTTTGCGCACTGGTTCCAAGGATTTATTTTAGCTATTTCCGGCTTAATCTACTAATTTTCTCTAGTACAATCCTCTCGCATCTGATAGTATCAGTAAGGGTCTATTTCCAAAATTCTTACATAAGAGAGGAATACGAAATGAAAACTTTTTCCCGTAGTTTTATTGTTCTTCTGGCGGCCGTCGTGCTGCTCGCGCTTCCGTTTCAGGCTTCCACGGTAAACGCTGCGTCCGCGGAAGAAACGCTGAACACGTACTTCCCGGGTGATATCAACGAGCATTGGGCTTATGATGAGCTTGACAACTTCGTTAATGCCGACTTGCTTAAAGGTACCGTTGATTCGGAAGGCAATACGATGATCAAACCGGATCTGTCCGTCAGCCGTGCGGAGTTCGTAGCCATTCTGGTTCGCGCTCTTGGCCTGACTACCACTGAAACAGGCAAAACCTTTGCTGACGTTCCTGCAGGCAAATGGTTCTCCGAGCCGGTTCGGATCGCAAGCTCCCTTGGTATCGTTAACGGCCTGACCGAGACGACCTTTGGTCCTAACGAACTGATCAAACGCGGCGAGATCGCTACCATGGTCGTTCGCGCGTTCGAATCCTCCGTTAAGTTTGAAGGCGAAGCGAAGACTTTCTCCGACGTACCGGAATACTTCGCAACACCGTTTATTGCAAAAGCAAGCCAAGCGGGCATCGTTCGCGGCGCAACTGCGACAACGTTTAAGCCGTACGCTAACGCAACCCGCGCGGAAGCAGTCGTTATGGTTCAACGCGCGCTTGATCTGCAAGCGAGCAACCTGCCTGAAGACGCGGCTCTTACCGCTCTGATTGATGAATTCGAGGCAAAAGAAACCGAGGTCGTTAACTCGCAGGACTTCGCTAAGCTTAGCGGCGTGCTGGATAGCTACATGACGGGTTACGCTAAGGCTGAGAACGCCTTTGAATACCAGGATTATTCGGAGCTGGCCAAGGAAGGCTACACGCTTACTTTGGAAAAGCTGACACCGCAAAAGTATGATATCGAATTGAAGACAGACCGTTTCGCAACCATTCATGCAACAGGCAGTACGTACAAAGTAACGGTTAAAGGCAAAACCGATGCCGATACGCAAACGCAGACCGTTCCACGAGACGGCTATTATCTGCTGAAGAAAATGGAAGACAACAGCTGGAAAATCTATCTGTTCGCTTCGGATGCTGACGCATCCGGCACGGACGAAATCACGAAATAAGAACAAAGAAGGCTTGCGGATACCCGCAAGCCTTCTTTTTTGTATTCCAATTATTCTCTCTAGTACTAAAACCTCTCATCTGATAGTATCAGTAAGGGTCTATTTACAAAATCTTTACATAAGAGAGGAATATGAAATGAAAGCTTTTACCCGCAGTCTTATTGTATTTCTTGCGGCGGTACTGCTGCTCGCACTTCCGTTCCAGGGCTCCAAGGCTAGCGCTGCGTCCGCGGAAGACACTCTGTATGCTTATATGCCGATGGATATCGACGAGCATTGGGCTTACGAAGCGCTGGACAACTTTGTTTCGGCGGATCTGCTTAAGGGCTATACGGACTCCTACGGTGATACTTATCTAAAACCCGACTTATCCATCAGCCGCGCGGAATTCGTATCCATCCTGGTACGCGCGCTTGGTCTCGCAACCGAGGAAGCAGGCAAATCCTTTGCCGACGTTCCCGCCGGCAAATGGTACTCCGAGCCGATTCGGATCGCAAGCTCCCTTGGCGTTGTGAACGGTCTGACCGACACGACTTTTGGGCCTGATGAACTCGTTAAACGCGGCGAGATCGCTACGATGGTGGTCCGCGCCTTTGAATCTACCGTTAAATTCGAAGGCGAAGCGAAGTCCTTCTCCGACGTACCGGAATACTTCGCAACGCCTTTCATTGCTAAAGCAAGCCAAGCCGGCATTGTCCGCGGAGCTACCGCAACAACCTTTAAGCCTTACGCAAACGCGACCCGCGCGGAAGCCGTTGTGATGATTCAGCGCGCGCTTGATCTGCAGAAGAGCGATCTTCCCGTGGATGCCTCGCTTACGACTGTTATTGACGAGGAAATCGCTAAAGAGTCGGAAGCCATCAATGCGGGGGAATACGGCAAGATTGGCGAGATCCAGGCGCAATATTATACCGGTTACCAACTGGCAGCCAGCTTCTGGGACAGCGAGAGTTATGCGGCTTTAAAAGAAAAGGGTTATAAATTGGCATTTGAGCTGACTGCGCCAGCAAGCTTTGAAGTCGTCTCCAAATCGAACCGTTTTACCGTTATTCATTCAACTGGCGGCAAGATCAACATGAAATTGGAAGGCCCGGACATGACGCATACTCAGCTTATTCCTACGGATGCCACTTACTATCTGAAAAAAATGCCGGACAACAGCTGGAAAATCTATTTCATGTACGAAGATGATCCCGAATACAGCGAAGATGAATTCGGATTGTAATAATAAACAAAAGGCTTGCGGATATCCGCAAGCCTTTTGTTTTATATGACGTATGACGAGTCCGGCTCAAACAAACGGCTGATCTGCTCATAATCCTCGCGGGTCAGCTTCCAGCGCGAAGCGGCGGCATTTTCCTGTACCTGGGCAATCGTCTTGGCGCCCGCGATAACCGTTGTAACCGCCTTGTTGTAGAGCAGCCAATTGATCGCAACTTGGCTAAGCGGCTTGCCAATGGACCTCGCGATTCCTTGCAGCAGCTCCACCTTCAGCACATTCCCCTCGAACTGGCCGCGTTTGTAGAGCGGATTGCCATAGGAGCGGATATCGTCATCCCGGAACTTCGTAACCGCGCTGAATTTGCCGGTGAGCAGCCCTTGCGCCAATGGACTATAAGGGATAAAGCCCAGCTGCTGCTTCTCGGAATAAGGAAGCTCGGCGTACTCGACCTGCCTTTGCAGCAGGTTGTACGGGGACTGAAGCGAGACGATGGGGGCAGCGGACTGCGCCGCCACAAGCTGATGAACGGAGAAATTCGATACGCCGATGCTGCGGATTTTGCCCGCCTGAACAAGCTCGTTCAGAACCGAAAACGTCTCCTCGATGGGCACCTTGCCTTTAGGATCCGGCCAATGCACCTGATACAGATCGATATAATCGGTATCCAGCCGAAGAAGACTGTCATCCACCTCTCGGATAAGGCTTGCTCCGGACAGGTCGATATCGACCTGGTAACGGTCATCCCAGACAAGACCGCATTTGGTGGCGATAATCACCTTATCCCGTACGGCCTTAAGCGCTTTTCCCAGCACTCTCTCCGATTCCCCGAATCCGTATACCGGAGCCGTATCGAAAAAAGTAATCCCCAGATCAATGGCTTTATCTATCGCCTGCCGGATCTCCTTCTCCTCTACAACTCCCCAGCCGTTTCGGCCTGCAGCCCATGCTCCAAAACCAATAACCGACGGGTACAGCTCACTTTCGCCTAGCCTTCTTGTCTCCACTCCTCTGCCTCCTTTTATCCGTTACCTTTTATCATATAATACCTATTTACTTACTTGGAATTATTTCTCATTATACTCTCCCCTTCGTTGCTTGACAACGAAAGAATGAATGCCTATGATGGGGTCAACCTAGAGGAGAAGGAGCAATGCAAATGGCACGCAAACGCGTCGATCACGTTGGAATCATGGTAAGGGATATGGAGGCAACCATCCGCTTCTACGAGGAGTTTGTGGGACTGACCCTGAAAGGCCGTCTGACTCATACGAATGGCGTTATTGAACTGGCTTTCCTTGGCTTCGGGGATTCCGACGAGACGGAGATTGAATTAGTTCAGCATTATAACGGCGAGCTGCCCGTTGAAGGCCGCGTTCACCACTTCGCGATTCATGTGGACGATGTGGATGCGGAATTCGCGCGTTTGAAAGAAACAAGCGTAACGTTTATCGATGAGGACATTACAACGCTGCCTAACGGTTACCGTTACTTCTTCATCAGCGGTCCGGAAGGCGAACGAATCGAATTTTTCCAGCGTTAATACATAAGAAGAAGCCTCCATTTCCACGGTTTGCGGATTTGGAGGCTTTTTTCATCTTTGCTTATTTTACTGCTTCGAGCACTTCAAGAACGTGGCCGTCTACCGATACGCTGCGCCATTCGCGCGCCAGTACGCCGTTCTCGTCGATCAGGAACGTCGAGCGCTCAATTCCCATGAACGTTTCGCCGTTCCAGGAGCGCTCCTTCCATACGCCAAACAGCTCGGATACCTCATGCTCCGTATCGGCTAGCAGCGGGAAAGGGAGTTGAAAATCGTTAATAAAGGTGTCATGCGACGCCAGATCGTCCGGACTGATGCCGATAACCTCCGTATTATACGATTTGAACTGCCCGTTGTAATCGCGGAAATCGCAGGATTCCACCGTACAGCCCGGCGTATTATCCTTCGGATAGAAATAAATGACCAGCTTTTTGCCCTTGTAGTCGGACAGCGAGATATTGCCGCCCGTAGAAGCCGGCAGGGTGAAATCCGGTACAGCTTGTCCTACTTGCGCTTGCGTCATAAATGAACACCTCTCCTCAAACGTTTTATACGCCCAGTTTACCACGATTAGCCACAAATTCGTAGAACAGCGGCTGCTCCATAACGAAGGCTTGAATCTCTTCTTTGCCAAGCGGCAGGGAGTAGGCCAAAGTCAGCTTCATAAGCGCGGCTTCGACGGACATGTTCTCGATAAAGACAGCTCCCGCTTCCTTCAGAAGAATAGACGAAGCATACATCGCTTCGCTGCTGTCCTTGAGCGGACATAGATACAGGTCCACCCCTTGCTCCGCGCAATATTCGGCAAACTGCAGGAGAGAATGGGAATCCGCCCCGCTTGCATTCGCCGTTCCGGAGTGGAACAGGTCATGCAGCACGGCTTTTGGCTTATGCACGGAGAAATCGTAATACGAATAATTCAGCCCCGGAAAAGGACGGATATACAGCATGCCGGACTGGATGCCTTCGCCGTCTTCCAGCCACGGACTGCTCTCCGGCTTACGCGTGCGGAGCTCATCGTGAGCGGGGTTAAACGGATGGTCGTAACGGACCAGTCTTCCGCCTGTCATGGTGCCGTAAGGCACGCTGTAAGGGCTGTCGAACTGGTCGGTGAACGACTCGCATTGCGTAATGCGGCTGCCGAGATAAACGACCGATTCCCCTTTATCATTGCGGTAAATGACGAATACGCCCGGCGCCGCATCCTCCGAAATAAAGTCCACTGCTGCCGCAAAGTTGCTCAGACCGTTCGCCCGCTTGTCCCCAAGCGGATAATTGCTGGCTACAAGAACCAGCGGGATCGTCAGGTCGCATAAAACAAAGCTGAGAAGCGCCGCTGAGAAGGCCAGCGTATCCGAGCCATGCGTCACAATAATACCGTCGTACTTGGATTGATCAACAGCTCGGATGGCCGCAATCAATGTATTCCAGTCCGACGGCACGATATTTTCGCTCAATATATTCATCGGTTGAACCGTTTCAAGATCTGCATCCCGCTTCAGCGCGCTCGCCATGTAAGCATCAATCAAATGGTAGGAGCCTGCTTCATTCACCGAAATCGCGCCGTTATCGTTCTTGCTGCCGATTGTTCCTCCGGTGAACATCACAAGTATTTGGCTCATCTGTAACTCCCTCTCCGTTTCAGCAATTGGCATATGGTTCTTGTACTCATTCGTCTCCATATGCACCCTAAATCATACTAAACCGGACTTGAAGCTTGCAAGCAAACGATTAGCGAACCCCGCTCCGCAGCGGCGATAGACCGTTGATCCGGCATTCGACGACATCGCCGCCCCGAATGACGGCCGCACCCGGCGTACCGGTCAGGATAACGTCTCCCGGCAGCAGCGTCATCACCTGGGAGTGGAAGGCAATCAGATAAGCAGGCGGAAAAATCATATTCGCCAGCTTGGCGGCATACGCCAGCCCGCCGTTATGCCACGTCTCCACCTGAAGCTCCTTCAGCTCTCCCGCTTCATCCGGCGTGATCAGCTCGGAGCCAAAGGTGAAGAACGTATCAAAGCTTTTTGCCCGGGTCAAATACCGCATATGCCGGGCGTGAATATCTGCCGCCGTCGTATCGATTGCAGCCGCAAAACCGGCGATCGCAAGCAGCGCTTCGTCTTCCGATACGTTCCGGCATGACCGGCCGATAACAATCGCCAGCTCCGCTTCGGCGGTTACCCGCTCGGATTGGGCAGGCAGCACAATAGCCTCGCCGTCGCCGATTATGGACGTATCCGGCTTCATGAAGCTGACGGGCTCTTCTTCGCGAAGGACAGCAAGCTGACTCGCATCCGCGGTGTAATTCATGCCGATTCCCCATATTTTGCGGGGATGGCGGTACAGCGGCGCGGCGCTTACTTCCAGTGCCGGAATGAACGGCAATGTCGCCAGCTTCTCTTGACCGCCTTCGTTATACCAGGCCGTTAGCTCCGCCAGCTGGCCGCTTGTGATCAAGCTAAATACATCCGGCTGCCAATCTGAACCCGTGACGCGATTCAGCTCCGCCAGCGTTACATATCCATCGGGCACAGCTATGCTGCCCTGCTCTAATCCGTCATGCACAATCGTTGCCAGCTTCATCGCCTACCGCCCCTTCTCGAATTGTTCCGCCCAGCGCAGCAGCTTAAGGTCCTGTTTCGCGCCTGCTATCACCGACAACGCGATTGGCGCGCCGTCAACCTCGCCCGACGGAATCGTTACCTGCGGAAGCCCCGACAGCCCCGCAATGCAGGACAGCTGCATCGTGCGGAACCGTCGTTCTTCAACGGCAGGCCCATGAATCGTCCGGCTTGGAGCGGTGCCCGGGATCGTAGGAATGATGAGTAGCCCATCGTCGCCAAGCAGCTCCCCCAACCGTTTCCGGATAATTTCCCGCAACGCTCCGTCCCTCTCGGCTTCCGCGACCGATATCGTGCTTGCCGAAGCAAATCTCGCGCCAATGCTTTCGCCAAACACCGGCTTCTCCCTAACAATCCATTCGCCATGCGTTTGCCAGATTTCCCTACCTTGCGTCGTGCGGAACGCATGGCTCCAGGCTTCCAGACCTTCCGTCGCGACCGATCGCCACTCCTGCGTCATGCCTTCTGTCTGTACAAGCTGTATGCAGACG
The DNA here is from genome assembly GCF_004000805.1 of Paenibacillus glycanilyticus NBRC 16618. GTDB lineage: Bacteria > Bacillota > Bacilli > Paenibacillales > Paenibacillaceae > Pristimantibacillus > Pristimantibacillus glycanilyticus. Next base: position 19,423 of record NZ_BILY01000024.1, read on the forward strand.
CTCTCCAGCGCCTTGCGGCAGGAAGGCTCCGCCTTCTCCCACGCTTCCTCGGCAAAGATCAGTCTGCGCAAATCCTGCCGAGGCGTTTCCTCATCGGCAGCCCCGGCTAACAAGACCTCGCCTACTTGGCGAAGCAGAGAGATGTCTCTTGCCATCCAGCCGACGGTATCGTAGCTTGGGGCAAGCGGAATAACCCCGTCTATGGAAACAAAGTCATGCGTCGGACGGAATCCGTAAATCCCGCAATAAGCGGCGGGCACGCGGACCGAGCCGCCCGTGTCCGTGCCAAGCGCAAAGTCGACGGCGCCCGCCGCCACCGCCACCGCCGAGCCGCTGGACGAGCCGCCCGGAATCCGGTCCGGGGCCTTCGGATTAACCGGCGTGCCGTAATGTTCGTTTTGACCGTTAATGCTGTACATCAATTCATCCGTATGGGTTGTGCCGGTGAGGCGCGCGCCCGATGCCAGCAGCTTGCTGATCGAGGAGGCCGTCTTCTCCCAAGGCGAATGCGTACGCAGCCAATCCGGATTGCCGGCCCCGCTCGTGTACCCTTTTATCGCAAATACATCCTTTACCGCAAATGTCAGGCCGCCAAGCGGCCCTTCTCCAACCGGTGGCAGCTCTAGCTCCGGCTGTACAAACGCTTTGTACGTATCGATCATGGAATAATCCCTCCCTCTCTATCCATCCGTCTACCAGCCGATGGCCGAACCGTCGCAGCGCGGGTCCGCGCCTCCGCTCAGCAGGCCGTCCTTATTTATCGCAATGGCATGAGCATGCCCCATTATCCCATCGAAATCAGGCAGCCTGCGGACAAGATGTCCTGCCTTCTCCAGCTTCTCGGCCGTCTCTTCCGAAATCCGTCCTTCCAGCTTCAGCTCCTGCGTAGGCGCTCCCCAGGTGCGTCCCCATACAAAACGCGGCTCGCTGACCGCCTGCTGAGGATTCATGCCAAAATCGATCATGCGCGTCAGCATCAGCGTCTGGGTCTGCGGCTGTCCTTCCCCGCCTTGCGTACCGTACAAGAAGCCCGGCTTGCCGTTCAGGCAAGCCATTGCCGGCATCAGCGTATGGAAGGTCCGCTTGCGCGGCTCCAGCCGGTTAATATGGTTCGGGTCAAGCGAGAAGAACGAACCGCGGTTCTGCAGCAGCACTCCTGTATTACCAGCGACAACACCGGAGCCAAATTCAAAGTATAAGCTTTGGATAAAAGAAACCGCGTTGCCGTCCTCATCCACAACGGCCGCATAAGCGGTATCGCTGCCAACCGGCTGGCTGTTGATGTCTGCGGCAGCATCCTTTTTAATCGAAGCCGCAAGCTCTGCCGCGTATTCCTTGCTGAGCAGCCGGTCAAGCGGAACGGCCGAGAAGGCGGGATCCGTCAAATACCGGTTGCGGTCGCGGAAGCTCTGCTTCAGCGCCTCCGTCAGCACGTGATAATACTCATAAGAACCATGCCCCATGGCGGCCAGGTCAAACTGTTCCAGGATTTGCAAAGCCATTATGCCGGTGAACCCCTGCGAATTCGGCGGCACCTGATAAATATCGTAACCGCGGTAGGAGCCGCGGATGGGCTCCACCCATTCGCCGCCATGCGCGGCGAAATCCTCCTCCGTCAGCAGCCCGCCTTCGGCCTGCAGGAAACGGGCAATCTCTTCAGCCACATCTCCGCGGTAGAAGCCGTCCCTTCCTTTTTCCGCAATGGTGCTTAAGGTTGCCGCAAGCTTCGACTGGACAAACCTTTCTCCAGCCGGAATGGCGCGCCCGCCGGGCATATAGATCTCAGCCGTATTTGGCTGCTCCCCCAGCATGGCGGCATGCTGCTTGGTGTGTTCATATTGATCGGGCGACATTGGGAAGCCTTCCGACGCATACGATATTGCCGGCTCCAGCACTTCCGCAAACGTTAAGCGGCCGTACCGGTTCTGCACCGCATACCAGCCGTCAACCATGCCGGGCACCGTAATGGCGCTTCGCGGTCCTCTTGTCGGAATAGATTCCACATCGGCAAAAGCTTCAATGGTTGCCTCAGCTCCCGACCGGCCGCTTGCATTGTAAGCCCGCACTTCCCCGTCCGAAGCGTGATAAGAGAGGAAAAAAGCATCTCCCCCAACGCCCGTCATATGAGGATAAACAACCGCAAGACAAGCGCTGACCGCAACCGCCGCGTCAAACGCATTGCCTCCCCGCTCCAACACGCGCGCGCCTGCCGCCGTTGCCAAGTGATGCGGACTAACAACCATTGCTTTTGTACCCGTAACCGGCTTCTTCATCCCCATGCCACCTCGTAAGTCAGGTTTACTATCCTTAATAGATTCAACATAACACGCCCCCATGCCTCCGGCAACGAAAAAGAAAGCCATTCCCACGTTTTTTGTTGATGATGAACAAAAAACGCTATATATTTATGCATATGGTAATGAATCTTTCGATTTTACATACCTTTTGCATATACAGAAGCAATAGAAAGGAGATAGACTAAGCATGCAGCACCGCACTTCAAGTCCAATCGAGAACGTACAGATCGACGAAATCGATCGCAAAATCATTTCTGCCCTGCATCAAAACGGCAGAATTTCTTACACCGACCTGGCTAAAGACATCGGCTTATCCCGCGTCGCCGTGCAGGCCCGCATCAATACGTTAATGGAAGAGGGCGTCATCGAGCGCTTCACCGCCGTTATTAATCCGGAGAAGATCGGCATTACGGTCAGCGCTTTTTTTAACGTGGAGGTAGAGCCCAAATATCTTCATGAAGCTGCGGACCGCTTAGCCGACGAACCGGTTGTGACCAGCCTGTATCATATGACGGGCCCTAGCAAGCTGCATATGCACGGACTGTTTACGAGCAATCAGGAAATGGAGACCTTTATGCGGGAGAAGCTGTACCCGCTGCCCGGCATAATGGGCGTCGACTGCCAGGTGCTGATTAACCGATACAAAAGTCGGATGGGAATGAGGCTGTAGCATGCAAACAACAACGTCTTTGGAGCCGGGCAAGAGCCCGCCTCAGACCGGAAGACCTTCCGGCTTAACCGATTACGGCCACATTGTGTGGGCCATGGTCAAAACCGGTGTATTAGGCTATGGCGGCGGACCTTCGGTTATTCCGCTTATCCGCTATGAAGCCGTTACCCGCTATCATTGGATCGACGATGATGAATTCGCCGAAATTTTGGCGCTGGCTAACGCTCTCCCGGGACCGATCGCCACCAAAATGGCCGCCTATCTCGGCTACCGCCGCAAGGGCTGGCTTGGCGCTGTCGTCTCCGTTCTTGCCCACATCCTGCCCTCGGCCATCGCCATGATCGCGCTGCTGTCGGTGGTCCAATATTTGAGCGGTTCGGCCGTCATTCAAGGGATGATCTCCGCCGTTATTCCGGTCATTGCCGTTATGCTTGGCGTTATGGCTTACGAATTCGCGAACCGTGCCGTCAAAGGACTAGGCAAATGGATGGGCTTCGCCATGTTTGCGGTCGCCTTTCTCCTTCTTCAAATTATTAATATTGAGGATGCGATCGTTATCGTCGCCTTTCTTGCGTACGGAGCGGTCCATTTCAAGGCGGCAGGCTGGGTTGCCAAGTGGAAAAACAAACGGCGCGTACGCTCTGAGGGAGGCGGCGAATAATGGACTGGCTTGACCTTATTATCGGCTTCTTCGTTGCCAACGTCCTTGGGTATGGCGGCGGTCCTGCTTCCATCCCGCTGATGTACAACCAGATCGTTACGCACTACGGCTGGACGAACGATGCCGAATTCTCGAATATTCTTGCGCTGGGCAACGCCTTGCCGGGACCGATCGCGACCAAGATCGCCGCGTTTATCGGCTATGACGTTGCCGGCTGGCCCGGCCTCGTCCTTGCGCTTGCGGCTACGATCATCCCTTCCGCCGTAGCGCTGATTTTCCTGCTTAAGCTGCTGCAGAAGCACCGCCAGTCCCCGATTGTGAAAGGAATGACGCTGCTTGTTCAGCCGGTTGTCGCCATCATGATGGTGCTGCTCACCTGGCAGATGGTCGATACGTCGATCCATTCCACCAACCTGTGGCAGACGCTAGGCATTGCGGCCGTGGCTTACTGGCTGATGGAGCGCAAAAAGATCCATCCCGCCATCGTCATCTGTATCGCCTTTGTTTACGGCGGTACGGTGCTGGCGCATATCTAATCAAACGAAGCAAGCCACTAGAAAAAGCGGCTGTGCCAGGGTTATCCCCGGCGCAGCCGCTTTTTTTACATATCATTAGAATGCGTATGGACCTCTTGCCCTCTCAGAGGAACACCCCGCTCACCATCCTCTTTCATAAACGGCCAGTAATTCGCTTTGCCGAACATCCGCACCATAACCGGAATGAACAGAGGCAGCATCACCAGCGCGTACAGGAACAAGCCGCAAAGCACGATTGTGGCGATCTGAAGGAGCGACATAACCCCCGAAGGAAGCATCGCCGCAAAGGTACCGCCCAGAATAACGGCTGCCGACATAATGACGGTGCCCATGTTTTTCATCGCCGCCAGAATCGCTTCGGTTGGAGACAGCTGATCGCGGTACTCCTTGAAGCGGTCCATCAGGAAGATGCTGTAGTCGATACCCAGCGCCACGAGCATTACGAAGCCGAAGAACGGAACCGCCCAGCTGATGCCGGTATGCCCCAGTATGCGGACGAAGATGACCTCGGTGATTGCCATCGACGTGTAGAACGTCACGAGCAGCGAAGCGATCATATACAGCGGCATGATGACGGAACGGAACAAGATAATGAGAATAATCGCGATGCCGATAATCATGAGCATAACCGTACGGGAATAGTCCGCGTTCGAAATATTGCTCAGATCGTTGTTCATGCTGGAGACGCCGCCAACCGCGTAAGTAACGTGGCCGTCATAAGGAGTTCCCTGCACGCCGCGTCCTACGGCCGCCTCCAGATCATCAATCCGCGACATCGTTTCCTCTTCGTACGGGTTACCGCTGAAGACGACGTCAAACTTCGCCGATTTGCGGTCTTCGGACAAATAAACGTTCAGCGCTTGCTGGAAGTCGTCATTCTTAATCGCTTCATCCGGAATGAACCAGCCCGTCATCTGCTTGTTTGGCGAGGAAGACAGTTCATTCAAATACCCTTTCGCCGAAGACAGTCCGTCCGTCACTTGCGTCAAGCCCTCGACGCTTTGATCCAGTCCATCCGTCAGTTGACCAAGCTGGCTGTTCAGCTCCGTAAAGCCGGATTGCAGCTCCTTCTGCCCATTCGACAGCTGATCCAGACCTTGCGTAACGCCAGGCAGCTTCGAGACGATCCGGCCTTGGCCGTTCGCCGCCTGCTCAATTCCTTTTTGCAGATCGGAAATGCCGTTTGCCAGCTTGGCGAGTCCCGCCGCAAGCGCCGCTTGCCCGTCAGCGGCTTGCTTGTAGCCGGCATTTGCTTTGTCCAGCCCGCCGCTCACGCCGGTAAGCTGGGCATTAAGCTGGGACATCTGCCCGCTCAGACCGGAAGCTTGCTGCCCAAGCTGCTTCACCGAGCTTAACGCTTGCTGGTAAGCCGCATCCTCCGCCAGCTCCGGGTGGGTTGCGCTAAGTCCCGAAATGCCTTGCTCCAGACTCGACAATCCGTCCGCAAGCTTCGCCTGCTCGGATGCAACCGACTGATAAGCCTGCGTAAGCTGCGTTAATCCGCCGCCCGCCTGCTGGTAGCCCTTCAGCAGATCCCGGCTTGCAGCCGCTAGCTGATCGGCGCTTGCCCGGGCCTGCTTCAGCCCAGCCGTTAATTCCTTGGCTCCCGCCGAACCGTCCTGCAGACCGCGTTCAATCTGCTTTAGCCCGGTACCCAGCTGGTCGATGCCGCTCTTCAGCGCATTGGTGCCATCCACCAGCTTGCCGGCGCCGGCCGCCGCATCGTTCAGCTTTGGCCCGTTTTTGCTCAGCTCGGAGCTGGCGTCGGAGAGCCCGGAGCCGATTTTGCCAAGCCCGTCATTGCTTTGCCCAAGTCCGTCCTCCAGCGTACCGACCTGGTCCGACACGAGGAAATCGTCCATTGCATCGCCGGTCGGGCGCGTTGCGCTGCGGACCGCTTTTACGCCGTCAACCTTGCCAAGCTCGCGGCTGATCTGCTCAAGCGCCGCAAGTCCGTCAGAGGTATCCAGCGGTTTATCGGATTTCATGACAACCGTCGTTGGCAGCGATTCGCCTGGACCAAAGCTGTCCGCAATGATGTTAAAGGCCTTGACCGAATCATATTTATCGCCAATTTCGTCGAGCGAGTTAAATGACAAGGAGCCTTTGTATGCGGTAAGGAAAGGCACAACCAGCACCGCCAAAATAACGAGCGCCCAGATCGGGCGTTTCAGCGAGAAGCTGCCAACCGCTCCCCACAAGCCGCTCGGCTTATGCTCCAGCGAGCCTTTCGAAGGCCAGAAGAGCTTAGGCCCAAGCGTCGCCATGAAGAACGGCACGATCGTAAACAAGGCCAGCAGCAGCACGGCGATCCCGACGGCTACCGCCACCGCGGAGCGGTATAGAATAAAGGTCGAGAAGCCAATGGAGGCAAAGCCGACCAGTACGGCCAAGCCCGAGAAAAGCACCGTTCTGCCTGCTGTTTTGTAAGTAGCGACAATCGATTCCGGAATATGGCCGCCGCGGTGCGACAGCTCTTCCTTAAACCGGCTGATCAACAAAATGCAGTAGTCGGTCCCGATCCCGAACAATACGGCAACGAGGAAAATCTGCGTAAAGTTGGAGAGCGGGAAGTCCATGTATTTGACGAGAAAAGCAACGATGGACTGCGTCACCATGTAAGTAAAACCAACCGTCAGAAGCGGCACAATCGGCGCCACCGCCGAACGGAACACCACGAACAGAATGATGAGAATAAAGCCGACGGTAATAAATTCGGTTTTCTTCAGCCCTTCCTGCGAGCTTGTGACAACGTCCTCCGAAATAAGCCAGTTGCCCGTGTAATAGTGCTCAATCTTGACGTCTTTAAGCGCGTCGTACAAATGATCGCGAACCTCGGCAAGCTCCGCTCCGTCCAGATTCACGTTGACGAGCGCCAGCACGGTGGAGGCGTCTCCCGCCACCATTTGCTTCGCCAGCTCCGGCGTATCGAAATGCGTGGTGAGCGAAGTGATGCGCAGCTCGTCTTTTTCCTCCTTCAGCTTGTTGATGCCGCCTTGTATGCTGGCCAGATCATCATCCGATAATCCGCCGTCCTTATGGAAAACGAGTACCGTAGAGGCACCGCCGCCACCGGCGTCCTTCGTGCCGATTGCCTTCTCCATGTCAGCAGCGATTGTGGAGGAATAGCCGTCGGGCACATTCACCTGCCCTTTCTCGCGGACAAGGTCCTGCATATTGGGTGCGCTTAGCATAAGCCCAACCATTACCGCGATCCAGACAACAAGCAGAATCCATCTTGCTTTGATTACCGTCTTCATTTTTTCTCTAGCTCCTCTCCATCTCCCAGCGGCTGTGACATAACCATGGCCAGCTTCTCATAAGTCTCAATAAACGCAAGTGCTTCCTGCTGGTCAAAATGCTGCAAATACTTCGCGATCAGCTCCTGGATCTTGCGTTCCACCGCATCGGCCATCCGTATGCCTTCGTCGGTCAGCCGAAGCAGCGTGACGCGGCGGTCCTTCTCGTCCGGCATTCTTTCCAGCAGCTGTTTATCGAATAAGCGCGTAATGATGGCGGTAATCGAGCTTTTGCCTACGCAAAAGGCATCCGCAAGCTCGGTAGACGTACACACCCCCATAGTGCGCAAATAACGCAGCGTCGAGGATTGATCAAAAGTCAGATCCTCCGGCATCAAATCGCGGAACATGGCCGTCAGCCTGCGTTCAACGGTAAAATGCGCCCCTTCGTATCGGCGGATGATCTGCCCCAGCATTTCGTTGTCTATAACCATAGGTGTATTCCTCTCGTCTTAATTATTTAGTTTCATTATTGAACTATTCGATAGTTGAACTATATCAAAAGGATTAGTCTTCGGTCAACCAGAATACAGCCATTAATTTGAAAATTTTATGAAAAAGCCGGAGCGATTGCTTGTCCCCATCGGCCGGACTTATAATATTGGTGAAACTTACTAATGTTACGTAGGAGGCTGGAATGATGTACGATATCATCGTTATTGGCGCCGGTCCTGCCGGTGCAAGCGCAGCAATCTTTACGGCAAAAGCGGGCAAACAAACGTTATTGCTCGAGAACAACAAAGGCATGACCAAACGGGCATGGTTCGAGAATTATTACGGCATTACCGAGATCGGCGGCCCCGATCTAGTGGATACAGGCAAGAAGCAAGCCGTCCGGCTTGGCGCAGAGTTAAAAGAAGAGACCGTTACGGGCGTATCGCCAATCGAAGGCGGCTTGTCCGTTGTAACGGACCATGGAACGTACGAGGCGAAGCATGTGCTGCTGGCAACCGGCGCTTTGGTTGATCTGGCGCAGCATATTGGGGTAGCGACAAAACCGGGCACGGAGCCGCGCATCAAAACCGTGGCGGATGTGGATCCGGCGGGCCGCACCAATATCCCTGGGGTATGGGCAGCAGGTACGGTTGCAGGCGTCAGCGTGCATGCGGTTATCACTGCAGGCGACGGCGCCAAAGTGGCAATCAACATCATCAGCGAGCTGAACGGCGAGCGTTACGTCGACCACGACGTATTGAAAGCCTGAATAAGCGAAAAAAAGGACGGAGCAGCTTCTGCTCCGTCCTTTTTTGTGCGCTCCCATAGTGGTGGTTGGCGTTCGCCACTACTATGGGGCTGTCGCTGCAGCACGGAAAAACCGTCTTATTGAGCTGCTTCGACCCCATGTGACCACTCACCACCCACTGCAACACGGATTTTTCCTCTTATTTGGTTCTCTGCAGCCTGCACGCTACCACTCCGGCCCCTGTAGCACGGAAAAACCAACTTATTGAGCTATTTTGGACCCACGTGACCGCGCTAACCCCACTGTAACACGGTTTTTTCCTCTTATTTGGCTCTTCACAGCCTGCACGCCACCATTCCAGCCTCTGTAGTACGAAAAACCGTCTTATTGAGCTATTTTGGATCCACGTGGACACTCATCAACAGCTACGACACAGTTTTTTCTGCTATTTCACCTCGCAAGCCACCAGCAGGAAAAAAAATGCGGCACTCGCATTCCCTGCGCGTACCGCATTCCACATTTCTATTACGCCATGGTCGAGCTTGAAGCCGCCGGCACTGCCTGTTTGCCGGCTTCGCCTTGCAGCTTGCCGCCGTGACCGCCGCCGAAGTGGGCGCCGCCCCCAAAACCGCCGCGTACGCCTTTAGGCGCTCCCCACTCGCCGTTTACTTGCTTCGTCACCTCATCCGTGACCGCTTGCAGCTTAGCATCGTACTCCTCCTGCGTAAGCTTGCCACTCGCGAGCGCCTCCTCAAGCTTGGCCTTCGCGGCGTTTACCCCTAGGTCGATCACGCTTTGCAGGCTTACGCCTTGCTTGTCCGCAATAGCAGCAAGTGTCTGACCGTCTTTCAGTGCCGTTTTAAGCTCCGCCGACGTTAATCCGAGCAGCTTGGCGAGTGCTTCCTTATCGCCAAATGCGATAGCGCCACCATGCCCATGCCCTTTGCCCGCAAAGCCTTTCTCGGCTGCCGCAAACCCTTTCGAATCCAGCAGCTTATCGGCAATAGCCGAGCTGTCCGGCTTTTTGACCGAATTACCTTCTGCCGCCGTATCATCCTTCTTCGGCGCGGCCGCTGCCGCAGCGTCGATCCATTCCACCAGCTTTGCTTTCAAATCCTCGCGGCCGATACCTTGCGCCGCTCCAACCTCAGCCAAGGTAGACGCCTCAAGCTTGGTTTTAAGCTCTTCCGCAGACAGCTTCAAATAATCCGCCATCTTGCTCTCCAGACCCGCCAGCTGGGCAAATCCGCCGCGCTTTCCGGCAAATTTTCCGTGCTTATCCTGCTGCACTCCGGACGACGATGCCTGATCCGATGCCACAGAAGAGGAAGCCGATGCAGACGAGTCGGAGCCAGCCGCGTACGCCAATCCTCCTCCAAGCGCCAGGGTAAGGGCCATTAAGCTTGCCGCAATCGCTTTGCTTCTACGCATAACATTCCGCCTTTCCATCCAGGATTTACAATTACGCTTCCATTGTATCTCTCTTCTATGAACAGATTTTGAACATCGCTATTAATTAGCAGATTGCCAAAGATTAGAATTGTCTCAGAACTAAACTCCGGGTCCCCATTCGCCGAAAAAAAGAGTAAGTACCGATGCCAAATACTTTTCTAACATGGCCTCGCGAACTTACCTAATATATGGCTGTTATAGTTGGTTATAAGATGAAGACATCTTTGCTCAGGCAGCCGATCAACTACATAAAGAACGAGGGATAATGAATGTTCAAGAAGAGAAAAACCAGTTTAGCGCTCGTCCTTTCCGTTGTGCTCGCCCTTCTGTTTCTGGCCACTATCGGGGCAATGGTATCGATGACGACAAACAATCAGAAAGATGCCTATTTCGATGAAATGTCCCGTACGGTCAACACCCTTGGCAATATTACCAGCGCCAAAATCGACCTGATCACCTCTGCGCAGGAGCAGCTGAATAAAGGAAAAACGCAGGGCTCCACGGAATTTTACAATCTATCGCTATTTTTGGAAGCCATGAACTCCAACGACCAAGTCTCCAACGTCTATGTTCTGCAACCGGACAAGCTTGAAAAAGAAGGCAAAACTTATCTCACCACGCTGCAGGGTACCGGAGCTCTTACGCAGGCTGGACTTACGCCGGGCACTCCCTACGAGCTGTCACCGGCATTTCTGAAGGGTTACGATAAAGCGATGAAAGACGGATTTGCCCGAGTTGCTACCTACAAAGACGAAATGGGAACTTGGGTCAGCTATCTGATGGCCATCAAAGACAACTCCAATAAAACGGTTGCGATATTTGGAGCCGATTTCGACTATGACAACGTGCAAGCGGAGCTCGACCGCAGAATGTGGCAGGTCCTTAACGTCGGGATTACTTGCGATGCGATCGCCATTATCCTCATCGTATTGATCGTGCGATATGCCATAAGGCCTTTGAAGCGTCTCAGCCAAGTAGCCGCCCTTGCCGCAAAAGGCGATCTGACCGTCACGGTACCGGTCACTACGGGCAACGAGATCGGCCAGGCTTCCCATGCCTTTAATGAAATGATCGCGAGCCTTCGTCAGCTGGCCAGCCATATTCGGTCTACCGCGGGCGAGGTTGCAGGCTCATCCTCCATCATGCAGGAAAGCGCCGAGCAGACCTCGCGTGCTACCGAAGAAGTCGCTCACGCCATTCAAGAGGTTGCCGCCGGAGCGGATACGCAGCTGCAAAGCTTCCAGGAATGCCAGCGCGCGATGAACGAGATGACCGTTGGCATCCAGCGGATTGCAGAATCCTCCGCTTCCGTATCTGAGCTGGCTACCGACGCTTCCGAGCTTGCCAATGCAGGCGATACGGTTATTAACCGGACAGTCAACCAAATGCAGGTGATTGAGCAAAATGTCGGCGAAACGGTAACCGTCATGCAGGAGCTGCAGCAAATGAACAGCCAGATCGGTTCCATTCTCGAGATGATTGGCGAAGTATCGAAGCAGACGAACCTGCTCGCTATTAACGCATCGATTGAAGCAGCCCGGGCAGGCGAGCATGGCAAAGGCTTTGCCGTTGTTGCCCAGGAGATCCGCAAGCTGGCCGAACGCTCGAAGGAGTCATCGGATCAAATCAGCGAAATCCTGAGCGGCATCAGCAGCCGGACAAGTGAAGCCGTTGTCTCGATGGAAAAAGCGGCCGAAGGCGCCCGCGAAGGCAGCTCCGTCTCCCATCAGGCAGGCGAATCGTTCCGTTCCATCCACGAGGCTATCCGCCAGGTTTCCGCGCAAATTCAGGAGGTTTCCGCGGCCTCCGAGCAAATGTCGGCAGGCAGCGAGGAGATCGCGGCTTCGCTTGACCAGCTGGAGCATATTGCCGAAGCATCCTCCATCCAGTCCCAGCGCGTAGCCGCGGCTTCCGAGGAGCAGCTCGCTTCCATGCAGGAGGTGGCAAGCTCGTCCGCGCAGCTTCGCAACCTCGCATCCGAACTGAACAAAGCGATCGACACGTTCAAGACGGAATAAAAGCCAAAACCAAAAAGCCAAGCAAAAAGCACCTCCAGCAAGCCAACCGGCTGCATGGAGGTGCTTTTCTCATAACCGGAATCGGGGAGAACCCTTCCCCGATCCCGTCTTCGATTAAGATGCGGTAACAGCCGAGCCTTGCTGCAGCTGATACATCGCGAAATATTTGCCGCGGTGATCCATCAGCTCATCGTGGTTGCCGCGTTCGACGATGCGGCCGCGGTCCAGCACCAGAATCTGATTCGCCTGGCGGATGGTTGATAGACGGTGGGCAATAACAAACGTCGTACGGCCCTTTTTCAGCACATCCAGCGCTTCTTGAATGATGGCCTCTGTCTCTGTATCGATGCTTGCGGTTGCTTCGTCAAGAATCAGAATCGCGGGATCGTAAGCGAGCGCCCGCGCGAACGAAATCAGCTGGCGTTGGCCGGCGGACAGCGTACTGCCCTTCTCGATCACTTCCGCATCGATACCGCCCGGAAGCTGCGCGAACATGTCGTAGGCGCCAACGTCGCGGAGCGCCTGCTCCACCCGCTCCCGGCTGATCGCCGGATTGTTCAGGCTGATGTTCGAGGCAATGGTACCGGTGAACAGGAACGGATCCTGCAGAACGATGCCCATATGCTGGCGCAGATGCTGCTTCGGAATATCCAGCACATCCTTGCCGTCGATAATGATGCTGCCCTCATTGGAATCGTAGAACCGGAACAGCAGGTTCATAATCGAGCTTTTGCCGGAGCCCGTATGGCCAACGAGTGCCACCGTATCGCCTTGACGGGCGGTGAAGGAGATGTTTTTCAATACATACTCATCCTTCTTGTAGGCAAACGAAACGTTATCGAATTTCACTTCGCCCTTGTAACGCTCCATCATGCCCGGTTCAACCTCAACGCCCGGCTGATCCATCAGGGTAAACACCCGCTCCGCGGATACCCTTGCCGTCTCCAGATTGGACAGCTGGTTTACTACACCAACGATTGGCTGGAACATCCGGTTCATCAGATCGACGAACGCGTACAGTACGCCTACCCCGATGGCAGCGCCAAACCAGTCGCCCCAGAAGAACCAGATGACGATAAGGAAGATGATGTTGCGGACGACGTTGACCAGGTTATGCGACGTAATCGAGTTCAAGCTCAGCAGCTTGTTCTGATACGTAAAATAATGCTCGTTCAGCTCGTCGAATTCTTTAAAGGTCTCTTTCTGACGGCGGAACGCCTGGATAATCGCCATCCCTTGGATGGATTCGTTGATCATCGCGTTAATCTCGCTCAGCTTCGTCCGGATAATCCGGTTGTAACGGGCCGCAAAGCGGCGGTACAGATTAATCCAGACGAGCAGGATCGGCACAAGCGGCAGCGCAAATAGCGCAAGTCTTGGATCCAGCAGGAACAACGCTCCGTAGATCGCCGTCATGTACACGATCGCGGAGAAGAAGTTAGCGAGTACCGCGACATACAGCTCACGGATCGCCTCCGTATCGTTCGTAATCCGGGAGACGACCTGGCCTGCGGCCAGCGTGTCGAAGTAATTCACCGGAAGCCGCTGCGTATGGGCGAATACGTCATTGCGCATGCGCCGGACAATCCGGTTCGCGGACGTCTGCAGCAGGAGCCGCTGTCCGTAAGTGAATACCGCGCCAAGCACAAGCAGTCCGACATAGAGTCCGGCAAGCTTCATCAGGCTTGGAATTTCCGGCTTGTAGAACTGATATAGCTCCTTAGCCGAAATCAGGGCAACCGGGAACGCGGCATTTTCTCCGGTTGTTTTGTCGGTGACGGTCATCTGGCCGTCCGTTACCTTGCGCACGCCTTCCACGGCGGGAAGGGTGCCTTCATACCAGTAAAATTTTCTGCCGGCCTGAAGCAGATGCACCTCGGCGCCTCTGGCCTCACCGGCTGCGAAGTGGTCTTCGCGCTTATACCATTTATCTTTATAAGAAACTGCGTACGGCTCATCCGCCGCAACCTCGTACCAGCTCTTCTCGATGCCGAGAATATTCTGATCGATCATCCGCTTTGCGATAAACGGCCCCGCCAGCTCCGCGCATACGGCCAGCAGGAGAAGAACTAACGCTCCAATGATCGGTTTTTTATAAAGCATGGCGTATTGAAACAATCGTTTACCCGTTTGACCCATTGTTCGTAAACGCCTCTCTTTCCTATGATTCAATCAGCGACTCCAGTTGCTGCCGCTCGTACTGCTCTCTGTACCAGCCATCCTGCTTCACAAGATGATCATGGGTACCCTGCTGAACAATACGTCCTTCATCCAGCACGATGATATGATCAGCATGCTGCACCGCGGACAACCGGTGAGTCGTAATTAGTGTCGTTTTGCCGGCGCGTTCCGTCCGGATGCCTTCGATAATCTCGGCTTCGGTCCGTCCGTCTACCGCGGACAACGCGTCGTCCAGCATCAAGATTTCCGGATCGGCGATAAGCGCGCGGGCGATGCTGACCCGCTGCTTCTGACCGCCCGAGAGCGCAACGCCTTTTTCGCCGACCATGGTTTCCAGCCCGTCAGGCAGGAATTGAATATCCTTGGCGAAGGAGGCCCTTGCAAGCGCGCGCTGCATATCCTCTTCCGTCGTTTCGCCTTTCTTGCCGAACATAATATTCTCGCGAATCGTCTTCGAGAACAGGATTGGCTGCTGCGGCACGTAGCCGATCCAGCCAAGGAGCCGTTCCATCGGCAGCTTCTCAAGCCGCTGCCCGGTAATCTTGATCTCGCCGGCGCCAACCGGATATTCGCGCAGCAGCTGCTTGAGCAACGTTGTTTTGCCGCTGCCCGTACGGCCGACTATACCTAGCGTCTGCCCTTGGCGCAGACTGATGTTTACATCGCTCAAATTGTCTACCACCGACGACGGATAACGGAACGTTACATCGTCAAAAGCTATCGTTGCCGGGGTGGTCACATCAATGGTGTTCTCCGCATCCTGCACATCCGGCTTGTAGCCAAGCGTTTCTTCTACCCGGTCAAGCGAAGCGTTGCCCCGCTGCATAATGTTGATCAGCTCGCCGATCGCGAACATCGGCCAGATCAGCATCCCGAGGTAGACGTTGAAGGAGACCAGCTCGCCGAGCGTAATTTCGCTGTGGAATACGAGATAACCGCCATAACATAAGCCGATCAGATAACTGAGGCCGACCAGAATTTTGATCGTTGGCTCGAAAAGCGCATCGATCTTGGCCACCTCGATATTTTTCTGAAAGACCTCGTCGGTTTTCTTGCGGAATTGATCCTGGCTTGCTTCCTCCTGCACGAAGGCGCGGATAACCCGTACCCCCGATACCGATTCCAGCACCTGGTCGTTCAATTCGCCGAAAGCGTCCTGCGACTGCATAAAGCGCTCATGGATTTTACCTCCGAAATGCTTCATCGCAAGCGCGATGAACGGCAGCGGCAGAAGCGCCGCCAGCGTCAGCTTAACGCTGATCATCGCCGCCATAATGCCGAGAATCGTCAGCATGAAGAAAGTGGAGTCAATCAGCGTCAGAATGCCGAATCCGGCCGTTGTGGCAACCGCATTCAGGTCATTCGTGGAACGGGCCATCAGGTCGCCCGTCCGGTTCCGTTCATAAAAGGTTGGCGACATCTTGAGGAAATGACGCATCAGCCTCGAGCGGAGCAGCCGCTCCAGTACGAAGGCACCGCCAAACAGCTTATAGTGCCACACGTAAGTGATCGCGTAGCCGACCACCGTTACGGCGACCCAGCCCGCCACGACCTGCATAAAGCCCGTAGCGTCCAGCCTGCCCTGATGAATCCCGTCAATTGTATGGCCGATCAGCCAAGGCGGAATGACATCGAGAAAGCCCGTGATGATCAGCAGCACGCAGGCTAGCGTATATCTTTTCCAATTCATTGCGAAAAACCATTGAAGCTTCTTAAGTACGATAAACATAGTTTCTGTTAGACACCTCCCGTTTCCATCCAAGCATCTTCCCCCACAAAACCGCAAAAAAAGGAAGCGCACCGTTAGATAACGATACGCTTCCTTTGGCAGTAATCGGGCACAAGTTGGCCCGCTGCATCAAAAAAGGCGCACGGTTACGGTTACGTAACCATGCGCCTTTGATTCTAATGGGATACCCCTAAAGATCAAAGAGATTCGACGCGCGGATGGATTACGCTCATAAATTTAGTATGCATTTGGTTAAATTGTTGATGAACGCCTACAATTGGATTCATGCCGTAATCCTCCTTTCGATTTGTTTAAGATATTTGTCACTTTACCATCCGAAGAAATAACTGTCAATCCGTTTTTTTGTAAAACCCCGCCTATTTTGGAGGATGATCACATGACCCAGGCTTCCGCCTGCCGCTCCGCCAGCAGAAGCTGCTCGCGAACCCTGACCACTTCGCCCACAATGATCAGCGCCGGGTTGACCACTTTAAAAGACACCGCCAGCTTATGAATGTCGGCAAGCGTTCCCGTAATTACGCGCTGCTTGCTTGTTGTGCCGCGCTCAATAATCGCAACCGGCGTAGCTGCTGCCTTGCCATGCTTCAGCAGCTCCTCCCGGATGACGGCGAGCTGGCTGACGCCCATGTAGATCGCCAGCGTATCCACGCTATGCGCAAGCAAATCCCAGCGCACCGGCTCCTGGTCGCCGTGGCAGCGATTGCCGGTCACGCAGGCGAAGGACGCCGCCTTTCCGCGATGCGTCAGCGGAATCGCCGCCGAAGCCGCCGCGCCTATGGCCGACGTTACGCCCGGCACGATCTCCCACTCGATGCCGTGCTCCGCCAGCTCCAGCGCTTCCTCGCCGCCGCGCCCGAAGACGAAGGGGTCGCCCCCTTTCAGGCGGACGACCGTCTTCCCTTGCTTGGCGTAAGCGACAAGCGCTGCGTTAATCTCCTCCTGCGGCATCGCATGTGCATTAGGCGCTTTGCCGCAGTATACGAGCTCCGCATCCGCGCGGGCGTAAGCGAGAAGCTCTTCATTCACGAGCCGGTCGTACAGGATTACGTCCGCCAGCCCGATTCGCCGCATCGCCTTCACCGTGATCAGCTCCGGATCGCCCGGGCCCGCTCCAACAATGTATACCTTACCCGCTGACGCCGCCCGCATTACAGGCCGCTTTTCTCGGCAGCAAGCGCCGGCTTGGCTGGAAGTCCCGACTTTGCGGAAGAGGAGGAGGAAGAGCTTTCGGAGTCCTTCTCCTTCTTGTTATGCGACCAGTAGAACATAAAGCCGGTAAACAAAGCGCCGCCAACAAAGTTGCCGAGCAGCACCGGAATTTGGTTCCACAGCCACCAGTCCGCTATCGATACGTCTGCGCCAAGCATCATGCCGGCAGGGATGACGAACATATTAACGACCGCATGCTCGAAGCCTTGCTCGAAGAACATCAAAATCGGCAGCCACATCGCAACGATTTTGCCCAAAGTCGATTTGGAGGTCATCGCCATGACGACGCCAAGCGTTACCATCCAGTTGCACAGAATCGCCTTAATGAACACGAGAATGATCCCGTCGAAGCCCATTTTTTGATAACCCAACGTCTTGGTCTCGCTGACTTGAATAAGCATTTGGGCAAGCGGATTCGACATATCCGTCCCCATCTTCGTAACCGCCATGCCGTATAAAGCCGCGTATACCGCGCAGCCGATCAGGTGGCCGATAATGACAAGCCCGTAGTTGGCCAGCATCCGGGATAGGGAGGTTTTCCGTTTGAAGACCGATAGAGGAATAAGCGCAAAGCTGCCGGTCACAAGCTCAAGCCCCAGAAGAACGATGATGACAAAGCCGATCGGGAAAATAATAGCTCCGGTTAGAGCCAGTGAAGTTTGCGTTGTGGCCGTATAGGCGAGCGTAGTTGCGAATGCCAGAATGCCGCCGCCCAAAAATCCCCTCATCAGCATTTGCGAGGCGCTCATTTCCGCCTTTGCCGTCCCTGCCTCTACCATCGATTCCAGTACTTCAGCCGGTTTCACGTAGTCCATATTCTATTCCTCCTGAAATAACCCGCGTGCGGGCTATCGTGATGATGATTCACACTTCGAAAGCGTCGGGCTTGTTGTCTCTATTCCGCTTTACAAGGTGATATAGATCTCGCCGCTGCCCGGGTCAATCTCCGTCTCGAACGTCTTGATGCAGCCGTCATCCGGCTCATGCACGCGTCCGCTCTTCAGGTCAATTCTCCAATCATGCAGCGGGCAGTGTACGGCCGTGCCGCACACCATTCCTTCCGAAAGCCTGCCGCCCTTATGCGGGCATTTGTTCTCGACTGCCTTCACGCTGCCGTCTGCCAAGCGGAAAATAGCAACGTCCGTGTTGTCGATCTGCACCGTTCGAGAGCCCAATACGTCGATATCCGTCAATTTCGCCACAAGCACCTTTGTCACCATATAGTAGCTCCCCCTATCCTTGCGCCGGCTGCGGAGCGGATAATTGCTCGAAGTTTTTGCGCAGCTCTTTGTTCTCTATAATTTCTTTCCAAGGGTCCGTTGTATAGCTGAGCGTCTTCTCCAGACGCTCCACCAAGGCCAGGCGGTCTTCCCGCTTCTCGAGCGCTTTCTTGACATGGTCCAGGCCAACGCGTTCAATCCATTGCGCGGTACGTTCGTTCCAAGTCGCATTCTCGCGGTAATATTGCAGGTAAGCCGAGGACCATTCCATCACTTCATCCTCCGTCTTCACGGTACAGAGCAGCTCGGTCGCACGGACATGGATACCGCCGTTGCCGCCTACGTGAAGCTCCCAGGCGCCGTCGATCGCGACAATGCCAAGATCCTTGATCGTTGCTTCCGCGCAGTTGCGCGGACAGCCGGATACGGCTAGCTTTACTTTCGCCGGAGCCGTCATTCGCTCATAGGCTTTCTCCATCCGGATCCCCATGGCGATCGAGTCCTGCGTGCCGAATCGGCAGAAGGTGTTGCCGACGCAGGTTTTTACCGTGCGGAGCGTCTTGCCGTAAGCATGGCCGGAAGGCATGTCAAGCTCCTCCCAAATCTTCGGCAGATCCTCCTTCTTCACGCCCAGCAGGTCAAGCCGTTGCCCGCCGGTGAACTTCACCATCGGAACCTCGTACTTCTCGGCGACGGTAGCGATTTTGATCAGATCGGACGGCGTGGTTACGCCGCCGTATACGCGAGGCACAACCGAATAGGTGCCGTCCTTCTGAATGTTCGCGTGGTAGCGCTCGTTCGTGAAGCGCGATTCCTTCTGATCCTCGTATTCACCCGGCCACAGCATGCCAAGGTAGTAGTTCAGCGACGGACGGCATTTCGTGCAGCCCCCTTCGTTCTTCCATCCCAGCACGTTCATGACTTCCTTGACCGTCATGAGGCGCATTTCCTTGATAGCCGCAACGATCTCGTCACGGGAATGCTCCGTACAGCCACAGATGCCTTCCTTCACCGGCACGCCCGCCGCATCGCCGGCGTACAGCTTCAGCAAGCCTTCCACTTGAGGCTTGCAGCCTCCGCAGGAAGCGGAAGCTTTCGTGCAGCCTTTGAGACTGGCCATCGTATTGCAGCCTTTATTTTGAACGGCATCGGCAATGGCGCCCTTCGATACGCCGTTGCAGCCGCAGACGATTTCATCGTCTGGCATCGCAGCCAGCCGGTCCGCCGCGGAGGAAGTACCCCCGTCTGCAGGAGAGAAGCCAAGCAGCAGCTCCTTCTCCTTGCCTTCGATCGATTCGCCCTTCTTCATAATCGAGAACAGCTCGGCACCGTCGGAAGTATCGCCAAACAGTACGGCTCCTACAAGCTTGCCGTTCTTGATTACGATCTTCTTGTACGTACCCGCTACGTCGTCCTGAATGCGCAGGGCTCTCGTGCCCGGCCCTTCGTTGAATTGGCCAGCCGAGAATACGTCAACGCCGGATACCTTCAGCTTGGTTGAAGTAACGGAGCCCTGGTAGCCTTCCGTCTCTACGCCGGCCAGGAGCTTTGCCAGAACGGCGCCTTGCTCATACAGCGGAGCAACAAGGCCGTAAGCGATTCCCCGGTGCTCGGCGCATTCGCCAACCGCGTACACATCCGGAATATTCGTCGCCATGAAGTCGTCAACGATAATCCCGCGGCCTACTTCGATACCGGAAGCTTTCGCTAATTCAACGTTCGGTCGGATCCCCACAGCCATCACGATAAGATCCGCTTCCACCTCGCTGCCGTCCGCGAATTGCAAAGCCTTCACGCGGCGTCTGCCCGTAATGGAGGCCGATTGCTTGCTGAGCAGGAATTTCATTCCTTGCGCTTCGAGCTCGCGCTGCAGCATCCGTGCCGCCGGCTCATCCAGCTCGCGGTTCATCACAATGCCGTTGATATGGACAACATGCACGTCCATCCCCAGATTCAGCAGCCCCCGCGCCGCTTCAAGCCCAAGCAGGCCGCCGCCGATGACGGCTGCTTTTTTGTATTTTTGGGAAGTCTCCTGCATAATCTCGGTATCGCGGATATCCCGGAAGCCGATTACGCCCTCTTTGCTGGCGCCAGGCAAAGGCAGCATAAACGGATTCGAGCCCGTTGCCATAACCAGCACGTCATAGTCCGCTTCTACCCCTTGCTGGGAGTACACTTTTTTCCGTTTCGTATCAATTTTCGTGACCGTATGCCCGGCATGCAGCTGAATATGATTGTCCGCGTACCAGTCCCAGTCGTTAATGATGATATCCTTCATGTCCGTTCCGCCCGCAAGCACCGAGGATAACATAATCCGGTTGTAGTTCGGGTACGGCTCCGCGCCAAAAATCGTAATGCTATATGCATCCGGAGCGAGCTTGATCAGATGCTCGATTGCCCGTACCCCCGCCATTCCGTTGCCAACCAGCACCAATTTCTTCCGATCCGCCATTGTCATTCTCCTCTCCACTCTCTCTAGCTCTTATCTGTATGGAAAAATAAAAAAAGCCTGCTTCGGATTCCGCGAGGACGCACTAGTGCATTCCCGCAAAAGACGAAGACAGGCTTCATTGCCGCTTCAAATGAATACGCCATTGTATTCATGAAAGTTTAAATTGTAGTACCGCAAAGCCGGAAGCTTTGTCGGTGTGTTACCGCTACTATACAATGCCGAAACATTCATGTCAACATACTTAACATAAAAAATGAACATTTGTGCGTATCGACAGTTTTGCATAATACATGTTATATATAATAACAAATGAGATTCGTTCGTAGGGAAAAGGAGGATGACATGCGTTCTCTGTTAGTGATCGACAATCCCGGAGGAAAAGCGGAAGCGTTGCCGCTGGAACAAATGCTGGAGTCATACGGTTATTCCTTATTGTATGCAAGCTCGGATGAGACAGCCAAAAACCATCTAACGAAAGCCGATGCGGTCATTTTTCATCTACCGTTAGGCGAAGTGAAGGCATGGGGTAACCGGCTCCTGCAGCGCAAGAGGCTTCCTATATTCTGGTGGTGCAGCGCGGATACGGCAACGATGTCCGCCGCCTTTTGCGAGGATGATCTGCCGATCGACGGCATGCTCACGCCTTCAATGAGCGAGCAAGAGCTGCACTGGGCGCTTCACTTCGGCTCGAAGGCCTGCTTCGAGCGGCAGCAGTGGCTGAACGAGCGAAAGCAGCTGGAGGCGCGGCTGGAAGAGCGGAAGTGGATTGACATGGCGAAGGGTATCCTATGTAAAATAAAGCAGGTATCCGAAGCGGAAGCCTACGACCTGCTGCGCAAGCAGGCGATGAATGAGCGGAAGCGGATCGTGGATGTGGCGACATCCATCGTGAAAGTCTATCAACTGCTGCAAGAGCAGAAATAAAGGGGTGCTGACGATGTTTACTACACTATTAAAAGAAGTCGGCCGCGGAAAAAGAGGCGCCAGGGACTTAACCTATGAAGAGGCGCTGGAAGCGGCCGACTGGATCATGAGCCGGAAAGCGACCCCTGCCCAGATGGGCGCCTTTTTTATTGCCGAACGGATTAAGATGGAAAGCGTAGAGGAGCTGGAAGCGTTCGTAACCGTATGCCGGAACAGCGCCTACCGCGCTCCCATTCAGGAAGGATTGGACTGCGCGGGACCTTACGACGGGCGGGTAAAAACCTTCTTCGCTTCCTTCGCTACAGCCTTCCTGCTCGCTTCGGCCGGTCTTCCCGTTACGCTGCACGGCGCCAAGTCGCTGCCGCCGAAATGGGGCGTAACGCTGCTGGATATGCTCGCCGAGCTGGGCATCGGCAAATCCCAGCTTACGCGAGACCGCGTTGTGCAGGCGGCAAAAGCAACCGGCGTGCTGTTTGTGGACACCGAGGAATGGTGCCCGCCGCTGGGCGAGCTTCGGGGCATCCGCGAGGAGCTTGGGATGCGTACGGTACTGAACACCGCGGAGAAGCTGATCGATTTCTCCCACTCGCCGTACCTTGTCTTTGGCGTTTTCCATAATACCGTCTTTGACCGGATGAGCAAGCTGCTTACCGATTTGAAATACCGCCGCGCCCTTATCGTGCAAGGGACGGAGGGCTCCGAGGATCTGTTCATCGAGCGCCCTACCCGCACCTATATCGTTGAGGATGGCGAGGCGCGGCTGCACGTCATTGATCCGGAGGAATTCGGCTTGGAGGCGACGCTGCCGGAGAAAACCGAATGGAGCGCTGCCGAGCAGATCGAGACCGTCGAGGCCGTCCTGCAAGGCAAAGCCCACATCGGTTACGTGAACCAGGTTCTGCTAAATGCAGCGGTTCGGCTCCGTCTGGCTGACCGCGCCGAATCCGTCGAGGAAGCGTTGTACCAATGCAAAGCGCTGCTCGACAGCGGGGCTGCGTGGGAACGTTACGCGGCTTGGCGCAGCTGCTTGCTCGGCGAAGGAACACCCTCCCCGATCGGCAGTGTGAAGTAAGGTAACATGCGCGCTGGCGCTTCAGCTAGCAGCCTCCCACCTTCCTCTTAACCTAAGATGAACATAATCAAGAGCTTCTGACGGGTCGATCGTCCCGTCAGAAGCTCTTTTTCTATATCCTTAGCTACGTCCAACGCAGCCGGAAGCTAACGCTAATGGTAGGTTAAGTCCCTAAGGACTTTAACCTACTAGAAAAGTCGCAAGAGGCGGCGGATTTCTGCAGTTAGAGGCGGCTTAAGGTCCCTAGGGGACTTTAACGTCCAGAAGAAGTAGCTAGTTTTCATGGTTAAGGTCCCCAAAGGGCCTTAACGCAACGATTAGCACCCCCGTAGCGGCATAAACTGCCACATGCGAGAAGATAAGGCCCTGCGAGGGAGTAAACGCCAGCACCAGGGCAAAAAAAGGCCGATAAGACCTCAACAGGGGTCCTATCGCCGCCCAACAATGGCGCCACGCCTCAACCCGCGCAGTCCTAGCGCGAGCGCGCCCGCCGTACGAGCAGCACATAGCTGAGCACGGCCGCGGTCTCCGCCGCAGCGATAACCATCCCCATCGGCAGAGCGGCTTCGCTGCCGCCAAGCCCCACAAGCGGCGCCATGAAGGCGCCAAAAACAAAGGACAGCAAGCCAAGCAGCGCCGATGCGCTGCCTGCCGCCTGCTGCTGGTTCTGCATCGCAAGCGAGAAGCTTGCCGTCTGCACAATCCCGACGCTGGCGACGACGAAGAATAAAGGCACCAGCACGGCGAACAGCCCCCAGCCGGCTATAATCGACATCAGCAGCGCCAGCCCGCCCGCAAAGGCGAGGCTAAGCCCGGCAACAAGCAGCTTTGGTGCGCTCACCTTGCCGGCAAGCCGCCCGGCGATCTGGCTGGCCGCGATAATACCAAGCCCGTTAATGGCAAAGCATAGGCTGTAACCCTGCGGCGAGACGCCAAACAGGTTCTGGATCACAAACGGCGACCCCGAGATGTAGGCGAACATCGCCGCTACCACAAAGCCCTGCGTCAGCGCGTAGCCCATAAAGACGCGGTCCGTCAGCAATCCGCGGAATTTCGCCATCATATTGCGGACTCCGCCCTGCGAGCGGTTCCTCTCCTGTAGAGATTCCTTCATCCCGAACCATACCGCCGCAAACATCACCGCGCCAATCACGGTCAGAACAATAAACACGCCGCGCCATTCCGTCCATTTCAGAATTTGTCCTCCGGCAATCGGAGCCGCGATTGGGGCTACGCCGTTCACCAGCATCAGCATCGAGAAGAACCTTGTCATTCCCGCTCCCTCGAACAAATCCCGGACAACCGCACGCGAAATAACGATTCCCGCCGCGCCGCCAAAGCCCTGCACGAAACGCAGCAGGACAAAGGTCTCAATGGACGGCGCCGCCACGCATAGAATCGAAGCCGCAATATAAACAATGAGTCCAATTAATAAAGGCTTGCGCCGGCCTCTGACATCGCTGATCGGGCCAATAAACAGCTGTCCCAGCGATATGCCCAGCAGGCAGGCCGTTAAGCTAAGCTGGGACATCGACGTCCCCGCGCCGAAATCATCCGCAAGCTCCGGCAAAGCCGGTAAATACATATCGATCGATAGAGGAGCAAACGCAGACAACGAGCCAAGCAGCAACGCCATCCCTAACACCGCTCTCGGTGCCTGCGCCTGCGCCGAATCCTTATCTTTTCCCATTTATACAACCACTCCAGAACCGTTTTATCGCAACCATTCTAATGACGATTCCGGGCCCTGTCAAGGAAACAAAAAAAGAGGATGCCCCTATAGGCATCCTCCCGAGCGATCCAGCTATTCGGCCGTATTGACGACAGCGCTCAGCTTCACAGAATCATTCAGATTCACGATCAGAGGAAGCATCCTCTCCCCGCTGATCATTGGGGATTGGCACAACACGCAGGTCGGCGTTTGGTCAAAAGAGAAGTTGGCCCGCATCCAGCCATTGCAGTCCTCGCTTGCGCATGACCAAATTTTCGTGATGACCTCCGGAATATCTTCCTGAATTTTTTTTCTGTTATACATAGGTATGTATGCCTCCTTCTGCACATTAATCTGGTACGGACTCCATAAACCCCGTCACTTTAGAGTGCCTATAACCGCCAATTTCATACATACAATTTCTAAGCGGAAGAGCAGGCGCAAAAAAAGCTCTCCCGCCTCCGTCAGGAAGCGAAAGAGCTTGAACTATGTAAGATTAAACGTCGTTTATCCCTGGTACTTCATTTATAGCTTATAGCCGAATTCATTCGGAATATATTCAATGCAGGATACCGCAATAAACGTCAGCTTCTCCCCGGCTGCATCGTAATTGACCGTATCCGCCGCAACCGAATACCAGATCTTCAGCGTCGGGCGACCGTCGTCGTATGTCCGGAAAATAAACACGTTCAGCTCCTGCTTCCACTTCAGAATCTCTTCTATTCCGGCATGCTTTGGCGTATGCACGTTGAATTGCCACTGCCCCGCTTCATGCGTCACCTCGTAAGCCACCGATTGCTTGGATGAATCCACAAAAGTCCTGCCGCCTACGGCGTGTTTGATAAGTAACTGTTCTTTCATGGTTGAACCCTCCTAAAAAGCATATAGCTCTCTTTCAGCCGCATTTCGCAAGCATGCCTTACGGCAGATCAATCAGCATTACAAAGGCGGATTCTTCGGCGGACAGCACGAAATCGGGCTCGAATTCCGCGCGGATCGAATCTTTGGGTCCCATCGCAATGCCATTCACGTTCAGATTTCCTTCCAGCACCATAACAAAGGCGCGGCGTCCGGTTTTCTGATTAAAAAAGATCCTTCTGCCCGGCTGCAGCCGGCCCAAATAGATCGTCATATCCTGATTGATGCTTGCCGTATCTCCCGCGCCATCCGGCGTCACAACCGGCAGCAGCGCATTCTGCAGCTTCGCTTCATCGTAGCTGGCCATTTCGTAGGAGGGAGCGAGCCCCCGTTCTTTCGGCATAAACCACAATTGCAGGAAGGTGCCTTCCTCTGTATCTGAATCGTTGTATTCCGCGTGAATAATTCCCGTTCCCGCCGACATGCGCTGAACTTCGCCAGCCGATGTTACTTCGATATTGCCAAGGTTATCTTCATGCTTCAGTCTTCCCGTCAGCGGAATCGTCACGATCTCCATTTCGCTGTGCGGATGAGCGCCAAAGCCGCGCCCCGGTGCGATCGTATCATCGTTTAATACCCGCATGACGCCAAAGCTCGAGTTATCGGGATCGAAGTACTCCCCAAACGAGAAGCTCATCGCGCTGCGGAGCCATCCCAAATCGACAGAATGGCGGGCACTTGCCGGAAAATGTTTCATCATCGAAAAAACGCCTCCTTTTTCAATCAATATTCCGAGCCATATCCTCCTTTTATTGTAACCTCGGGCAGACAGGTATACCAAAAAAATATACCGGACAGGCTCGTACAAACACCTTATGTAATCGTAATGGTAAGTGAAAATATAGGGCAATCTAACGACAGGAGCTGAAAAATAGGGAGTGTGAACGGGCGATGGACAATAAGGATGATCTCGTTACGGAGAGAGATATCGATCCGAAATTCGGCTTATTTACAGAGGAGATGCCGCAAATCGTCTTGCCGGATGCAACAAGTAAACTGATCGATAGGTATCCGAAAAAGGGCGCAGCAGCGCCGCCTCCCAGCGGACCGGCTGACGGCTCGCGGTAAGGAGCTATAACAAGTATAGCATTTACGGAGTGAGGTATACAGCCCCTTACGGCGAAATATCGCCAAATACGGGAAAATAAAAGGACGCATCGACCTGTGCAAACAGGCAATGCGTCCTTCTTCTTTTAACCCGCACGGGATATTATTTTGCCGAAACCGCCGGCGAATCGTTAACCCCCGCTGCAGGCAGCGTCGGATATAGCTTCTTCGATACAAGCGTCTGAATGATCATAAACGTTCCCCCGACAACCCAATACAGCGGAACCGCAGCCGGAGCGCTGAAGGAGAAGATCCCCATCATCACCGGCGAGAGCAAGCCTAGCATCGCCATTTGCTTCTGCTGGGCAGAGTCCACGCCAATCTGCGACACGCGGAACTGCACGTAATAAATCGCTGCAGCCAGGAACGGCAGAATGTGATCCGGCGTGCCGAGCTGGAACCACAGGAACGAATGCTGGGCTAGCTCCGGCGTCATCTTAATCGCGTAATAGAGGCCGGTCAGGATCGGCATCTGAATCAGCATAGGCAGACAGCCTATCGCCATCGGATTAAACTGGTGCTTGCTGTAGAGCTCCATCGTTTCTTTTTGAAGCTTGGCCTGGTTCTCAGGCGTCTTCTCTTTGTACTTCTCTTTCAGCTTGTTCAGCTCCGGCTGAATAACGCTCATCTTCTGCTTCATGCCTTGCTGGCCTTTATACTGCCGCAGCATCAGAGGCAGAAGGACGATCCGCACGAGCAGCGTCATGACGATAACGGCCATGCCGTAGCTGTCGCCAAAGAAGGAAGCAATGTGCTGAATCAGATACGAGAACGGAAACACGACATAGTGGTTAAAAAAGCCCGGCGTATCGGAATCAATCGTTCCTTTGGCGCCGCAGCCGCTGACGATCACAAGGATCGCGATCGCTGCGAGAATTCTGTATTTTTTAGTAAAAGCGGTGAATGCATTGTTTTTGCTCATAATAGCCTCCTCGTTTGTGTGCGTGCTCGGTAATCTCCACAAACGAAGCGCGACAATCCGCAGATTCACCATCCGGTGCTTCTTTACGCTTAATCCTTCGGGCCAGCCAATGCTGGATCCTCTCCAGCCTGCTGATGACCACGACAATCGGAACAATCGGCTCCCATACAACCCGCTTCTGCAAGGTATTAAACTCCGCGTCAACGCTCTGATGGGCGAAATACGCCAGATAAGCCATCGAACATAAAATACTGATCGAGAAAAAATACGGGATTAAATCCTGCAGCTCTAACAATGCATTCACCTCCTTATCGTAATTAGCATTGTAAGCATTGCTGCTTGCTTTCCTCTAATACGGCTGCAGCCGGCATACGTTTCTTCTCCCGGTCCAAAGTCCAGTGCAAATCCCATCTCGGGACGGTTAAGGCGAATGTCCGCCGGCGCTACAATGAACTATGACTATATTATCACATCGCGGACAGGATAGCTTCCTTGGCTTCTTGGAATCCGATGCACTATTTTCCGCGGCAAAGTCCGGGACGGAGGAATCGATTGTATGTATTTTGCAGCTATTAGCGTGGCAAGGGGCTTCCTGCTTCTTACCCTGCTGCTCGCCTGGATTGCCGGCAACAAGGCGTCCGCCCTGCTATTCAGCGGTTCAGAGGCGAATTTAAACCGAAAAGCGCGTAAATTAATACCCTGGGCCGTCTTCTTGTCCATTTCCTCAGCGGGCGTTCTTGCAGGCATCATCTGGCTTATGGCGGTTACGGATTCCGTCTTCTGGCGGGACCGCCTGCTCATCCCGCCCGTCCTGATTGTTCCGATGCTGATGATATGGCTTGGCGCGTTCCCCCGCCTTCGCCGCATCCGGCAAGCGACGATGCGCAGGACGGAAGCGCCGCTTGACGTCAGACTGCTGAGCCGGGCTTCGCAGCCCGCGCTTGTTGCGCCTTACCAATTCGTAGCGCTTGGCTCCCTGACCGGCCTGTATTGGACGTTCACGACCACGATTCCGTTCGACGTCATGAACGGAACCATCCCGCTGGTACTGCTTCTTATCGCCGGAATGGTTCTCTGGCTGACGCATCTTAACCGTAGCTCAAGAGTAAGCTTGACCGGAACAAAGCCGGTTAACCGTCCCCTGATGCGGTTCCTGCGACGGATGGCCGTATTCGCGGTTGTCCTGGCAATAGGAAGCATCCCGTTTTACGGCGGGTTAGAAGCCAGCAAGCTGCCCGAGAAGATCTCCATGACGGATGGTCCGATGGATAACGGAACGGGTACGGCACTTGCCCATGACCATCACAGCGGTGCCGTTACGGCATCGGCAGAACCGGTGAAGGAGATCTCCGTCGATAGTCTGACAGGCCCCGCGGAAGGAAAAGCCGATGTTTCGTTTACGCTAACCGCCGAGAAGAAGACCATTACGCTGGCTTCCGGACGAACGGTAGAAGCCTGGACCTATAACGGTCAGACGCCCGGACCGGAACTGCGCTTCAAGAAAGGGCAGCTGGTCGAGGTTAAGCTGATTAACAAAGATATCGAGGAAGGCGTAACGCTGCACTGGCATGGCCTTGACGTTCCTAATGCGGAGGACGGCGTGGCCGGAGCAACGCAAAATGCCGTCATGCCCGGCGATACCTATACGTACCGGTTCGTAGCCAATCAGGTCGGCACCTTCTGGTACCATTCCCATCAGGATTCGCAGGAAGCCGTGGAAAAAGGGCTGTTTGGCCCGCTGGTGGTCGAGCCGGAGGAAGGAATGCCTCCAAATACAAAAGACATCACGGTGATGACCCATATCTGGGATAACCGGGGCGTTGCCATCGGGGATAACGAAGGCATCCAGCATACAAAGATCGCGCCGGGAACTCCGGTACGTCTACGCCTCATCAATACGGATGACTGGGTCCGACAGTCTTATACGCTGCTAGGTGCCTCCTTCAAAGTGGCGGCCATTGACGGGACGGAGCTTCATGAACCGCAGGATCTGAAAAATGTTAGACTTGATCTGATTACGGGGGGCCGATACGACGTGACCTTCACCATGCCGGACACGCCGGTAACCTTAAACGTGGGGCCGGGCGGCAAGCTGGGCATCGTGATGAGTCCGGACGGCCAAGGCGATTTGCCTAAGCATGAGGCTAACCTGCAGATTTTTGACCCGACCCATTACGGGACGCCCGCTGCAACGCCTTTTGACGCAAACAGCCATTTCGACCGGGAATTTACGATGGTGCTGGATAACCAGCTTGGGTTCTTTGACGGCAAGCTTGCGCTCAACTATACGATTAACGGCAAAGTGTTCCCGGATACGCCGATGTTTATGGTCCGCGAAGGCGAGCTTGTGAAAACAACGATTATAAACCGCGGCGCCGTTGAGCATCCGATGCATCTTCACGGGCATCATATGCTGGTCCTGTCGCGGAACGGCGAAGCCGCAGACGGCAGCCCCTGGTGGACCGATACGCTTGATGTAGCTCCCGGAGAAGTCTACGAAGTCGCTTTTTCAGCCGATAATCCGGGACTGTGGATGGACCACTGCCACAACCTCGCCCATGCGGCGGCAGGCATGACGATGCATTTGATGTACGAAGGCATTACATCTCCGTATACGGTAGGTACGGCTACGCATAATCATCCCGAATAATAACGAATGAGAAAACCTCTATCGAGGCCTCTCCAAGATGAGCGACCGTGTTTATAGGTAGGTTTTATCGCCAAATAGAATTTAACTCATAAATTCTATTGTGGTAAGAAAGACGCGAGGCTGCTCCTGTGCAGGAACAGCCTCGCGTCCTTTATTTATTATTTATGATCTTCCCCTTCGCGGAGCAGAGCGATAAACGCTTGAAGCGGCTGCGACATCCATTTGCGGGGATGAATCAAATACTGCAGGTCAAAACGGATTTCCGGATGGATGAACGGGAGAGCCGCTAATCGGCCCTGCTTCATATCTTCCGCAACAACCATGCGAGGCAGCAGCGCGAGGCCCAGCCCGTTCACGACGCATTGCTTCACCGCCTCCGGATTGCCGAGCTCGAACAAGGCGTTAAAGGCGATCCCGCCCTCCCGCAGCACCTTCTCGAACATCCCCCGGTACACGCAGCTTTCCTCCGACATGATAAGCTCCATGCCGCTTAAATCTTGCAGCTCAATCCTGGAGCGATTGGCAAGCGGATGACCTGCCGGCGCAGCTAGTACCAGCGGTTCTTCGCGCAGCGGCCGGCATTCCAGCGACGCAGCGGCCGGCTTGGCATCAAGCAGCAGACCGATATCGTATTCACCGTCCTTCACCTTGCTGATAATGTGCGATTCGCGGTCCGGCTGAAGCTGGATGGTCAGCTCGGGAAACAGCTGTCGCAGCTTCTGCAGGTATGGAGGCAGGAAATAAGCCGCCAGCGAATCGATAGCGCCGATCACAAGCGTACCTCCCGCATAACCCGCGACCGTTTCCTTGGATTGCTCGTACAGCTCCAGCATTTGAACGGCCAATGCATACAGCTTCTCGCCGGGCGGCGTCAGGCGCATTTGTCTGCCGAACCGTTCCAGCAGCGGCGCTCCGTATTCCTTCTCCAGCTTCTGAATCTGAATGGTTACGCTGGACTGCGCATAACCAAGCTCTTCCGCGGCACGCGTAATACTCCGCCTTCTCGCTACCTCGCAAAAGGTCTGCAAATAAACCAGCTCCATGCTCCCACCTCGGCTTTTATCTAATTATTAAAATTATTGATGTCAGTCATGAATTATTATAGATAACTGTAATACTTCAGTCATGCTACAGTAAAGACAGAATTCATAAATCCAATCGGGAGGCGCTGGAAATGCTAACGGAAATGAAAGGAATTTACGTACCGGTGGTAACACCTATGGGGGCTGGCGGTGAAGTGGATATCCGCTCATTCGAATCCTATGTGAAGCAGCTAGTTGAGGATGGCGTGAACGGGATCGTGGTAAACGGAACAACGGGGGAATCCCCGACGGTCACGCTGGAGGAAATGGCGGCTCTTACGGCAGCCGCACGCTTGGTCTGCGGGCCTATGAACCGTACGGTCATTGTTGGGACGGGAACGAACGATACGGCTTCCACCGTGAGGAAAACCGCAATTGCAGGAGAGCTTGGCGCGGATGCCGCCCTTGTTGTTGTGCCCTATTACAGCCGTCCTTCCCAGGAGGGCATCATTGAGCACTACAGACAAGCAGCAAGCACGGGCCTGCCGATCGTGGCTTATGAGATTCCTTCGCGCACGGGAATACGCCTTGCTCCGGATACGGTACGCGCCATTCTGGACCTGGACGGCGTCATCGGGATCAAAGACAGCTCCGGCGGAATCGAACTGATGATCGAGCTAGCAAGCAGCGGGGATCACAAATCGGTCTTATGCGGGGAAGATCTTTACTTCCATGCTATGCTCTGCTGCGGCGCAGCCGGCGGCATGCTGGCATCCGCTAGCGTTCGGACAACGGCTTTCGTAGAGGTGTATGAGCAGTTCATGCTGGGCCAGCTTGAAGCAAGCAGGCAGTCCTTCGGCGCTCTGCTTCCCTTGATCCGTCTGCTGTTCCGGGAGCCAAATCCCGCTCCGTTAAAATATCTTCTTGCCCGGCAGGGCAGCATAGCCTCTGAGCATATCCGCTTGCCGCTTACTCCAGTGTCGGAGGAGCTGCGGCAGCAGCTGAATGCCTGGCTGTAGCCTCTAGCCGGCAGGAATAGCTTCCCACAGCGGGGAATGAGTAAAGCCTTCCATCGACCGGATCGTGTAAGCCGGATGCGGGCTTGCCAGCTCGGCCATGTCTGCTTTGCGGTCAACCGGCTTTACTTCCATAACGGCGATTCCCGAGCCCACCGCATGGTCAATGCCTGCCGCGATCGCGGCGGCATGGCCGCAGCGGGCCGACAAATAGATCGCTCTCACGCGGATATCCGCCGCGCAAAAGACGCGCAGCATATCAGCCGACCGGTCTGTGCTGTAGTTATCGACAAAAATAAATTCGTAGCTGGCGGCGGCAGGCTTCATGATTTGCTTCAGGCGCTTATAAGCGCCAAACAGCGATTCCTCGTCATTGCAGACCGGCACGATAATCGAGTAGGTAACTGGCAGACGCGTCATTTTCCCCATCCCCTTCGGACAAAATGTTGCTCTATACTGCTACTATAATCGATACAGCTTAAATTCCCCTTAATTTAAGTATAAGTAAACGCTTTACTTTTATGTCAAATATAGCACGACAAGCCTGATTCGCATATAGCTTGTAATGCCCACATTTTGCTATACTAACTGCAACATTCATTTGATCCAAGAAAAGGGGATGACCTTAACAATGTTATACAACCGGCTGGGAGGAAGCGGACTGAAGGTATCCGCGTTAGGCCTCGGTACGAACTCCTTTGGTTCGCGGGCAGACGAAGCCGCTTCGGCGCGCATTCTTCACGCGGCCATCGACCGCGGAATCAATTTTATCGATACGGCTAATATTTACTCGGCAACGGCTTCGGAAGCCATCATCGGCGCAGCGCTTGCGGGCAGACGCCATGAGGTTGTATTGGCAACCAAAGCCGGGCTCGTCAGAGGAGAAGGTCCCAATGCACAAGGCTCCTCCCGCTACCATCTGATGCTGGAGCTGGAAGACAGCTTGAAACGGCTCAAGACCGACTACGTTGACCTGTATCAAATTCACACCTTTGACCCGGAGACACCTCTCGAGGAAACGCTGCGGGCGCTCGAGGATATGATCCGATCCGGGAAAGTCCGGTATATCGGCGCCTCCAACTATGCCGCCTGGGAGCTGATGAAGGCTCTTGGACTTAGCGACCGCCTTGGCCTGAACCGGTTCGTTTCCACTCAGACTAGCTATTCGCTGGCCGACCGGACGCCGGAGCGCGAGCTTGTGCCCCTGTGCCTCGATCAAGGCGTAGGCATTATTCCTTACTTCCCGCTGGCAGGCGGAATCTTGACGGGCAAATACCGCGCGGGCGAGGAAGCTCCTGAAGGTTCCCGTGCTGCGACCAACCCGGGCTTCACGCGTTTCTTCGGCGAGAGCAATCTTGCGCTTGGAAGCCAGGTCAGCGAGCTGGCAGGCAAGCTTGGCTGCTCTGCCAGCGTCTTGTCCCTGGCTTGGCTGATGAAGCAGCCTGCCGTCTCCACCGTTATCGTTGGCGCTACAAGCACGGAGCAGCTGGAGCATAATCTGGGCAGCGTGGAGCTTCCGCTTGATGCGGCGGCGCTGGACGAGCTGGATACATTAAGCCGTTCATTCCGTCATGGCGAACCGTTTGCGCTATACCGTTTGCCTTAGGCAAACGGATTCGCACGGGCAGGCATCAAGAAGTCTTCAGTTTTTGGATGAAACAGGATATTGACTTTTATACCTACTGAAAGGTAGAATGCGTACATGAACAGTAACAAAAACACGGCTGATTTGATCCTTGATACCGCCCAGGCGCTTGTGCAGGAAGTCGGCTTTAACGGCTTCAGCTACGCTCACATTGCTGAGAAGGTTGGTATCCGCACAGCAAGCATCCATTACCATTTTCCGAATAAGGAGGATCTAGGGGAAGCGTTGATTACCCGGTATCATAAGGGATTCCTGGCTACCGTCGCTCAAATTGACGCCGATACGCAGAACAATCTGGACAAGTTACGCAAATACATCAATATCTTCAGTATCCCGGTCGATAGTTATTGCACCTGCCTGAGCGTTATGCTTTCTTCGGATCTGGCTACCCTTTCGGAGAAGGTTGGAGCAAAGCTGGCGGATTTCTTTACCGCCAACTTAGCGTGGGTGGAGCGCGTTCTGGAAGAAGGCCGCCGTGAAGGTCATCTGCGTTTCGAAGGCTCGGCCAGCACGCGGGCGCATCTGATTTTGGCTTCCCTTCAAGGGGCGCAGCTGCTTGCAAGAAGCTACCGGGATGCAAACCGGTTTGCGATTATTGCCGATGGAGTTCTATCCGCTTTAGCTTAACGGGCAAAGCGGATCTTTTTCACTACACTACCTACCTTTCAGTAGATAGACAAAAGCATTTATACCAACAAACGAATGGAGAGAAAATCAATGAAAACACTCGTAATCGTAGCGCATCCTAACCTGGAAGCATCCAACTGGAACAAAGCATGGGTCGAGGAGCTGAAGAAGCAAGGCGATATCACGATTCACGATCTTTACAAGGAATATCCAACCGAGAACATCGACGTTCAGCGCGAGCAGCAGCTTGTGGAAGCGCATGACCGCATCATTTTCCAATACCCGCTCTACTGGTACAGCACGCCGCCGCTTCTAAAAAGATGGTTCGATTCCGTGCTGCAGTACAATTGGGCTTACGGTCCTGAAGCTACCGCAACGAAAGGCAAAGAAATCGGGGCCGCGATCTCGACTTACGGCACGGCGGATTCGTATCAGCCAACCGGTTCCAACGGCTTTACGCTGGAGCAGATCTTAGCGCCGCTTCAAGCGAGCGCGCGTTTCATCAGTGCCGTCTACCTGCCGCATTTCACGGTCAACGACACATCCGATGTAACGCCGGAGCGTCTGGCCCAGAGCAGCAAAGCCTACGTCGAACACCTTAGAACGGTTAAACCGCTGGCGGTGGCCAAATGAAAAGCGTAACGATCGACGTTTTTATGGATACGGTATGTCCTTGGTGCCGAATGGGGGATGCTAGCCTCAGAACCGCGCTCAAGGAGCTTCCGGAAGGCGTAAACGCTACGGTACGATACCATGCGTACCAGTTAAATCCGGGCATTCGCAAGGAAGGCGAGGACTACCGGAAGGTGATGATCGGCCGATTAGGCGGAGAAGCGCAATTCGAAGCGAGAATGAAGCAGTATAACCAGACCGGCGCTCGTTTCGGCCTGAATTACAATATGGATCTCGTAAAACTTACGCCAAATACGGAATTGTCGCATCAGTTGATCGCGATAACGCCGGAGCACCTGCAGTCGAATTTGATTTTGAACCTGTATACGGCTTATTTCGAACAAGGATTGGACATTGGCAATGTGGACACGCTTGCGGAAATAGCGCAGGCAAGCGGAGTCGCGTATGATCGCGAGGATCTGAAAACCCGACTTGTCAAAGGGGAAGGACTTGATAAGGTAGAGGAAGGACAGCGCGACGCGCAGCAGCTTGGTATCCGGGGCGTTCCTTTTTACGTGATAAACGAGAAATATGCCCTATCCGGTCTGCAATCCCCTTCTGATTTGGTCCATGCCTTCATGCAGGATTAATAGATCAAACAATAGCCTTAAAAATTGAAAAGGAACGGAGAAGATGATTATGCCTATCGTAAACATTCAAGTCACGCGCGAAGGCACGTCGCCCGAACGAGATTCGATTACCGCGGAAGAAAAAGCCGCCCTTATTAAAGGCGTCAGCGAATTGCTGCTGAACGTACTGAATAAGCCGCTCGAGTCCACCTTTGTCGTTATTGAGGAAGTCGATACCGATAATTGGGGCTGGGGCGGTCTGCCCGCTCTGGAGTATCGCCGCAAGGTAGCTGCCGAGAAGGCTGCCTCCAAAGAATAAGAATTAAGAATGAGCTTCAAACCGCAGGCTGTTCACCCCGCAATCCCATGACGAGGTGGACAGCTTTTCTATTAAGCCTGCTCCGGCCAGCCCTTTCGCTCCCGCAAAATTTGGATAAACACCTCGGCCGCCTTCGTATGCTGTTGATGCATTCCGGTGAGAAGCGAGAAATCGCGTTCCACCGGCCTGCCGCCAACGGTCAGCCTGCTGACGGTGCCAAGCGCGATCTCTTTGCGCACCGCCCAATGGGACAATAACGAGATGCCAAGGCCCGCCTCGACGGACTCCTTGATAATCTGCGTGCTGCCAAATACCATGCGGTTCTCCGGACTCAAACCCTGCTCGAGAAACATCCGCTCGGTCACCTCCCGCGTCCCCGAGCCCTCTTCCCTGACGATCCAGGTCTCCTGCTGCAGCCTTACGGCATCAATATCGTCAGCCGCGGCAAAAGGATGGGACGAAGCCGTCACCACGTACAGCCGATCCTTGGCTAAAGACTCCGCGTACAGCTTCCCATGCTCCAGCTCGCCTTCCACAATGCCGATATCCAGCTGCCCTCCGGCAACTAGAGAGCTGATCTCCTTCGTGTTGCCGATTGTAATGGTCGGCTTAATAAGCGGATAGTGCACCTGCAAATAAGCAATGGCATGCGGCAGCACGTATTCCCCAAACGTATAGCTGGCGCCAATGGACAGCATGCCGCTGGCGTTGTGCATCAGATCGTCCACCAGCCGCTGCATGCGGGTATACAATGCCTCTATTTCTTTGCCATGCTTATACACAATCTCCCCTGCTTTGCTTAACCGGACATGCTTGTTGCTGCGGTCGAGCAGCTTGGTTCCGATGTTGCTCTCTAGAGCTTGAATATGCTGGCTGACTGCCGGCTGGGTCATATGAAGCGCCTCTGCGGCACGCGTAAAATGACGCGTCTCCGCAACCGTCATAAACACGAGTAACGACTGATCCACGTTTTTAACCAACCCCCTATCATAAGTAATTTCTTATTATAATGATTATAACTATTTATTTTTCTTATCGTAAAGATCTGGTTAAACTAAACTCATCAACCAATAACAAACGTCGAGGTGACGACAGATGAGTACGTTAACCCATTCTACCTTTACTCCTAAAAATAAACGTTTCCTTCAGCCGCTGAACTGGCTGTGCGGCCTGCTGCTGACGGCCGCGGTTGCAACAGCCGCCTATGAGCTGGCCCGCCTGCCGGGACTTGATCGTCTCGGTCAGATGGCCCTGGCGCTGACGGGCACCATTATCGTCCGGCAATTTCTAGGATACCCGGAGAGACTAAGGGCAGGCATTCAATTCGCTTCAAAGCATCTCCTTCGGCTTGCAATTGTATTATGCGGACTGCGGCTGAATATCAGTCTGCTGCTCCACCAAGGTCCGGCCCTCCTGCTGCAAGGCGCCGTTACGATCATCCTTGCCGTAGGGTTAACCCTTGGCATCGCCCGTCTGCTGAAGGCCGATGCTCCGCTGTCCCTGCTCCTTGGCATCGGCACCGGCATATGCGGAGCGGCGGCAATCGCTGCCGTATCCCCCATTGTGAAAGCCCGCGACGAAGACACCGCGGTCAGCGCAGGTCTGATCGCCTTAATCGGCACCGCCGCCGCTATCGGCTATACCGTTCTACAGCCGCTGCTTCCGCTTACTGCCGGGCAATACGGAATATGGAGCGGCCTTACGCTCCATGAGATCGCCCATGTGCCTCTGGCTGCGGCCGCAGCCGGCCAGGACGCCATTAACGCCGGTCTGCTTGCGAAGCTAAGCCGGGTGCTGCTGCTCGTACCGGTCAGCTTTATTCTGATGCTGATCATGAAACGCAGGAACAAGGGCAATAACGCCTCTGGAGCAACCATTGCCTTCCCGTGGTTCCTGCTTGGCTTCGCGGCTATGAGCCTCTTCGGGAGCCTGTCGCCCGGCACACCTCTAGAGCTGCCGGCCCATGTAACCGATCAGCTGCTGAATGCCCCGTCGTTCCTGCTTGCGATGGCTATGGTTGGCCTTGGCCTGAACGTGGATCTGCGAGCCCTTAAAGACAAAGCGCTGCGCCCGCTTGCCGCGATGGCAGCCGCTACCGTGCTGCTCTCGGCTGCGACTTACCTGCTTGTCCACTATGTGTATTAATAAAGAAGCTGGCCGCCCCCTTGCACGGGTAGCGGCCAGCTTTTCTTATCCTTGCAGCGCCTTGCGGACGCTTAATATATATTTGGACTGATCCAGCGGATTCACGCCGCGCCGTGTCCGTTCCGCCGCTACATCCGGCGGGCACTCTTCATACCCCGCGAAGAAGGTCGCCATCGTGCCGCGCCCCTTCGTGAGCGAGTTCAGCTCCATCGAGTATTCGAGCGACGTTGCCGCCGGCACGCGCCCTTCGATAAGAAGCCGGTCGCCTTGCAGCGTTGGCGCCTCGAACGTCCCCCGCATAAGGACAATATCATTCATGACGCGGCCTCCGTTCTCCTCCGGTACAACGATTCGGAATTGGAGCACCGGCTCAAGCAGCTTTGTGCCAACCGAATCCAGTCCGTTCATAATGGCCATTGGCGTCGCCACGACAAAATCAAGCGGATGCGTATGCCACACATGATGCTGGCCTTCGATCAGCGTAACCTTCAGGTCGACGACCTCCCAGCCCTTCAGCCCCTGCTGCAGCGCCTCCGGCACGCGTCTTGCCACCTCGTTCTGGTATTGCGGAAGCAGATCCTCCGAGCGGACAAACGCTTCGTAACGAAGCCCGCTTCCGCGCTCGCCCGGTTCAATGCGGAACCGGAGGATTGCCCAGCAAGGCTTCGGCATCAGATACGCGATATAGCCTTCGCCCGGCTGGCTTGGCGTCTCCTTGTAGATGACCGACGGCTGGCCGAAGCTCACCTGCAGGCCATACCGGTTCTCGAGCACGCTTGTCAGAATCTCGAGCTGAATCGGGCCCATCACCTTCACGTGCAGCTCCCGCTCATCCTGCAGCCACTGCACGTCCAGCAGCGGATCCTCGTCCGACAGCTCTTGAAGCGCCGCCACAACGGCGGGATACTGCTGCTGATCGGCCCAATGCGCCTGTACCGTAAGCAGCGGCACCGCAAGCCGCACTTCCTCCGGCACGGCACCCGGATCGCCGATAATATCGCCGATCCTCACATGCGACATGCCGCATACGGCCGCGATATCGCCTGCTTCCAGCGCGCCAAGATCCTCCGAGCGGCTGCCCTCCACCTTCCGGATTTGCGTGACCTTTTCCTCGATATTCTGCGTATGATTCCGGATCACGTCCCGGTTGCGCATCGTCCCTTCATACAGCCGGACAAAAGCCATGCGCCCCATCGTCTTATCGCGCTCGATCTTGAACACAATACCGGACAGCGGCGCCTCCCGATTCCCGCCTGGCTCAGGCAAATAATCGATGACGGCATCCATCAGCTCATTTACGCCGATTCCTCTTCCGGATGCGCCGTACAATACCGGGAACAGCTCCGCCCGCTTCGTCATTCCGGAAGCATGGCTTTTCCAATCCTCGGCTTCGCCGCTTATATATTGCTGAAGCAGCTCCTCATTCCGTTCCGCAATCGCTTCCACCAATGCGGTTCTTGCTTCCTCATCGGCATCCGTTCCCCACAAATCCGCAGAGCCCGCGAACTGCTGCTCATTTCCGATCGGATGCTGTACCTCTATCAAATCCGGAGTCAGATAGCTGCGGATATCCCGCAATACCGCTTCGCGGTCAGCGCCGATCCGGTCCATTTTATTGATATATATAATCGTTGGAATTCCCAGCTTGCGCAGCGCGCTCCAGATCATCTCCGTCTGCGCCTGCACGCCTTCCACCGCGGATACGATCAGCACGGCGCCGTCCATCACCCGAAGCGAACGCTCCACCTCCGACAGGAAATCGACATGCCCCGGCGTATCCACAAGATTAATCGTTGTATCCCGCCATACGAAGGAGGTCGTTGCCGCCCGTACCGAGATGCCCCGCTCCTTCTCCACATCCAGCCAATCCGTTAATGCCGTCCCCGCGTCTACACTGCCAAGCGCACGCGTCCGTCCGCTGACGAACAGCATATGCTCGGTCGTTGTTGTTTTCCCCGCATCCACATGCGCGAAGATGCCTACGTTGCGCCGTCCGGCGCTGCTTCTGCCCGTCATTGCCCTGGTTCTCCATTTCTGCCGCAGCCTGCGGCATGCTGTACCTGCTTCTTCCTACAGACTAACGCAACCTGAACGGATGGACAATACCAAAAAAACAGCTCATCCCCGGATGAGCTGTTTCTTTATAAAAATTAAAAGGTGCGGTAGAACCGTCTCGCGCTTTCCTTCTCGGCAAGCGGCAGCCGAAGCTCTACGGGCAGCATCTCCGGGAAAGCCTTATGCGGCTCGCGCTGATACCAATACGCAACGGACGAATAGTCATTGGCCTGACAGTTGGCATGCCCGTGTTCGATGCTGAATCGTATGGATTTTCTGAAAATAATCGGATCGGTTATATGATAGCGGTATTGCGTCATTTTGCCGGAATAATCGTTAAACGAAATCGTATGGCTCTCCTTCCACGCATCGCCGTTCTCCCGAATCGGGGCGTATAGCGACAATCCGTGATAAGGCGCGTAATATTGACCGGACGGATAACCCCAAGCGGCGCAGAAATAATCCTCCGTTCCCGTGCCATGCAGGCGCGGCGGCCAAGGCTCGCCGTCAATGAAGAACATGTCATCCCCTTCGCCCGGCCAGCTGAAGCCCGGAACGGGGTTGATGTGATCAATGCTCAGGTTGCAGCCTACGTAATGGCCTTCGCCTTCGGCATCCAGCAGGACGTAGTTCTCGTCGCCCGTCAGATTCTTCATCTCGCTCACCTTATCGTCTTGCGCGTAATTCGGCTTATGCTGCCGATCCTGCTCCGCCTTAAGCTGGTCAAGATCCGCCGTACCCTTGGTCGGATTCTCCCTTCTCCATGAGGCATGGAAATAGAAGCTATCCTCGGACACCGGCTGCTTCACGTAGTCCACGTAGAAGTAAAGCACCATATCGTTCTCGCATTCGTTGACGATCTCGATCCTCGCGCTTTGGCGGAAGGGCATTTCGAAGAAGCAGTTCATGGCCGCTTTATTCTCCACCACGCCTTGGGTTGTAATCATGTTAAGCGGCATGGACACATAGTGGCTGGCCACGCCATGCCCAACCCCAAAGAAATCGCCAACGGGGGAATCCACGCTAGGCTCGGCTTCTCCGTCCCAATACATGCGGATCAGCACTTTGCGGAAGGCGTATTTGTCCCGGGCGCCAATCGTCATCCAAATATGCTTGATAATGCCGGAGCCTTCGATATCGGAGATCACCGCCGTCGTTCCGGCTTTTATCTCCAGAAAATCCCGATTGCCTCCGGTTCTGTCCCAACTGGAATCGCGATGGGAAGTCCCTTCCCTGCGCAAATACAATTCGTGCATCCTAACCGCTCCTTTTAAGCAGATAAATGAAAGATGACTCCCGAACATATTCGGGAGTCATCTTGATTTCACCTCTTATTTGCCTGTCGGTATAAGAAGCTTTTGGCCTACGTAAATCCGGTTCGGATTTTTCAGCTTATTGTATTTCGCAAGCTGCTGCCAGGTTGTGCCGTATTTACGGGCAATCTCCCATAACGTATCGCCCTTCTTCACCGTGTAGACGATATCGGCAGGAGCCTCCGGCTTCGGATCGGGCTTTGGCTCCGGCTTCGCAGGCGGTTCCGGTTTCACTGGCGGCTTCGGATCGGGCTTCGCAGGCGGCTTGGGAACGGTTGTTGCCGGAGCCGCAAAGCTTAACTTAAACTCCGAGTAACCGTCTTCCGTTGAGCCAACGTAAGAAAGCGATTTGACTTCTGCTGCCGCAGCTTTCGCATCCGGCGAAGTCTTAAAGGCAACATTCACCTTGTCATTGATCGGCGCAAGCGACCAGTTGCCGTCCGCTGTCGGGTTAATGGTCTTGAACGAGCGAATATAGTCAATGATGACCTGGCGGTTCTCGTCCGGCGAAGCCAGTATAATCCGCTTGCCGTCCGGATTCGCGAACTTGCTGGACGAAGCGCGGTAGTTGTTAGACGCAACGACGAATTTCTTCGCCGGATCGATAGGTTTTCCCTCGTATTTCAGATTCACAATCCGGCTGGACTTCGCGTTTAATACCGTTCCGTCAGCTTTATATTTCGCGGGCTTCGAGACGTCAATCTGGTAAGTCACCCCGTCGATAACGTCAAAGTTGTAAGTAGGGAAATCATAGTTGATTAACTCCTGCTTCTCCCTCGAAGCCGGGTCAATCGTATTGAACTGGCCAGCCGACCATTCCAGCCATTCCTTCAGCTCTGCTCCGGTTACAAGCACCGCATTCACCGTGTTGGAATACAAGTACAGGTCGGCTACGTTCTTAATCGCGATGCTGCCCGCGGGAATGTTGGTGTAATAAGCGGGACCTTGCCGACCGCCCGCCTTAAACGGCGCCCCTGCCGACAAGACCGGAATCCCTTCGTAATCGGTCCCCTGTAGCTGCTTCTCCACGTACCATTTCTGCGCATTGGTCACGATTTGAATCGACGGGTCATCCTGCACCAGCGCAAAAAAGCTGTTTATCGGAGCCGTCGTTGTCCCTACCGGTCCGCGAACGTAATCCAGCGTATGCTGATGGTCCTCGGCTACCGCATCCAGAACTTCCTGATCCGCGTCAACCAGCGGCTTCTTGTTCACCGTATCGAAGATCGGCTTCACCGCTGTTTTCGAATCCGCAACGGTCCATTTGCCGTCCGCCAGCTGCAGCTTCAGATCAATAATGCCAAGATTGTTGCCCCAGAAGCCCGGTTCAACGGCCGGCACTCCGTTAATCGTCCCTTTCGTCAGATCAACGCCAGTCTTCCCTTCAAACGACTTGTCCGGAAATACCTTGTGCGCATGGCCGAACAGGATCGCGTTAATATCCTTCACTTTGCTTAAGTAGAGCACCGAGTTTTCCATCTGATCCGTCTGCGGAATATCCTCAAAGCCGGAATGCGGAATCGCGATAATAATATCGGCTCCCTTGGCTTTCATCTCCGGCACGAATTTCTCGGCGGTCTTCACGATATCCTTCGTTATAACCTTGCCTTCCAGCTTGGCTTTATCCCACTGCAGAATCTGCGGCGGCACAAAACCGATAACGCCAACCTTCAGCTTATGAACGGCGCCGGTCTGGTCCTTCACTTCCTTGTCGAGGATAAGATAAGGGGTAAAATAGTTCTTGTCATTCGTCTCGTCTTTATCGCCGTCATCGATATACACGTTCGCGTTTACGTAAGGAAAGTCGGCTCCGCCAATCGAATTTTTCAGGAAATCAAGCCCGTAGTTGAATTCATGGTTGCCGATATTTCCCGCATCGTAATCAAGCAGATTAAGCGCTTTGTACACGGGATGCGTCTCCCCCTGCTTCAGAGGGTCCACCGTCGCCACATAGTCGCCAAGCGGGTTGCCTTGAATCAAATCCCCGTTATCGAACAGGAGACTGTTCGCCGCTTCCTCCCGCGCTTGCTTGATCAAGGTCGCCGTCTTGGCAAAGCCGTACTCGTCGGTAGGCTTGTCCGCGAAATAATCGTAGTTCACGATATTTACGTGCAGGTCCGTCGTCTCCATAATCCGCAGCTCAACCGTAGTCCCGCTGTCTGCCGCAGACGCGGCCGCGGGCAACGGCAACACCGTTAAGCCTGCTGCCACAACGGCCGAGAGTGTCCGCTTCCATGTTGATTTACTTGACTTCACCAAAGCAAAATCCTCCCTATCTATCCCTATTTGTCGATGCTCACCTTACACAGAGATGTAATAACTGGATGACTGCGGCATCATTTTCCTCATTTTAGGGGAAGTAATCTGAATTGTCACGCAATTATTTTGTAATTTTATTACTAATTATGTAAGGTTTTCTTTCGTTCAGAAGGGGCTTGAACGGATGTAAAAAAAGGGGATACGGGATGATGGCCTCAGCCATTCAACCCGTATCCCCTTATTCGCGGCTAATCGTTATTGCTCGGTCAGAATAACCGGACCGTTCGCCGTAATCGCAATCGTATGCTCATACTGGGCGGACAGCTTGCCGTCTCTTGTGCGCGCCGTCCAGCCGTCCGCGTCGATCTTCATTTGGTAGGTTCCCACATTCAGCATCGGCTCAATGGTGAAGACCATCCCTTCCTTAATCCGCGGACCTTTGTTAGGCGGCCCGTAATGCGGCACCTGCGGATCCTCGTGCATCTCTTGCCCGATGCCATGTCCGATGAAATCGCGGACAACCGAGAAGCCTTCGGCCTCGGCATAAGCCTGGATCGCATGGGACACGTCCCCGATCCGGTTGCCGGCAACGGCTTTTTCGATCCCTTTATAAAGGGATTCTTTAGTCACGCGCAGCAAGCGGTCCGCTTCTTCGGAGACATTGCCTACCGGATAGGACCAGGCGGAGTCTGCCAGCCACC
Organism: Paenibacillus glycanilyticus NBRC 16618; assembly: GCF_004000805.1. Classification (GTDB taxonomy): domain Bacteria; phylum Bacillota; class Bacilli; order Paenibacillales; family Paenibacillaceae; genus Pristimantibacillus; species Pristimantibacillus glycanilyticus. The sequence continues at coordinate 63,998 of NZ_BILY01000024.1, forward strand.
CGTTCAGGTTAACGACCATATCGATCGTTACGATGTCGCCGTCCTTCAGCTTCTCCTTCTTCGGAAAGCCGTGACAGATGACATCGTTGACCGATGCGCAGGTTGCGTACTGATAGCCTTTGTAGCCCTTCTGTTCCGGTGTCGCGCCATATTGCTTCATCAGCTTCTCGGCGAATTGATCAATCTCGTGGGTCGTAATGCCCGGTGCGATTAACTTCGCGATTTGTCTATGGATTTCGGCCAAAATCTTGCCGGCTTCATGCATGCGGTTGATTTCCGCTTCCGTCTTAATAATAATCATGTGTGCTTCTCCCTTATATGGTGTTCAATAATGAGCATACCAAAGCGACAAGCTTACATGCAAATACTATATCCCTTGCGCAAGCGAAAATAACCCCCTCCGGGTCCGGAGGGGGTTATTGAAAAACCGCTATATTTTATAAAATGACCGTAATCATTGTTCTTCTGCTTCGTCATCGGATGCTTCTTCAGCATCAGTCTCTTCTTCCTCGGAATCAGCAGCCTCTTCTTCGGCTACCGCCGCTTCTTCTTCAGCTGCTTCAACTACCTCTTCTTCGGCAGCCGCAACAACCTCTTCAGCGGATTCTTCAACAGCTTCCTCAGCTGCTGCTTGAACGACTTCTTCTTCATGGCTCATCGTAATCACCTCCTGTTTCTTTATACCTTAATAATAGCGCTTTCATAGAATCCTACAAGAGGTGTAAAATGTCGTAATCTGTGAGATTATGACTAATACGACGAATTTTTTACAGGACTGGACTTTAGTCGGGTTCCGGTTGTAGCCTAAAGAATGAGGACTTCCAAAAACCCGCATGATATGCTGTACCTAAAGGAGATGAGCGCAATGAATAAAAGGACCATTCTTGGCCCTGTATTTATTCTTCTCGGAGCATACTTACTGTTGAATAAGGGAATGCATTTCGGACCGGGTAACCTGTTCGGCTACTTCTGGCCAAGCTTGTTCGTAATCCCGCTTGGTTTGTTCTTCCACTGGCTTTATTTTTCCATGACGGGGAGAAAAGGGATCGGCGTCCTGATCCCGGGCGGTATCCTGCTGGTGTCCGGCGTGACGTCGCAGATCGCCATGCTCTTCAATAACTGGGAGTATATGTGGCCCGGCTTTATCGTCGCGGTTGCAGCCGGCCTCTTCGAGTTCTACTGGTTCGGCAACCGCAACAAGTGGCTGCTGATTCCGATCAACATCCTGCTCGTGCTGGGATTGTTGTTCTTCGCCGTGTTCTCGCTTGGAACATTCCTCAATCAAGTAGAGGTTGTACGTCCGTTCCTCGCTATCGCGCTGATCATTGTAGGGGCAGCCGCCCTGGTTATGCGCCGCAAAGAGCATTAGTGCGTTTTACGCTTCAAAACAGAAAGAGCAGCCTCGGGTTGGAGGATGCTCTTTTTCTATTTAACAATTAATCGATAGTTTCGACACAATCCGCTATGTTCCTGCTCTCCCAACTGCGATATACTAGATTCCATATGTAAAATAATCCTATTGCTGTGCACCTTCAGGAGGAATACCGTTTGTCTATCAAGACCAAGCTGGCCTGGTTCATATCGCTTACCGTCATTGTCATCCTAAGCCTAAACTTATCGATTTACTACTTCTCCACCTCTTCCCAGCTGCAAAGGGACGCCGAGCAGCAAATGGTGGGCATTGCCAAGCAGATTGGCGAAACCCTTGACGCCGCGCAAAGATCCAAGCAGCTGATCGAGGATTCCGTCGGCGAGAAGCTTCGGCTCGCTTCCATCTCCGCGCAAGGCAAGCTAGGTCCCGATATCAACAAGATTACGAACGGGCAGCTCGTCATGCTGAGCCGGGAGCTGGGCGTGGACTATATTACGCTCTGGGCGAAGGACGGAGACGACATCACCGCTCAGAAGTCCTCCAATCCCAAGGCGATTGGTGCAAGCTCCAAAGCGCTGGGTTATTGGTATACCGCATTCAGCCAGCTGTTCGAAATGCGTCAGGTCATCATTCCCCAAGGACAGAAGCTGAATCATTTCTGGTCTCCGCCGATTACGATCATTCCTTCCGATTTGAATGACGTCAATAAATTGGGCTTTTATTATAATGACAAAACCAACTACCTGATCAATCCGATTGTCCATGCCGGTGCATTCTTTAATCTGGAGAACTTGAAGAGCAGCGATGCCATTGCACAGCAGATCATTGCGGATAACCCTTCCATTCTTGAAATTTCCGGGTTCAGTCCGGCCTTTTATAAAGATCCCCAAGTTATTTTAATGAAGGATAATGTACCTCCCTACAAGCTGGATAACAAGAGCATGATATTCGGCCGGTACAATTACGTCGATCTCCATGATTACACCAATCTGATGAAAGCCGATCAGACCGGGGCGATTGTCACGACAAAAGCAAAAATTCATGGCCATAAAGTGTTGAAGAGCTTTATCCCGATGTCGGGCACAAGCAAATCCGTCATTGTCGTGAACATCAATTATGCAGCCATCAAGCAGCCTTTGTATCATCAGCTGTTTATTCAAATTCTGATCTCGCTTTGCCTGATGGGCGCTGCCGTCGCCTGCAGCTCCTTTATTGCCGGATTCATGATCCGGACATTGGAGATGATTATGCAGCGGGTCCACGATATCTCGCGGGGCAACTTCGGCGAACAGATCGTTATCGACAGCAATAACGAGTTTGGCGCGTTAGCTTCGCAGGTTAACGCCATGAGCTCCAATCTGCACAGTTACCAGACGCAGCTTACCGCTGCTGCCAAGGAGCTTCTCCATACGAAGCAGTATCTGGAGTCCTTCATCAACAATACCTCCGACGCCATTCATGTCGTGGATCTTGAGGGCAGAACGATAGATGCGAACAAGGCCTTTGAGACGATGTTCGGCTGGACGCTGGCGGAGGCTGCCGGACAGAAGCTGCCCATGTTTAAACCCGAGATTTTGGCCGAGCTTAGCGAGAAAGGAAAAACCATTCTGAACGGCGGGCAGGTAACAGACTATGAGACCGTTCTGTACCGCAAAGACGGGCAGCCGGTTGAAGTGAGCATTACGTTGTCCGGCATTCGGGACGAACGCGGATATTTTGTCGCTTACGCATCCATTGCGAGGGATATTGCCGAGCGCAAACGGACGGAGGAAATCATGCGCCGGTCGGAGAAGCTGTCGGTTGTCGGGCAGCTTGCGGCGGGCGTCGCCCATGAAGTCCGCAACCCCCTTACCACCCTACGCGGCTTCGTTCAGCTGATGCAGAAGGACAGCAGACTGGACAAATCTTACTTGAACATCATGCTTTCGGAGCTAGATCGGATTAACCTCATCGTAAGCGAGTTTCTCGTATTCGCGAAGCCGCAGGCCGATCGTTACCAGGAAGCGGATTTGTATGCGATCATGAATGATATTATCGTTCTGTTGGACTCCGAGGCCAATATTCATAACGTTCAGATGATCACTTGTCTGGAGCCCGGGGTTCCGCCTCTTCGATGCGAATCCAACCAGCTTAAGCAGGTGCTTGTGAATGTGATGAAAAACGGCATGGAAGCTATGCCGGACGGCGGCGAGCTGACGCTGGAGCTTGCGCGGGAATCGGAAGAGAACATTCTGATCCGGATCAAGGATCAAGGAGTGGGCATCCCCGAGGAGGACCTTGCGCGGCTCGGCGAGCCTTTCTTCACGCGAAAGACCGAGGGCAACGGCCTCGGCCTTATGATCAGTCAGCAAATTATCCAGCATCATAAAGGAACGATCCGGTACGACAGCAAGCCCGGCGAAGGGACCTGCGTCGAAATCCGCATTCCCTTTCGTTAACCCTCTTCTGGCGGAGACAGCATAATTCTGCCGTTCTCCAGCTGGACCCGCGCCTTGCGGTGATCCTTGAATCCGGCCGCCTCCAAATAGCCATGCGGCACTTGGAGGCGGCCTGCTTTGTCCAGCACGGCATACTCGACATGAGATTCCCTCTCCGCCTCATCCTCCGCCAGCTCGGCAAGCTCCTCCATATACGATTTGCGGCGCAGCATCTCCGAAGAGATTTTGCCGTCCCGGATCGCTACCACGCGGTCCACCTTGCGGGCCAGCTCGGGATCGTGGGTTACGATAACGACCGTAAGCCCAAGCTCCCGGTTAAGCGTACGGAACAACTCCAGAATTTGCGCCGCCATCCTCGTATCGACCGAGCCGGTAGGCTCGTCGGCCAGCAGCAGCCGCGGATGATTGGCCAGCGCGATGGCGATCGCCACCCGCTGCTGCTCCCCGCCGGACAGCTGCTGCAGCTTATGATGGGCGCGGTGGGATAACCCCACCGCTTCGAGAAGCTCGCGCGCCCTCTGCTGCTTGCGGCGGCCGTTCAGCAGAATCGGCAGCTCGACATTTTGCTGCGCGGTCAGGTAAGGAATCAGGTTCCTGGCGTTATTTTGCCAGACGAAGCCTACGCTTTCCCGCTTGTATTTCACGAAGTCCCGTTCCTTGAACTTCATCAGATCCTTGCCGTCCACCGTCAGACTGCCTGCCGTCGGGCGGTCAAGCCCGCCCAGCATATTCAGAAGCGTGGATTTGCCGCTGCCGCTGTTGCCGATAATCGCCATCAGCTCCCCGGCCTCCACATGGAGGTCAAGGCCTTGCAGCGCGAACACTTCCAGTTCGTTTGCCTTGTAAATTTTGACCAAACCTTCGCAATGGATCAACGGTTAATCCTCCCCCAGCTTAATAGCCTGATGGATTTTGAGGCGCGAGAGCATGTAGCCCAGAATAATAAGGCCGATCAGAATGGTTGATCCCACAAAGACGTAGATCCGGATAGAATCAATCGGGTCGACCATTACTTTAAACGGCGGTACCAGCTGCTTCGCGTCAAAAGCATTCTGGAACAGAGGAACAAACAAGCGGCTTGCGGTCAACCCCGTGACCAGACCGATGGCAATCGCGGCCCCGGACGTCAGTAGCTGCTCGACCGTCAGCATCCCTATTAATTGGCGCAGGGACAAGCCCATGGCCCGCATAATCCCGTTTTGCAGCATCCGCCCGCGCAGCACCAGCGTCCAATAAAGCAGGAAGCCCGCAAAGCTGATGACAAGCGAGATAATAAAACCAAGCGTTAAGGTGCCGTTAACCGCCATCAGGAACGGATCCGATTTGGCCGTAGTCAGCTTGCTCTTCATGTCGGAGATATCAACAATGCTTAGCTTTTTGTCTTCGATATCCCGATACAAATCGTTTACGCTTGCGCCCGGCTTCATCTTCAGCCATACCTGGTAGGGCTCAAGCGACAAATACGTCTGAATTTGCAGACGGCTGCCCACAATCAGCTTAGGCGCCGGCGTTTCCGCATCCCGCGGATTCGGATTAAAGGTTGGGAAATAGTCCACCACCCCATATACGACAAACGGCTGCATATCGATGCCATCCCAGCCTACCCAGACCGTATCGCCGGCCTTCAGCTTATTCTCGTCAGCCAAGGTTTTCGAGATCAGCACCGCATTAGGCGCCGCAGCCATCAGATTCAAATAATCATAAAAAGGATAATCCAGCAGACCGTCGCGGAACCAAGCCGTCTGACCGAATTCATCCGTATCGATTCCGACCAGCTTGGCGGAGCCGGAGCCTTCCTCGGTGCTGTAGGATGCATTGTCATGGATCAGTACTTTTGCCGTGCTCTCAACGCCGGCAAGCTGGGTATAAGGCTCGAAAGGCGGCTCCGAATAGTGGATGACCGGCTTCGTCAGCGTGATGGCCGCCTGTTGCTGCTGGGGACCTCCTCCCGGATTTTCGGGCGGCTTGTCGTTTGGCCAGTTCGCCTGAAGGACTACATCCGCCCCGCTCGCATACCGGATCCGGTCTTCGCCGTTATGATTGATGGTGCGGGCGGCGCTTGCGCTAAACATGCCGGTGGCGATCGTCATCATGAGGAAGACCATCAGGAACTGATAACCCGCGCTCGAACGTCCTACCTGAATAAGCGTCGCATACATCGAAGGCGGCCACCATTTACGCCCGATCCAATAGATTAATCGCAGGGCATAAGGGTATACCCTTAGCAGCAGCATGCCTCCGCCCAAAATAAACAAGGCGGGCACCGCGAACTGCAACGGATCGATATGCAGCGCTTCATTATCGAGGCCAAGCGTCTGCAGCGTCTTCATCCGCTCGTGGAAAACTTTAAGACCGTACAAAGACACGGCAAGGGCAATCACGTCAAGGAACAGCTTATGCCAAAACGGCGTCTGCCGCATGCGGGCCAGCTGCTGCTTGTGCCCGACAATGGTGGTTTTGGTCGCAAAAATGACCGGCACTAGCATGACGATCAGAGCGGTAACCGCTGCCGCTGCCGCATACAAATAGACCTCGCTGTTGAGATGAACGCGGATGCCGGAGCGCTGAACGAAGGACATAAAGCCGTTCGAGGAGCCCAGCACCTTGGTCAAGAACATGCCAAGCGGCGGCCCCGCGGCGACCGCTACCGCGCCAAGCAGCGTATATTCCGCCAGGTAGGACAGCATAATCTGCCAGCGGGCAGCCCCGCGGCTGCGCAGAACGGCAATTTCGGTCTTCTGCCGGTTCGTGATCAGATTCGATACCATAAAGACGTACAGGCCAAGCATCGCGAGTACGGGCACGTTGAGCGACCACATCAGAATGCGCAAATTATCGGAGCTCTTGAAATAACGATCGATAACGTCGACATACTGCGCTTCAAGCGTGTAATGGTAATTGGCTTTCACCTGGGCCTTCATGGTTTCGGCAGCCTTCAGATAACCGTCAATATTGCGGAGCTCCAGATCCTGATACTTCGGCACGATATGCCAAGCGTTCGAATTGACAAGCAGGCGGTGCGTTTGGATAAACTCCTTATCCAGCACGTCGCTGTTCATGATAAGGGAACTCGTGAATCCTCCCAGATCCGGGGACAGGAAGAAAAGATCATCGTCCTCCTTCTTCGTCATGACGCCAACCGGCTTTACACGGACCTCATTTTTATTGAGATCCTCGAAGACAAACACCGTGCCGAGTACCGTACGCAGCGTGCTCAGGCCTTTTTCCGTCACGAGCACCTCGTATACGCCGTCGACCGGCTTATCCGCCGGCATCCGTCCGTCGATCAGCTTAATATGCTGCTCGAGGTCTTTGACGCTGGTCAAGCTCGTGCGGTATATCTTTTTCTTCTCGCCCGGAGGCGGAGCCTGATCAAGACTAAGATCAAACGCGGATGTGTATAAGTCGGAGGTTTTCTCGATCAGATCCACCGGGATCATCGGAAGCACTTTGCCCGTCATAAACCGTTCATTCGCCTGCATCTGCTTGATGCGCTGCTCCGCGTTGTTCACGCCGATATACGTAAATTTCATATTCATCGTACCCGGGTAGGAGCTCAGCTGCGAAGCCTCCAGCTCCTTCACCAGCATGCGGGACAGGATGGCTTCCGTATACGTCGGAATACTGGAGACCAAGCCGACCGTCAGGACAAGTCCGATCAGAAGGCTGAGCTCCAGCCATTTGTTTTGCGTCATTTTACGCACTATCATGGACAATAAAGCCACAGGTAAGCCTCCACTTCGCGAAAAAAATGAATTAGTTCAGAACGATTGTCTGGCCTTCCTTCAGCCCGCGGACGATTTCCACCTCCGTTGCCGATTGAATGCCTACCTCCACATCCACTTCCCGCAAAGCTTTTCCGTCCAGCACGCGGACAAACGTGCGTCCCAGATAGGAACGAAGCCCGCTCTTCGGAATGAGAACCGCATTCTTATGCTCCATGAGAACGATGGATACGTTGGCGCTTGAGCCGATCTCCGCCCCTTCCGGAAGCTTGCCGACATTCACGTAAAGCGTGCTGCTGTATTTGGATTTAAGGTCGGGATCGGTTGTCAGCGGGGCGGAGGACGGCGTCTGCACGACCTTGCCGGTCGTTTCGAAATTTTTGCCGGCTGTAATCACCGCGTTCATGCCCACCTGGACCTCGCCGATGCTGCCGGCATCCGAAGAACGATAGGAAAACCGCAGCTTGGTTGGATCCGCTACCCGAACAAGCGTCTGGTATGGCTGCACGAAATCTCCCTCTGCCAGCTCCTCGACAAAGATGACCTGGCCGTCCATCGTTGCCCGCAGCTTGCTCTGTTCGGCGGTCTGCTCCAGCTTGTCCCGCTTCAGCTGTTCAATCTCCAGCTGCAGCTGGGCGATATGGATCTCCTGCGCATTGCCGCCCTGCTTCGCTTGCTTCAAGGCGTATTCGGCCCGCTCCGCCGCCAGCTTCTGCTCGAGCGTCTGCACGTCCAGACCGTCTACGACAAGCTCGGCCAGCAAATCGCCTTTCTTGACCGTATCGCCAGAGGAAACGTACAGCTTCTTCAGCCGTCCGCCCTGCGATTTGAATTGGGCGTATTCGCTTGCCGTCGATTCGAACACGCCTGAGCCTTTTACTTCACGGCGGATATCGCCCGTCTTCACCTCATCGGTTGAATAATTCTGCTCCGCCGGCTTTACGAGCGGCGGCTTCAGAGGCTCCTCCTCATTCGGGATAAGCGAGCAGCCCGCAAGCAGGGACAAGCTAACGCTCAAGGCTAAAGCTAAACTATAATTTCGCAGCTTCAACAATGGTTCCATCCTCCAGTTCATAGACTTCATCCACGATTTCCATGATCGCCGGGTCATGCGTAGTCATGACGACCGTCATGCCCTCTTCCCGCACAAGATTGCGCAGTACGCTTAATATGTGCAGCCCGGTCCGGCTGTCGAGCTCCGCCGTAGGCTCGTCGGCTAGGAGCAGCTTAGGCTTGTGGGCAATCGCCCGGGCGATCGCCGTCCGCTGCTGCTCGCCCCCGGACATCTCGAAGGGGCGGTGATGCATCCGCGGCTTCAGGCCGACGTAATCAAGCGCCTGCAGGGCCGCTTCCTTCCTCGCCGATGCCGGAACGCCGGCTATACGCATGGCGAATTCCACATTCTCGTAAGCAGACATAAGAGGAAATAACGCGAAGGATTGGAAGATCAGCCCCATCTGCGTCCTGCGGATATCCCCCCGTGCCTTGTCGGACAGCCCGCTAAGCGCAATGCCGTCGAAATCCACAGTCCCTTCCGTGGGCGAATCCAATGCTCCAAGGAGGTTTAGCAGCGTTGTTTTGCCTGAACCCGATCTCCCCTTCAAAGCAACCAGACGTCCGCGCGCAATTGATAGATTAACGCCCTGCAGAACAACCGCAGCGCCGGAACCGCGTCCAAATGTACGCTTGAGCCCATCCACCCGAAGCAAGGTCTGCTCTTCCGCGTAATCCCTGACTTCGTGAGCAGAATCCGTCATTCTCCCCAACCCCTTTTTCTTCAGGCATCCATATGCCGCTTTTAATGTAACCGCTGTCAAATTTCGTCGTTGACTTGGATTTTACAGGAACTTACAGAAGGTGTAAATGCTATTTTTATAAGGTCGGTAGTAATCCCCATAGAAACAGTGAAAAAGAGCATGCCTACCGGCATGCTCTTCTCTTCCCCCTATTTGCCTAGTCTCGTACAGTAACGGAAGAACGGCTTCAGATTGGCCTGCTGAAGCAGCGGAACGGCCGCTTCGATCTGCTGCACCTCCCAATCCCACCATTTCACCTGAAGCAGTCTCTCGATGACATCGGGCGGAAAACGATATTTGATGACGCGGGCAGGATTCCCGCCAACGATCGCATAAGGAGGTACGTCCTTCGTTACCAGCGCATGCGTGCCTACAATTGCCCCGTGGCCAATCGTAACGCCGGACAATATCGTGGCGTAATGCCCAATCCACACGTCATTGCCGATCGTAACATTGCCATTGGAATAAGCGCCTTCCGTAAAATACTGTGTCATATACGCGGTAAAAGGGAACGAGCTGATCCATTCGTAGTGATGATTGCCTCCCAGGAATATCGTTGCGGTGTTCGATACCGAACAGAACTTGCCAATCGTACCAATCGTATTTTCCGTCCAAGACAGCACGATTGGCGTGCCCATCGTAAACGGCCCGATAAACAGCTTATTGTTAACCTGACGCGGAGGCAGTGCCTCCAAAATCGTCTTCATATTAGTCACTGCTCAATCATCCTCCGACCTATCAACTTGCCTCGCTTAGAAGCAGTATATTCATAGAGCGCTTGCTCCGTACAGGCTACCCGGCAGGCAGCGGCGGATATGTGGCGGTTGCCCGGCAAATCTTGTTTTGGCGGGAAGGGATCAGTATGATGGGAGTATGGGAATTGGCAGGAAAGGAAGATACGAAAGATGAAATGGAGCGCTATCGGGCAGCTTGGGGATCGGGGGCTTGTCCTTCTGGACAGAATGAATGATTTCTCGGAGGAAGATCCGCTGTATGCCTTTGCCTTGGACGAGCTGCTGTGCAGAAACACCGGAAGAGGCGGACCGGCCGTATGCCATATGTGGCGCCATCCCCGCGCCTTCATCATGGGACTGCGCGACAGCCGCCTGCCGGGAGCCGGCGCAGCCCGTGATTTGCTGGAAACGGCCGGATGGGACACCGCGGTTCGCAATTCCGGCGGAGCCGCTGTTCCGCTGGATAACGGCGTTGTGAACCTGTCGTTAATCTTGCCGAAAAGCGACGTGCTAGATTTCCACTTTCACGACAACTTCGAGCAGATGTACGAGCTCATTCGGCTGGCGCTGCAAGCATCGGGCAGGCAGGTCGACAAAGGCGAGATCAGCGGCGCTTATTGCCCCGGCGATTTCGATCTGAGCATCGGCGGCTACAAGTTCTGCGGCATTGCCCAGCGGCGCCAGGTCAATGCCGTCATCATTCAAGCCTTTATCGTGGCGGAGGGTTCCGGCGCGGAGCGTGCCCGGCTGGTCCGCTCGTTCTATGATATTGCGGCGGCAGGCGCGGATGCGGCCGACTTCCCCGTCGTTACGGCGGACAGCACCGCCAGCCTGGAGGAGCTTGCCGGGCTGGGGGCGGATGCCTCGCTTGCGTTCGCAGCCGCTGTAAAGCAGGTCATCAAGGCCGCCCAGGAAGGCCAGCCCTCTGTTGGCAGCCTAATCCTGCCGACGGCCGAACAGGTCCGCGAAATGGCGGAGACCTTGCATAACCGCTACGCGATATAGCGCTGAAACGAAAATAAGACCCTGCGAGGGTCTTATTTTCGTTTCTATCCTTAGGGAAGCTTAACGATGCGCAGCATCGTTAAGCTTCTCGAAACTTGCCATTGTCCATTCCTTTACGATGCGCGACATCGTTAAGACCAGGAAAAATGCACTCTTTTGCAGCTTTTCGCTCTAATGATTCGAGCTTAACGATACGCCGTATTGTTAAGCCCTCTAAATGTTGTCCCAGCCTACTCCTTAACGATGCGCGACATCGTTAAGCTTCAACCTCATAGCCACAATTGCGTATCAGCCCACAATCTCCAGCTCTTCCCCCAGCAGCTCCTTCAGCCTCGGCACGACTGCTGCCTTGAAATGCTGCGGATCTGCAGCGGTTATGTACAGTACCGCACCGGCATTCTCCTCCGTATAGTTAAGGAAATAACGGTACTCCTCCACCGGTTTGTTCTGCTCCGCAATCGCACAGGTAAACCACCAGTCCGTGAGCTCAAATGCGCGTACGATTTCCTCTTGTGCATTGACCCGGTACCACAATATATTTTTCAAATAAACCGGACGTTCGTTAGGCAGCAGCCACACCGTATTCGTACCGACCAATCGGCTGTTTACGAAAGCTTGCGTGGCTTCACCTTCATCTTCCAGCGTATAAGTTCCATAAACCTCGTACACGGCAGACCCGATTTTGCGCAGCAGCTCTTCATTCAGCTCATCCAGGGGAACTTCCTGGAAGTAAGCGAGCAGCTGGTCCATTACAGCCAGACTCGTCTCCGGGTCGCGTTCCGGTGCATAGTGGCGCAGCAATATCTCCTTCACGGCTGTACTAATCGTATGGTCCGGGTCAAGGATAGCACCGGCATGAAACGTCTCCGCCGCGTCCATCATCAAGCTCTCTTTATGCGGATCCTTATCCCGGTCCCAATTCGTATATTGAAACAGGACTTCCGTATCCGGCTCGCGAAAAGCCAATATAACCTTGGCCATCGTCTCATAAGCGGCTGGCCCATAACCTAATTCATCCCCTTGCTCCAGCCGAAAAGGATGCGAGTCGATCATCAGCTTCAAACGTTTTTCCTCCTTATAACAACAAAAGTGCCGATAAGCGCGTATCGACACTCCTCAGCTTATTAATTATCCGGCTTGTCGCCGATCATCTCGAGCAGCGCGATTGGAATGTTGAACTGCTGATTGTCGATTTGCAGCATGCGGAGCTGCTCCTCGGCATCAATCACGTTGTCTCCCTTAATCTCGCCCATCTCCATGTGCAGACGCTCCATCTGACGGTCAAGAGCCGTTACCGAGTCCGCAGCGGCCTTCAGCTCCTGCAGCAGACCTTCGGGTACCGCGGCGTTGTATTTGTAGAATATTTTATGCTCCAGGCTTGCCCAGAAATCCATTGCGATCGTCCGGATCTGCACCTCGATGCACACATGCTCCACGCGGTCGGACAAGAAGACCGGCACCTCGATAAGCATATGCAGGCTTTTGTACCCGTTAGGCTTCGGATTCTTGATATAGTCCTTAACCTCAAGCACCTTCAGGTCTGACTGTCTCTTCAGCATTTCGGAAATAAGATAGATATCTTTAATAAAAGAGCATGTAATGCGCAGACCCGCGATATCCCGGATATTGTTCTTGATGCTTGGCAGCGAAATCTCCAGATTTTTGCGGACCAGCTTATTCATAATGCTCTCCGGGGATTTCAGCCGGGATTTGGTATGCTCGATCGGGTTATAGTCATGGAGCATTTGAAATTCCTCTTTCAGAATTTCGATCTTGGTCTCCATTTCGTCCAGCGCAAACTTATACGTCATCATAAACCGAGTAATCAGTTGTTTCAGTTGTTGGAACTGCGATACACTGCTAAGAAGATTCATGCTTCTTGCCTCCTGGCTCCGGCTGCCTCTTTGTATGAAGACCGGTAGTATTCCTATTCAGTATAACGCCCGCAAGGCCGTAATCGCAATTTTACGACCTTACATCCACTCGCCCTTCGCCACGAGGAACACTTTGCCGCCTATCTTAATCTCGAATTCCCCATTCTTTTTCGAGGCATCAATCAACAGCAAGGAGTCCCGTCCGACGGAGTAGCCTTGCTCTACCCGAAGCTGGATACCGCTTGTGCCAAGCACCTCATGCTCCAGCAGATAACCGGCCAGATTGCCGTTGGCGCTGCCCGTAGCCGGATCCTCGTAATACCCGGTTTCATTCACAAACACCCGGACATGAAGATCGTTTGCCTCATGCACCGTTTCCTGCGTAAAAACAAGAAGATTGGCGTCCGCCGTCTCCTTAAGAAACTGCCCGAACCTCTGATGGTGAATGGCGCAGCGCTTGACGGCGTCCAGCGTTTTCACGGGCACGATAACGGATGGCAGCCCCGTTGAAGCGACCCGGATCGGCAAGTCTGCAGCGATTTCTTCAACGCCAATCTGGAGGATATCCGCGATAACCGATGGATCGACTCCCTCTCCAAAAGCCGGCTGCTTCTGCGTCATCCACAGGACGGAATTCTCCCCTTCCTCAAACGAGACGGGAATCTGCCCCACGCCAAGATTCAGGAGGATAGGCTCCTTCCCTTCCTTCTCATGCAAATGCCGGATGACATAAGCCGTCCCAAGCGAAGGATGCCCCGCAAACGGGATTTCCGCGTCAGGCGTAAAGATGCGGACGTTGTAACCCCCGTCAGCCAACTTGTCCGACATAATAAAGGTAATCTCGGAGTAATCGAACTCCTTCGCAATCAACTGCATTTCGGAAGTCTCAAGCTCTCCGTCAGGCAGCAGCACCGCCAATTGATTCCCCTGATATTTCCGTTCCGCAAACACATCCACCATATAAAACAGCATTCAACTTCCTCCTCCCGAAAAATGAGAAAAGAACGCCTCCGCCTCATGCACGGACACGCCCTCCTATATACAACCCTATAACCGCTCCATACGGCGTATCGTCTGGTTGACCACCTCTGACAAGACGAGACCAATCGCAATCGTGCCCGAAATCATAAAGGCTTTGACGCCAAGCTGAACCGCGACATCATAGTCGTTCTCCACGACCCTGCGCATCGCATCGTAAGCAATGCCGCCCGGCACAAGCGGGATAATGCCCGCAACGCTAAACACGATAATCGGCGTCTTGTACAGCTTCGCGAACAGCTGGCTGATCACCGCTACGATAATGACGGCAATCAGCGTAGACGGAATCGCCTCCAGTCCCATTTCCGTGCAGGACCGGTACAGCAGCCAGCCTACCATTCCAACAACGCCGCATTGGGGAAGCATCTGTCTAGGCGCGTTAAAAATTAGGCCAAACGCCGCCGATGCAATAAAGCTTGTAACCGCTTGTTCGATCCACAACACTCCCGACATGCCCATCCCCTCCTCAACCTTAATAAAATGACAGCACCGCCGCTATGCCCGCGCCGATCGCAAACGCCGTCAGAAACGCTTCTACTCCCTTGGACAGTCCCGACACAAGATGGCCCGCCATCAAGTCCCGGACGGCATTCGTAATATGCAAGCCGGGCACCAGCGGCATAACGGAGCCGATAATGACGGTATCCATATGGAGGGCTAGTCCGCTTTTTACAAGCAGAATCGTTACCCCGCCAAGGATCAGGGAGGCTACAAATTCCGCAAACAGCTTAACCGGCACCAGCCGGTGCAGCAGCACCATGCTCCCGAAGCCTAATCCCCCGGCCAAGACGGCAGACAGAAAGTCATGCCACGGACCGCCGAACATGACGAGGAAGCAGCCGCTCGAGACCGCAGCTACAAGCACCTGCAGCCAGGTCGGATAGGCGAAGGACGACTCGTCGATCTCCGTCAGCAGACGGTGAGCCTCGCCCACCTCCAGCTTCCCTTGGCTGATGCGCCGTGAAATATCGTTTACAAGCGTGACCTTGCGAAGGTTCGTTGAACGCTCAGAAATGCGAATCAGCCTTGTGGTCGGCACGGAAGCGTCCATCGCGAACAAAATGCCGGTTGGCGTGACGTAGCTCTGCGCATCCGAAATACCGTAAGCAGCGGCGATCCGCACCATGGTATCCTCCACACGGTACGTCTCGCCGCCGTTCTGCAATATGATTTTGCCTGCGAGCAAGCAGGTTTGCGCGATCAGATGATAAGAATTGATCGGCTGCTCCATTACAGTAGAAGTCATGGCTTAATGCTCCTTATGCCAATGTTACGTTGCGGTGGTCACCGGTTGATCCACGGGAGTCCGCTTCACCAGCGCATGCTTCTCCCACGCCCGGCTCCGCCAGCGGAAGAACATCGCAAAGGCCCGCATCCATTCATCGGCCGCAATCGCAAGCCAGATACCGGGAAGACCCATATCAAGCTGGAACACGAAGAAGTAACCAAGCGGCAGGCTCATGCCGACCATCGACACCGTACCCGCCCATAACGGGAACTTCGCATCGCCGGAAGCGCGAAGCGAGTTCACGAGAATAATGTTGATTGTGCGGCCCGTCTCCAGAATCACGCTGTAGAGGAGAACGTTCGCTCCCAGCCGGATTATTTCCGGATCGTTCGTGAACATGGTCATCAATTGCTCGCGAAAAATCATCACCACCGCAATCATCACCGCGGTTGATGCGGAAGCCCAGCCCGTGCTGTACCATACCCGGTAATAAGCATCGGTCTGCCGGCCCGCGCCGATCATCCGGCCTACGATAATGGATGTGCCTAATCCAATCGAAAAGGCCATTAAATAAATGAACTGCGAGACATTCGCCGCGTATTGACGGGCGGCAAGCGATTCTTCGCCTAAGAAGGTCGCATAATACAGGAAGACCATCTGGCATCCTTGATACATAACCTGTTCAAGGGCGGACGGAATGCCGATTTTTAATATTTTGCCAATATACGACTTGGATAATGTGAAATAATAACGCATCTTTACGCGAACTTCCATAATGCGATACAGCATCCAGAAGAAAACGACCAGCGCCAGCGCCCGGCTGATGACCGTTGAAACCGCCGCACCGTGAACGCCCATCTGCGGGAATCCGAAATGCCCGAAAATAAGCGCGTAGTTGCCGATCAAATGGACGATATTCATGCCCAGCGATACGAACATTGCTTCCTTCGTGAAGCCATGCACCCGGATAATCGCCGACACGGAGTTAATTAACGCCTGCAGAAAAATAAACCCGCCTACGAAGGACAGATAAGACTTGGCATGCTCCAGCACTTCGCCGTGCAGGTTGAGGCTTTGCAGGATCAGCCCGTTAAAGATAACAAACACGATGCTGAGCAAGAGGCCGACAATCAGGTTCAGCGTAATGCTAAGCGCCGAAATTTTGGCGGCTTCCTTCATCTGCCTCGATCCGATATATTGCGCAACAACGATCGAAGCGCCGTTGCCGATAACCTCGAGCACAAGCAAAGCAATAAACAGATACTGATTGGAGGCGCCCACGCCCGATACCGCATTATCCGAGATTGCGCTCAGCATAAAGGTATCGGCAAGCCCCATCAGCATAAATAACAATAATTCCAGAAATATCGGCCATGTCAGAAATAAGAGATTAAACTCCTTCGATGGCTTCCCCGCCTGTGCGGCCGTCATGATGACACCTCTTCTTAAGTCAAATTCTTCTACGGCAGCTGCTTCAGCACCATTACGGCCGCGCCGGCCGCAACAGCTTCTTCCTTAAGCAAACCTTTCGAGAACAACGGCTTATATTGCGGGTAATAATACGTATGGCTTCTTGCTACCTCCACCGCCGTCTCAAACACGCATTCATGCGCATTAAGAAGCGCTCCCCCCAGAATGACCTTCTCCGGATGCAGCACGTTTATCAAATTCGCTAGTCCGATTCCGAGATAAGCAGCAGCCTGCTTAAATTTCTCCTGCACCATTATATCACCGGCCGATAAGGCATGGAGCAGTTTTTCGAAACTCCAAATTTCGCCGTTCCCGCCATCGCTGCCGCTGCCACGGACTTCCCGGCTATGCGTCAGTGCTCCCGCCATGGCTAGTTCGCGCACTTCGTTCTCGATAGCATGAACCGACACAAAGGACTCCAGCGACCCGTTAATCGCGCTGCCAGGCTGCGAGAGGTCGCCGGCCTGGATAATCATCCGGCCAATCGCCCCTTCCATATCGGTTGCTCCGTATACCAGCTGGCCGTTCGACATAACCGCCGAGCGGAGACCGGCGCCCACATGCACATACAGCATATGCTGATAGTACTCGCTTCTCAGCGCCCAATGCTCTCCCACAAGCGCCGTATTCGCGCCGTTATCGAGCAGAACCGGGAACCCCAGCCGTTCCTCGAGCAGCTCGCAGATCGGCAGGTTATGCCAGCCCTGGGCAGGAAAATAAACGGGATCCAGAATAAGACCCCGTTCACGGTCAAGCGGACCTACCGCTCCAACGCCCATTCCGATAATGCTGGAAGGCTGCAGGCCATGCTCATGCAAGAACCGGTGGACGGCCTCCTGCACCCTGGTCAGAAATACGTCCGGCGTCATGCTCTCATCCATCTTCCAACGTATGGCCGACATCCGGTTCATATGCATGTCGTATAGACCAATGGAGGAGTAGATCCGTGAGATCTCGAGTCCAAACAAATAGCCGTAGGTTGGATTCGTCTCGTAGAGAATGGGTCTTCTCCCGCCGGTAGAGCTGCCGCGCCCATGCTCGCGCAGCTTGTTTCCTTCAATCAACTCATCCAGCAGCCGCGTCATGGAGCTGCTTGGCATCGAGAATTCCTTGATCAGCTCAGCGCGCGATACGACGCCTCGCTGAGCAATGTAGGTATAGACCAGATTGGCCGGTGTCTTGGTAATGGACATAGGACTCCTTCATCTACCCGAATGTGTGTTTTCAATAAGATTACAACGGTTTTTCAATACCGTCCATCCGGTGGCGCTGACGGAACTCCGACGGCGTCTCCCCGTACTTCTTGCGGAACAGCTGCGAGAAGTGGCGCATGTCCTGATAGCCGATCCGCTCGGCCACATCGGCAAGCTTCAGCTTGGGATTCAGCAGCATCTGCTTGGCCTGCTCCAGCCGCAGCCCGATAACATATTCCTTAAAACCCGCACCCGTCTTCTGCTTGAACAGCTGGCTGAAGTATACCGGATTCAAGTAGACGATCGCCGCGACCTTCTCAAGCGATAGATCGGCGTGATAATGGGTTCGAATATATTGCAGGGCAACCTCGATGGATTGGTCGCTTCCGCTTGCGTAATGCTCATACACCTGCGTTGACGATGCCTGCCTCATCCGCTGCACTTCTCCCGGTACGGTATCGATATCTTCAATCCTGTCGGTATGCATGATCTGGAACGGCACGCGCAAATACTTGATCAGATGCGTGCGCAGCTCTTCCAGCAGACTTGTAATTGTTCCGCCCTCCGGAAGCGTTACAAGGCCAAGAAGGCTCTTACTGTCGTAAATCGTGACAAACCCTTGACCATGCTTCTCGATCAGCTCGCCCAGCACGTTCTCGATCATGAAATGCTCGAGCTGAACAACCTTGTCGCTCTCCATCTTGACCATAATCAGATTGAAATGCGGATGGCTGTCCATAAACGGCGTCATATCGAAGCGTCCGATATCCAGCCCTTGGGCCCAGCGTTGAAAAACAGCCTCCCGCAAATAGTTGCGGTTCAGCTTCAGCAGCTCGGCTTCCTCCGTCTGCTCCCGCTCTTGCTCGATCTCCCCGCTGATTTTCTCGATCATCTCGGCCAGCATTTCCTTGCCGATCGGCTTGAGCAGATAGTCCTTCGCTCCAAGGCGTACGGCCTCCTGGGCATAGCTGAATTCCGAATAGGCCGAGATGACAACCCATCTCACCCGCGGATACATGCTGCGAGTCAAATTCATCAGCTCCAGACCGGTCATGCCCGGCATTAAAATATCCGTTAGCACGATATCAATATGATGCTTGCGAAGCTGGGTAACCGCTTCTTCCGCGTTGACGGCCAGATAGGTGCTGTATGCCGGAAACCGGTTGTTTAATGTCCGCTGGATGCCTTCCCTTATAACGTTCTCGTCATCCACGATTAATATGTTCATCGCCCGTTTTACCTCCTATAGCAGGCAGTGGTATTGCGATAATTACCGTTGTCCCTTTTCCTACTTCACTTGTAATCCGCATGCCATAAGGCTCACCGTACATCAGAACAATACGGCGGTGAACATTTGGCAAGCCAATCCCTCTTCTTCCTTTACCTTCCGGCAAAGGATAGTTTCGGTTAAGGCCCGAATGCTGCAGCATCGTCTGCAGCTCTTTCAAGGCACCCTCTTCTATTCCTACTCCATTATCTTCAATGACAATCCGCAGCTCGTTAGCTTCTTCATCCGCCACAGCGGACACCCGCAGAAGCCCGGGCCGGTCAAGCGGCTCAAGACCGCTCTTCACCGCATTTTCAATAACAGGCTGAATCGTCATCTTTGGAACGATCGCACCGAGCCATCTATTGTCCACCTGAATCTCCGTGCTAACACGGCCTATAAGGCGGTTCTCAATAATTGTCATGTAATGGCGCATTTGCTCAAGCTCCTGGCCAAGCGTTGTCTTCGAAGCTTCTTCCCAGTCGCTGCTGTATCGAAACATATGGGACAATGATAAAATAACGCGGCCAAGCCGATCATTCTCGCGTTCGTCCAGCATCCAATAAATCATATCCAGCGTATTGTACAGGAAATGCGGATTAACCTGGGATTGGAGTGCCTGCAGCTCCGCGTTTTTTTCGCTTATGGAGGAAAGCGTTATGCGTTCAATAAGTTCATCCATTCGCTGCACCATCCGGTTGAAGGAAGAGACCAGACTGTTGATCTCCTCGAATGATTTGACGTCCACCGAGCCTCTGAAATTACCTAGCTCCACCTGCTTCATCTCTCTGATCAAGAGCTTCAGCGGAGAGGATATATTCCGCGAGATCAAGGTTGCCAGCATAATCGACAACAAGATAACCGCGATAATGACGGCAAGCAGATATAATCTAGTCTGCACCAATTCTTCGCTAATGTCTGCCTTCGGTGTCAGCCCAAATACCGTCCAATCCGCTACAGCTGTTTTGGCAGCAACCATTAATTGATTGGTCTTATTATCAACCACGATCTCATTACCCTTAGGTCTAGGCAACCCGTTAAAAGAAGGTACCGCCTGCGGCTCGCCAGCTGGCTCCATCGACAGATCATCCTGATTTTTATCCGTCGATGCGATTACGCCATTGTTCTTATCAACGATAAATACCCGGCTGTTTGGGCTGATCGACGCGTTAGACAAGGCCGATAGAATCGGATTTGGATCGGACTCGATCAAGACAATGCCAACCGGCTTATAATTATTAAGATCAAACAGCTGGCGTCCGAATACAAATACAGGCTCTGGCAGCATGCTGTTAATAACCGAGCCTTTCATTAAGCCAAGCCATACCATTTCGCCTTTTGAATTTTTAAGTTTGCTGTACCAATCTGCAGACGTATAATCCTGATTAACTAGACCGGCAAAACGCCGTTCATAGTTGTACAGCTTTCCGCCATTGGTCATAACATGGATGCCTACAATATCATCTCGCGAAAAGTATGCGGCTCCAATAATATTCGTAATCGCCCGTTCATTCATGACACTGACGCTTATATTCTTCTCTTTGTCTGCTTCCTTAAGCAGTCTGGTCAATTCATAGTTACTGTTAAGCGATTTGGTCACGCTGTCATATCCTTCAAGAAGCAAATCAAATAACCCCACCGTTTGGGAAACGTTCTTCTCCGCGAGATCACTGATTTTTGAATGAATAATCTGGGCTGTCTTTTGATAATAGAGGAAGCTGACCAAGATGAGCAGCGTCATCATCGATGAAAACAGCAATAAAAACAACCGATTCTGTATAGAGTGCATTCCATGATAACGAGCCAACTTTGGATCCTCCTAAAAGAATAATGCTCATTCCCTCATTGTAACACATGGCGAAACGGTTACGCTGACCTTTGGCAGCGCAACCGTTTCGTATAGTAAAAATTTACGATTTCCTAAAATTCAAAAAAGCGGGGAAGGGGATTAACCCTTCACCGCGCCTGCTACCATGCCTTTTGTAATCTTATCTGCGAGCAAGAAGTAAATAATAATGACCGGCAGCGCCCCGAGAACGAGGAATGCGCCAATCGCTCCGTAGTTAACCGAATACTGGCTGACGAAGCTGTATACCCCGAACGGCAATGTTTTGAGACGTTCAGTCGAAATAAAGGTTGCGGCCAGGATGTACTCGTTCCAGATATTGATAAAGGTCAGAATACATACCGTCATCATCGGCGGAACCGACACCGGCAAGATAATGCTCCAGAATATCCGGAAGACGCCTGCTCCATCCACGATTGCCGATTCTTCAATTTCATTAGGAATCGACTTCATGAATCCGCTTAGAATAAATACGGCAATTGGCGTTTGGAATGCGATGTAAGGCAGAATAAGCGACCAATGCGTATTCAGGATATGAATGTTTTTGAAGATGATCATCAGCGGCAAGAGTGTTGCCTGCATCGGAATCATCATCCCGATCAGGAAGAGCACCATAACGGCTTGACCGTATTTCCACTTGAAGCGGCTGATGGCAAACGATACTAGCGAGCTGAGGAACAATACGCCAACCATTGTAATCAAGGTAACCTTCAAGCTGTTAAGCAAATATTTAACGTAATTGCCCGACTCCATCGCAGCAGTATAGTTGCCCCACTGTAGAGCATGCGGCAGAGCAAAGAATTGGCCGGACAAAATTTCTTCGTTAGTCTTTAACGAATAGATAGCCAGCCACAAGAGCGGATACAATTGGGTGACTATCAGAGCTGACAGAAGAATCCACATCAATATTTTCCCGATCGAAAATTTTCTTTGCGGCTTTATTCTTGGCAGCGCTGCTGTAGTTGTACTTTGGCTCATAGTCGTATCCCTCCTTCGTTACGTGTATTTCCGTTCCAGACGGTTGAATCCATAGTTGATGACCACTGTTGCTACAAGACAGACTACAACCAGAATGGCTGCAATGGCACTTCCGTATCCGTATTTCATCGATAGGATTGACATTCTGTACATATGCGTCGCGATAACGTCCGTTGCATTACCCGGACCGCCGCCTGTCATAACCATAATCATGTCGAACGATTGCAGCGAGCCGATAAAGGCAAGAACAATCGAAATCTTGAAGATCGGAACGTTCATTGGCAAAGTAATATACCAGTCAGCCTTCAAGCCTTCAGCGCCGTCAATCTTGGCGGCTTCATAAATATCCGACGGAATGTTCTGGATACCCGTGAACTGAATGAGAGTGTGATAACCAAGGTATTGCCATAAAGCAACGAAGTACAAGCTGTACATCGCGATATCTGGATCCGTCAACCACTGCTGGGACCAGCTGTGCAGGCCTACCCAGTCAAGCACCTGGTTAAGCATGCCGCCCATGGACGCAGGGTTGTAGATAGTTTTCCAAAGTTGTCCGATAATAACAACCGACAAAATTACCGGCATAAAATAACTGGATACAAGGAAATTCGGCTTCTTTACGAAGCGGCTAAGTAAGATTGCGACAAACAGAGCAATAGGAATTTCTAGCATGGAAAATACAGCAAACATCAGGGTATGGCGTACAGCCGGCCAAAATACGGCGTCATGGAATAACAATTTGTTGAAGTTGTCCAGACCGATAAATTTTGATGCTCCGATCCCGTTCCATTCAAGCGTACTCGTATACAGGGAAACGATGATTGGAACAAAAACCAGACAGACATAGAGTAACAAACACGGCAGCACGAACAGCGCTATCGTCAACTTCGAAACCTTCAGTACGTTCATCTCGTGTGCCCTCCTATCTTTTAGCTATTTTTTTAACATCCGTACAAAAGGGGTTCCTGGGAGAGAACCCCTTTTTGCACGGTGTGCAGCTTTTTTTGTATTTTATCTTTTGTTTAAAGCTTATTTATTGCTTTCGAAGGCCGTTTGATGTTCTTTTGCAACTTCAGCCGAATCTTTCTTCTGAACGAAGATGTTTTGGATAGAAGTCAAGTGGCCTTGGGAAGTACCAGGGTTCATTGTGTTATCGAACGACAGGTCGCCGCCTTTAACATCTTTGAACAGGTCCAGTACGCTGATCGCCATGTCGGAGTAGCCAGCAGCTTTGAAGTCGCCGTCAACTTTTTGAGCAAGACCTACAGCGCCTTTAACCGCAAACGCTTCTTTAGGGAAGTTCAGCATGAAGTAGTTCAGGAAATCTTTTGTTTCTTGCAGGTGTTTGCTGTCTGCAGAGATCGCGAATGCGGAACCTGGAGCAAGCATGAATTGGTTAGGGTCGCCTTTGCCGTTAACCGTAGGGAATTTGAATACGCCTACTTTATCCTTCAGAGCTTCGGAAGTTTCGATACCACCAGTTGCCCACGAACCCATGTAGTACATTGCAGCTTTACCCGTTTTGAAAATGTTCTCGCCAGCGTTATAGTCGAACGATGTAACGCCTTCTTGGAACGCTCCTGCTTGAATCAGGTTTTGCATAGCGTCTACAGCTTCAACGAATGCCGGATCTTCGAATGTTTTCTTGCCAGCTACAACATCAGACAGGAAGCCAGGGCCGCCGTTTGTGCGAAGCAGGATGTTCATGAACAGGAACGAACCCGTCCAAGTATCTTTTTCACCGATTGCCATTGGCTGGATGCCTTTAGCTTTCAGCGTTTTAACGTCCGCGATCATTTCTTCGAATGTTGTTGGCGGGTTAGCGATGCCAGCTTGTTGGAACAGATCTTTGTTGTAGTAAACTACGCCGATGTTGTTGCCGTCCGGCAAGGCGTACAAGTTATTGTCGAATGTATAGAAGTCAAGAACGCCGTCTTGGAATGTATCCTTCAGGCCGTTTTGCTCAACCATGTCGTTCAGCGGTGCAAACAGTTTTGCATCAACGTACGGCTGCATTTGAGCTGCCGGGTTAACGATTGTGATGTCCGGCACTTCATGCGAAGCTGCTTGCGTTTTCAGCTTTTGTTTTTGTTGGTCTGTATTCAAGGAGTCCAGCTCGATCTTCACGTTTGGATGATCAGTTTCGTATTGTTTTACGATCTTTTTCATCATGCCGTTTTTAGGATCCGTTGGATCTGGGTAAATGTTCTGGAAAGTAATCGTAACTTTCTCGTTGCTTGCCGGCTTCTCTGTAGCCGCGTTAGTTGCTCCCGCATTGTTGGAAGCGCCGGAGTTGGCATTTTTATCGCCGTTATTGTTATTCGAGCCGCATGCTGTCAAGCTGATTGCCAAGGAACCTGCAAGTACAAGACCAAGAACGCTCTTCATATTCATTTTAGCCATTTGTTTATCCCCCTTGTTTGTGATGCTTTTATTATCTTGAAATCTGCAAGCCCTTACAATGCGTGAACTTAGGATATCAGGTAGGTTTTCTTTAGGTCTTGAGATTCCCCACCTTGAAAAAGCCCACTCGAATAATGTCGAACCTTACTGAACCATGCGGTTATTATTTGTTCTTTCATGCCCCGAAATCCCTTCCGGAACGGATTGCCAGGTTATGAGCTGACAGAAAAAAAGCTGCATCCTGGGTCCGATTGACCGAAGGATGCAGCTCTTTTTATTGGGAAATTCGATTGTTTTATGCCGCCGTCGCCGTAATTTTGTATTGCTTCTTATGCTTGCTCCAGCTGAACTTCATGCCTTTCATCTTGCAATACTCCTTTAGCGGAATCATCACGCCATTGGGTCCTTTGTAGGGCTGCTCCTTAAAAGCGGCATTCTGGCCGTCCATATGGACCATAACCGGGGCATTGTCCAGATCCAGCGCCTTCAGCTTCTCCATAAGCTGTTTGGCTGACTCCCCTTCCCTCGCGCCGTTCACGCGGAAGCCGTTTGTCTGTCCGCGTCCGTTGATCCCTTCTTTGACCGTAAAGGACAACGAAATGCCTACTTCCTTCAAAATATCCAGTACTTCCGCATTATAAGCCCCGTAAGGAAAAGCGATAATGCCCTTTGTATTGCCAAGCTCCGCTTTCAAGTGCTGCTCCGCTTTCTCGAGATCCGTCTTCACGCGGGTATGATATTCCTCGTCCGTCTCGACGCGCTGCTCTTTCTTCAAATATTGATGGCGGGTCAGAACCGGCTTCGTCAAGCCGTCGGCGCGCATAACGCCGTATTTGTGGCTGTCATACGTATGGTTATAGAAGGACATGCCGGACTTTTGCATCTCGCGCATCTGGGTCCAGGTCATTTTCGGACGGCCGACCTGCTTCGGTTTGTCCGCATTGTCCGCACCGGAGACAATCACGAAGTTAACCGCCGGGTAGTTGTGCTGTTTCAGCACCGGGAAAGCCTTCGTATAGAAGCTCTCATACCCGTCGTCAAAGGTCAGCAGTACCGCATTATCCGGCACATTGCCTTTATTCGCGATAAAATCCGCATATTGATCGATGGAAATGACATGGAATCCGTCTGCCTTCAGCAGTTCCATCTGCTCCTTGAACAAATCAAGCGAAATAGCCGACTCGGCCTCCGCGTTATTGGTTTTCTTCACCGTCTTATCCGATAGGTCATGATACATGAGTACGGCAACCTTGTCCGAATAGTAAATGCCGTTCGTTCCCGGATTCTCCAGGGTCCATTCCAGCTTGGATTTAAAGGTCGACTCCAGGAATGCGGCCGGCACCATCGGCTCGCCGTCAACCAGATCCACGGCAGGCGGCTGCTTGAGCTTCTCGCCGTTGACATAAAAGCTGACCGATTGATTGCTTTCCGGCACGGAACAAGCAACGGCTATGAGCCCTAAACATATGAGCAGCAGAGTAACATTGGTCCAAAGAGCTACACGAGCACGAATCATTCACTTACTTCCCCCTAAATAATCAATCCATTTCATAGTTTTACAAATACTGGACATCATTAGACAAAAAAAATATCCGCGATCTAATACAACTATTAAACGCAGTATACGGCTGGAATGTTGCTCCATTATGATAATTTTTTAATGTACAATTCATTATATAGGGAGGGGAATGAAATGAAAATCGCTATTTTCGGGGCAACAGGCCGTGTCGGGCGTATGGTTACGACTCTTGCGCTTCGCGACGGTCATACGGTGAAAGCTCTCGTGCGTACGCCGGATAAATTAAAGGAGCTGGCGGACAGCTCGCCCGGACTGAAACTCGTGGAAGGGAATGCGGCTTCCGCCGAGGACGTCGGCGAAGCCGTATCCGGGACGGATGCCGTCATCAGCGCATTAAGCACCGACGGCGGTTCTCTCTTATCGGACAGCTTCCCGCTTATTCTCGAAGCCATGAACCGGCTTGAGATTAGACGGATTGTCGCCATTGGCACGGCTGGAGTACTGGATAGCCGGACTGAACCGGGCTTGCTGCGGTATCAATCGAGCGAATCAAGAAGAACGCTCACCCGTGCCGCTGAGGAGCATCATGCGGTGCTGCGGCTATTGGAGGAATCCCGGCTCGATTGGACGCTGGTCTGCCCGACTTATTTGCCCGACGGTCCGGCCGAGGGAGGTTATCGCGTAGAGCGCGGCTGCCTTCCGGAGAATGGAACCCGGATTACGACAGGCGATACCGCCGAATTCGCCTATGCACAGCTGTTCAGCGAGCAATACATAAGGACGAAGGCGGGTATTGCCTATTAGAAAAAAAGCCGGGCTTTTGCGTTTTAATGCGCAAAGCCCGGCTTTTTCTCAAGTTGGCGAATTACTTACTAAGCAGCGCCTGGATCTCGGAGTCGATTCGCTCCGGCGTCACGTTTGGTCCAAACCGCTTTACAACCTTGCCTTCCTTGTTCACCAGGAACTTCGTAAAGTTCCATTTGATGCGCTTCGAACCAAGAATGCCGCGCGCGTCTTTTTTCAGCTTTTGGAACAGGGGATGCGCAGTGTCGCCGTTAACGTCAATTCTTGCGTACAGCGGGAAGTTCACGCCAAAGTTCAGCTCGCAGGACTGCGCAATCTCCGCGTTATTCTCAAGCTCCTGATTCATAAACTGGCTGCTCGGGAAGCCTAATACGGCAAAGCCCTTCTCTTTGTACGTGTCATGGAGCTTCTGCAATCCTTTGAATTGCGGAGCGAATCCGCATTTGGTCGCCGTATTTACGATCAACAGTACTTGGCCTTTGTACGGGGCCAGCGTTTGCTTCTCGCCTTTGATCGTGTTTACTTCAATATTGTATAAAGACATTTGTGATACAGCTCCTTTTAAAATGAATTGTTATTGATTAAATTGTATGCAATTTATATAGCAATGTCAAATACCGATTTTTTCTTTTTTGACACGTTTCAGAGGCGGTGCTACAATACAGTCACCCAATTAATTTGCATACAATTTATATAGAGAAGATTAAATCAACAAAGGGGCTGCTGCCATTATGGACACCAACGAACTGCTGAAGCTGGAAAATCAGCTGTGCTTTGCTTTTTATTCATGCTCGAGAGAAATTACGAAGCTGTACCGTCCTTTACTCGCCGAGCTTGGTCTTACTTATACCCAGTACATTACGATGCTTGCCTTGTGGGAGCAGGACAATGTATCCGTGAAGGAGCTTGGTTCCAAGCTCCTTCTCGATTCCGGAACGCTCACGCCGCTGCTTAAGAAGCTGGAATCCATGGGGCTTCTGACAAGGGCGCGGGATAAATCCGATGAACGGCATTTGGTCGTCCGCCTAACCGAGCAAGGTCAGGCGCTTAAGGATAAAGCCTCTTGCGTGCCCCTGCGGCTATTTGAAGGTACGACGGTTATGCCGGAAGAGATCTTCGCGCTGCGAAATCAGGTGCAGACGCTGATGAGCAAGATTAACGACGCAACCTAATAGGAGAAGGCTTTCTGTTACAAACAGGAAGCCTTCTCCTTTTTTGTTATGCCTATTGACTCCGTATAACGCATCTTGTATAGTTGGTTACATGAGTAACCAACCACTCAGGTAACTAAGAGGTGAGGAAAACACAATGACCTTAATCATCGACGATAGTCGCCCTATCTTTGTACAGATCGCAGAACGAATCGAAGACGACATCATTCAAGGAAGGCTTCCGGAGGAATCGCAAGTCCCTTCAAAGAACGAATTCGCCTCCTTTTATCAGATTAACCCCGCTACGGCGGCGAAAGGCGTCAACCTGCTGGTGGACGAAGGAATCTTGTATAAGAAAAGAGGGATTGGGATGTTTGTAGCTACAGGCGCGCGTGCCGTGCTGGTCGAGAAGCGCAAGGAGCAATTTTTCGAGCAATACGTCGTAACCATGATGCGGGAAGCCGAGAAGCTGGGCATTTCGGCGGATCAATTAACGGAAATGATTCGGAGAGGGGAGGCCAAATAATGAGCAACGTTGTCGAGGTAAGCCGTTTAACCAAATCGTACGGAAATGTTACGGCCGTTAGCGAGGTATCATTCAAGCTTGAGGCGGACAAAATTTACGGCCTGCTGGGAAGAAACGGCGCCGGCAAAACCACGATCATGCATATGATTACCGCCCAGCTGTTCGCCACAAGCGGCGTGCTGAAGGTATTCGGCGAAGAGCCGTACGAGAATTCCCGCGTGCTCAGCCAAATCTGCTTCATTAAGGAAAGCCAGAAGTACCCGGACAACTATACGGTAAACGACGTGCTGGAGCTGTCCTCCTCCCTGTTCCCGAACTGGGATAGAGAGTTTGCGAATGATCTGGTCAAAGACTTTCAGCTGCCGCTGAAGCGCAAGATGAAGAAATTGTCCCGCGGCATGCACTCTTCCGTCGGGATTATCGTCGGGCTGGCCAGCCGCGCTCCGCTTACGATCTTTGACGAACCGTACCTGGGTCTCGACGCCGTTGCCAGAGCTTTGTTCTACGACCGGCTGATCGAGGACTATTCCGAGAATCCGCGGACGATCGTCCTATCGACGCATTTGATCGATGAGGTAAGCCGTCTGCTCGAGCATATCATCGTCATCGACGGAGGCAAGGTGCTTATTAATGAGGATGCCGAAGAGCTGCGAGGCTCCGCCTATTCCGTGGCAGGCACCGCAACCGCGGTTGAAAGCTTTATCGCCGGCAAAACCGTCATTTCGCGGGAACCGTTCGGCGTACTTCTGACAGCGGGAATTACCGGCAGGTTATCCGAACAGGATCGGAAGAAGGCCGATGCTCTTAACCTTGCCATCTCTCCGATTTCCTTGCAGCAGCTTATCGTACAGTTAACGGGCAAAAAAACAGATGTAAAGGGAGGCGCCCCTAAATGAACCGAATTGGCAATGTACTGAAAATGCATCAACGCGACAAGTTCGCGTGGCTGATCATCCCGTTCATGATTCTCGGCTCCAGCTTTGTGATCAATCTGATCGTCGGGTTTCTGAGCGGCGTCGGGATTTACACCGGCGGTCTGATGTCCATCTTTATCTACATGTTTGTGCTTGGCATCATTGTTCTCCCGCAAACCTTTCCTTTTGCGATCAGCTTCAGCGTCCGGCGAACCGACTATTACGCGGGTACAGTCTTACACGCATTGATCTCCGGCGGTTTCACGGCTATTATTCTGCTGCTGCTCAGCGCGATCGAGAAAGCGACCAACTTCTGGGGTACGGGACTACACTTTTTCCATCTTCCTTTTTTGACGGACGGCAATATCGTTCAGCAGTTTATCTTTAACTTCCTGACCCTTGTCCTGCTCTTCTTCTGGGGCTTTGCGATCGGCAGCGTATTCCGGAAATTCCGGGCGATTGGCCTATTCGTTCTGACGCTGGCCTGCCTGCTGGCCACCACCATTATGATGGTTCTCATTATCTCCAAAGACTGGTGGGATGAGATCGCGAACTGGTTCATGGATCTTACGGCCTTTGGGCTGTCGCTGTGGTTCCTGCCGATCATCCTTATCTTCGCTATCGTCTCGTTTGCGCTGATCCGCAGATCGACCGTCTGATTTTTGCTCCCCCTTATCCGGGCATCCAGTGTCATCGGCTGTTGCTGTTGAATACAACGGTAATACCAATGCTGCTGGACTGCCAGACAAGGGGGATTTTTCATATGGATTTGCGGAGCTTGTTAAACCTTGATGACTATGAACTGTTGGAGGTAATCCATGATGCGCGCAGCGGACTTACCGCAGTTATCGCAATCCATAGCACAAAGCTTGGCCCCGGGCTTGGGGGCTGCAGAATGTGGAACTACCCCTCCGTGGAGGATGCAATCATAGATGCCGTCAGGCTGGCCCGGGGCATGACCTATAAATCGGCGATGGCGGAGCTGCCCTTCGGCGGAGGCAAAGCGGTTATTATCGGAGACCCGGGCAAGGACAAAAATGAACGGCTGTTCCGGGCTTTCGGGCGTTTCATTAACCGGCTGCAGGGCGAGTATATTACCGGCATGGACGTCGGAACAACCTCAGCCGATATGGACTGGGTGTTCCAAGAGACGAGTTACGTTACCGACATCACCGGATCGCTTGGCGCGGCGGGTACTTTTACGGCGGATATGACCGCTTACGGCGTCTTTCTGGCGATGAAGGCCTCCCTGAAAAAGCTGGACGGCTCGGAAAGCCTGTCCGGCAAAGTCGTTGCGGTTCAGGGACTCGGAAAAGTCGGCATGTTCCTCTGCCGATATCTGGCGCATGCCGGAGCCAAGCTGGTCGTGTCCGACCTGAACGATGAGCTCGTCCGGAAGGCCGTGCAGGACTATGGTGCCCGGGCCGCAGGCGTGGATCAAATCGCGCGCGAGCTGTGCGATATCTTCTCCCCTTGCGCGCTTGGCGGCATCATTAACGATGCGAGCATCCCCCAGCTGCAGTGCCGGATTGTTGCCGGAGCCGCCAATAATCAGCTGGCGGAGGAACGGCACGGCGATGTGCTGCATCGGCGGGGCATCCTGTATGCGCCGGACTATGTAATCAACGCCGGCGGCATCATCGTGACCGCCGCCGAGCTGAACGACAATTCTCCGTCCTACGCCAGAAGCCGCGTCGAACAGATCTACCGCACGCTGACGAACGTGTTCGACTGGTCCGACAAGCATGGCGTATCCACCGCCAAAGCCGCAAATCAGCTGACCGAGCAGCTGCTCGGCGAGTAAGGCGGTTCACACGCAGTAAGGGCTGCTCCCTGGTCGCCATGACCATGAGGAGCAGCCCTTGCTGCCGTCTTTCGGTTATTCGATTTCTGCCCTCTACTCCTTTATAATGGGAACATAAGCAAGATACCCGAAAGGAGCCGGAACAAATGAAAGAAGAAATTATTAAACGAC
The DNA here is from genome assembly GCF_004000805.1 of Paenibacillus glycanilyticus NBRC 16618. Lineage (GTDB taxonomy): Bacteria > Bacillota > Bacilli > Paenibacillales > Paenibacillaceae > Pristimantibacillus > Pristimantibacillus glycanilyticus. The sequence goes on from NZ_BILY01000024.1 coordinate 95,254, forward strand.
TGACCTCGTATGTCATTGTCGATACCCAATCCAATGACGAGAGCGAGACCTGCCCATCAACGCCGGGCCAGCTTACGCTTGCGAACCAGCTTGTCGAAGAGCTCAAATCGATCGGGATGCAAGAAGTTACGATCGACGCCAACGGTTACGTAATGGCGACTCTGCCGGCTAACACCGACAAACAGGTGCCAACTATCGGCTTCCTGGCACACGTTGATACGGCAACCGACTTTACCGGCAAAAACGTAAAGCCGCAGCTGGTCGAATACGAAGGCGGCGACATTACGCTGAACGAGGCGCTGGGCGTCGTGCTGTCGACGAAGGATTTCCCGGAGCTGGGCAATTACAAAGGCCATACGCTGATGACGACGGACGGCACAACGCTGCTTGGCGCCGATAATAAGGCCGGCATTGCCGAGATTATGACGGCCATGGCCTATCTGATCGCGAATCCGGACATCAAGCACGGCAAAATCCGCGTTGCTTTCACGCCGGACGAAGAGATCGGCCGCGGCCCTCATCTCTTTGACGTAGCCGCTTTTGGCGCCAAATATGCCTACACCGTCGATGGCGGTCCGCTTGGCGAACTGGAATACGAAAGCTTTAACGCGGCGGCTGCCAAAATTACCGTCAACGGCACCAACGTCCATCCGGGCACGGCCAAAGGCAAAATGGTCAACTCGATGAAAATCGCCATGGACCTTCACAGCCGTCTGCCGGCAGCCGAAGCGCCCGAGCTTACCGAAGGCTATGAGGGCTTCTATCATCTGAACACGCTGCAGGGCGATGTGGAGCAAACCAAAATGTCCTACATCATCCGCGACCATAACCGCGAGAAATTCGAAGAGAAGAAAGCGAATATTACCCGCATCGTCGAGGAATTGAAGGCGAAACATGGTCCTAACAGCATCGTTCTCGAGCTGAAAGACCAGTACTATAACATGCGCGACAAAATCGAGCCGGTATTCCATATCGTCGAAATTGCCCGCGATGCGATGGAGAGCCTCGATATCAAGCCGCTTATCAAGCCGATCCGCGGCGGTACCGACGGCTCGCAGCTGTCGTATATGGGCCTGCCGACTCCGAATATTTTCACCGGCGGCGAGAATTACCACGGCAAATTCGAATATGTCTCCATCGACAACATGGTTAAATCCGTGCAGGTAATTGTCGAGATTATCAAACGATTCGAAGCGCGCGGCGAAGAGTAATTAAGAAGGCCGTTCTACTTCGAACAGCTCGCCAAGCTTAGCATAGGAAGCGCCTGCCAGACGGCTGACCGGCTGAAGAGCCGCCGCATCGATATGATTCCGTTCATCCGCGATGGATTCATGCAGATGATAGCGGACAACACGGCCGATCAGCAGGTCCGCAGCGGGAGCTTCAGCCGTTCCGCCAAGCGGAATCGCTTGCTCCAGCACGCATTCCAGCCGGACCCTGGCCTCCGCTATGCCTGGAACGGAGATGCGTTCGCCAGGTACCGCCGTCAGTCCGGCAAGAGCAACCTCGCTCTCCTCCGGCGGCAGGCTGGCTGCCGTAGCATTCAGCTTTTCCACATACGATTCATCCGCAATGTGAACGACAAACTCGCCTCTTGCGATGGCATGACGTGAGGTATCCTTCCGGATACCTCTTTTGCGCTGCACGGATACGGAGATCAGCGGCGGATCTGCCGTTACGATATTGAAATAACTGAATGGCGCCGCGTTCAGCACGCCATCCTCCGATAAGGTCGTTACCAGGGCAATCGGCCTTGGAATAACCGTACCCGTAAGCAGCTTGTAATTCTCCCGCTCGCTTAAGTTTTCTGCATCAATCCGAATCATGAATCCGCCGCCTCCTTTTCTTAGAAATGATCTTTATACCAAGCAGCAGCCGCCGCCACTTCCGAACGGGTAAGCTGATGGCCGAACCGTTCCCAATGCACGTCTACCGTAGCGCCCGCACCGCCAAGCAAGCCTTCCAGCTCGTTTGTCTCCTCGGGCGAGCAGATCGGATCGTTCTCGCCTGCCCCGATAAATACCGGCACTCCGGACAAATCCGGCAATTCTAGACCGCGGATCGGCACCATCGGATGATGCAGAATCGCACCGCGCAGCGAGTCCTTGTAGTGGAACAACAGGCTGCCTGCGATATTAGCTCCGTTGGAGTAGCCCACAGCTACCAGATTACCGCGATCGAACCCGTACTCCTCTGCCGCCTGGTCAAGGAAATCATTCAGTTCCTTTGTCCGGAACACCAGATCCTCGAGATCAAATACGCCTTCCGCAATCCGGCGGAAATATCGCGCCATTCCGTTCTCGGATACATTGCCCCGGATGCTGAGTACGGACGACTCCGGCGAAAAGGCTGCAGCAAGCGGCAGCAGGTCATGCTCCGTGCCGCCTGTGCCATGGAAGAGGACGAGGACCGGCGCTGCCGGATTCGTCCCCTGTTTGAATATATGCTTCATGGTATATACCTCCTAAATGATTTTCTGTTATTAACGATCCAGTTCCATTACCCGTACATCAAACGGTGTGAGCAGCTGCTCCAGCGTTGCGCGGTGCTGCTCGTACCATGCTGGCAGCATCAGTTGTTCGCCAAGATGTTCAGGATCTTCGTCACGCGCGAACCCTGGAGGATCCGTAGCGATCTCGAACAGTATGCCGCCTTGCTCACGGAAGTAGAGCGCGTTAAAGTACTGACGGTCGACGATTGGCGTTGGCTGGAAGCCGTTTGCCGCTACATGCTGCTGCCAGGTGAGGTGCTCGGCATCGTCTTTTGCTCTCCAAGCGATATGGTGAACGGTACCATGACCGCCATGACCGGCCGCCATAGGCTCCGTATTCACGTCAATGATGTTGCCGAGTTCGCCAAACGATTGGTAACGTGCCAGGCCGTTCTCTTCATCCACTTTCGACAGGCCCATTACATGCTCCAGCAATTGTGCGGTTGCCGCAGGATTCGTGCTGTACAGAATAGCGCCGCCAAAGCCTTTGATCGCATTTTCCGCCGATACCCCGCCAAACGACCATGCGCTTCTAGGACCTTCTTCGCGTGCCACCAGCTCTACGAGCAAGCCGTCCGGATCCGCGAATTGCAAGTACTGCTCGCCAAAGCGGGAAGTCTCTTTGAATTCGATCTGGAATTTTGCAAGGCGTTCTTTCCAGAAGCCCAGTGTGCCTTCAGGTACAACGTAAGTGGTGTAACCTACTTGACCGCCGCCTACAACGCCTTTACGGGAGTTTTCCCAAGGGAAGAACGTGATGATGGTGCCAGGGCTGCCGGCTTGATCGCCGAAGTACAGATGGTACACTTCCGGTGCGTCGAAGTTGATTGTTTTTTTCACGAGCCGGAGACCAAGCACCCCTGCGTAAAAGTCTGTAGTCACCTGAGGATGTTTTACGAAAGCCGTAATATGATGGATACCTGCGGTACGTTGATTTGTCATTATTTCCACTCTCCTAATAGGTTTTTTTTGAATTTTTAAGAATCTTTAATTTAAGATATAGGGCCTGACTTGATGTATATGGCTACGACCAACTCTATTTGAAGGTCGTCTGCGCGAACTTGCCTAATTTCTTGAGTAGTGAGCTTGCAGCCTGCTTTTCTTCCGCTGTCAGTCCCCCGACCGCTCCCTCAATTACGAGGGTATGCTGCGGGAACACCTCTTCTATGAACCGTGTCCCTGCTTCGGTAATTTCGGCGTAGATCAGCCTCCGGTCTTCCGTTGAAGCTCTGCGGCTGACAAAGCCTTTCTTCTCCAGCTTATCGATGACGTAAGTGATATTGCCGCTGCTCATCAGCACCTTCTCGCCAATTTGCTGCAAGGGCTGCGGACCTTTGTGATACAGAAGCTCCAGCACTCCGAACTCGGTCCGGTTGAGGCCATGCTTGCGGATATCCCGGTCGGCATGAGCGTTCACCCATTGGCTTGCTCTGGCAAGCGCGATGTAAAGATCAAGCGAATCGTCTTTTTCCTTTTCCATTTGCTCGCCTCGCTTTCGTTTATCTTGATTTTAAGATACTTTATTTCGAGGCAAATGTAAAGAGGTTTTTTAAAAAAAGTTTTTAGGGGCTGTCCAACGCTGGACAACCCCTTTGCTATCTTTGCCTCTATGCGGGGTTTAACGCAAATTAGGCGCGGAATTTTCGCTTGGCGCTTTGTTAGGCGCCGGATTTGGAGCTGCGTTTGGCGCTTGATTGTTAGGCGCGATGTTATTGCCGCCGCCATTGCTGCCGCCGGTACCGCCACCACCGAATCCTTTGCCGCCGCCAGTACCGCCTGTACCA
>NZ_BILY01000025.1 GCF_004000805.1 Paenibacillus glycanilyticus NBRC 16618
CTACTTGAGCCAGATAAGACCCTGCCGGGGTCTTATTCGCTCCACTCTAGGTAGCTTTTATCCCACACCTCGGTTCTAACGCTTAAGGTCCCTCAAGGACCTTAAAAGCCGGAATCCCCTTTATTTTGCCGGCTCTCGCCATAAATTCCGCATCCTTAAGGTCCCTAGAGGGCCTTAACCCGGCAAATCGCCGCTGCGTTCCGAGGGTTAAGGCTCCTAAGGGACCTTAACACCCTTGTCCAACCCTTAAAATCACTCTATTTATGTATCGTAACCTTCGTACCCGTAGGCACCGCATTATATAGCCATTCTACATCCTCATTCAGCATGCGGATGCAGCCCGCGCTTGCGTTCGTGCCGATGGATGAAGGGGCGTTGGTTCCGTGAATGCCGTACTTCGTTCCTTGGGTATTCGGGACGCTTAGTCCCAGCCAGCGGCTGCCGAGCGGGTTCTTCGGATCGCCCCCGGGAATTCCTTTGGCGGAGTACCAAGGGTTCTCGATCTTTGTTAGAATCTCGAAAGTTCCGGTTGGCGTTAAACCCGCTTTTTTCCCGCTGGCAATATTAAATGTCTTCTTAATTGTCCCTCCGGATTTTACGTACAGCTTATTCTTCGTAATATCGATCTCTATGGAAAGCTTGGTCGAGGCCGTCGCAGCGACCGTGCTGCCGGACTTCGCCGCCGCCATGTAATACGGATTAGGAATTTGCAGCTCTTGCCCCGCTTGAATGAGGCTTGTATCCGTGCCCACCCCGTTCGTCTGGGCAACCGCCTTCTGATAGTCCTGCGATTTGAAATATTTGACCGACAGGCTATACAGGGTATCGCCTTTTACAACATGATGCCTACCTTCTCCCGACGGCAGCGGAATGCGAAGCGTCATCCCGATTTGCAGCTCGGTATTGGGATCGCTTATCCCGTTGTAGGTCATTAAGGTGTCCATATAGTTGCTGCGGTTAAAATAGCTTTTCGTGATCGCGAATAGGGTTTCTCCCGGCTGTACCTCGTAGTAATCCAGTACGAGAGGGCTTTTCAGCTTGATCACCGTTCCGGCTTTCAACGATGCTTTGGGATTCAAGCCGTTGAGTTTCGCTACTTGTTCGTAATCGCCTGTCAGATAGTATTTTTTCGAGATACCAAACAACGTATCTCCCGGCTTAACGGTGTAAGGAACGGTAATGCCGGCAGCCTTCTCCGCCTCTGCCCCCAGATTCCCCGGATAACTCGCCAATGCCATCATAACCATAATCATACAAAGGACCCACTTCGACAACCTGCTCAACGATGATCACACCTTCTGAAGGAATAATTGCGGCTCATCTGATTCGCTGTCATTCGGCAGGATTCCTTCTTGTTCGGCAGCCTCCGGCAACAATTGGTGCGTACGTAGGATCCGAAAGCAAAAAGAACCCGCAACAGCGGGTTCTTCAGGAACTATCCTTTCCCAATATACCTAACCCTCGCAAGGATTCAAGAACTAGTCTTTAATCCATCCCCCAGCCAATTACGCCTACCATTATTTTTCTAATCGGCTCCATCGCCATGTTAATAAGCGCTACCGTTGTACCTGATTCCGTACCCGGCCAGTTGAGAACAAAGCCTACCGCGATAACGGCACTCCAGGTCAGCAGAACCAGGTAAACGACGAAATCTTTGTACCATTTTTTGCGGAGGAGCGGCTTTCCACCTACAAGCAACAATACGACGTACGCCAGTACGATCACAATAGCGACATATAACACGTCCTACTTCTCCCTCTTTTCCATCAAGTAATCAAAGGATTTGTTGCTTAATCCCATCCGTGCCATCCGGAATTTGACCTTCGTCTCAAGCGGGGCCTGCTTGAACACCTGATCCCAATTCTTGCTCCACGTTTTCCATTGCTTCGGATATTTGCGATGGGTCTTCTCCGCCGCTCCGAATATATCCGTATTTAACTGTTGCCCCCTCTTCCATGCCTCTTGAAGCAGGGCACTAACCTGCAGCTGCCCCCCTTGTTCAAGCAACTGGATGATGCCCGGTTTATATAAATCCTGCGAGCAAGTGGATTCCAATAAGGATCCGGTCACGTCGACCTCCGCCGTAAACGTGAGCTGATTACTCTTCAGCTTCGGAATAACCTTCGTGGAGGACTTCAGAATTTGAATGGTGTCATAGCCTTTCTTGCCTTTATCGTCTTCGCAAGGAACAACAACAAAGGACTGTTTCACGCTATCCCTCAAATAAGATGCTCCTAGCGATTCCTTCCGGCTCATCCAGCCGATCATTTTATCATCCTTCAGGACGGCGAGGCGTCCCAGCTTCAGCTTGGAAGGAATGGATGTGCTTCCGAATGAATCCAGGGAGGACGTATCCTCCGTTCCGGACACAAAAATCTCGGGGACAACGGCGCTTTTCGCATCCCCCGTCACTTCCATGGCAAGCTGATAGACCGGAATATTGGGCAAAATGGAGGTGTTTTTCATCTCGGATAAAATAATCTCCTTCATACCTGCCCCCGAAATCGCCTGCAGCTGCATGAACTGCTCCAGAATTCGGCGCGCCGTGCCCGGCGTCGCAAGCACGCTTACGGTCTCCCGGGTGCTCGAATTGCGGAAATAGACGTCGATCAGTTCGTTTACGCCATGCTGCAGCGCTTTTTCCCCAATAACCACGACACGGTTATGAGCGAAAAAAAGCTTGCGCGGGCTTTCCGAATAGCTGTGCATAATCGCATCCCGTATGGTTTTGCCTTTCGTCGAGTATACAATGATAGGCGACTTCGGGCCGCTGCCTCCCGATCCCCCCATAACCGATGATATTGCGGCAGGAATAACAACCTGGTAGGACACAATCCAGCTGTTTCCGTCCCAATCAATGCCCGTTGCCGATGTGATGGCCACTTCGTTCAGCTCGATCCGGTTCCAGCAGCCGGTTGTCAGGGACGCAAACAGAAGAAGCAGCATAGCGCAACAAATAGACTTAAATCGCAATCTCATGGCTTCCGCATGCCTCCTTGCTGCTTTCGTTTCCTTCGCGTGACGAGAAGTCCCAGAGCAATAAGAATGGGCAGCAAAATATTCGTGATCAGCAGCACCGGCATGTTGACCAGGGTTGTCATAAAGGTGCTCTCCATATCTTGCGGCCACTCGCTCGCTGACGTTACGATCGCCAGAAGGCTTAATCCGATAACCGTATGGCGTTCGCTGCGCAGACGAAGAGAGTGGAAGATACAATGAACGGCTGCAAACAGGAACACGGCTAATTTGATATACATCGTCAGGACCCAGACCGAAACGGTAAATATTTCGATCCGCTCCAGAAACTCGCCAACCTCCACGATCGACATGACATTAACAAAGGCGTAGGACATAAACGGAACAAGCTGCTGTCCAAAGATCGTAAGACTAAGCAAAATAACGAGCACAAGCTGCGAGGATCCAAGGAAAGTGCCCAAAAGACCTGCTTTCACAACGGATGCCGGTTTTTTCATATAAGGATTTATAAGAAGCAGGACAGCTACCTCCGACAACAGACCGATAGGAGGAAAAGAAGCAATCGCCAATCTTACCGGGCTCGTATCAAACAGTGGGATAAGCCTCTTGAAATCAATGTCTGTATAAAGAACAAAGACGGATATTGGCACAATAAGCATGATCAGGATTAGCACCAAAAAAGACGATCGAGCAATCGCTTCGATTCCCTGCATGACGGTAAAAGCCGCTACGACGACCATAATGGCCGTCAGCATAAACAGCGGAGTGGAATCAAGGACAATATCGGATATAAAATCGGCAAACGTACGGACAATGACGCAAAAGGAATTAAAATAATAAATCCCTATAAATAATCCGATCCCCACGCCAATCGGTCTTCCGAAGCTGCTTTCCATCCATTCCAGGAAAAGCTGTCCTTTATTAGCCCTGCAGATCAGGGCAATTCCCAGAGCCATAATCATGCCGGCTATGGTTGCTATTACGCCTGAAATCCAGGCGTCATGGTGAGCAATCGTGACCATTACGCTTGGCACTGCCAATACGAGCGTAGGCGTAACCGCGCTTTGAATTAAGGCAACGGTCTGCAGGGTCGATATAGCCGGCTTCATGATTCTAGGCTCCTTCCTGATCGGGGCTGGGCTTCTGCCCCGCGCCTTCCCTTACTACATTGCTATCGTTAGAGATATTCAAAGGGCGTTTACGCATGGCCCACCATGGCACGCGAATCAGTACATCCTTCAAATTGGACGGTACAAAAGGCGAAAAAGGCATCATATACGGCTTGCCGAATGAGCGTAATCCGCATAAATGGGCAAGCAGAATCATAAGCCCGGACATGATGCCGAACAAACCGAACGTACCGGCCAGAATCATTAACACAAAGCGGATAAGCCGGGCGGCAATGCCCATATTTACGGCAGGAATAACGAAGCTCGCAATAGCCGTAAAGGACACGACGATAACCATGGCTGCCGATATAATCCCCGCCTGTACGGCTGCCTGGCCAAGCACGAGAGCTCCAACGATCGAAATCGCGGGTCCGATAATCCGCGGCATCCGGACACCCGCTTCGCGTAAGATCTCGAAAGTAATCTCCATCAGGAAGGCCTCAAGCAAGGCCGGAAAAGGAATCCCTTCCCGCTGGGCCGCCAAGCTGATCAGCAGCGAGGTCGGCAGCATTTCCTGATGAAAGGTGGTGATCGCAATATAAAGCGACGGAAGCAGCATGGATATAAAGAAGGAAGCCATCCGGATGATCCGTAGAAAGGTCGCAATATCGTAACGCTGATAGTAATCCTCGCTCGATTGAAAAAACTTGGCAAAGGTTACCGGCGCGATCAGCACAAACGGCGTTCCGGATACCATAACCACAACCTGGCCTTCCAGCAGAGCAGCGCTTGCCGCATCCGGACGCTCGGTATTCTGCAGCAGCGGAAAAGGCGTAAACGCCCGGTCCTGAATAAACTCTTCGACATAGCCGCTTTCCAGCACGCCGTCGATATCGATTTTATCCAACCGGCGGTGAACCTCATTGACGATTTCCTGCTCCGCGATTCCCTCCAGATAGACAACCGCCACATTCGTTCTTGTCTGGCGTCCGATCATCTTGTAGTCAAACCGTATATCGGGTGACTTAATTATTCTGCGGATAAGCGAGGTATTGGTCCGCAGATTTTCGGTAAAGCCACTCTTCGGCCCCCGAATAACCGTCTGGCTGCTTGGCTCCTCTACCGCACGGGTTTTGCCTCCGGTAGTATCCATCACGATAGCCCTCAGGCTGCCGTCCACCACAAGGACCGTGCTTCCCTCAAGTATGCTGTAGCCTGCTTGCTCAATCGTGCTGACTTCGCTAAGCTTGCCGATTGCGATGGACTGTTCGGTTAAATGATGATATAGGCCGGCCCCTTCGCTGCTCTTCTCATTCGTATACGAATTATTGGCATCGTCCAGCAGACTAAGCAGCAGCGTGTTAATAGTCGTCCCCTCAACAATGCCGTCAATATAAAGGATCGCATAACGAGTGTTGTCAAAGGAACGGTGCTGAAGCGTACGGCATACGACATCCTCGCCGCCCCCCAGGAACCGGTGCAGGCGCTCGATATTGATATCCATATCCGTAAGCAGCACTTGCTCAGGCTGCTTGTCCTGACCGGACGAAGTGGTCTGCTTGCCCGGCTTTGATGAAGTCTTATCAATTAGCATGGTTGCTGTCCTCGCTAGATGGCTGTTTTTGTACCTTGCCGCGCGATCGAACGCCGGACCGTAGAAGCATAACGATCAGCAGCAGGATCGGAATATACATTTGGAATATTGGAAAATGATATTTGATATTTTGTTCGAAGCCGACGTTTACCTGGTGCATGTAGCTCTTAAACCAGAACGAGCCGAAAAAAATGCCGATACCGACCGGTATGGCCGCAATTCGAAGCGAAATGCGAAGCAAGTAGGCTAGGGCAAGCGAAGCGCCAAGGTAATAAGCCGTCAATTTTACATATACCGCTGTAAAGAACAAGAGCGCGACAAACGGATCAAACCGTTCAAACACATCCCCGATCGCCACAAAGGTTGTCGCTTGCAGAAGCGGTACCGTACTCCATCCGGCTAAGGAGCCTAGGCTCGCGATAATTACTACATTCATGACGGTAATAAACGCTCCGGCGAACAAGTAGCTCTTTAACGTTACCCGCATCACCTGGCCAAAGCTGCTTTTGTCGATATACCGCCAGAACATGAGGAACAATACCATTTCGCCGAAAGGAAATGAGATAATCTCGGGAATAGCGGCGTCCCAGACCGGCTTGAAGCCCTTTTCCAGCATCGGAAGCAGTCTGGCAAGATCTATGGTTCCTGTAAAAATCAATAGGCAATAGATTAAGACATAGATCAAAATCAGGATCGGCAGCAGCACCTCCGTCATTCGAAAGAATACTCCGGGACCACCCATGACGGCATAACCGCCAATAATGCAAATGATGAGCATGATGACGGAAAGCGGCGTATCCGACAGCAGAAACATAATGGAAAGGTCTGCGAACTCACGGACATTACGGGTGCATTTGTAACAGAAATAGACGACATAGACGAGTCCAAAAACAAAGCCAATCACTTTGCCGAAGTACAGCATGAATATTTCAATGAGGTTCCGGTCAGGCTCAAGCCTTTGGATCTGCAGCGTCACAAGACTGATAACCACAAATCCGGCCAGCACGCCAACGGCCACCGACATCCACGCATCCCGCTCCGCCGTGCCGCCAAGCAGAAATAAAGAGGAGCTGCCGATTAAAAACAGAATGACCATCGTAGCCATCTGTCTCAACGTCACCATGACTAATCCCCTCCCGTCCGAGATGTGCCCAAAATTGCATTTCTTATCATGCCCGGCGGAATGGAAAATAATTCAGAATGAGGAAGCGGGAACCGGATAGGGGAATAAAAAAAGCTGTCCGGGGTGGACAGCTTTTTTACTACTTTCGTTCGATAACCTCCGCTAGCGGATCCTTTGGCGGGATGTGGTTATGCTTGCGGAATGCGTAAACGCGGATGGCGATAATCTTGATAATCGCATAGACGGGAACTACGATGATCATCCCGAAAGCGCCGATAATGGAGCTTGCGCCAATAACAAGCAGCATGACGGTGAACGGATGAACGTTCATTTGCTTGCCGATGATCCGAGGTCCGATCAGGTTCGCTTCAATCTGGTTCGAGACAACAAGCACAACGCCAACCAGAAGCACCGTCATCGGAGAGACGGTAAGCGCAACAACAGCCGTCGGGATAAAGGCGATTAACGGCCCGATATAAGGGATGAAGTTCGTGATGGCGGCAATCAAGCCAAGCAACAACGGATAAGGCATATCGATAAGCAGGTAACCAACAAAAGTCAGCACGCCGATAAGGAGCGACGTGAGCACTTTGCTCAGGATAAACGAACCAATCGACGCATCGATCTCCTTGAGCGCCCCGCTTGCTTCCTTGTGGAAACGTTCCGGCAGCATCCGCAGGATATGGCCGGGCAGCTTGTCTCCCTCGCTCAGCAAGTAATAAATCATAAACGGAACGAGACCAAGCAGGAAGAAGAAGTTCATAATCACGTTAAAAATGCCGCGCACGCTGCCGATGACGGAATTAAGCAGTTCATCCAGCGAACCGGTCAGCTTGTTCGTCAGATTTTCCGTAGAAAGGGCATCCTTCTGCCCGATTTCCCTCAACCATTCATGCTGCTGCATGGATTCAAGCCATGTCTGGACGGAAGCGACGATCTGCGGAAAGTTGTCCACCAAATTAATGGACTGGTCCCGGATTGGAGGCCAGATCATCCAGAAGAACAAATAACAGATGCCAATCGCGCCTATGTAAACGAGCAAAATAGCGACCGCCTTGGGCAGCTTCATAGAAAGCAGCCTTACAAACGGCCGGAACAAATAATAGAACATGCCGGAGATCAAGAGCGGCACGAATAACGCGGCAAGCACCTTGCCGATCGGATTAAACACGAAATCTACTTTAGACGCCAGATAGGCGATCAATAAAACAACGATAATGCCATAACCTATGCGAAACCACTTGCCTTGCGGCATACGGACAAAACTCCTTTTAACGATATTTTTTCCCTATTACTAGAATTAACGCAAAACGGTCGGAAATAAACATAGGAAGAGCAATTATTCCTCCCAAATTCGCTGAATGCTAGGTTTACCCGCCGGGAAGGTAAGCTGAAAGACATCGGGATTAGACATGGCTTCCCACTCTTCAAATCCGATCCGGTTGTCAAAGTGCTTAAGCAGCAGAGAAATCAGATTGCCGTGGGAGACGATAACAATGTTGTTTTTGCCGCTGTTCAGAGCTTCCGTAAGGACGTTTACCGCACGGCTCGTTGCTTCATTGCTGGACTCCCCTCCCTCGTAAAGCAAATCCGGATCCTCGTAAGTCAGTCGCAGCATCTCCCGCCAATCCGCATGATTGGCTCCTGACAGAACTCTCTCGGTTAAGCGGTCATCCGTAGCTATATCCACACCAAGTCTGCCTGCAAGCGGCGCTATTGTTCTAAAAGCTCTTTCGAACGGACTGGATAGAATGACATCTACTTCCCTGCAGGAGAAAAAGTCCGCAAGCTCTTCCGCCTGCCGAATGCCCGTCTCCGTTAATGGCGCATCCGGCTCCTGTCCGGCTGCTTTGCAATGACGCACGATATACACTTGTTTCATGACGTTGCCTCCTCTCAAAAATACTTTATATGAAAATAATACCAAAACAAAAACCTGAAAGCTCTATGAACTTCCAGGTTACCAGCACTCCAGCACTCCAGCCCCCAACTCACGGGCAATAAAAAAAGACGGTCCCCAAGGAACCGCCCTAACCTCTCTTATCAGCCCTTCGCCGCAAGGAACGCGGAAGCCTGCGTTTCCAGCTCGGTTTTCACTTTGTCGACGCCCGCTGCCTTCATCTTGGAATTCAGCGAATCGAATTGCTTGTCGACATCCTTCACGGCCCCGATCGCAAGCGGCATGAAGTATTGCGTGGAGACGTTTTTCAGATTCGCAATCTCGGTCTTCACATTGTCCGTGTTAAACGTGAAGCCCAGATACGGGATCGGCTGCAGGAAGTCCTTGATCTTGTTGTTCAGCTCGATGTAGGAATCCGTCCAGCTTGCGCTTGGCTTGAAATAATCCTTGTCGACGAACCAGAAGCCCGCTGCATCGGGAGGATACGTATTGTCCGCAGCGGTTACGCCGTCCGGCAAGGCCAGCTTGTCGTCGGCCGTAAGCACGTAGTTCTTGCCTTCGATTCCATAGTAAGCATTAAATACGTAATCCTGATTCTCCATGATCAAATCAAGGGCTTCCATCGCCCGTTCAAGATGCTTGGAGCTTGCGGCGATCGCAACGCCGTTGTTCAGCCAGCTGTTGGACGGCGCATGGCCTGTCGGCGACAGTACCGGCATAATGTAGGTGTCGATGTTCTTATCCTTGCAAGACGACAGGGTAGCTTGAATGTCGATGGAGTTGCCGAACGCTACGCCGGATTTTCCGTCGCAGAAATTATCCTTCGAGCGAATCTTGTTGGAATAAGGATTCTTGTTGACATATCCCGCATCATACCATTGCTTCATAATGCCGGCCGCATATTTGAATGCGCCTTGAACCGGCTCGTCGGTGATGCTCAGGATTTTACCGGTTGCGTCCTCCTGGTCGGTATAGTTGCCGACACCGGACGGGTCGCCGGAATCAAGCGGAGCGCCGGCGTAAGCGAACTTCTCTTGGACCAAAGCGCCAAACGGTGCCGGAAGGTCATATTGAGAGTCCAGGTTCAGCGGAATCATGTTCGGGTAATCCTTCTTAATCTCGGCAAAATAAGGCCCCAGCTCGGAGATCTTCGTCGGATTCGTCAAACCCGCTTTCTCCATAACGTCCTTGCGGAGCACGATTACGCCAACCTTGCGGTCTGGAGTTGTAGTCGGAATCATGTATTGCTTGCCGTTTACTTGCGCGGCTTTGTAGGCAGCCGGATCCTGCTTCGCCGCATATTTCGGCATATACTTCTGGAACATATCCTGCGTCAGTTCCTTGAAGGAGCCTTTATTGGCTTCAGGCACATAGAAGTTCCAATCGGCCGTGAAGACGAAGTCGACATCTTCGCCCGATGCCAGAATAAGCGGGTATTTCGCGGCGATATCTCCCCAGCCGATATAGTTAATCTCAAGCGTTGCGTTGATGTCCTTCTTCAGTTTTTCGTTAAGGGCTGCCATGACGTCGGGCATGCCCTTTGGCGCTTCGCCCAGCAAATACCCGACCAGTTTCACTTCTTCCGAGTTATCATTGCCGGTATCTGCGGCAGCCGTTTCCTTGCTGACGTCAGACGGAGAAGCTGATGCTGAAGCCGAAGGTTCTTCAGAGACCTTGGAGGATGCCGGCGTATTGCTGCTATTGTTGCTGCTGCAGGCGGCCAGTAAAAGCGCGATCAACGCGATCAAGGCCAGCATCGTAAACGGGCTTTTTGTTTTTCTTATCAAAATAAATCCCTCCCCTTATAATGGCCAAGCAAATAAAGCATCTATATAAATTCCGATTCAAGCGGAATCTATATCATCCCTTAACGGCGCCAATCGTTACGCCGCTGACGAAATACTTCTGCGCAAACGGGAAGACGAGCAAAATAGGTCCCGTTGCAATCACGGTCATTGCAAGCTTAAAGGTCTCCTTCGGAGCATCCAGGCTTGTCACATGCTGCGCCATAGCGGAGGACAGATTGATGGAGGACAGCATTTTATAGAGCAGATATTGCAGCGGAATGAGCGAGTCCTTCGTCGTAAACATCATCGCCGTCCACCAGTCATTCCAGTAAGCCAGCGCGGTAAACACCCCAATCGAAGCAAGCGCAGGCTTGCTGAGCGACAGAACCATCTGCAGGAAAATCCTCATCTCGCCCGCTCCGTCAATCCTCGCCGATTCAATCAGCGGCTCGGGAACGGAGCTTTTTATAAAGCTGCGAAGAATAAGAATGTACATCACGTTGAACATCGGACCTAGAATCAGCACCGCGTAAGTGTTCGTCAGGTGCAGGTTGCGGCTGAGCCAAATATAGTAAGGAGCAAGTCCGCCGTTAAACAGCGTGGTGAAGAAGAGGAAGAAGGCCAGCTTATTGCGGTGCTTCAGCTCTTTTCTCCCCAGCACATAGGCGGCCATCGTTGAGATGAACAGCGACAATACTGTGCCTACTACCGTCACAATAATCGATACCTTGTAAGCCGAGAGCACATCGTTTGGATAGCGGAAAATATACTTAAACGCTTCAAGGGATACCTCGCGCGGCCAGAACCAGTACCCGTCCGCAAGCACGGAGCTCTCAGAGGAGAATGCGCCTGCCAGAAGAACGATAAAGGGCAGCAGACATAGAAGAGCAATGATGGATACGACCGTATAAGAGATCGTTGTAAAAAGCGGAGCGGAATTCAGCTTCCGGCTGGAAGTTGGACTGCTCATCGTAACACCTGCTTTCTCGCGTAAGTGGAATAGGAAGCTTGCGGTTAGAACAGCGCTTGTTCTCTGTCATACCGGCGCACCAGCCAGTTAGCGGTCAGAATAATAATGAGGGTCAGCACCGACTGATACAGTCCGACCGAAGAAGCCATGCCGAAATCGGCAGATCCCATTAAGGATCGGAACGCCAGCGTATCGATAATATCCGTCGCGTCCATCAGCAGACCGTTGTTGCCGATCAGCTGATAGAACATATCGAACTCGCCTCTCATAATCCGCCCGAGTCCCAGCAGCAGCAAAATAATCATCGTTGGCTTGAGCAGCGGCAAGGTAATTCTCGTAATCCGTTGAAGCCGGGTTGCCCCGTCAATCGTGGCTGCCTCGTAAATCTCCTGGTCGATGCCTACAATAGCGGCCAGATACAGGATACTGCCGTAGCCTACCCATTTCCACACATACAAGAAAGGAAGCAGGAAGTACCAATAGCTGGTGTTCGAATAAATATCAAGCGCCTGCACGTCCATGTAATGAAGAAGCTTGTTTACGATGCCGTACTCGTAATTGAGGAAGTTATAGACAAAGGCCGACACCGTTACCCAGGAAATAAAATACGGAAGGAACATCAGCGTCTGACTGAGCTTCTTGAACGATTTGCGCCGGATCTCCGACAGGAATACGGCAGCCACAATGGAGAACAAGGTGTAGCACCCAAGGAACATCACGTTGTACACCATCGTATTGCGGGTAACAAGCCATGCTTTGCCCGAAGCGAAGAAATAATGGAAATTGTCAAAGCCCACCCATTCGCTCAGGAACATGCCGCCTTGCCTGGAATAAGATTCGAAGGCCATCACGACGCCGCCCATCGGGATGTAAGCGAATACGACAAAGTAAACGGCAACCGGTAAAAACATCAGATACAACAGCCAATTCTTTCGAATATCCTTCATGCGAGCAACCTCCGTAACATTCTCTCCATCAATCTCTATCTGTTTCTATGTTATCGAAAGCGGCTTTTGCCTCACACGGGGTAAACCTACGATCATCTTTGAAAACCTATGAACGAAAAAAAAGCCCGCCCGGCGTTCGCACACCCCGGACTGACTTCTTCATTCTATCGATTAGCGGCTGGCGATATATTCCGCCGCCTGCTTTTGCACCTCTGCCTTCACCTTATTAATCCCGGCTTTCTTCAAATGCTGCACAAGGGTGTCGAAGGCCGCCTCCACATCACTAACCGCACCGATATAAATCGGCTGCGCATATTGCGTCGAGACGCTTTTAAGATTGGCAATCTCCGATTTCACCTGATCGGAATTAAATAGGAACCCTACCAGAGGCGTTGGCTCCAGCAGCGGCTGAATCCGGTCCTGCAGCTCTTTATACGACTCGGTCGATTTGGCAACGGGCTTAAACAGGTTCTTGTTCACGAACCAGAAGCCAGCGGCATCGGGAGGATACGTATTGGACTCGGAGGTCACGCCTTCCGGCAGGCCAACCGTACCGTCAGGCGTAATTGTGTAATTAACCCCTTCGATCCCGTAATAAGCCAAATAGGCGTACGAAGGATCCTCCATAATCAAATCAAGCGCCTCCAGCGTCCTTTCCGGATTTTTGGAGGAGGCGGCAATCGCTACCCCGTTGTTCAGCCAGCTGGATTCCGCAGCCTTCCCTGACGGATACAGCATCGGGAACGGATAGACTTCTATCCCCTGCTCCTTGCAGGACATAAAGACGTTCATCATATCGATGGAATTCCCGAATGCGATGCCCGATTTGCCGTTGCAGAAATTATCCTTAGAACGGATGTTGTTGGCGTAAGGATTTTTGTTAATGTAGCCCTTGTCATACCAGTCCTTCATGATATACGCGGCTTCCTTCTGCCAGCCCAGAATCGGTTCTTCCGCCATACTGTACATCACGGCCGCAGGGTCCTCCATATCCGCCGTTATGCCTTGAGCCAGAGGGTCGCCCGAATCAAACGGAGCCGTAAACCAGGCGAACTTCTCCAGCATGAGATAAGCAAACGGAGTTGGAAGATCGTATTGGGAGTCCAGATTAAGCGGAATCATGCCCGGATAGTCGCGTTTAATCTCCGCCAGGTACGGCTCGATCTCCGAGAACTTCGTAATCTGCGTCATGCCGGCCTTCTCCATCACGTCCTTGCGGAACAAGGCCACATTCACCTTGCGGTCGGGAGAGGACGTCGGAACCATATACGGCGTCCCGTTCACATCGGCAGCGCGAAGCGCTTCCGGTGCCATCGCCGCCATATGCCGCGGCATATATTGCTCCAGCATGGATTGGCTAAGCGGATAGAAGGCTCCCTTTGTCGCCTCCGTCACATAGAAGTTCCAATCTGCCGCAAATATAAAATCCACGTCCTGGCCGCTCGCCATAACAAGCGGATACTTTGACGCGACATCATTCCATCCGATATAATTCAGCTCAATCGTTGCGTTAATATCGTTCTTCAGCTTGTCGTTAATCGCCTGAAGCACTTGCGGCATTCCCTTTGGCGCCTCGCCAATCAGATAACCGATAAGCTTTACTTCCTTCTCATGGCCGGAACCAGCTGCAGCAACATCCTGCTTATCTGCATTCCTGGAACAGGCTGTTAATCCCAGCACGATTAACATGCACAGCAGAGCCGCACCAAGCCATAGCCGCCCTCTTATTCCCCGTCTCATTGCGCTCTCCCCCGTTCATCCAGTCTTCGTTCAGGCAGCCGCAGCAAGACGCGCGTTCCTTCGCCCTCCGAGCTGTCGAACTTCAGTCCATACTGAAGACCGTAGGACAGCTGCAGACGTTCCTCGATATTGCGGACGCCATAGCCGCCACGTCCGCCTTCTCCCGAAGGAGCTTGCAGAATGGCGTTCAGCCGCTCCGCATTCATCCCTACGCCGTCATCGCATACTTCGATGAGCAGATCTCCCTTGTCCGTCCAGGCGGAAATCCGGATTTCGCCTTCTTCGCTGTCCTTCTCCATAATGCCGTGCAGAATCGCGTTCTCGACAAGCGGCTGGAGCAATATTTTCGGCAGCCGGCAGTCGTACAGATCCCTTGGCACTTCAAATTCCAGACGGACGCTGTCGCCAAAGCGCATGTTCTGAATCCGCACGTACGCCTCGATATGCTTCAGCTCGCTCTCAAGCGAGACATACTCCTTGCCGTTCGACAAGCTTAGCTTATAAAAGACGGCCAGTTCGTCCACAACCCGCTTGATGTCATTCGCGTTAGACTCTATCGCCATCGCATTAATCAGATCCAGCGTATTATATAGGAAGTGAGGATTAATCTGTGCTTGCAGCGCCTTCAGCTCCTTGTTCTTCACCTCTCGCCCAAGCGACGACTTCTCTTCGATTAAACCCGAGATATTCTGGACCATCGTGTTGAAGTTATGCGTCAGCTCGCCAATCTCGTCATCGCTTGCCGGAAGAGGCGCCAGCTGGAAATGGCCATGCTTTATCTTCCGGACATGGATAATAAGCCTTCTTATCCTCTTGGTTGCCGATGCAGCGACAAAGAAAGAGAAAGGCAGCATAAACGGTACAACAATCAGGAAAATCGATATGATCCGGTTCCTCGCCTTCACGCTGGATTGCAAAATATCGGTATATGGCACGACAAGCGCAACCTTCATGTCGGTATGGGGAATCGCCTGCACCCCAAGCAGATGCCGGCTTCCGTCGATCGGATAATTATTATTGTAGTAATTGTCTACCTCGTCGGAATGACGATAAAGAGCGCTGACTTCCATTGCGAGCTCATTCGAATAAATAAACCGGTCGGACTTGCCTAACAGCTCGCCTTCGTCGTTGAACAGAAAAGCCGCCGCATGAGGCGTCAGAATCGCATGGTTAAGCACCGAATCCATGGCGGCGGGCTTTAAGCGCGCGCGTACAATGCCGTCGAACCGCTGAATGTCATGCTCATTCGGAATTTTACGCAATACCGTTAATTCCCGGCTGTCGGCATTGGAATCAACCGCTGTCGAAGGAAGCCAGGCGACAAAGGCTTTGGCCGAAGCAAATCGGGCGTACCAGGGCTCTGCCTCCGCTTTCTTCATATCGAGAAAATCGGCATTTTCCGTAGCGCCGGCAAGCCCTTGTCTCATATAAATCTGAATGGAATCAATGTCGTCATTATAACGGAATTGATTGATAAGCCTCGACAGCTGCAGCGAAGCCATATGCCACACGTCAATATCCTCATACGGCTTGGAATCGGCATTGACCGCCGTCTGCACAAGCTCGTTGAAGGCGATAAAATTTAGAACCTCCGTAATCGCTTCTGATTTGTATTCGAGATAAGCCTTCGTCTCGTCCAGCATTTTGCGCGAGGCATAAATCGCCGCTTCCTTATTCTCCTGCTGCGTCGTGCTGATATGAATAAACAAGAGGAGCAGGAAAGGGATCATGATCACCAGCACGTAAGTCGCAAACAGCTTGTAACGGATGCTGAAGAAGAAAGGCCGCTTCAATCTTCTTCTCATCGGACGGCACGCTCCCTGAATTCGGAAGGGGTACAGCCCGCGTTCCGTTTGAAGAAGGTGGTGAAGTAATTCGCATCGGTCATGCCGATCAGGAGCGCTACCTCGATCATTTTTACATTCTGGTCGCAGAGCAGCTCCTTCGCCTTGTTCATTCTTGTATCCGTAATGTATTCCTTGATCGTCTGACGGCTATGCTTCTTGAAATAAGCGCATAGATAAGTCTCGCTTAACTGTACATGATCGGCTATGGCGCGGATCGTGAAGCCTTTCTCATGGAAATGGGCATGGATATAACGGTGAATCTCCCTCATCTTTCCGCTCCCCGCTCCCGCCTCATCCTCGCTAGGCTCAGCCATTGCCTCCAGGAACGATATCACATATTGCTCCAAATCTCCGAGACACGGTATACGGTCGATTTCCTTCCACATGTACCTCCGTTCGGTATCCTTCGATACCTCCGCCAGCCCAAGCTGGATAGCCGTTTCCATAATCGCGATGAGGAATTGGAAATACGTATCTTTTAATCGCATAATATCAAGATCCATCTGCTTCCGGACATAAGCCGTCCATTCCCGGACGATTTGCTTAGCTTCCTCCACATGGCCTTTGCGGAG
Source organism: Paenibacillus glycanilyticus NBRC 16618 (assembly GCF_004000805.1). GTDB lineage: Bacteria > Bacillota > Bacilli > Paenibacillales > Paenibacillaceae > Pristimantibacillus > Pristimantibacillus glycanilyticus. The sequence goes on from NZ_BILY01000025.1 coordinate 16,566, forward strand.
CTGGTCTCTCATCAACCGCACTTCTTCCCAGTTCGTTGCAACGGGAGCATGCGACGCAAGCACGTCCGAGAAGACAGGCTTTGATCCGTTGCCGTAATATTGATAGGCGCAAGCAAGGGAAGCCAGACGGTAGGATTCGGGGATCTCCCGATAGGAGGCTGCCGGCTGCCCGATTCCAATCCGAAGGTCGATGGCCGGTCCCGCAATCTCGCGGAGCCCGGCAAAAATCTCCTCTATCTTCTCTCTGCCTTCCCGGTAGGAGCTTCCGTACTCGCCGGGCAGAATAAGCACCAGATGATGGCTCGAATCAAACCCGGCAAGCGCTTTCATATCATAAAAGCAGTCACGGCTAGAGATCGCTTCCAGTATGCGCAACTGCGTCACGCCGGGATCCTCCGGCAAATCAAGCGGACTCCAGTAAAGGCTGGAGACGGCTACCGTATAGGAACCTTCACTTGGAAGCAGGAACGTCTCCCGACTGCCCAATGCCGGAACGACATGCGGAGAGTACGGATTCGATACCAGCCTGCGAACCATCTCCTGTCTAAGATAAGGCAAGCTATGGTCAAAGCCCTCCTGCAGCTTGCGCTCTTCCTCCTTGCGCTTCCGCTCCTCCTTGCGTTGCCGGATGGCCGCCTCCACCACGTCGCGCACTTCGTTCAAATTTACGGGCTTTTCGATATACGTAAACACCTTAAGCTGAATCGCGGATTTGAGATACTCCTTATCGGAGAAGCCGCTGAGGAAAATAATCGGGCAATCCGGATCCGCAATCCTGTACGCGGTTGCGAATTCGATTCCGGTCATCTTAGGCATCCTTATATCGCAAAGTATAATATCCGGCTTCCGCTCCATCGCAAGCTCCAGCGCTTGAAGTCCGTTGCGTGCCGTCTCTACCTCGTCGATTCCTACCGTGTCCCACGGAATATAGTTTTTCAACAATTCTCTTGTCCGGGTCTCGTCGTCAATAATTAATAACTTCAAGAGAATCCCTCCTGAATGGCGATGTGTATGGGCTTGCTGTAGACACGACTTTCGTCTTTCCATTATAGAAGGTAGTCCACGGCCTGCATACGGGAAAAACCTACGATTACCTTTGATTATTGAAGCCGTTCACTTTTGCCGTACATTTTTGCCGTACATTTTAATAGAGACAAAAAAAGCAGCAAGCCCGGGAAAAGCTTCCCTGACTTGCTGCCCACTGTGGTTACGATTAGTTTTTGACCAGCGACCAATCGTCTACTCTGACCCAATTGCCCGCGTTAGCTACCGAGTATAGACCAATCTGCGCCTTGCCGCTTGTTACCTGGATATTGGGGATCGTGATTTGCGTCCAGCTGCTAATAGAGGTGTTGATAGCCGCATCCAGCTCAGAGCCTCCATAGTTCTTCACGTAAATTTGCGCCGTGGATTGCCCGCCGCTGCTCTTCACCCATACCTTCAAGGTATACGTTCCATTCGGAAGACCGGTTATATTCTGGTAGCGGCTTGCGCTGTAGGCTGTTGCTGCGTATTGGTTACCCGACCATCTTCCCGAATGCGCGCCGCCTTCAATATTCGAGTTAGGATCCGCGGCCGTGTTAAACCACGTACTCCAGCCCGCCAGGTCGATCTGCGATACCCGGTCGGCCTCATAGCTTGGATTCATGACATAGTTATTGCCGCTTCCTACGCTCCACGTTCCCGCTGCCGCATCCAGATTGAACTGGCTGAGGGAATTCAGCGTAGGAGTCGTTCCGCTGAATGAGATCGGCATCCATTGGTTATAGCCGATGCCGTTGCCCGCGAAGTCGCTCCAGCGGTCGCCGCCAAAGAGAATGGTCGTCTGCGAAGTGCCTTGCACGGGAATAAACATCGAGGTCTGGGACACATGCGAGAAGTCGGCATCCGTTCCGTTCATCACAAACTCACTCGAGTAAGTACCGGTAATATTGGTTGAAGTAATGCAATAAGTATGGGAAGCGTTCCAGCCGTGCAGGTCGGAAGAGCATAAATAATAGACGCCGTTATACTTGAACATTGCATTCCCCTCGCGGCCGCCTGCGCTGCTGTTATAAACGTTAACTGCCGGTTCCACGTTCAAGTAATCGGATGCCCGAAGCTCGGACACATACAGATGCGATCTGCCGCTGGCGTTACTGAATACGAGATAAGCCTTCCCGTTGTCGTCGATAAAAGTAGATTGGTCGCCTGACATATTGTTCACGACATTCGTAATTGTCGACTGGATATGATTGAAGGCGAAAGTCCCCGTCGGGGTGCTGCTGGTTGCAAACGCAATCCCGCTGCCTGCCGGTCCCGAATATTGCGTAATCAGGACATATTTCTGCGTATTTGTGTTATACACGACGCCAAGACGACCCAGCCAATCGGCATCCCAGGTGGAACCGTCCGTTGCCCCCGTAATGACATTGCCCTGGAAGGTCCAGTTCACGAGGTCCGTAGACGAATAACAGGTGACAGCCGCAAAGCTGGTATCGCTGTTCTTGGACGTCGGATTATTATAGTAGGTTACCGCACCGTTATATTTGACGCCATACCAGTAATACGTGCTGCCAACCTTTAAAATATTGCCGCCTTGCGAGTAGATGGGATTGCCCGAGGTGTCCTTCCAGAATACGTCATTGTTAATTGTCTGGCTTGCAGCGTGCGCCGTCTGCGGCAGAGCAAAGGCCAGCACCAGCGCAGCGAACAGAACCAGGCTTTGCATGGCTGACAGCCACTTCAACTGAATCCTCATTTTCAGCATCCTCTCTTTACGGTATTGGTCCTTAATCCTCCTTCTATTCCTCCTTTCCGCGTTTATCGATGTTCATTTTATAGCGCTTACAAAAGGAAAAACAGACGAAGAAGTTACGATTATCTTGATTAACCTACGTTTGCATAACAAAAAAGAAGCGGCTCTCATCCGCTTCCTTTCGCTGCCTTCTTTATTTCAGCCTGCATATAATCGGCAAATTCAATGAGTTGCCTCTCATTCCGCTCCAGCAGGTTTCCTTGTCCCATGTAGTCATTCAAGCAGGCCCTCAAAATGGCATGATACTTGCTCGGCAATACCCTTAGTCCCCATTCCCCTCCCTCTTGCTTGGAGGACACTTCGCCTTCCCGCAAGTAGAGCAAAACCCTGCATAGATTTAAGGAATAATACACCGGCAAATCAATTATCCCTTTGGATGCTTCGCTTATATCCCCAAGAATGGATTGTATATAATGGATGCTCTCAACGGGCTTGAATAGTTCAGGGATCGGAACGCCCCATAAAGTCCTGCCCCTGTAATAAATAACCGTAAGATGCGCGGCTAGATCCGGGTCTTCGAATCCTCCGCAAAGGTAGCCGGGTTCCGATTGATAACGCTCGCGATGAGACTCCGAGTAGTGGTATTCGAATGGGGTCGGGTACGCAAACTCCTTTGCGTAAGACTCCAATATTATGCTTAGCTCTATCCCATTGCTGCCGGTCAAGTCATGATCCAGAAGCAAAATATGCCGCGTCATCAGCTGCAGCTCTTCCTTCGAGAGCTTATTCTTTACGACAAGGATAAGATCGATATCGCTTTTCTGCGGGTTGAAACAGCCCATAGCCAATGAACCGTGCACATAGATACCTGTTAAATTGTCTGATAATATCGACCGGAAGATGCTAACCGCCTTTTCCAAAAAAGCATCGATATCCGCCATGTCCCCCTTCAAATATACGACCTCCCCCTGAATTACAATCACTCCCCCATTATTATCCAAAATAAAATCCTATGTCTACGGCCAAGATCGCAAACTCCAATATTCAGACATACTTCCTTCAAGATTGAGACAGTCCTTGGGCCTTTTATTTTTATTCAGCTAAACTTATAAAAACCCGTTGGATAATGGTTTATTTGTGATATAATCTCCATAGTTTTTTACCAATAAAGCATTTACACTAACACAGAAATCGGTGATCACATGTTTCAATTCAAGTGGCTTTGGCACAATCTGAATGGTGATCGGGCAAGGTACATAATTGCCCTATGTCTGTCCGTGATTGGCTCATCGCTCACGATTATCAACCCGTACATTGGTCAACGCATTGTCGACACCTTCATCGCAAGCGACAATGCCGTAAAAAACCTGACCGATGAACGATCCCTGCTGATCGGCTTATGCTTTGGCATGATCGGCTTCTCCCTGCTTCGCACGGGACTCGCTTACTTCACTACCCTGCTTTACGAACGCGCATCGCAAAACATGCTGTTCCGCGTAAGGATTTACCTGTACAACAAAATTCAAGGCCAAGACATGCAGTACTATGACCGCAACCGTACCGGGGATCTGATGACCAAGATGACGGGCGATCTCGAGATGGTGCGCCACTCGCTCGCGTGGATTATCAAGACGATTATCGAGTCTCTTACGATCTTCTTGGCAGCGGTTGTCTACTTCTTCTTTATCGACGTCTCGCTTACGTTATGGCTGCTTATCCTGTCGCCGCCAATCCTAATCGTCGCTTTTATCTTCGCCAGACGCGTACGCCCGATGTATGTGGATCTCCGGGAGCGCCTGTCGCAGCTGAATACAACAACGCAGGAAAATATCGCGGGCAACCGGGTCGTCAAGGCCTTCGCGCGCGAGGAGTTCGAGATTCGGAAGTTCACCGAGAAGAATGTCAATTACTCGACGGCCAACAAGAAGGCCGCCTTGGTATGGCTTGATTATTTCCCTTATCTGGAGACCTTGTCCCAGGCCTTTAACGTTATTCTCATGATTGCGGGCGGCCTGCTCGTGATGGACGGCCGGATTACCTTTGGCGAGTTCTCCGCTTTCTCCGCGCTCATCTGGGGTCTATCCAACCCGATGCGCAACATTGGCATTATTATTAACGATATTCAGCGGTTTTTCGCCAGCCTTACCAAAATCATCGATGTGTACTACGCCCAGCCTCAAATCGTCAATGAGCACAACCCGGTTGTGAAGCACCGCTATAAGGGCAGCATCGAATTCGATAACGTCAGCTTCAAATACGACAGCGCTACGGTGCTCGAAAATATCAGCTTTAAAATTGCTCCTGGCGAAACCGTTGCCATCATGGGCGCCACGGGCTCCGGCAAAACAACGCTGATCAATATGATTCCGCGCTTCTACGATGTCACGAAGGGCCGCGTTCTCGTGGACGGCAAGGATGTCCGCAAGCTTGAGCTGGATGAGCTTCGCGGCAATATCGGGGTAGCGACGCAGGACGTCCTGCTCTTCTCCGATACGATTGACGGCAATATCGCTTACGGCAATCCGGATATGCCGGAGGAGGAAGTCACGAAGTTCGCGAAGCTTGCCGCAGCCCATGACTTTATCCGCAAAATGCCGGAAGGCTACGATACGGTCGTAGGCGAACGCGGGGTGGGTCTGTCGGGCGGTCAAAAGCAGCGTATCGCTTTGGCGCGCGCGATGGCCGTGCAGCCTCCGATTCTCATTCTGGACGATACCACCTCGGCCGTCGACAACGAGACGGAAGAGCATATTCAGCGGAGCCTGAAGGAGCTGGAATTCTCCTGCACCAAAATTATTATTGCGCAGCGCGTGTCGACAACGTCGCAAGCCGACCGGATCCTCATTTTGGAGAACGGCCGCGTTATTGAAGAAGGAACTCACGCCGAGCTACTCGCAAAACGCGGGTATTATTACGGAGTATTTATGCTGCAGAACGAAGGCATCGAGAGAGAGGTGACAGCTCATGGCAAGGAATAAATTCGACATCGACGAGAATCTGGAGTCGCCCTTTAACATCAAGCACTTCAAGCGTGCTCTCGTCTATATCAAGCGCCAGAAGAAGCCGATGATTATCGCCTTCGTGCTGAGCGCCCTGTCAGCGGGTATCGCGCTCTCCGCGCCTCTGATCATGCAGCATGTGGTTGACGTTACGATTCCGGCCAAGGATAAAGGCGGACTTGTCTGGCTGTCGCTGTTAATGCTCGGCACCATTGTGGTCAGCGTTATTCTGGCGACGATCCGCTCCCGCATTATGACCCGCGTCGGACAGGATATTATCTTTGATATCCGCTCCGATCTGTTCAAACACTTGCAGGAGCTGCCGTTCCAATATTACGACGACCGACCGCAAGGCAAAATTCTGATCCGCGTTGTCAACTACGTCAACTCGGTATCCGATGTGTTGTCCAACGGTATCATCAACTTGATTCTGGAGATTCTCAACCTGATCTTTATCGCGGCGTTTATGTTCGCGGTTGACGCCAGATTGTCGCTACTTATCTTGGGCGGCCTGCCGATCTTTATCGGCATCATGCTGCTGATCAAGACGAAGCAGCGCCGCGCATGGCAGGCGGTATCGAATAAGAGCTCCAATATGAACGCGTATCTGCAGGAGAGCATCAGCGGCATTCGCGTTACGCAAATCTTTACCCGGGAAAAACATAACGAAGGCACCTTCACCCGCTTGTCGGTCAACTATCGCAGCGTGTGGATGAGAGCCATGTACTTCAACTTCCTTGTGCCGTTCTCGGTGGATAACCTGACGACGCTCGTAACGACGTCCATTTATTTTGTAGGTCTCCTGGCGTTAAGCCCGGCGGAAGTCACCTTTGGCGTCATTCTGGCGATGAGCAGCTACGCGGCGCGCTTCTGGCAGCCGATCCTTAACATTTCCAACTTGTATAACAGCTTTATCAACGCTGTCGCTTATCTGGAACGGATCTTCGAGACGCTCGACGAACCGGTTACGGTCAGCGATGTGCCTAACGCGCGCGAGCTGCCGGCTATCAAAGGCCGGGTTACCTTCGACGACGTGACCTTTGCTTACGATCCTGGCGTCAACGTCCTTCAGAACCTGAAGTTTGACGTAAAGGCCGGCGAAAGCATCGCGCTTGTAGGTCCTACCGGCGCGGGCAAAACAACCGTCGTCAATCTGATCTCGCGCTTCTACAATGTCACCGACGGCCGGATTCTGATCGACGGGAATGACATTGCGGACGTGACGCTCAAGTCGCTCCGCAGCCAGATGGGCATTATGCTTCAAGACAGCTTTATCTTCTCGGGCACGATTATGGACAATATCCGCTACGGCAAGCTGGACGCGACGGAAGAAGAGATTATCGCCGCGGCCAAAACCGTATGCGCGGACGATTTCATCCGAGAATTCGAGCATGGCTATATGACCGAGGTGAACGAACGCGGTTCGAAGCTTTCCCAAGGCCAGCGCCAGCTGATCTCGTTCGCCCGCACGCTGCTCGCGAATCCGCGCATCCTCATTCTCGACGAAGCGACTTCGTCGATTGATGCCCAGACCGAGCGCCTGCTGCAGAAGGGTCTGAACGAGTTGCTTAAGGGACGGACTTCGTTTATTATCGCGCACCGTCTGTCCACGGTTAAGAACTGCGACCGGATTATGTACGTAGCCGACAAAGGCATCGCCGAAGCCGGCTCGCATGACGAACTGATGGCCCAGCGCGGCCGGTACTACAAGCTGTACACGGCTCAGAAGATGGAAGCCATGTAACAACGCAACGCAAAGCAAGGCCCCCGATCGGAATGGATCGGGGGCCTTTTCTATTATCGCGATAACTTGATAAGAAGCTTTTTCGCCGATTCGGTTTCGACCGTGATTTGGTAGCGCTCTTGTACTGCTTCAAAATCAATGCTGCCAGTCTCCTTGGAGGCTACTGTTTTCTCCCAGACGGTCTCGTCATCATGGCTGACCTTGAGGATAAACGTTCCCTCCTCCGAGGACGCCTCATACGGGATGCTTACCGAACCCGCTTCCGCGACGGAGAAATCGTCTACCTTGTAAGTCCCTTTCAGCGAGCCGATCTTCAAGCTCAGCTTTCCGTTAATCTCGGTTTTTACGGTCGAGACGGCTACATTGGTTCCATCGGCATATTTGGACGCGACATTAATGACAACAACCGTCATAATGAACAAGGCTAAAAAGATCCAAAATCTGTATTTGGATTTGGACTTACCGATTCTCAAATTATAACCCCCTGGCATTTTTGTCCGTCGGACAATAATTCGCCAGGGGGCTTCTAATCCCTCTTCTTGCCGTTATTTTGCCGATACCGTTCCATCCTCGTTAACCTTCACGTTGAATGAAATCTTGTTCAGCTTCGAGTATGTCGTTTCGTTATAAGCCTGCTCCCTCAGAATCGGTCTTGTGTTATCGATTTTTACCGGCGTGATTTTGCTGCTCACCTTATCCCCGTCGAACGTTAAAGTAGCAATCATGGAGTCGTACGCTTTATTTGAACGCTGCGTTGGGGTGAACACAAAGTTGCCGAGGGAATAGAAGATCGGTTTGCCCTTGTACGTCTCAATCCCCTGCAAGCAATGGCTGTGGCTGCCGATTACGGCATCTACCCCCGCGTCGATAAAAGCTTTCGCATACGTTCTCGCATAGTCCTCCGGGTAATCCTGGTATTCGTTATTCCAGTGAATATAGATAACCGTTATGTCCGAATATTTAACGGCGTTCTTAACGTAACGCATCATCGTCTCAAAATCGTAACCCGAGGCGATACCCGCCTTGTTATCCCCCGCATACCAGCTTGGACCCGAGAGCACCCGGCTTATGCCAACGATCGCTACCTTCTTCCCATTGACCTTCTTGGAGTAGGCGGTAAACGCCTCGTCGATATTGCTGCCGGCGCCGGTATGGCCAATCTTGTATTGGTCCAGATAATCTATCGTGTCGGTCAGCGCGTCCACGCCGTAGTCCAGCGTGTGGTTATTCGCAACGGATACTCCGTCGATTCCGGAGTTTACGATCGCTTGCAGCGTTTTGGGAGCGGAGCGGAAAGTGTACGTCTTGATCGCCTTTTGCCCGCGTGTCGAGATCGGAGTCTCCAGATTGGCGAAGCTGATGTCCGAGCCGGATAATAGCCCGCGTACCTTTTCAAACGGGTAATTCACGCCATACTTATCCATGTTCGCCGCAACCTTCCCATCCAGCAAAATATCCCCCGCAAAGCTGATCTCGATCGGCTTGTCCTCCGCGGCAGTCGGCTTTGCCGAAGCCGCTGCAGAAGCAGAAGAAGCTATTGCCGTTACATTGCCCGCCGCCTCCAGATTAAAGCCCAGAAAAAGAAGCAAAGCCATTACATATTTAAGCACGGTCATTCGCATCGTACCCTCCATGGAATCTATGTATCTTCCGGCCAAGACTACTAATGTGTATGCTGGGAGGAAGAAATAGATTACTAGAGGCGAATGGCTTTTCTTTTGTTCAAACTTTTGATACAGTAAGAAAAATAACGTTGTATGCGACTGGCGAAAAAAGTGGAATCAACCACGAGGGAGCATACGGCTTGGACGTTCCGTTCGCCTGGGAAAAGTATCTGAGGACAGACTCGCGTTTTTCGCGAGCCTTCCGCAGGTGCTTTTTTTCGTTCATGAACAAAACGGCATGGAGGGATTGGAATGACAAAGCTCTTGAAAGCGAAGGAAGCAGCAGATCAGGTATACGAAGAAATAAGAACGAAGGTCGAAGAATGGAAGCGGATTGGGGTTCAGCCTCATATGGCGACCATTCTGGTCGAAGGAGATCCCGCATCCGCTTATTATGCCGGGGCCAAGCAAAAAATCGCCGAGAAGCTAGGCGTAGCTTTTACTCTCCACGCGTTCCCGGGAGGAGTTGCGGAAGAAGAGCTCCTTCAGCTTGTTAACCGATTAAACAATGATCCAACCGTTCATGGCATTATGCTGGAGCTGCCCTTGCCCCGGCATCTGTCGGCAAGCACCATTGAGAAGGCGATCTCCCCGTTGAAAGACGTGGACGGAGTTACGCCTGATAACAAGCTTGCTACGGTAACGGGTGACACCGGTCTCTACCCGGCTACCCCCCAATCCTGCATTCGTCTTCTGAAGCATTACGGTTATACGCTTGAAGGCAAGAACGTAACGCTCGTGGGACGCGGCCAGACCGTCGGGCTTCCGCTGTTCCATATGCTTCAGCGCGAGAACGCCACCGTAACGGTCTGTCATTCGCGCACGCCGGATATCGCTTCCCATCTAGGCCATGCCGAAATCGCCTTTGTCGCGGTTGGCCGTCCAAGCGTCGTTACGCAGGATATGGTTCATCCCAACCTCGTCATTATAGATGCCGGAATCAATGAAACGCCGGAGGGTAAAATGATTGGCGATGTTGCAATCGGCGTTCAATCAAGCGCAGCGGCGGTATCCCCCGTACCTGGCGGGGTCGGAACGTTAACGACGGCTATCCTGTACGAAAATCTGCTGAAGGCTATTGACCTTCAACTCGGGGAGGACAAATAGATGACTGCAACGATTTCGTGGGATGATTCCATCCGTCATTTTCTGGAGCAAGCCGGCAGCGCTAGTCCTACGCCGGGCGGAGGAAGCGTAGCCGCATTAATTGCTGCGCTTGCAGCCTCGATGACTTCGATGGTCGGTAACTTGACTCAAGGTGAAAAGTTCGCCGATATTCAATCTACTATTGTTGAAGTCATAGAGAAGATGCGTCGCTTAACGACAGAATGCGAAGAGCTGCTCCAGGCGGACATCTCTTCTTTTAATAGATACATGGATGCGCTAAAGCTGCCAAAGAGCTCCGATGAAGAGAAACATATACGCAAAAACGCGCTTCACGAAGCTGCGATTCAAGCGATTGATGTTCCTCTGCGTCTCATTGAGGTGTGCCGGGATGGTCTGGTATTTACCCGTCGCATTGCGGAGTCTTCCAACAAAAACGTCATCTCCGATCTAGGGATTGGAGCGATTTTGTTCGAAGCTGCAGCCCAGTCTGCACTGCTGACGATCGAGATCAATCTAGCCTCGTTAAAGGACGCGGAGCTAAAGCAGCTCTACTCAGACAAGGTAGCCTCGCTAATGAACGAGATTCAGGAACTGAAAAGCAGCTCCCTGCAAATCACGCGCAATCGCATCCTCGGATAAAAAAACATGAATATTCTATCGCACGAAAAGAAGACGCACAGGAGAATCCTGGCGTCTTCTTCTATGTTTATTTAGACGGCTTGCCTTTTTTCCCGTTAGACTTTAAGACAACGTCGTAATCGTAAGGCACGCTGCTCACGGTGCCTTCAGGCGCGGCATACGTCGTCATCATAATGATGCGGTCGTACTTGGAGCTGTGGAGCATGTCGGCAAGCTCAATGCGGCTCGACTCTGCCATGTTGATCGGGTCAGGCACCCGGATAACCTTAACCTGGTTGCCATGCTCCTTGTCCTTCTGCTTGTCGTAGTTTTTCATAAGGCCAATGAACTCCACCTGATAATTGACGTATTGGCCAATCGTCTGCTCTAGGCTCTTAAAGCCGGAGGTATCGGACATCGGATCAATGACGGTCCCGTTCAGCCGCAGATTGGATAAGTACCAGCCTGCTTCGTTGTAGCCCCAGTCCGTCAGGTAACGGAATCCAAGCAGCACCTTCTTGCCGGCATAAGCGGACAGATCAAAGGTCTCCGTCTTCCAGCCTTCGGAGCTGCCCGTGAAGCCCGGCAGATTCGCGGCCGTCTTCGGATAGCCTCCTTCAACCAGATCGCTGCGCGTATCCTCGTTGGACAGCGAGGTCCAGGTCTTTCCTCCGTCTTCTGAGATTTGCACCACGCCGAAATCCCATTGCTCCTCGATATTATAGCTGGTATCGAAGCTGAGCTCCGGTGTTGCCTGACCGGTCAGATCGAGTTCCCTGATGAGGAAATTGTCTGCCTGGTCGCCTTGATTGCTCCATAGGACCTTCCCTCTTTCGGGATCCTCTACAGGTATCCAGTTGGTGCGCAGGAAGTCGAGTCCCTGGAAATAGAGATGATCAATTTTGGAGTCGGGCTTAAGCACCTTAAAGTCTGTTCCCCATGCAGGCGTAACATTGTCCGACTTAACCGAAGAAGCAAAGTCGGGAGCTAGATCAATGGAATTAAACTTGTAGGTGGAGGAATCCCCCTTATAACCGCTGTCGAGCACAACGGCCGTCATGTAGTCGGCATATAAGTCGGCGAATGACTTATTGATTCCCGCTTCGGTCAGCGCAGCTTCCACACCGCTAATACCGGTATTAGGGTTATGGAACAAGGTTCGAATAAACGACTCACCGTAATGATCATAGAGATACAGCTGGAACAGATACGCGTTGCCGTAATCGGAAAGAATCTGGAGATCGGACTGATCGCCCCATAAAGTAAGCGAGTTGCGGAGATTGGATAAAAATTCGTTTACGTGGTCCGTGGAATGGCCGTATCCGACCATGTACTGGGCGAAATCGGACAAGCCCTCATTGATGAAGCTTTCTTCCGCAGGATCGGTATCCCGGTGCAGCAAATGCTGAAACTCATGGGCAAATACGCCTTCATAGAGATAGGGCTTTGCTGCGGATGGTCCGGTTCTGTTAAGCCAATCCAGGCTGTCTATCGTCATCACGTTGCGGTCGGCAAAATCGCTGATTGTCGGGGAGAAATAACCGGCGATATAGCTCGGATAGTTAGGGTCATAGTAGCTTTGATCCTTAATGTTGTCGATCAGAATAACAACGCGCCCGCTGTCATCCTTGTACAAGCCGTTATACCCCTCTTCTCCTTTGCGTTCCGCCGGCGGTGCAAAGTATTCGACTTCTTTCGGATAAATGCGCGTTTCGAATTCGTTCAGCAGGTATTGTACCTGCTCGTCCGTAATTTGAACGGAGCCGTTTCGAGGATCGCCATCCGGGAATTTGAGGTTGTTCGCTACCCATACCTCGCCGCTCTTCCCGACGGCCCGAAGAGTAAAATTCGTCAAATAATATTGGCCGTTCACATCGTTATTCGTGAGCCACGGTTTGACAGTGCCCACATCCGCTTCCGTCAAGCCAGCCGCCTCTGACGACGAGCCCGGATTCCCGGAAGCCTCGCTGCCTGTCAGATCCAGCCGTCCCTCGGCTTCGACGCTTTCCAAAGTATCGGCCCTAAGCTTCGAACCTACATCCAGTACACTGGGATTAGCGTTATAGCTTTGCTGCTTTGTTGGCGCTGCCGTTGCCGCAGCCGGCGCCAGAAGACCGCCAACCAGAATAAACGACGATATCAGACCAAAAAGATTGCGTTTCACCACATACACTCCTCCTCAAAAGTTTTGCGAAGCAAAACTTGCTGCGTAAGCAAAACTTAAAGAATGATCATACAAGCAGCCCGGTATAGGCTGATTGCGATGATTCTTACGCTATGTCAACTATCATAACAAGGAGGAAAATATACGAAAGTGCCGCTGCTACCATACATGTCAGAGTAAGGAAGACTTGTGCCGCATAACTAACGCCCTAGCTTTTGTCAAATTCGGTCGGTTTCCTATTTACCGGAGGACGCGTCAGTCGAGAAACTCCAATCCCGTATTTCTCAGATCGACGCGGAACGAATAGCTGATCTCCGCATGCTTGAACATTTCCGGCCATTTCTCGTACTCCGACGGCTGAAGACGACTGCGGAAGCGATCGCCGAAACCGAACACATCCGCTCCAAGCCGCTGCGTTTTTTCAAACATCGATTTGGCATGCGCGTTCAGATCCGCTTCAAACTCGGCGACAACCTCCGAAGCATTTTGTCTCCGATAGCGAGAGCTGTCAATGAGCGTAGTGACAAGGGAGGTATCCAGTCGAATAATCGGCTTGCCATCCTTAAAAGAGGTGCTTACACGGGTATGGTTATGTACGATACGGATATCCGATTTGCTCATCAGTTCTACCTCGGAGTCATGAAACCGGTGCGTGAAAATCTCGTAAAGCAGCGATTCATCCAGATTCAGCTCTCCAACGAGTTTGTCTTTGACGAATATCGCATTGCCTGCCAGCACATAGGAGTTCTGCTTTCCCTCCGTTAACAAAGGAATCAGATTCGAATGCAAGGGGTTATACAGCTTCGCGTATACCTCCCAGAGCATCGTTCTGTTCTTTCTCGGAATGCCTCCGGCGTACTTTTCGAAAAAGAGCTTCGTATAAATCCCCGTGAGCTCGCCGGTTGGATTTGCGTGAGTGAATATCCGCTCCATGTTTCCCCTGATGACAGCAACAACCGCATCCAGCGGGACGGACCGCTCTCTGATCGCAAACTCCAAATAAGGATCCACGCCTGTCTTGGCCAAGGACTCATCGAGGAGTATCGCCCGGGTAGACGAAGGATCAAGCGCTTTGGGCAGCTTGTACCTTACTTTATTCATGGCATCAGATACCGTCTGCCCGTACTGGCTCGTCGTGAAAAAGTCTTGCTTGGACGTTGTCCCGTCCTGCGCTCCCTTGGGAAGCGGAAACCGGAACCATACATTTAGCGGGGAATCGACGGAGCGTTTCTCGAGACCCATAACGCCAAGCATTAGGCGATTATCAATATCTTTGGAATCCCAGCATCCCGCAACAAAAACGATTGGCAGGCAGAGCAGCAGCATCATTGCCCTTCCATATCCGCTTGTGCTCACAGTGCCCCCTCCTTCCCGGCTCTCCGGCCATAAGCCAGTGCTAGCAAGCCAAACAACGGAAAAACAAACATAACGTAGAGCCTTAGACCGATCGTTAAGATCGTGATGTTCTCCACTACTCTCCAGGAGACTAGGAGAGTAGCCGAAGCATACACGACCAGAAATGCGCCTGAATGAATCCATCGTTTGTTTGCCCGGGGCATTATAACGGCGACCATCTCTCCAATGGCATGGAGCTTCAAAGCAATAACGATAAACAGATAGAACATCGTCACCGATACAAAAATCGCCGTAAGATTCTCGAACAAAATCCAATAATGCGATATACTATCCATTTTGGAGATAAACGGGAAGGTAAGCCTCTTGCTTAATTCTCTACCGAACGTCATAACCGGCAAATAGATATAACCCATAATTAGAGGAAGCGTACATAAAAGGGCAGCCGAATACATTTTCCAATTGCGCCTTGCGGAATGCCGCGTATGAGGTCCGATAAGTGACGTGATAACGAAACCCATCCAAATGAACGAAGCCGCATAAAACCGCTTGTCCAATAGAAAATCCCCGTTTGTGCGAATCCAGGGTGCCCCAGTTATCCAATGCACGTCGCTCAGACCAACAATCAGCAGGACCAAGGTTAATAGCAGCGTCAACAGAAAAAACACCCTGGCCGCCCGAACGATGGGCATCATCCCCGCTAGAGCAAGTATGGCCGGAGCAATCAGCATGCCGTTAAGAAAAGCGATAGGCGTGGTCGGAAGCATCGTCATCGTAATAACTTCCGTATAAGCCCTCAGCATAACGACAAGCGCCGTCAGCAAAAAAAAGATAACGGGCAGACAGATCACGCAGGTCCAGATTCCCCCGATAGAGGCATGTATTCCGGCTATAAGCTTCTCTCCGTTTAATTGAGCTAATAACCTGCTGAAAATCCACGAGCTGAGCAGCGCGCCGGCGGCCCATACGGCAATTGGAATCCAATAAGCTCCTTCCGTGCTGCGAATGATAAAGTTAGGGTAAATAAAGCCTGCCACCGCTCCTTTGTATAGCATTTGAATGGCAAGCATATCATAGCCGCTGAGAGTCGATAGACGCTTCATAGGACAATCCTTCCCTTTTCGATGCGAATATTAGGTTACCTTATTCTTTTTTGGCCACAAGGATGTGAGGTACGGCGTTCCAAAGGTCTCTATGCAACTAAGGTATATAATGAGGCAGGCGAAGCAGAAAACAATGCCAAGCAAGCCTGCTATGGAAGCTCCCGCTACAATGAAATATTTCAGAATTCGCTGGACGAGCCCCATTTGATAGTCGATTACAATAAAATTCGTAATGGCGGTAGCCGCCACCACGATAATAAGCAGATTGCTGACGATATTTGCCTGAATGATCGCTTGCCCAAGCACAACCCCTCCAACCATCGTAACCGTTGAGCTAACCGTCTTGGGCAGCCGCAAGCCCGCTTCCGTTATAAAGTCGATCATAATCAGCATGAGAAGCGTTTCCACAAACACGGGGTAAGGCACGCCCTCGCGGCTTGCGGCAGCTGCCAGGCTGATCTCCAGACGATTGACGTCCACGTTGATGGAGGTAAGCGCTACGTACAGGGCAGGAAGGAATAAATTGATAAACATGGCCAGGAAACGCAGCGTAAGAAGGAAATTGGTTACAAACGGATTGACGTATTTATCTTCTGGAGAATGCCAGAAGTCGGTGTATACCGAAGGAATGCTCAAAGCAAACGGAGAGCCGTCAATCATAATAATGGCCTTTCCTTTAAGCAGATCCATGGAAACCCGGTCCGGTCTTTCCGTGGAAATTGCCAAGGGAAATAGATGGAATCGTTTTCTGGACATGAGAATCCGCAGGAACTGCGCGCTGTCCTGGATGGATTCGATCCGAATTTCGGCGATCCGATCCTGCAGATCGGATAACAATTCGGGGTCAATGGCATCCGCATAATAATACAGGGCAACACGCGTATGGCTGGCCGTACCAATTACGGTTTCCCACATTTTCAGCTTTGACGAATGAATCTGCTGCCTGATGAGAGCGGTGTTTACATCCAGGCTTTCGATAAAGGCGTTCATCGGGCCTTGAAGAACATTTTCGGTTACGGGCGATCCGATTCCCCTTTGTTGGTTTTCCGCTAAAGGCAGGATCAGCCCGGCAGAGGAGCTCTGCTTGCATAACACGGCCGACCCGCTGCAAACCGCTATTTCGCAGCGTTGAAACTCTCCTTCCATTAAGCCGGCTCCGCTATATCGGGAAAGGCGAAAGGATAAATCCCCGCCGCTCTCATCCCCGAGCAGAAATTCAAGCTTTTCAGTCGAGCACAAAGAATCCAAATAACACAAGTACAATTCTTCGCCTTCGACCGCTCCTATGAGCGATGCCCTGTAGTCGCTGGAATCCGCGAAGGCTTCGTTAAGAAGCCCGAGTAATGGCACCGAATCCGGCTGTTCGGTCAAACGGTAGATGGAAGCTAGAATATCGCGCATAAAGTTTGGCCTCCTTGTTTGAATGAATGGAGTATCCTTGTTGTATTGTTTCCAGTTAAGCCCAAGACATGTAAAAAAAGCATCTGATGTTCAACGCCTTATTTATCGCTGTCCTCCAAAAAAACAAAAAGCCACTTCACGTGAAGTGGCTTAAAGCTCCCTGGCTGAGTCTTGATGAATTAAAAATTACATGCCGATAAACATATTCATGCTGAAAGGTCCCCAGTTCTCGCCGTTAAATCCTGCTCCCCCTTCCAGATTCACAAAGCAAGGAAGAACAATATAAAACGTGCGGGGAGGAATGTTGCTCCTGAACGTCATGAGAAAATGCATGCCTGAATTGTCCGCGGGCGTTATCATCGCCATATCCGGCCGGATGGCGTTCGATGCCGTTAGGGCATCCCCCATATTTACGCTTGCGGCACTATTCGTTCCGGCATTGCTGCGAATCCAATAGTTAGATAAACGTACGGCCGAATTAAGGTCAGCCCGCCGATCATACGTTAACAGAATTTGATTTGCGGCTATCTGCCTGGCACTCATTAGCACGGGATGATCATCCAGACGTTCGAATGGCGAATTGTACATGCCATACCCCCCTTATCAAAGAATCCACTGCCTTTACAACTATACGTGCCAGCCTCTTAAAAATGATAAAAAAGCTTCCTTCCGCATCTCGGAAGGAAGCTTTCAGTTACATGCTTCGTTTCATCCACACAACAGACTCCACGTGCGAGGTCCATGGGAACATATCGACCGGCGTAACCTCCACCGTCTTATAGCCACCGTCTTCGAGCGTGCGCAAGTCGCGCGCCAGCGTGGAAGGATTGCAGCTGACGTACACCACCCGCTCCGGCTGCATCTTCAGAATCGTATCCAGCAGCGCCGGGTCGCAGCCCTTACGCGGCGGGTCCACGACGATAACGTCGGGAATAATTCCCTCTTCGCGCCAGCGCGGGATGACCACTTCCGCCGGACCTGCCTCGAACGAAGCGTTGCCGATGCCGTTCAGCTCCGCATTACGCTTCGCGTCCTCGATCGCCTCCGGCACAATCTCTACGCCGTAGACTCGGCCCGCCTTCCGTGCGAGGAACAGAGAGATCGTTCCGATGCCGCAATAAGCGTCGATAACGGACTCCTTGCCCGTCAGCTGCGCATAATCAACCGCGGTCCGGTAGAGCTCTACCGTCTGCGCCGGATTTACCTGATAGAATGAACGCGCCGAGATCGCGAACCGGATACCGTCAAGCTCGTCATAGATAACCTCGCTGCCCCATAACACCCGCGTCTCGTCGCCAAAGATAACATTCGTATCGCGCGTGTTTACGTTCTGCACAATGCTTTTTACTTCCGGCAGCGCCGCGCGAATCCGTTCCACCCATTGCTCGGCTTGCGGCAGCTTGCGTCCGTTCGTCACAAGCACGACCATAATCTCGCCGCTTACAAAGCCTGTCCGCGTCATGACATGACGCAGCAGCCCTTGCCCGGTTTCCTCATTATAGGCGGAAACGCCAAGCTCGCGGCCGATCGCCTTCACAATCCGGACAACCTCATCGTTGCGGTCATGCTGAATATGGCATTCATCCGTATCGATAATGCGATGGCTGCCCTTGGCGTAAAAGCCTGCAACCAGCTCGCCGTCGCCCGCCGATGCCCCGACCGGCACCTGCGCCTTGTTGCGGTAGCGCCACGGATCGCTCATCCCTACCGTTGGATGAACGATAATTCCGGACGACGTCTCGCCTTCGCCGGCAATCCGCAGCTTCCCGATCCGCTCCAGCGCATCGACGACATGCTGCCGCTTCCAGTTCAGCTGCGCGGCATAGTCCATATGCTGGAGCTGGCAGCCGCCGCATTTGTCGTAAATGCCGCATACCGGAACAATGCGGTCCGCGCTTGCCTCCAGCAGCTCTTGTAAACGCGCGTAGCCGTATGCTTTTTTCACCTTCATCACTTTCGCCCGTACACGCTCGCCTGGCAATGCCCCCTGAATGAACAAGGTATAGCCGTCCGCCCGGCCAACCCCCTCGCCGTCATGGGTCAAACCAATGATGTCGACAACAACCTCATCGTTTTTTTGCACCGGCGCATCCACGGCTGCCTGCGAAGAAGCCCTTTCCGTTCCCCCGCTCCTCCGTCCGCCTTGCGTATGGCTTTTTCTATTTGAACCCGCATTATTACGCGTATGATTTCTATTCATCATTGCTCTCCGCTTCCTCATGCTATTATCCCTATAGTGTAATGCATCTGCATAAAGAAATAAACCTCCAACAACAGGCACCAGGCCTGCTATTAGAGGTTTATTCCAATTGCTGCTATCAGCGATTGCGATAGGAAGCTTCGCCATGCTCATCGGCAAAAATCTGCAGATGCGAAGGCAGCACCGAGAACGTAAACGGCAGCGTACCGCCGTATTCACCATCCAGGTTAATCTGCACATAACTTGGTGAAGTGACCTTCATCTTATTCGTACGGAAATGAATCACATGCGAGTCGTTCAGATGCTCGCCCCGAAGCGCCAGCGTAGCGATTCGGATAAATTCGGCCAGGTTGCATCTCCGGAGAAGCACGACGTCAAACAGCCCGTCATCCGGCTTCGCATCCGGCGCCAGCTTCTCGAAGCCGCCAACCGAATTGCTGTTGCAGATCAGGAAAAGCATAAATTCCTCGTGGAATTTGCCTACCCCATCCGCTTCGATAATCAGCTCCGTCGGGCTTAAGCGGGTCATCTTCTCTAAGCCTTTCAAATAATAAGCCAGCTGCCCGATCATCGTCTTCAGCTTAATCGGCACATCGTAGGTCAGCTCGGTCAGCGAGCCGCCACCCGCGATATTGATGAAATAACGCTCATTGGCTTGACCGACGTCAATCGGCCGCGTGTAATTCTGGATAATCAGATCGCACGCGTATTCCCAATGCTTCGGGATGCCCATCGCGCGGGCGAAATCATTCGTTGTTCCCAGCGGTAAAATGCCAAGAGGAGGCCGGTTAGGCTTATTGGCCATTCCGTTAATGACCTCATAGATGGTTCCGTCGCCGCCTGCCGCGATAATCAGATCATAATCCCGCTCGGCCGCATCCGCCGCGGCAATCGTTGCATCTCCCGCTCCAATCGTTGCGTGGCAGCTGGTCTCGATTCCTGCCTGATCCAGCTTCTGCAGAATATCCGGGAGACGACGCTTCATCTCTTCTCTTCCCGATGTCGGGTTGTAAATCAATCTTGCACGCTTCATCGATTAACCCACCATTTCTTTCAAAAAACGGTCATTTACCTGTCCTGAAGCCAAGCCGTCATACGCCGTTCCAGCCAACGCTCAATAGCCGGATGAGGCAGCATAGCCTGCCCGTTATACCGGTAATCCAGACCCTTCAACCGCGATGGAATGACCGTATTCGTAAAATAACCCTTGCTCAAAAATAAAGGAACGACGATTACCGCTTCATTTGGCCGCTCTTCTTGCAAAGCCCTCAAATGATCCGCCGCCTGGTCGGGCAGCAGCATCGCCGTAGCGGAGTGAGCGAATCCGCCCAGCTTCCGAAGCCGTTCCGCGAGCTGGTTCAGACCGTGCTGCCAGCGTTCATGGAAAACCTTTTCCCGGCTGCCATGCGCAATAAGCATAACCGTCTCTTCTTCAGGCTGAACGGACAGCGGCTTAATATTCGACAGCAGCAGCTCCGCTATATCGGGATCGTCGTCAATCGGCATGCCGTAATGAACCTTGGCATTAACTCTGAAGATTCCAAGATCGCCTTCAAGCTCGGCTACCGGCGGCAGGCCAAATGCCTGCCCGATCTCATCGACATGCGTGCTGCCGGACGAAAGGAACAAAGGAAGCACGAATAAATCCGTTACTCCCTGCTCTTCCAACGCATCTATGCCATCCTGAATCAAACGGCCTTCAACAATTTCGAGAAAAGAAGAATAGACCGGCACGCCTTGCACGCGCGGAGAGGCTGCCGCAGTGGCGACCGCCTCGTCAACCAGCCGAACCCATTCTGCTTCCCTCGAACCATGACTTATCACGAGAATGCCCGGCTTCATAGCACTATCTGCCTAAACGCTCTAAAGTCATTTTATACCCATCGTTGCCATAATTCAAACAGCGCTTAACCCGGGAAATCGTAGCCGTGCTGGCGCCTGTCTCTGCTTCGATTTGGTTGTATGTGCTGCCTTTGCCCAGCATGCGCGCAACTTCCAGACGCTGCGACAGCGACTGGATTTCGTTTACCGTGCACAGATCATCAAAAAAGATATAACATTCCTCGACGGATTTAAGGGTAAGAATCGCTTCGAATAATTGATCGATTGCTTTATCGTTCAGCTTCTTAAGCTGCATTGTCATCCACTCCTCAGGGGCGTGATTACACGCGCATTTCAGGCATTGTCATTAATGTCTAATGCTCACATTGTAGCTTTTTTAGGGGGTTTTTTCAAGCATTACCGTATTCACGCTTTACAGGACGGAAGAGCAGCCCGTAGGTAAATATCCGCATTATTTATATAAAAAAAGGGCATTCGTCCAATCGTCATGTTTGCCTATGCCATAGACTAATACCAAGAATACTTCCCTATACGGCATACGGGACCGGACCTGCGTGCAGGCTGATCCCCCATGTGGAAGCGGACGGAGTAGGGAAGACATTGTTCCATAAACTTTGAAAAAAGGTTGTGATCCGCGTGAATTACCGGAACTATCCTGGCGGGGGCGGACATTCGAACCCTCACCAGTATCCGCCGCACTCACCGCACAGCGGCCATCACCGGCGCGGCTATGCCCGTAACCAGACCAGTCAGGGATTTAACAGCTTCCAGAATCCTCTTGGCTTCGGTACGGACGGCGCCCCGATTCCACCTGCGCCTCCTGTCTTTTCGACGGAAGAGACTATTATACAACATGAGGAAAGCCTTCCCGTCGTCGTGCCGGCTACGGCGGCAGAATTGGTGGAGACGACAACACCGGCCAAAGCCGGCGGCTTTAGCATGCCAAGCTTGACCGAGATCAAAGGCTTTGTTGACCGGATTGGCGGACTGGATGGCATTCTGACCACGGTGGGCAAGGTTCAAAAGGTCGTATCCAGTGTGTCGCAGATGGCTCCTCTCGTCAAGGTCATTCTAGGCTCCTTCAAAAAGGACTCCGGCAGCGACGCGGCGGACGATGATATCGAAGTTGTGCCGAAGAAGCGCAAACGCCGCAGAAAACCAACAGGCTCCGCCGGCAGACGCCGCAAGCGGAAGCGGCAGCGTTAATTAGCAATGCCTACTGAACCACTCCGATTGCAGCTCCGGCTGCAGGCGGGGTGGTTTTTTTATTTGCCCGTTTGTCGAGTTATGCAAGATTAGTCCATGCTCCGCTATGACTATAGAACTAGCCGCATTGTCGAATCAACGCTTTCTGACGTTGGTTGTCAAATTCAACACTCGTTTTTGCACAGGCAGAGCTATATTTTGAACATAAATTTCATAATTTTGGAACTTTACTCCAAAAGACTCATGAGGATTTTCTTAACTTCCACTACAATCATTATAACCTTATAACTTTTAAAACAACTTTATCGCTGCAGCCATTGTACCCGATCCTTGTTTGCCCGATATAAGCTCCCCCCGAGTTTATATAAACAAATTATTAGGAGGTATGAATAATGACTGTATTACGATTATCGCGGCCTACTCCATTCAAGATCATGACGATTTGTGCTCTTCTCGTGCTTGCCGCCGTCTCCATGCTGTTCACGACGGCAAAAGCGTACTCGCATGGCTACGTGGAAGGACCGGCCAGCCGGGCAGCGCTGTGCAAAAGCGGAGCCAATACCGATTGCGGAGCAATCGTGTATGAGCCGCAAAGCCTGGAAGCCCCTAAAGGCTTCCCTGCAGCAGGACCTGCCGACGGCAAAATCGCAAGCGCGAACGGTGCTTTTCCCAAGCTGGATGAGCAATCCGCAACCCGCTGGTCGAAAGTGAACATTTCCTCGGGCACAAACACCTTCACCTGGAAGCTGACGGCCAATCATTCAACCGCAAGCTGGAAGTACTATATTACCAAGCCGACCTGGAACCCCAATGCCGCGCTTACCCGCGATTCCTTCGATCTGACGCCGTTCTGCTCCGTTGCTTATAACGGCGCGCAGCCGCCATTCTCCTACTCCAATACATGCAGCGTACCCGAACGAAGCGGCTACCATGTCATCCTCGCCGTGTGGGAAGTAGCCGATACGGCCAATGCTTTCTATAACGTCATCGACGTTAACTTTACCGGCTCGAATCCCGTCGACACAACGGCTCCTTCCGCCCCAGCTTCTCTTGCGGCAACCGCTACGGCAGCGACAACAGTAACCTTGTCCTGGAATGCTTCGACCGATAACGTTGGCGTAACGGGCTACAAAATTTATAGAGGCACTACGCTAGCCGGAACGGCCACGGGCACCAGCTATACCGTTACCGGCCTCACGGCAAGCACGGCCTATACGTTTACCGTAAAAGCGGTGGATGCCGCAGGCAACGAATCCGCCGCTAGCAACAGCCTGAGCATTACGACAACGGCGCCTCCGGCCGTCGATACATCGGCACCTACCGCACCGGGAGGACTTCATATCATGGGTACTCCAACCTCCTCCAGCATGATGCTGATGTGGAGTCCGTCTACCGATAACGTAGGGGTTACGGGCTACAAAATTTATAACGGGTCCACGCTAGTCGCAACGACCTCAGGTACCGCAACATCCTATACCGTTATAGGTCTTGCGGCGAGCACAACCTACAACTTCGCCGTATATGCCATCGATGCGGCCGGCAACCAATCGTCTGCCAGCACGGTCAGCGGCACAACGGCAGCGTCTACGGGCGCGCCTGCCTGGGCGCCAAATACGGCTTATGCGGTAGGAACCCTCGTTACGTATAACGGAGCTACTTATAAATGCCTTCAGGCTCATACTTCCCTCACCGGTTGGGAGCCTTCCAACGTACCTGCCCTGTGGCAGCTGCAATAAAGCTTCAATAAGAAAACAAAAAGTGCCGGGAACCATCCCCGGCACTTTTTGTTTTCTTCTTACATAAATACCGTATCAATTACCCAATACACGCCTGCCGCAAAAAGCGCCGTGATCGGAATTGTAATAAACCATGCGATAACGATTTTCCCGGCAAGCGACCAGCGTACGCTGGAGAAGCGTTTTGCGGAGCCTACGCCGAGAATCGAAGAGGTGATAACATGCGTTGTGCTGACAGGCAGCTCAAGCATCGTTGCCGACAGGATAACGCCCGCCGAGCCTACGTCTGCTGCAAAGCCGTTAATCGGCTCGATCTTGAAGATCTTCGTGCCCATCGTCTTAATGATCTTCCATCCGCCAATGGATGTACCTAGAGCCATCGCAAGCGCGGCGGACATCTTAACCCACAGCGGGACCTCGAAGTGATCCTGGATACCGCCTGCCACGAGCGCAAACGTAATGATACCCATCGCTTTCTGGGCGTCGTTTGTACCATGGGAGAACGACTGGAATGCCGCGGTCAGGATCTGTCCGAACCGGAAGCCCTTGTTCACCTGATGCGGGCTTGTCCTCGCGAAGATTAGCTTTAAGATCCACATGATAATAAAACCGGCCGTGAAAGCAATCAGCGGCGAGAAGATAAGCGCCTTAACGATATCGACAAACCCGTGTGCGTTAATGGCATCAAATCCCGCTCCCGAAGCTACCGCGCCGGCAAGCGAGCCGATCAAGGCATGCGAGGAAGAAGAAGGAATGCCGAACCACCAGGTAAGCAGATTCCAGGCAATCGCCGAGATTAAGGCCGCGATAACGATCTCTACCCCGTTGGACAAATCCGCCGGATTGGCAACGCCGCTGCCGATTTTTTTCGCAACGCCCGTAAACGTGATCGCACCGATAAAGTTCATGCACGCCGCCATAATAATGGCAACCCTTGGTTTCAGGGCACGGGTTGATACCGTCGTAGCGATCGCGTTCGCCGTATCGTGGAAACCGTTAATAAAATCGAAACCGAGCGCAAGTATGACAACCATCCATAATGTGATTGAATCCATTTGAATTGACTCCTACTCTCCGTGTAAGCTTAGCTGTTGCGCATAATGATCGATTCCAGCGTGTTCGCTACGTCTTCGCAGTAGTCGGTCGTTTGCTCCAACATTTCGTAGATTTCTTTCCGCTTCATCAGTTCAATCGGATCAGTCACATTCGTGAACAGGCTCTTGATACAAACGCGCAGCAGGTCATCCGCCTGGTTCTCCAGCTCGTTAAGCGCAATGTTAGGCTCGCGGATCGCCAGCAGCTTCTTGTCGGTAAGGAGATAGATCGCTTTCTTGATCTGGTTCGCGGAACGAAGCAGTATATCGCCAAACAGCGTTATGTACTCGTCTTTTTCCTGAATGTTGTACATTTCAAAGCGAGATGCGCATGCTTCGATGCCGTCAAGCACATCGTCGAGCGAACTTGTTAAAGCCATTATATCTTCCCGCTCAATGGGGGTAATGAACGTTTTGTTCAGTTCTTTCAGAATCGTATGAACGTACTGGTCGCCTTTGCTCTCATGCTCTTTCATGATTTTGGCGAACTGAGCGACATCCGACAGGTCCGAAACACCGTTTGCGAAATATTCGATTGCGTCAACCAGTGTATCCGCCATTTCTTCAAACGTCTTAAAGAAAATATCCTTTTTCTTAAACATCGTAATCCCCTTTACCCGACTGGATGGTTAGGCATCATTTCGAAATGAGCCCACAATATCTTAACACAGTTTACTTTATATTTGTTAAGGGAATGTAAAGGATTTATGAAAAGTTTTCGTTTTTGCAAAAAAAATATAAAAAGATGCGTTCCGCAAAGGAACGCACCGCTTCATTTCTTTTTGCGGACACCCTCTACACCTAGTTAGAGTGTGTCCGACTTGTCTATTTTTTACCCATAAATCACATGCTCGGCGAAAGTTGGCGTATTCGGAACGACCTGGAAGAACGTTTTCCCCGGTACAAAAGGAAGCTCTGCGCCATCCTTCATCAGCCTCACCATATTGTCGCTTGCGCGAACCCATTCGCATTCGACGACCTTGCCCTTCTGAAACAATAACGCCGAGCCTCCCGCATGAAGATCAACCGAAAGCCGTCCTACATCATCCAGCGTCTTGTGATTGGCGCCAAGCACAACCACGTTGGCCGCGCTCAGCTGCTCTCCGTTATTCAGGTCGGTATGCGGCTCATCATTGACGAGTCGTTTATACAAGCCGCTTGCCGCGTCATACTCATAGGAGACCTTGTAGTCCTTGAGCAGAAACTTGATCTGAATCGAGGACGCTGCCGCGCCCGAAGCGGTTGCGCCTTCTTCCGCAAAGGTGTAGGTCGGAACCGTCACATCGCTGCGGTACCCCTTCTTCTCGGCTCCTGCCCGAAGCTTATCCAGCTCGGAGTACAGATTATGGGGCGCCTTGCGGTCCTTGCTCCGCCAGAAATACGGACCCGCGTTCGAGATTTCGTCCAGATAAGGTTTATCCTGATGCTGCAAAATATCATAGGCGTCATTGCTGGCTCCCGAATGAGCCAGAATAGCGCCGTAGCTTTCCCCGATATCAATCAGGTACGGGCGAATGCTGCGGATTGGTCCAATCGCATCGGCACCCTTGTCCGTGCTTTGGAAGATCGCCACCAGCCGCGTAATGCCGCCTTCCGCGAGCACTTCCCATACCACATCGGCATTGGTAAGTCCGGATTGCGGACGCGCCGGCTTCAGATTGTTGACCATAACCGCAACGGGTCGCGCCGCCGCGTCCGTCTCCCGCTTCAGCCCCGTAAGAGGAGCCGTGAAAGAAAGCTCCGGCGTAGGCTCAGCCGACGGCGTAGCCTCCGGCTCTTCAGATAATGTCGGAGAAGGTGCTGCTTCTCCCGCATTTTTGCCTGAACCGCTGCTGCAAGCGGATATGAAAACAAGTAGAATAACCAAGCTGACCAACCATGCCCTGCGAATACGACTTCCCATGAGTTCCCCGCCTTTTAGTAGAGAATGATAGCGTTCGATATAACGATTACTATCATTTAAACATAAAAAGCGGGACATGTCTTCCTAAATACTCCAGTTATGCCATTCCTGCTGCTTCTTATCAAGCCCTTCCAGCCATTCGGAGGTCACGCGGATCGCTTCCTCCTGATGATGGCGGGTGGAGTACGTATGGTTCGCCTGGAAGATAATCTCCTTGTCGCATAACCCGTCGCTGCGCGTCCAGAATACCTTCTGGTACAGGAAGCTGTAATCGACCGGAATCAGATCATCGCTTGTGCCGTGGACAAGCAGTACTTCTCCGCCAAAGCGCGTTGCCGCTTGGAATGGCTGATGCTGCAGCAGCGATTCGAAAAATACCGGCTGAAGCGTAAAGCCCGCATAGTCCGTGCTGCCCTTCTGAACCGCCTCGTCATAACCTGCGCGTCCGACGATCCGGACAATATCATTAAACGGATACGCAACCGGAGACCACATAACAAGACGCTTCACGCGTTTATCCCGTACCGCCGTCATAAGCGCAACCGCGCCGCCAAGGCTGTGGCCAAGCAGAACGATTCGTCTTGGGTCCACGCAATCCATGCCGGCAATGTAATCAATCACCGTGCGGGTCTGGTCAATCATGCTTTCAAAGCCAAGCGCTCCGTAATCCCCGTTGCTCTCGCCGCAGCCGCCGTAATCAAACCGGATCACGTAAGAGCCTTGCGCCGCCAGCGCTCTTGCCGTCTTAACGAACAACCGGTCAACCCCTACGCGGCTTCCGATAAAGCCGTGGCAAATAATAATGGCCTGCTTCTTGGCATTGTCCTTCTGATGATCGCTCGGATAATGAAGCGTAGCGGTAAGCTCGAGCTCTTCATGACGCAGCAATAATTGTTTCTCCATAACGATAAGTCCTCCTGCGGTTCCATTCTTATTATCTATAATTCCTACCCGATTACTATGAATTGTATTGGGTTCATATTATCATCCTTACGAGGATGGTGTCAATACCGTTATTCTGTCCGAATGATGAGGGTTCACCACTATAAAATGCTCTTCGGGAGGAATAGTTGTGCGGCTCCTTGCTCAATCTATAATCAGTACATTAATGTCCAACCAAGGAGATGATTCCTATGCCGATGTGGATATCCTGGCTAACGGACCATTGGCTGACGGTTCTATTGCTCGCCGGCATCGTGGTTGCCGTCGTATATATCATCCTTGAACGCAGCCTGTTGTTCTACAAGGAGTAACCGGTCTTAAGAAAAAAAAAGACCTTCTTCCGCCCCGTTGGCTGGAAGAAGGTCTTTTTGCCGTCCGAAGAGCTTAGCCCTTCAGCGCTTTTGCCGCAATATCGGTACGGCTGTGCATGCCGTCGAAATGAATAACGCTAACCGCTTCGTAAGCACGGGCACGCGCTTCCGCAATGTCGCGGCCGCGGCCTACAACGCCAAGCACGCGTCCGCCGCTCGTTACGATCTTGCCGTCTTTCTCCGCCGTTCCCGCATGGAACACGAGCGCGCCTTGCGCTTCAGCCGCATCAAGGCCGGTAATCTCGCGGCCTTTCGGATACGAAGCCGGATAGCCTTCCGATGCAACGATAACGCAAACAGCCGCTTCGTCGCTCCATTCCAGCTCCAGCTGGTCCAGGCGACCGTTCAGGGACGCCAGAACGACGTCAACCAGCTCGGTCTTCAGGCGCGGCAGAACGACTTGCGTCTCAGGGTCGCCCATACGCGCGTTGAATTCAATCGTTTTGGGACCGTCCTTCGTAATCATCAGACCGGCGAACAATACGCCGCGGAACGGACGTCCTTCGCTCACCATCGCTTTCGCCGTTGGCTTGATGATGTTCTCGATCGACTCTTCGATGATGGCCTGATCGATATGAGGCAGAGGCGTATAGGTACCCATGCCGCCCGTGTTCGGGCCTTTGTCGTTATCGTATACCGGCTTATGGTCTTGCGCCGGTACCATCGCTTTAACCGTCTCGCCGTCTACAAATGCCAGGATGGACATCTCTTGGCCTTCCAGGAATTCCTCGATAACGATCTGGTTGCCGGCTTCGCCAAACACCTTGTCGACCATCGCTTCCTTCAACGCTTTCTCCGCTTCCTCCATGGAATACGCAACCGTTACGCCTTTGCCTGCTGCAAGGCCGTCCGCCTTGATAACGATTGGAACGGATTGCTCGCGCAAATAAGTTAGAGCCGGCTCGTAGCTCGTGAACGTCTCGTATTTCGCTGTAGGAATGTTGTATTTGCGGAGCAGATCCTTCATGAAGATTTTGCTGCCTTCAATTTCGGCTGCCGCTTTGTTCGGACCGTATACCGGAATGTTATGTGCTTCGAACGCATCTACGATACCCGCCGCCAGCGGATCGTCCGGACCGATAAAGACGAGGTCAATCGCCGCATCCTTCGCAAACTTCACAAGCTCGTCGAATTGGTTAACCGCAATCGGCACGCAATCGGCAATTTGCGCAATCCCCGCATTGCCCGGCGCGCAAAACACTTCCTTGACCTTCTCGCTTTTCTTCAGCGCCCAGACAATCGCATGCTCACGTCCGCCGCCGCCAACAACTAAAATTCTCATTGCTTCGATATACCCCCTGATATGATAGTGAGCGAATATAAATGCCTAATAGCGAAGCAGTCCTGCCGCCGCATGCCTTACCCGTGCACGCTGCGACAAGAAGCTCCGCTACCTTAAGCTTTGCTTATCCTAGTGTTTGAAATGGCGAACGCCCGTCATCACCATCGCGATGTTATGCGCATTCGCTGCGGCGATCGACTCTTCGTCCTTGATCGAGCCGCCGGTTTGGATGATTGCGGTGATGCCGTGTTTGGCGGCCAGCTCAACCGTATCGCCCATTGGGAAGAACGCATCGGAAGCGAGTACCGCTCCCGCAGCTTGCTCGCCCGCTTGCTCAATGGCAATACGCGCTGCGCCTACGCGGTTCATTTGACCTGCGCCTACGCCGATGGTCATGTTGTTTTTCGCCAGCAAAATCGCGTTCGATTTCACATGCTTCACGACTTTCCATCCGAACAGCAATTGCTTCAGTTCTTCTTCCGTCGGCTTGCGGTTCGTAACGAACTGCAGATCCGCTTCGGTCAGGCTGCGAACGTCGCTCTCTTGGACAAGCAAGCCGCCGTCAACCGTTGTCGACAGCCAGTCGGATTTGCGCTCAGCCGCGGAACCGGCCAGCTCGCCCAGCTTCAGAAGACGGATATTTTTCTTCTTCGTCAGCACTTCCAGCGCTTCAGGCGTGAAGTCCGGCGCAATGATGATTTCGAGGAAGATTTGGCTCAGCAGCTCGGCTGTTTCCGCGCCGATCGTACGGTTCGCCGCAACGATGCCGCCGAAGATCGAAGTAGGGTCGGCCGCGTATGCTTTTTGGTAGGCTTCATGGATATCTGCGCCAATGCCAACGCCGCATGGATTCATATGCTTCACGGCTACGCAGGCTGGCTCGTCGAATTCCTTGACGATCGCAAGCGCCGCGTTCGCGTCGTTAATGTTGTTGTAGGACAATTCTTTGCCGTGCAGCTGCTCAGCCGTTGTGATGTTGCCGACAGGAGCAAGCGGTTTGCTGTAGAACGCCGCTTTCTGATGCGGGTTCTCGCCGTAACGCAGATCCTGCACTTTCTCGTAAGTAACCGTGTAAGACTCAGGCAGCTCTTCGCCAACTTGCTTCGTCAGGTAGTCCGCGATCAGCGCATCGTAGGCTGCTGTGTGACGGAATACTTTTGCCGTCAGGCGTTTGCGCGTTTCCAGCGTGGTGTCGCCGCCGGCTTTAATTTCTTCGATAACGCCAGCATAATCGTTAGCATCCACAACTACCGTTACGAATGCATGGTTTTTCGCGGCCGAACGAAGCATAGTAGGACCGCCGATATCGATGTTCTCGATTGCGTCCTCATATTCCACGTTAGGGTTTGCGATGGTTTGCTTGAACGGATACAGGTTAACAACCACAAGGTCGATGTAGTCCAGGCCAAGCTCCTGCATAACCTTTTGATGCTCTTCATTGTCGCGGATCGCGAGAAGCCCGCTGTGAACCGCAGGATGAAGGGTTTTAACGCGGCCGTCCAAAATTTCCGGGAAGCCTGTTACGTCGGAAATGCCGATAACCGGAATGCCTTCCTTCTCCAGCAGGTTAAACGTACCGCCAGTCGAGATGATTTGCACGCCTTGAGCTGCCAGCTCACGAGAAAATTCAACAATGCCAGTCTTGTCCGATACACTAATTAACGCTCTACGAATTGCCACGCGATATTGCCTCCTCAAAATAGGTACTTATATATTTAAAGTTTAACCGTAACGATACGATCTTCCAGAGTCACGCGTCCCTCCGCAATGGACTGCACAACCCGGGGCAGCAATTGCTGCTCGGCTGCGTGAATCCGCTCGCCTAGCGTGTCCTCCGTGTCGCCGCTTTGCACTTCAACAACGCTTTGCGCGATAATCGGCCCGCTGTCCATTCCCCCGTCCACATAATGAACGGTAATGCCCGTCACCTTCACGCCGTATTCCAGCGCTTGTCCAATCCCGTTTACGCCTGGGAAAGAAGGCAGCAAAGCCGGATGGATATTAATCATTCTGCCGTAATAAGGCTCAACGAGCACGGAAGTAATAATGCGCATATAACCCGCAAGGACAACCAGCTCGATGCCTCGGCGCTGAAGCTCCTCCAAAATTTCGGTTTCGTATGCTTCGCGGGAAGGGTATTCCTTCGGCACAAAGAGGAAGGTATCAATCCCGGCCATGCGAGCCCGCTCCACAACCGGAGCAGCAGGCTTATCACAAACAAGAAGCTCGATGGTTGCATCGAGCCTTCCTTGCCGCACCGCATCGGCCAGGGCTTGGAAGTTCGTTCCTTGCCCTGACGCGAAGACGGCTATTCGGAGTGTTCCCATTAAACGTCCGCTCCCGTGAACGTAACTACGCGGCTGCCTTCCGTTACAGTTCCGATTCGGTATGCTTTTTCGCCAAGCTCAGTCGCCACTTGAAGGGCTTTCTCCGCTTGATCTGCTGGAACCACTACGACTAACCCGATGCCCATATTAAAGGTTGTGAACATATCGCGGTTGGTGATTGCGCCTTTGTCCTGCATAAGCTGGAAGACAGGCAGAATCGGCCACGAACCGTATTCGATATTGACGTTTACGCCTTCCGGAAGAACGCGCGGGATATTCTCGATAAAGCCGCCGCCCGTAATGTGCGCCATGCCTTTTACATTTACTTGCTCGATCAGCTTCAAAGCCGATTTCACGTAGATGCGGGTAGGCTCGATCAACACATCGCCAAGAACCTCATCGTTCAGTTCAGGCAGACGTTGGTCCAGCGCGTAACCGCACTCTTCGAGAAGAAGACGGCGTACCAGCGAGTAGCCGTTGCTGTGGATGCCGCTCGATGCGAATCCGAGTACAACGTCGCCTGGAGCGATTGTCGTGCCGTCGATAATTTTCTTCTTATCCACTACGCCAACCGTAAAGCCGGCAATATCATACTCGTCGCCTTGGTACATGCCAGGCATTTCGGCTGTTTCGCCGCCAATCAGGGCACAGCCTGCTTGCACGCAGCCGTCGGAGATGCCTTTGACTACCGCTTCGATTTTTTCCGGAACGACTTTACCGCATGCCAGATAATCGAGGAAGAAGAGAGGCTCGGCGCCTTGTACGATAATATCGTTTACGCACATCGCAACTGCGTCAACGCCAATCGTGTCATGTTTATCCATCAAGAACGCCAGCTTCAGCTTCGTGCCGACGCCGTCC
This sequence comes from Paenibacillus glycanilyticus NBRC 16618, assembly GCF_004000805.1. Lineage (GTDB taxonomy): Bacteria > Bacillota > Bacilli > Paenibacillales > Paenibacillaceae > Pristimantibacillus > Pristimantibacillus glycanilyticus. The sequence continues at coordinate 49,220 of NZ_BILY01000025.1, forward strand.
GTCCCCGATACGAGTACAGGCTCCTCGTATTTGTCCTTGTTAAGGCCGAACAATCCGCCAAAGCCGCCGAGATCCGTCAGTACCTCCGGGCGGAACGTTTTCTTAACATGCTTCTTCATCCGTTCGACTGCTTCATTGCCGGCCGCAATATCGACACCGGCTTTTTTGTACGCTTCTGACACACCAGTCAACCCCTTTTTATACTATTAACAGCTGCAGCTCTTATCCGACTCTTCGTTTACCGGCGTTGGATAATCGTTATCGAAGCAAGCGAGGCACATGCCGCGGTTGTACGCGCCGTCATTGCCGCCTACCGAATCGATAAAGCCTTCTTGACTAAGGAAAGATAAAGAGTCCGCATTGATCATTTCGCACATTTCCTGCACCGTTCTCGAAGAAGCAACCAGCTCCTTGCGGTCCGGCGTATCGATACCGTAGTAGCAAGGGTTCTTGAATGGCGGCGATGTAATCCGCACATGCACTTCCGTCGCGCCAGCTTCGCGAAGCATGTTCACGATCCGGCGGGAAGTCGTGCCGCGTACGATCGAGTCGTCGATCATAACGACGCGTTTGCCTTCCACGACTTTGCGCACGGCGGACAGCTTCATCTTAACGCCCTGCTCGCGAAGCTCCTGAGAAGGCTGAATAAAAGTACGGCCCGTGTATTTGTTCTTGATTAATCCAAGCTCGTATGGAATACCCGTTTGCTCGGCATAACCGATTGCCGCCGAAATACTCGAATCCGGTACGCCGGTTACGATATCCGCATCCACGAAGGACTCCATCGCAAGCTGTTTACCCATCCGCTTACGCGCGGAGTGGATGTTGATAGTATTAATATCGCTGTCCGGACGGGCAAAATAGATGTACTCCATTGCGCAGGTTGCCCGGCGTTCCACTTCCGCGTAACGGTCCTCGCGCATGCCGTCAGCATCAAGGTACAAGAGCTCGCCAGGCTGCACGTCGCGGACGTACTCGGCACCGATCGATTCGAATGCGCAGGATTCGGAAGAGAAGACGTATCCGTCACCCAATTTGCCCATTACGAGCGGACGAAGACCGTTAGGGTCGGAAGCTACCAGCAGCTTGTCATTGGTCATGATCAGGAACGCAAAGCCCCCGATAATGCGCTGCAGGGCATCCTTTGCCGCTTCCTCGAAGCTCTTAGGAGAACGAGCGATCAAGTGGGCAATAACTTCGGTATCGCTGGAAGTCTGGAAGATCGAGCCTTGGCTCTCGAGCTCTTTGCGGATCTCAGGCGCATTAACGATGTTGCCGTTTGTTGCGACTGCCAGATCTCCGTCCCGATAACGGAAAATAAGCGGCTGCGCATTCGCCAGCTTGCTCTCGCCAGCGGTCGAATAACGAACGTGGCCGATAGCGCGGTTGCCGGGAAGCGACTCAATCCGCTCTTTATCGAATACTTCCTTCACAAGTCCCATGCCGCGGTGGTAGGCAAAACGGCTGCCGTTCTCCGTATCCACAGCGCAGATTCCCGCGCTCTCTTCGCCGCGGTGCTGCAGGGCGTGAAGGCCGTAATAGCTGAGGGAGGACGCGTTCGGGACGTTAAAGACCCCGAACACGCCGCACTCCTCGCGCAGTTTATCAAAAATATCGTCACGGCCAATGCCTTCGTTATAATGATTTCCCGTCCACAGCTTCAGCTGTTTTATTTCATCAGACATGGAATCGCATCCTTCCAGACCTTCTCCAGTTGTTGTACCGGTGCGTTTACGCCGGATTTGCCGTTTACGTTGATGGTCAGGCTGCTGCCTTTGACAGTGCCGATTGCCGCATTCACTACGCCTTGCTCGTTCAGATGCGCTTGCAATGCCGCTGCTTTCTCAGGCGTTGCCGAAAGCAGAATACGGGATTGCGATTCGCTGAACAATAGGTGATCCGGACGAAGATCCGTTGCAACGTTTACTTCTGCGCCAATGCCGCCGCTAATTGCGGATTCAGCAAGCGCGACTGCCAGACCGCCTTCGGACAGGTCATGCGCCGAAGCTACCAGACCGCCTTGGATCGCTGTCAGAATAGCGTTCAGCGTTGTCTTCTCCGTTGCCAGATCGATTTGCGGCGGACGTCCTGCCGCCGAGCCGTTCAGAGCGTAGAGCAGCTCGCTGCCGCCAAGCTCCGCTTTCGTCTCGCCGACGAGGATAATAACGTCGCCTTCTTTTTTGAAGCCTTGAGTCGTGATGTGATCCACATCATGCACGAGACCAACCATGCCGATTACCGGAGTAGGATAGATCGCGCCTTTTGCGTTCTCGTTGTACAAGCTGACGTTGCCGCCGATTACCGGCGTATCAAGCACGCGGCAAGCTTCGGACATGCCGTCTGCAGCTTTCTCGATCTGCCAGAATACTTCCGGCTTCTCCGGGCTGCCGAAGTTCAGGTTGTCCGTAATCGCAAGCGGTTCTGCGCCGGAGCACACGATGTTGCGGGCAGCTTCCGCTACGGCAATCTGGCCGCCTACTTCAGGATCAAGATATACGTAACGTCCGTTGCAGTCCGTCGTCATCGCAAGACCTTTGCGGGTGCCGCGAATCGTAACCACTGCCGCGTCGGAGCCTGGTTGAACGGCCGTCGACGTACGAACCATGTAGTCATATTGGTTATATACCCACTCTTTGCTTGCCACAGTCGGCGAAGCGAGTACTTTTTCAAGAGCACCGTTAAGGTCGGTAATTTCTTCGAAAGCAGCTGCATCCACGCTTGCGTTCTCGCGGTAGTAAGCAGGCTCGGAAGATGGCTTGTTGTATACCGGGCACTCGTCAACGAGAGCTTTAACCGGCATGTCGGCAACTTGCTCGCCTTGGTGGAACAGGCGGAGACGGCCATCGTCGGTAACTTTTCCGACTTTCTTGCAGATAACGCCCCAACGGTCGAAAATTTCTTGCGCTTGCGCTTCATGCTGAGGCTCAACAACAAACAGCATGCGTTCTTGCGATTCCGACAGCATCATTTCGTAAGGCGTCATGCCTGTTTCGCGCTGCGGAACTTCATCCAGGTACAATTCCAGGCCGTTCCCGGCTTTGGAAGCCATCTCTGCGCTCGAGCAAGTGAGGCCCGCTGCGCCCATATCTTGAATACCGAGTACGATGCCGGAGTTGATCAGCTCAAGCGTAGACTCCATAACGAGCTTCTCCATGAACGGATCGCCGACTTGCACCGCGGTACGTTTTTCTTCGGATTCTTCGGACAGCTCAACCGATGCGAATGTTGCACCATGGATGCCGTCGCGGCCCGTTGCCGGACCAACGTAGAATACCGGGTTGCCAACGCCTTTTGCCACGCCGCGCTGGATTTTGTCATGATCGATAAGACCTACGCACATCGCGTTAACGAGCGGGTTGCCTTCGTAGCTCTCGTCGAACATCACTTCGCCTGCAACGGTAGGAATACCGATACAGTTGCCGTAGCCGGCGATGCCGCTTACGACGTTCTCGAACAAGTATTTCACGCGGTCATTTTCCAGCTTGCCGAAACGAAGCGAGTTCAGCAGAGCTACCGGACGAGCGCCCATGGAGAAAATGTCGCGGATAATGCCGCCTACACCCGTTGCAGCGCCTTGGTAAGGCTCAACCGCGGACGGATGGTTATGCGATTCGATTTTGAATACAACCGCTTGGTTGTCGCCGATATCCACGATACCCGCGCCTTCGCCCGGTCCCATCAGGACACGAGGGCCTGTAATCGGGAATTTCTTCAGGATAGGCTTGGAGTTCTTGTACGCGCAATGCTCGGACCACATAACGCTGAATACGCCGATTTCCGTATAGTTAGGTGTACGGCCGAGGAAGCCGCAGATAAGCTCAAATTCGTAATCCGATACACCGAATTGTTGATAGATCTTTTGCTCGACGATTTGTTCAGGCGTCGGTTCCTTAGCCGTTAATTGCTGCGCCATGTTGTTCCCTCCATGCATTCAAAATCGATGTAAACATCCGTTTGCCGTCTTCCGAGCCGAGGATTTGGTCAACCGCGCGCTCCGGGTGAGGCATCATGCCCACGACATTGCCCTTCTTGTTGCTGATGCCCGCAATGTTCTCTACCGAACCGTTCGGGTTCGTGTCGCCTGCGTAACGGAATACGATCTGGTTGTTCGCTTTCAGCTCAGCCAGCGTTGCATCATCGCAATAGTAATTGCCTTCGCCATGCGCAATCGGAATATCGATAATCTCGCCCTGCGAGTATTGGTTCGTAAATGCTGTTCCGTTGTTTACCACTTCAAGCAGCTGCTGCTGACAACGGAATTTAAGACCTGTGTTGCGAATCAGTGCGCCTGGCAGAAGGTTAGCTTCGGTCAGGATTTGGAAACCGTTACAGATGCCAAGGATAAACTTGCCTTGCTCTGCTGCTTTTACAACTTCATTCATGACCGGAGCAAAACTAGCCATTGCGCCGCAGCGCAGGTAGTCGCCGTAGGAGAAGCCGCCCGGTACAAGAATCGCGTCGTAACCGGAAAGGTCAGTCGCCGTATGCCATACGTAATCAACCTCTTGGCCGATTGTATCTTCTACCGCTTTGAAGCAGTCAATGTCACAGTTGGAGCCGGGGAATACGAGAACCGCAAACTTCATCGATTATCCCTCCAATTCAAAACGGAAATCTTCGACTACCGTGTTTGCCAGCAGCTTTTCGCACATGACTTTCACGCGTGCTTCCGCTTCCGCGCGGTCGTTCGTGTCGAGCTGAAGCTCCAGGTATTTACCGATGCGGACTTTATCAACTTCCGCGAAGCCCATCGTGTGCAGCGAGCCTTGAACGGCTTGACCTTGCGGGTCGAGTACATTTTCTTTAATCGTGACGTAGACTTTTGCTTTCATAGTAGGGCCTCCTGAAAATGGTTTTTCCGGTCGTGAGGTGGGACGTGCTGGCAGCCATTAGTTCGCTCGGTCGCAAGGGTATCTCTCTACATCGCTGTTGAAATCGGAAAATTTGATTAGAACCGCTCAGCGGTTATTTTCCGAATTTCAAAGGCGAGCGCTATCGCTCTCCGATAGATACCCTTGCTCCCTTACTCCCGGCAGCCGGACTTCCAACACCCTCCCGGGTAGTCGTGTGAGCAGCATTGGGCGTTAGCGCACTATCGTGCTCAACGCCATAAAAACATAAGAACGTACATCGATATATCAATAAACTAACTAATAAATATATTAATTAACTAATATACAGATAAATAATTTCGATCTATACCAGCGAACGGCCGGTTAAACGGCTGTAGATGTCGAGGTAACGATTGGTTGTTTCGTTTACGACGGATTCGGGAAGAGGAGCCGGTTTGCTGTCTCGATCCCAATCGGAGCCGAGAAGGTAAGTACGGACCGGTTCTTTGTCCATGCTGTCGATCTCGATATCGTAAGCGTAGTTGCTCTCCGCCCAGAAACGCGAGGAATCCGGGGTAAAGATCTCGTCGATCAGAATGACTTTGCCGTCGATCAGCCCGAATTCGAATTTGCAGTCGGCAAGGATAATGCCATGCTTCGCGCAATATTCGTGAGCGAATTCGTACAGCTTGATGCTGCGGTCGCGAAGCTCTTCAGCGAGCTCAGCGCCAACCATCTCCTGCATCCGCTCGAACGGAATGTCCTCGTCGTGGCCAACGTCGTTTTTCGCTGCCGGCGTAAAGATCGGCTGAGGGAAGCGTTCGTTTTTGCGCATGCCTTCCGGAAGCTCGATGCCGTTGATCGCGGACGTTTGCTGGTATTGTCTCCAGCCGCCGCCGGTGATATAGCCGCGAACGACGCATTCAATGTCGATACGCTCGGCTTTTTTCGTCACCATGATCCGGTCCTTCAGAAGCTCGGGCGCCGTAACGATGTCCCCAAGCTTTTCGACGTCCGTGTGTACGACATGGTTCGTTTGAATATCGGCCGTTTGCTCGAACCAGAAAGCCGACAGGCGGTTCAGCACATTGCCCTTTTGCGGAACAGCCGGATCCAATACATAGTCGAATGCCGAGATGCGGTCTGTCACGACGATCAGGTAATGCTCGCCAAGATCGTAAAGCTCACGAACCTTGCCTTTATACAGCAGCGGAGCTTTGATGTAGTCCGCCGCCGTGGATAAAGCTTGCGATTGTGCAGTCATTCCTCGAATCCCCCTTGCCCTTTAGTTCAAGCCAAGACGCGTAAAGATGGTATTCACATGCTTTAAGTGCCAAGCCGGATTGAAAGCATCTTCGATCTCTTCAGCCGACAGAAGGCTTGTGATCTCAGGTGTCGACTCGATGATGTCGCGGAATTGGCGCTGCTCTTCCCACGCCTGCATCGCGCGCGGCTGTACCGTGTCGTAAGCTTGCTCGCGGCTGAGGCCTTTGTCGATCAGCTTTGTCATGACGCGGCCGGAGAACGGAACGCCAAATGTGCGCTGCATGTTTTTCTTCATATTTTCAGGGAACACGGTCAGGTTCTGAATGATGTTGCCCAGACGATTCAGCATGTAGTTCAGAAGCATCGTTGCATCCGGCAAAATAACGCGTTCCGCAGACGAGTGGCTGATGTCGCGCTCATGCCAGAGCGGTACGTTCTCGTAAGCGGTCAGCATGTGGCCGCGGATTACGCGGGACAGGCCGGAGATGTTCTCGCAGCCGATCGGGTTGCGTTTGTGAGGCATTGCGGACGAGCCTTTTTGGCCTTTTGCGAAAGCTTCTTCCACTTCACGGAATTCGCTCTTCTGCAAAGCGCGGATTTCCGTAGCGAATTTATCAAGCGATGTTGCAACAAGCGCCAGTGTCGCCATGTATTCAGCGTGACGGTCACGCTGCAGCGTTTGCGTCGAGATTGGAGCCGGGCTAATGCCGAGCTTTTTGCAAACAAACTCTTCAACGAACGGATCGATGTTCGCGTAAGTACCGACAGCACCGGAAATTTTACCGAATTGAACGCCGTTTGCCGCATGCTCGAAGCGCTCGAGGTTGCGTTTCATTTCTTCATGCCACAGCGCCATTTTCAGGCCAAACGTTGTTGGCTCGGCGTGCACGCCATGCGTACGGCCCATCATAGGCGTATCTTTGTATTGGATCGCTTTCTCGCGAAGGATCGAGATGAAACGCTCGATGTCTTTTTTGAGAATCGCATTTGCTTGAAGAAGCAGGTAGCCGTTTGCCGTATCGACAACGTCAGTCGAAGTCAGGCCGTAGTGAACCCATTTGCGTTCCGGACCAACCGTCTCGGATACCGCGCGAGTGAACGCGATTACGTCATGGCGGGTTTCTTGCTCGATTTCGTAAATGCGGTCGATATTGAAAGTAGCCGCTTTGCGAAGCGCTTCTACGTCTTCTGCCGGAATAACGCCAAGCTCAACCCAAGCCTCGCAGGAGCAAAGCTCAACCTCAAGCCATGCCTGGAATTTATTCTGCTCCGTCCAAATTGCTCTCATTTCCGGTCTGCTGTAACGCTCTAACATGTACCGTTCACACCTTCCAAATAGTTGTCTCTTCTATCCAATCAAGCGCCTGCTGCACATCGCCGGCAAGCACGTTTACATGGCCCATTTTCCGTTTGAATACGGCGTCCTTCTTGCCATACAGATGAACCTTCGGAGCAACGTTTAATCTTGCCGCCTCTTCATCATGCTTCGCCATCCGCGCAAGCAGCGGCTCTACATGCTGACCAAGGACGTTCACCATAACAACCGGCGTAAGCAGCTCCGTATCGCCCAGCGGCAAATTGCATACCGCGCGAACATGCTGTTCGAACTGCGAGGTCCGGCAAGCTTCCATCGTATAGTGGCCGCTGTTATGAGGGCGCGGTGCCAGCTCGTTAACGAACAGCTCGCCATCGGCCGTCAGGAACAGCTCTACGGCAATCAGGCCAACTACGCCAAGCCCTTCCGCGATCTTGACCGCCAGCTTCTCCGCTTCCTTCTGAACGCTCTCCGCAATGCGTGCCGGAACGATCGACAGATGCAAAATATTCTCGACATGAATATTTTCCGCAGCGGGGAACGCTTTTATCTCGCCTTGAGGACTTCTTGCCGCAATAACGGATAATTCTTTGTCAAACTTAATGAATTGCTCCAGCACTAGCTCTACGCCGGCACGGCTTAACGTCTCGTACGCTTCTTCGATCTCGTCAAAGCTCCGAATCACCCATTGCCCTTTGCCGTCATAACCGCCCATTGCCGTCTTCAGCACGCATGGAAGTCCAAACTTTTCAGCTGCGGCTCGCAGCTCTTCGCTGCTCCGGATTTCGCTGTACGGGGCAACCCGTACGCCCGCCGCTTCGATCGCACGCTTCTCGCGAAGCCGGTGCTGCGTCGTATAGAGCAGCTCGCTGCCCTGCGGCACGTACGATTCCGACATGAGCATCGCCGCCACATCGGCATCGACATTCTCGAACTCGTACGTAATGACATCCGCCCGGCGAGCCAACTCGCGGGCCGCTTCGCGGTCGTTGTAAGCAGCGACGATCTGGTCCGCTACTTGTCCGCAAGGCGCATCGGCTGTCGGGTCAAGCGCTACGAAGCGGTAACCCATCGCGCTGCCTGCGAGCGCCATCATCCGGCCAAGCTGTCCGCCGCCCAGCACGCCAATGGTGCTGCCCGGCATAAGCGTTCGCTTGTTATCTTCCGTCATCATAATGTCTCACTGCTTTCCAGCACTTCCTGCTTGATCCGCTCGCGCCGCGCTTCCACCCGGGCTTGTACTTCAGGATCGAAAGCACCGAGCATTTGAGCGGCCAGCAGTCCGGCGTTTGTACCGCCGGCATTGCCGATGGCTACCGTCGCAACCGGAATGCCGCCCGGCATTTGCACGATCGACAGGAGCGAATCAAGACCGCTCAGATTCGAGGATTTGACTGGCACGCCGATTACCGGCAGAATCGTCTTCGCAGCAACCATGCCCGGCAAATGCGCGGCACCGCCGGCACCCGCGATGATTACTTTAAGGCCGCGTTCTGCAGCCGTCTCCGCATATTCGAACATTAAATCCGGTGTCCGGTGAGCGGAAACAACCTTTTTCTCGTAAGGAATTTGCAGCTCTTCTAACACGTCGCAGGCAAGTTTCATTGTATCCCAATCCGACTTGCTGCCCATGATGACGCCTACTTTCGCAGACATGCGTTCAAACCTTCCTTCATCTATAAATTGTGTATATCCCGCGAAACGTAAAAATCCCGCGCCGCAACCATACTTTCTATGGATGCTGCCGGGACCCGAGCAGATGGCAACAATTGTTGTCTTTACTTCAATTACAAAAGTTTCGCAATGCAAAGACAGCATAAGGCTGCCCTGTTAAAGGGGCAACCTGTCTATTTGTTCCATCAACTCGTAGTCCGAAAAATATGGTTTTCGGGTAGATACTTTCGGGCCTTTTTCCCGAGGATATACGAGATCTTTCAACCTATTTACGGAGCATTCGAGAAATGTTCCGCCTTAACCTATTTCAGTTTATCCAATCCCCCTATGTCTGTCAATGAAAAGCGTATAAAATACGAACATTAAAATAAATGAGTTCAAATAAAGTTCGTTTTTGTCTTAAATTGCAAGGAATTCGCTTTCCTTTTTCTGCCGTTATCAATTTATTTGGCATGGTTTTAAGTTAGGGGAGCTGCCGAATAGAATAGTAGGAGAAGAATCCGAATCATTAAAGGAGGCGAGAGGCGATGTTGATCCATACCGTCAAAGGGCGGGACACCGTACAGAGTCTGGCGCTGCAGTATAGCCTGTCCCAGGAAGCTGTCCTTGCCGCCAATGGCATGCAGGCAACCGAGCCTCTCGCCGCCGGGCAAGCGCTCATTATCCCCCTCGAGGCTGACAGCCATCAGGTCATACCGGGAGAAACCTTATGGACGATCTCGCAAAAATACGGCATCACTCTGCAGGAGCTGGCCAGAGTTAACCATATTACTAATCCCGCCCTTATTCTTCCCGGCATGCGGCTCCGCATTCCGAGTCCGCGCAAGATGGCGATCGAAGCGAACGGCTATGCCGAGCCTGCTGTCTCGACTTCGGGCATCACCGCCAGTGCGGCTGCTGCAGCCAGACATTTAACCTTCCTTAGTCCTTTCAGTTATCAGGTTAGGCCGGACGGCTCGCTAAGCGCCTTAAATGATTTGCCGGCTATTCAGGAAGCTTACCGCGGACGGGCTGCGCCCATGATGGTGATTACGAATTTTGACGGCTATGCGTTCAGCCCAAGTCTGGTCCATTTCATTCTAACGAACGAAGCCGTGAAGGAACGGCTGATCCAAGGGATCATATACGTCATGCGGATGAATAAGTATTGGGCTCTTAACGTAGATTTTGCTTTTATTCCGGCGGCCGACCGCAAGCTGTATCATCAGTTCCTGGAACGGCTTGCCGGCTCTCTTCATGCCATCGGATGCCTTGTTTCCTCGACCCTGCCGCCGGTTAGTTCACCCGATCAGGACGGACAGCTCTTCGAAGGGCAGGATTACGCCGAGCAAGGCCGGATTCTCGATTTCGTTATTCTTATGACTTACGAATGGGGATGGGCGGGCGGACCGCCAATGGCGGTTGCTCCAAAGAATGAAGTAGCCAAAGTGTTGAACTATGCGATATCTCTGATTCCGTCCACCAAAATTATGCTTGGGATGCCGCTTTACGGCTATGACTGGACACTTCCTTATATCCCGGGTCAGGATTGGGCGATGTCCGTCAGTTCGGGCAATGCGGTGCGAAGAGCTGCCAGGTATGGCGCTGCTATTCATTACGATCCAATCGCCGAATCGCCGTATTACGGTTACAGGGATGAGTACGGGCGCGACCATCAGGTCTGGTACGAGGATGCGAGGAGCGTGCAGGCGAAGCTTGATCTGGTCAAATGCTATCATCTGCGAGGGGTGAGCACCTGGGTGCTTGATGTTCCGTTCCCTGCCTTCTGGCAGGTGCTGGAGCATAACTTTCATGTTTATAAGCCTGTGAGGTAAAGTGTGAACAAACTGCCCTAATACGTCCGGACCCGCCCGTTCTAGATATCCCTTAACGATGTCGCACATCGTTAAGACCATCAGATGGCGGCTTTTCCAGAGCCTTAACGATGCGGCGCATCGTTAAGAATCGGAAAAGCAGCCGGTTTTATCTTTTTTTCTTCTTTTATAGACATCTTAACGATGCCGCACATCGTTAAGATGATCAAAATACCGAAGATCGGAAGCCTTAACGATACCGCGTATCGTTAAGGCTTCCGCGATCATACAAAAACAAACGGCCGTGCAGAAATGAATCTGCACGGCCGCCTTTTATATTCACCTATTGGTTAAATCCAAGCGCAGCTTGGCGTTTAACCAACTCTTATTTCGATTGGGTCGCGGCAAGCTGAGCTTTCGCTTGACCTTCGGAAGATGCGTTTACTACGGTAGCCGGCTCTTCATGCAGTTTTACTTTGCGGATGAAGAAGGCCAGCACGAGTGCCGCAACGGCGAACCAAGTTGCCACAACGAACGAGTGGTTGATACCCGTAATCGTCGCTTCTTGGATTACATGAGCCATTGCCGCTTTATCGTTAGGATCAATACCTTGCGTTGCAACCATATGCTTCGTTTCCGAAGCCGCTTTGTTCGTCATCAGCGTAACGAGGAACGCCGTACCCAAAGCGCCCGCTACGTTACGCAGCGTTTGCGACATCGCCGAGCCGTGGGCGTTCAAGCGCTGCGGCAGCTGGTTCATGCCTGCCGTCTGGATCGGCATCATCAGCATGGACATACCGAACATGCGCAAAGTGTACATTGTGATCAGGTAACCGTAAGTCGTATGATCCGTCAGCTGGCTGAATTCATAAGACGAGTAAACGGTAATAATAAGACCGGTAACCGCCAGCCAGCGAGCACCAACTTTATCGAAGATCATACCGGTGATTGGCGACATAATACCCATCAGAATTGCGCCCGGCAGCAGGAGCAGACCGGATTTAAGCGGCGTGAAGCCCATAATATTTTGCAAATAAATCGGAAGCAAGATCATACCCGAGAACATGGCCATTGTAATAATGACGTTGATGACGGTAGTCAGGGAATACATGCCGAACTTAAAGACGCGCATTTCGAGGATTGGCTTCTTAACAACAAGTTGGTACCATACAAAACCAATCAAGGCAACAACGCCAACGATCAAGCTTGTGTACACGGTAGCGTTGTTCCAGCCGTCCGTGCCTGCGTCACTAAAGCCGTACAGCAGGCCGCCAAAGCCCAGAGTGGACAAAATAACGGCGAAAATATCGAGCTTCGATTTCGCAGTCTGCGTAACGTTCTTCATCGATATAGCGCCGTAAATCAAGCCGAACAGCGACAGCGGCAATACGATGTAGAACAAAACGCGCCAGTCGTAATGTTCAACAACCCAACCCGACAGCGTTGGGCCAACGGCAGGCGCGAAGATCATCGCGATCCCCATCATACCCATTGCCTTACCGCGTTGTTCAATCGGGAAAATCGTCAGGAAGATGATGGACATCAGCGGCATCAGAATACCTGCGCCCGCTGCCTGAATAATACGTCCTGTAAGCAGGGTCTCAAAGTTCGGCGCCAAGGCGCTGACGACGGTACCTGCGGTAAATAAACTTGTTGCAACTACGAATAATGACCTTGTTGAAAACCGGCTGATCAAATAAGCACTAATTGGAATAAGGACGCCATTAACAAGCAAATAACCGGTGGACAGCCATTGTACCGTATTCGCGCTGACCTGCAGGTCAGCCATGATACTCGGAAGCGCAACGTTAAGGAGCGTCTGGCTCAATAGCGCTACGAAGGCTGCGATAAGCACCGATGCGACGATCGGGCCTCTTTTTAATGCCGCTACAGCATTACTCATAAGGTCTTTCTCTCCTTTTTCTATGTTTCTGTGATTCAAGCTGAAATGCTATTTGTTATCCATATTCGCAAGCAGCTGGGTAAAAATTCTCCTCAGATGCTGAATATCTTCTTCCGGCAATACATTGAAAAAGGAGGAAAATGTCTCTTTCTGCGACTCGAGTATGTCGTCAACCACATCCTTGCCCTTAGCCGTTAACTCAATGTATACAACCCTGCGGTCGTCATTTGCCCTCTCGCGGCTGATCAAATCTTCCGCCACCAGCTTATCGGCAATACCCGTAATAGCACCGGAGGTCAGTCCGAGAATATCGGCAAGTTCGGAAACCTTGAGGGAGCCCGATGTATGGAGGGTAAACAACAGCTTGAACTGGGTATAGTTCATGCCCGTCATTGTTTTCCGGCTCCATTCGTTGTTTACGTTTTTCAGGAACGTCTTGAATTGTCCCATGAAACCAATCAGCTCTTCATTGGCATTCGTCATTGCCTCTCCCCTTTCCCACCGATTGCATGAATCGATAATCCATTAGCATTTAATATTTTAATACTAAATAAATTATTTACAAAGCATTTACTACTATATATCTTTTTTGTGAATCAGTCAATTCGTCCATGCAAATTATTTTCCCAGCTTGCCTTCATCCATATTGGCCGTCAGCTTCGAGAAAATTCTTCTCAAATGCTGAAGATCTTCTTCCGGAAGTCCGTTGAAAAAGGAAGAAAATAGTTCCTCGTGACATTCCATCACCTGGTTAACGAGCTTATCGCCTGCCGAAGTCAAAGCAATAATGACCACTCTCCGGTCATCGGCTGTTCGTTCGCGGCTGATCAAGCCTTCCGCCAGCATCTTGTCGGCTATACCCGTAATGGCGCCGGGCGTCAATCCAAGCAAATCGGCAAGCTCCGATACTTTCAGGGGACCGGATGAATGAAGCGTGTATAACAGCTTGAACTGCGTTGTGTTCATGCCGGCCATCGTCTTCTTGCTCCAGTCGTTCGCGACATTTTTCAGGAACAATCGGAACTGGCCGATAAGATTAATTAACTCTTCGCTGGCATTTGTCATTCCCCTCACTCCTTTCGGACCAGTCAGTACACGGCGCAAAGCAATTTTATTAACTCTAAATATTTTAACACTAAATTAATTATAAATAAAGTAATCACAACTAAAAAATTTGTTGCAACTCGTCCACTATTATTTTCCCCGATTGGACAACAAAAAAAGCGCCCTTGCGGGCGCCTTGTTTCGCTTAAGATTAAGATTAAGATTCAAGCCAGGTTGTTTTTTCTGCTGCCGGCGTGCGCTTTGGTTCCGGCGGAGTCATATCCGGATACCCCATATACACCAGCGCTACGATTTTCTCGTTCTCAGCCAGACCAAACGTATCGTTCATAAGCGGATGATACATCGGGTCGCCGGAACGCCAGATCGCTCCCAGTCCGTTCGCGTGCGCGGCAAGCAGCAAATTCTGCACCGCCGTATGCGAAGCAGCAATTTCCTCCACCAATGTAGCCCGCGGATCAGCGGACGGCGAGCAGACAACCGCAATAACTACCGGCGAGCGGTACGCTTTAACACGCTCCTTGCGGAGACGTTCTTCCAGCTCGGGGCTTTCCCCTGCCCCAAGCGTTGCAAGCGCGACGCGTGCATAACCTTCGCCAAGCTTGGCCCGACCGTCACCGGTCATGACGATAAATCTCCAAGGCTGCGTGTTATGATGGCTTGGCGCCCAGGTAGCCGCCTCCAGCACCTTCTCAATCAGATTTCGATCAACCGGATCTTGCTTGACGCGCCCAATGGAACGTCTCGTTCGGATCGCTTCTTCAATATGCATCGTTTCTCCCCCAATCTTTTATTTAAAATAGTTGACGTACTCGCCGTACCCTTCCTTCTCCAAATCCGCTGCCGGGATAAATCGGAGCGAAGCGGAGTTAATGCAGTAGCGGAGTCCGTTAGGTCCCGGACCGTCGTCGAATACATGGCCCAGATGGGAATCTCCTTCTTTGCTGCGCACCTCGGTGCGGACCATGAAGTGGCTGGTATCGAGTACCTCGGTAATCGCCGCTTCCTTCACAGGTTTCGTAAAGCTAGGCCAGCCGCAACCGGAATCGTATTTCTCGCGGGATGTGAAGAGCGGCTCGCCCGAGACGATATCGACATACAAGCCCTCTTCCTTGTGATCCCAAAATTCGCCCGTGAAAGGACGCTCCGTCGCATTGTTCTGCGTAACTTCGTACTGGAGCGGAGTAAGGCGGGAGCGAAGCTGGCCTTCATCCTTCTTAACCGTCCAATGCTTATTAATGAAGGCATCTCGTCCGGAGCCTTTGCGGTACATTTTATAACGGAACGGATTCGTCCGATGATAACCTTGATGATAGTCCTCCGCCGGGTAGAATTCCTTCGCCGGCTCAATGGCTGTAACAATCGGCTTGTCGAATCTGCCGCTTGCTGCCAAAGCCGCCTTGGAAGCCTCCGCCTTCTGGCGCTGCTCTTCATTATAATAGAAGATAGCCGTCCGGTAGGATTCCCCGCGGTCATGAAATTGGCCGCCCGCGTCGGTCGGATCAATCTGATGCCAGAACACATCCAGCAACTTCTCATAGGAATAAATCGCAGGATCAAAAGTAATATGGATAACTTCCGCATGCCCGGTTGTTTCGGAACACACTTCTTCGTACGTTGGATTTGCTTTATGGCCTCCGGAATAACCCGATACAACGGACAAAATACCCGGTGTTTCTTCAAACGGCGATACCATGCACCAGAAGCATCCTCCGGCAAACATGGCTTGTTCTACAGCTGTGGTCATGTTTCGATTACCTCCTTCAAGCGTAATTGTTATTATTATACCTTATCCTTCAATTCCCACAAAATGATTGGCTCTTTCCCTAACAATCTTTGTTACAATGTAGTGACAGCCTTAACCTTGGGCATCGTTCGTTCGTCTAACATGATAGACTAGCTTAAATGCTGTTTTTGCAGTCCGTTCACTTCCTTATTAACGGAAAACGAGGTGAACGCCCATGAGCAATACCGCTTTAGAAACAAATGCTTCTTATGAAACGAAATCGCGCAAGGCTACGAAGCAGCGTGCTTTCGTCATCTTTGTATGTGTATGGGTTATTCTGATTGCCGCCGGCATTACCGGTGCCAAGCTGTACAGCGAGCATGTCCAGAAGCAGATTGCTGCTGACGTGGAACGCCAGACATCCGCGCAAATTGCCGAGATGCAAAAGCAATACGATGACCGGATTGCCAAAGTGGAAACCGGCTATAAAGAAGAGCTGTCGCAATTGGAATCCAAGGTAGAAGCCCTTAACGAGCTGCTTACCTTCACGAAGGATAATGCTGATGTCAAAACCGATAACAGCAATAAGCTTTACACGCAATTAAACGAAGTGAAAAAGAAGCTGAACGAACTGCAAAAAAATCTGGAAGTGCTCAAATGACGTTATCCATCCGAGCACTGAACCGAACGATGCTGCTGGCCTGCACACCGTTTGTCGCGATGTTGTTATGGCTTATGGTCACGAATATTTCCATCGTCCTACCGGACAGCATTTTCCCGGAGGCCGGCACTCGGCAAGAGACTGCCGCAGACCATACGAAATCTGTCGCCAGCGGACTCGATCAGGCCCGTCAGACCGCCGCGGCGACAAGCGCCTCCATTAAAAAGCAGCTAAAGCTGTATAACCAGACAAACGCCGATATGAAACAGATCGTCAATACGGCAACCGCCCAGGCTAACCGCCCGTTAGTCATTTACGACAGAATCATTACCGGACGGCTAGGTTCCCCTTCAGGAACGATCAGCTCGGACAAGCTGACCGCGCAGTTATACTACATAAAGGCCGACAACTTCCAAAGCTATGCGATGAAGATTAAGCTCAAGTCAGGCGACGCGATGAAAATGGTGCTCGGCAACGATAAGGTAGGCGGTGCCGAGACCACGCTGGCTGCCGTACAACGTTACGGCGCCGTAGCCGGGGTCAATGCGGGCGGCTTTGCTGATGGCGGGGGCAAGCGGTATCCGCTAAGCACAACCATTTTGAACGGCGACTATGTAGAGGGCTTCGAACCAACCCGGGCCGACCTGTTCTTCGTTGGTCTTAACGCCAGCAACAAGCTGGTTGGCGGTAAATTCACAAGCAAGCAGCAGCTTGATCATCTTAACGTCAAATTTGGCGCGTCGTTTGTACCCGTGCTTCTGAAGAACGGGAGTCCGACGGCGATACCAAGCAAGTGGCAAAGCAGTCCAACGCGTGCGCCTCGCACCGTTATTGCCAACTACAAGGATGGACAGCTGCTGATCATCGTAGCGGATGGCCGCAACGAAGGCGGCAGCTCCGGCGCGACGCTGGCCGAAATGCAGATTCTGCTGCAGCGGTTTGGCGCCGTAGACGGCTACAACCTGGACGGCGGCGGCTCCTCGTCGCTGATCTGGAACGGACGCGTTATTAACAAGCCTTCCGACGGACAGCTTAGAAAGCTTCCTACGCACTTTTTATTTTTTAAATAATCAGCCGCAATGTAGTAAAACAACTCATAAAAATAGCGTTGCAGGGATTATCCCTGCAACGCTATTTTTTGTTTTTGATTCGGCACAGAGCGGTAGAGGGTTGCTCTATCGCTCCGATTTGCCGGATTCAGGCAACAAAAAAAGCAGCGCCGGTCCAGCGCTGCTTTCTGTTTCTTCTATTATAATACTATTCAGTTCCCATGATCACGTAGCGGCCAACGATAAGGATGGCCAGAATCCACATGAGCCAGTGAACTTTGTATTTGCCTTTGTTCGATACGTTAGCGACTGTCGCCAGAACAACGTACGATACGATACCAAACGAGATACCGTTAGCGATGCTGTACGTGAACGGCATAAGCGCCAGCGTCAGGAACGAAGGAATCGCGTATACCATATCGGAGAAGTCGATTTCTTTCACTGATTGAAGCATCAATACGCCAACGATGATCAACGCCGCGTTAGTAGCAGCCGCAGGAACCAGCGCCACAACCGGCGACAGGAAGATCGCAAGCAGGAAGCAGACGCCCGTAGTAATCGAAGTCAGACCCGTACGACCGCCTTGCGCAACGCCGGCGGAGCTTTCCACGAAAGCCGTTACCGTGCTTGTGCCAAGCAATGCACCGCCGCTTACGGCTACGGCGTCAACGAACATCGCTTTACCGACGCGTTTTTTGCCTTCAACCGGATCTTTCATAAAGCCTGCGCGGTTCGCCGTACCAACCAGCGTTCCGAATGTATCAAACAATTCAACGAATGTGAACGTCAGGACGACCGTTACGATACCAACTTCGAATACGCCAGGGAAGTCGAAGTGACCAATGTTCATGGTCGAGAAATCAGGCACCCAAGTTTGATTCGTAAAGGTCTTCTTGAAATCAACTTGCCCAAGGATGATCGAAAGCACGGTAGTGCCAAGGATACCCCACAGGATTGCGCCCGGTACGCGCATAACCATCAGGATCCCGATAATGAACAGGGCAACGACGGTCATGATAACCGTTTCGTTTGCGAAGCTGCCGATATGGATAACCGTTTCCGAACCGGAAACATCCGTATAGGCATTTGCTTTAATATCGCCAAAGGCTGTTACGGCAACCGTCATCAGGCCGCTGCCTTTCAAGCCTACAATGGTAATAAACAAACCGATACCAACCGTAATCGCATGCTTCAAGCTGTCCGGTACAGCCGTAATGAGCATTTGACGAATTTGCGTCAGCGTCAGGATGATAAAGATAATACCCGAGATAAATACCGCTGTCAGACCCATGGCAACCGAGATCGGCTTATCTGTAGCCTGCGAAGCAATAACGGTTGAAGCGAAGTAAGCGTTAAGGCCCATGCCAGGCGCCAAAGCGACCGGGAAGTTAACGAACAAGCCCATTGCAATCGTGAAAATGCCTGCCGCAATTGCCGTAGCCAGGAATACTGCCGTCCAGTCGAGACCCGTAGGCGTCAGGATGATCGGATTGACCGCCAGGATGTAAGCCATCGTCATAAAGGTAGTCAGACCCGCCATAATTTCCGTTCTGAAGTTTGTACCATGTTCCTTGAACTTAAAGAACCGTTCCATTTTCCCATTAACCCCCCAAAAATGTGTACAAGCAACAAAGCCTAGGAACAGATGCGCAAAATACGCATTTATCTCCTAGGCTTTGCAAAAAGGGGAAAAGTATACCGCGGACCGAATCATTGTCATTTTATTACTATCATAACGGAATGACAATGCGCGGCAACTCTTCCACTGTTTCGTAGCCTGATCATTTACGGTGATCGAGTAGAGACTCTCAAGCCAATTCTTGAGATTATACGAAAAGTTATTATTAAATTCGTTGTTATCCGTAAATTAATATAATAAGGAACCTGCAGCTTGTCAATGAATTTTTACGAACGTTCGTCTTGTTTCGAAAAGCTAACATTCGTCTTTTACCGAAAAACTGGTAGTCCATTCGTCCCGGTTCTGGTATAAAGTTACATCCATGAGCGATTGTTGGGGTGTAATGGTCGTTTGTGAGGACAAAAAAAGCCGCAGTTATGCGGCTTTAGTATAATCGTTTAAGCTTCGAAAAAGGTCGGCAGGTACTTCTTGTTCGCTTCCAGCATTTCGCCAAGCAAAGCTTTCGCGACGGAGACGCTTGGCACCAGGGGATGATGCACCATGGCCTGAAGCGCAACCCCGCGGTCTCCCGTCACCGCGGCTTCGATGGTAAGCGACTCGTAGGTTTTTACCGCATGAAGAAGCCCCTTGATCTGCTCGGGAACCCGCTGCAGCGGCAATGGAATCGGACCTTGCGCCGTCACCACGCAGTTCACCTCAATGCTCGCATCCTCAGGCAGGAAGCCGATAATGCCGCCGTTACGCACGTTTAACGTCTGAATGTCTTTGCGGTCCGTGTAAAGGGAAAACATCAGATTGACCGCCGCCTCGGAATAAAAGGCTCCGCCCCGCTTCTCCAGCTGCTTCGGCTTTTCCTTCAGGTTCACATCCTTGTACAGCTCGAACAGCTCTTCCTCCACCCGGCTGACCACATCGGCGCGCGTGCCGTTCTTCTCAAACGATTCCTTCATCTCGGCGTACATCGTATCGGTCATGTAGAAGTAACGCAGATAATAGGTTGGAAGCGCGCCAAGCGAGCGCAGAAACTCCGGATCCCAGTCGAAGGCGGTGACGTTCGTGGCGGAGTAATCTTTGCCTCCCCCGATCATCTCCTGCAGCTTGTCTTCGCCGTTCACGTAGGCCGACGTAATCCAGTGCAGATGGTTGATGCCCACAAACTCCGGCAGCACTTCGCTCTCCGGGACGCCGTATTGCTTGGCGAGATATTTCTGGAAGTTGATCGGCGAGTTGCATAGCCCAACCGTCTTCACCTTGCTGTGCTTCAGCACCGCTTCCGTCACAATACCCGCGGGATTCGTAAAGTTCAGCATCCAGGCATTTGGCGCAAGCTCCTCGATATCCCGGCAAATATCCAATATAACCGGCACCGTACGAAGCGCCTTCAGCATCCCGCCCGGACCCGTCGTCTCCTGGCCTATTACGCCAAGCTTGATCGGAATATGCTCATCCCGGCGTCTTGCTTCCAGAAGGCCGACGCGCATCTGCGTTGTGACAAAGTCCGCTCCGGCGATCGCTTCTCGGCGGTTCAAGGTTAAGCGCACATCCATTGGCACACCTGCCTGCTCAACCATCCGCTGCGCCAGCTTCCCGACAATCTCCAGCTTATGGCGTCCCTCTTCAATATCAACAAGCCACAGCTCGCGTATCGGCATCTCGTCATACCTTTTGATAAAACCCTCTACCAGTTCCGGCGTATACGAAGAGCCTCCTCCTATCACGGCAACCTTTAATCCTTGTTTGGTTATAGTCATGGACATTATCTCCTTAAAAAGAATGATCGCTCAATCTTTAAAACGTAATCCGGCGCAGCGCCGCGTCCGTCTCCGCCGAAATCGCGATGCCGCTGCTGTCCATCGCGCTCATTAACGCGCCAATGACCGGATCGATCGTGAGCTTTACGATGTTTGCATGGGGGGCGGCGGCGGCAACCGATGCTTTGATCGCATCAACCATATGCGGGGAGCTGCCTTTCGCGAGCACGCTTCCCGTTAGGACAACGTCGAAGCTGTCCTGCTCCATGCCAAGCCTTCGAATCAAGGCATTGACGGCATTCCCATGTTCGTATCCGGCCTCTTCTAGGATCCGGATGGCCACCTTGTCGCCTAACGAAGCCGCTTCAAACATCGTTTGCGAAAGCGACTTCGCTGGACGAACTCCGTTATCGAGCGCATCGTCGTACATCTCCCGGACGGAGGAATAGCCCATCTGACGGGGCACCAGCTCCGTCAGAATGGATGGGAGCTCACGCCCCTCCCAGCTTCGCACCGCCGAGCGAAAAGCATGAATCGCCAGATCCGTGCCGGAACCTTGGCCGTCTCCGAACAAATAACCGAACCCGCCGTACTGCAGCTCTTCGCCCTTGGCATTACGAGCCGCGGCGTTAAAGCCCGTGCCGCTGATAATGACCGCGCCGTAGGATTGATGCGTACCCGCGCGCATGCCGATCATCGTATCGCAAGCAATGTCGTGGCGGGGGAAATTCAGAGAAGCGATCATCGGACGAAGAATCGCGTAATCCGGTTCGCGGTCCGCTCCGGCAAGGCCGAAATAGGCGAAGTCTATTTCTTCTTTGGCTGCTCCTGCCTGCCGAAGCGCTTCCGCGCAAGCCCGGTCAATCTCGGTTCTTGCCGCTTCAAAGGCCGTCTGGTGATTGCCGTTGCCGCCGCTCCCCCTGCCAAGCACGCGGCCGTTCTCATCCGCAAGCAAAGCATGCGTCTTGCTTCCGCCCGCATCAATTCCAAGAAACAACATCCTAGCCACGCTCCTTACCGCTTTATAAAAGATATATATTGAGAATAAAAGAAAAGAACATCGCTCCTCTACTGATAAAGAACGATGTTCTGATACGATCTTACTGTTTTATGAGATTAGTGATGGGGCCGAAGCTCCGACGGCAGCTTCCCGATATGCTGCTTGAACAGCCTGTTGAAATTGGATAAATTGCGAAATCCCGTAGATTCCGCGACTTCGATAATTTTCTTGTCCGAGGACTCCAGCAGAGTAACCGCCGCGGACAGCCTTAACTGAATCAAATAGTCCATCGGCGATGTGCCAACCGTCTGTACAAACAAGGCGCTGAAGCGAGACGGACTAAGATGCGCGGCAGCGGCCAGTTCTTTTAACGTCCAAGGATAAGCAATGTCAGCTTCTACGGTATTCAATACTAAGCGCACCGTATCCATTCCCCGAATATGGGACGAACGGCGCTCCCGCTCCTTCGCGAAGTAACGGTTGACGAACGCCATAAACTGCACCAGCTGCGACCGGATTACCGCTTCGTAATGCGGCTCCCGGCAGGCGAACTCGCTGCGCATCTCCTCTATCGCCGCACCTAGCCGAGGCAGCATCGGATGACCCCGGTCGAGCAGGTTATCGAACCGCTTTCCGATCTCCCGGAAGGGAACGAGAAGCTCCGTATCATAACGCTGCTCCAAGGCAAAATACGCCGGATCAAACATAATGATCGTCATGACCAGCGCTTCGTTCTCGAAGGCGCGGTGCAGATCATTCGAGTTGATAAGAAGAATATCCCCTTCCCGGAAGTCATGCCTCGTACCGTTAATCAGATAGTAGCCGCTTCCCCGGTTGATATAGTTAATCTCCAGAGCCGTATGCCAATGCAGCCGCTGAAACAGCGGGCTGACGCCTTCCGACTGCGAGATGACGATCGGAAAAGCCGGCGGCAGCTCAATCAAATCGCGGGAGACGGTAGGAATCGGCTTCATGGCAGGACCTCCTGGGAGAGTAGTTAATAGTAGTATATTTTACATTCAACTAACATAACAACTCCCTCGCCTAACACCCCCTTGATGTTAGACTTGTACACTTGATCATGCCCCTACTTCCTCTTGGGCAACACATTTGCAGACTGGTGGTGTACTAACGTTTTGAAATTTAACAAGCAAGCTCGAATCGTATTCCCTATGGTTCTCTCGGCTAGTATCCTGTCTACTGGCCTGGCGGTTCCCCTTCCTAAAGCTGCGGCTGCCGATACAATCGCCACGCAGGATCAGGGTCAATGGTTAACCGGCGAATTCCACGCTCACACCTTCGAATCCGACGATGCCCAAAGCTCGCTCGAATCGGTGCTGGATCACGGTTTGACAACCTACGGCCTTGATTTTATTATGCTGGCGGATCATTTGCGCTCTTCCAAACGGGACGATACGGGCGCAGACATTCCCGGCGGTCCTATTCCTTTATCGAAAGGGCTGCTAGAATACCAGGTTCCAAAAATAAAAGCTTTGCAGGATGCAGGCAAATACGCCGGCAAGACGATATTCTCCGGCTTCGAATGGGATATCCCTTCGCATGAGCATGGCTCCGTTGGCATTCTTACGGATGAACCCGGCTCCGAAGCAGCGCTGAAAGCCGCGAACCAATTCGAATACTTGTTCACGAACCGCGATGCATCCTGGTTTAACCCTGCCGATGCTCTGCAGTGGCAGGCCGCCGATAACCGGGCGTACAGCACGCATGCAGACAGCTTATCCGCGATTAACTGGCTCAAACGCAATTATCCCGAGACCAGCTACATGATTGTCAACCATCCTTCCAGAGGTGTAGGCAAATACAAGATTTCCGACTTCCGCGACTTCAACAATGCCGCTCCGGACATCGCGTTTGGCTTCGAGGGGATGCTAGGCAATCAAATGGAGCCGGACCGCGGCGGGTATAACTCGGCGTACGATCCCGCTAACCCTACGGCTAACGACAACTACAAGAACCGTTCCTACGGCGGTGTCGATTACATGGTCGCGAAGGTTGGAGGCGTATGGGATTCCCTGCTTGGCGAAGGCCGCAAGTTCTGGAATTTCGCGAATTCGGACTACCATTTTAAAACCATCGATACCAATTCTAGCGGCTACTGGCCGGGCGAATACGCTAAAAACTATATTTGGAGCGAAGGAAAATCCACGCAGGATATTCTGAACGGCATGCGCTCGGGTAAATCGTTCTCCGTTTTTGGCGACCTGATTAACGCCCTGGACTTCCGCCTTGCGGACGGCGGCACCAATGCCGAGATGGGCGGAACCCTGCAGGCAACCGAAGGGGATAAGCTTACCCTTACGATCAAGTTCAAGAGCCCGGAGGCCAATAACTACGAGAATCCGATCAACAGCGGACAATCCGGCGGCATGAAGCCGGCGGTTGACCATATCGATCTGATTGAAGGCGATGTGACCGGCCCGGCGGAGAAAGGAACTCCGGCTTACGACAAGGATACGAACGATACCACCCGCGTCGTTGCCACTTTCACCAGCGATGATTGGACAACGGACGCAAACGGCTATAACGTCATCACTTACGACCTGCCGAAAGCAAGCAAGGATCAGTATTTCCGTCTAAGAGGCACGAATCTCGGAATGAACGTGCCGGGCGAGACGCTGGACGGCAATCCGCTCATCGATCCAAAAACAACAACCGCCGATGCTGAGGCCCGATTCAACGAGATTAACAACCGCAACTATCAGGATCTGTGGTTCTACTCGAATCCCATCTTCGTGGATACGGCTGCATACACGGATGAGCAGGCGGTGCAAGATACGCTCGGCAAGCTGACGCTTGGCCATACGGATGCGGTTACGGATAATATCACTCTCCCTTCCGAAGGAGAGCATGGTGCGGCAATTGCCTGGGAGGAAACGGCTGACCAAGTCAATGCAGTCGCAATTGAAAATGGCATCGCAAAAGTGAGCCGTCCTGCGGCGGGACAGCCTGACGCATCGGTTACGCTTAAAGCAACCGCTTCACGAGGCGATTCGTCGGATTCCAAAACCTTTGCCATCACGATCAAAGCGATGCCGTCAACTTCGACTCCGGGTGGCGGTGGAAACACAACATCACCGGGCACGCCTGCAACATCCGTTTCCGTTACCTTTGATGCGGCCAAAGGCGCGGAAGGCAGCTTGAAAGACGTGATCGCCTTCAAGATACCGGCAGGAGCATTGTCCGCAAGCGGTACAATCGGAGCGCAGGTTCTCTCCTCGGAGCAGCAGCCGCCGCTTGGTTCATTAAAGGCGCTCAGCCCAATCGTAGAGATGACAAGCAGCGCCGGTACAACGTTCGGCAAGCCGGTTGAATTAACCTTTAACTACGCGATGAATTCGGCTGCGCCAAACGGCCAGCCTGCCGTGTACTACTATAACGAAAAGCTGAAGAAATGGATTTTCCTCGGCGGCCAAGCAAACGGAAGCACCATTACGGTCAACGTTAAGCATTTCACGAAATTCGGGGTGTTCGGCTACGCGCCTCAAGCCTTCCCGGATCTTAACGCATCCTGGGCAAAACCTTATGCCGACCGCTTGATCGGCATGGAGGTAGTCTCCGGTTACGAAGACGGAACGTTCCGTCCGGACCAGCCGGTCACGCGCGCAGAATGGGTGAAGCTGCTGGCAGACTCGCTAAGTCTTCCTGCCGCACCCGGTGCAACCCAATTTGCCGATGACAGCCTGATTCCGGCTTGGGCCAAGTCGCAAGTGAAAGCAGCCACCGATGCCGGCTATGTGACCGGCTTCGATACGAAAGACGGCTCTGTCTTTAACGCATCGCAGCGAATCACACGCGCCGAAATCGCGGTAATCGCCGCGCGCGTTCTGAAGGCTGGCGGCATCGCTCCGCCTGGCACCGGCAAGACATTCAACGATGCAAATGCTATCCCGGCCTGGGCCCTCGATGCCGTAAGTCAAACGACTGCCGCGGGTATCGTGAGCGGTTATCCGGACGGCAGCTTCCGCCCGAATGACACCTTGACGCGCGCCGAAGCCGTGAAGGTCGCTTATGCCTTGCTTGATGCTCTAAATATTTAATCAAAAAAACTCCCTTCCGGCTGCTATCTTGCAGCTTGAAGGGAGTTTTTTCACCTGTTATGAACGCTTTCTACCGTATTTACGGGTACGGTCGTCTTCGATAACGCCTTGCCAGTTCATGCCGAAGCCAAAATCATACGCATGCTGCTGGTCATCAACGTGGCACGCCATGTCATGGGGTACATCCTCGAACTGCTCTTCTACGGTCCTCATATTCGCCGGAAGCTGCAGCGGCAGCAAGCCGGATGGCTCCGCTTGACCGGACAGCAGCTCCAGCATCGCCTTGTCGCTGGAACCGAAGTGAACGAGAATCGCATCTGCGGAAGTCTCGAACTCTTCCATCACGGTTGGATTAACAAGGAACAATGTGACGATAACCGGCTTTTCCCCCATCCTGCTCTTCGTTTCCAGCACAAGATCCAGATCGGACTCGTTATGCGTCGTTACGGTTTTGCCTTGGTACGAACGGTTTAACACATCCCGTTCCCTGGCATCCCCCGCAAGACTTGTCTCCCGCGCATGCTCTGCCGTATAAGGCCTGTACTGCAGGCTGATCGGCACGTAGCCGTTGCCTCCGGCAGCCGCATCCTCCCGGCTGTAGCCCAATCCCGCTCTCGCTCCGCGAATCGCCACGATTGCGAAATCCGCATCGCCCGGGTCCTCAACGATATCGAAAAACTGTTCGGCTAAAGCAAGATCGATCGGAGATTCATTGCGCTCCGGAATCGTAAATCCGATAAAATGCTTCTCCGGCGCCGTGTATCTGTTAGGGATATACACGCGGCTGCGTGGCTTAAGCGGCAGCGCCTGATCTTTATTTTTCACCATCACAACCGATTTGAGCTGCGCCTCGTGGCCTGCGCGAACGAAAGGCTCGCTTGCGACAAGCTTCTTGCTTTGCTCCGCGTCGAGGTACGGATTCTCGAATAGGCCAACGCGGAAAATGTTCTTCAACAAGCGGACCGCCGACTTCTCGAAACGTTCCCGCATATAGGCCTCCCCATGTTCATCGACGCCCATGCGGTAAGCTTCCAGCACGGGCTGCGAATCATTGTTGCCGCCGAACTGGTCAACGCCGGCCATAAGAAGCTTGTAATGGCGCTCGGCGACGGAAAGCCCTTCTACGCCCCATGATTTCCCGCCAAACATCGATTCGATGGCCGCTCCCTCGTCGGCCGTAATGTTCCAGTCCGTACAGACAACGCCGTCATAGCCGTATTTCTCGCGAAGCAGGTCGGTAATCAGATACTTATTGTACGAATTCCCTACGTTCTCGCCGTATACGTCATCCCGTCCGTGAGAAATCGTATAATAAGGCATCACGGCGGATGCTTCGCCGGTCTTGCCCTCCAGCTTAAAGGCACCGTTTACAAACGGCTCGAGATGCTCCTCGAAGTTATTGCCTGGATAGACGGCGTATTTGCCGAATCCGAAATGCGCGTCCCTTCCGCCTTCTCCCGAACCGCCGCCCGGCCAATGCTTCACCATCGCGTTGACGCTGCACGCTCCCCAGCCGTCCGCCGACCCGGCATCCGAGGTCTGGAACCCGTCCACGTACGCTCTAGCCATCTCCGTCGACAGAAGAGGATCCTCGCCAAACGTACCGCTAAACCGGAACCAGCGCGGATCCGTCGCGATATCGATTTGCGGCGACAAGGCCGTCGCGATGCCAAGCGCGCGATACTCCCGGGAAGCCACCTCCCCAAACTGCCGGACGATGCTTGGGTTGAAGGTTGCGGCGAGTCCAAGCGTCTCCGGCCACTTCGAGATTCGGCTGCCCGCTCCGCCGGTAAATTCCGCGCCGATATCGATGCCGTGACGAGGATCTGAGCTAATGTTAACAGGGATACCCAAGCTTTCGGCTTCCGCAAACGCCTGCATCTGGTTGCTCCAGAGCGCTCCGTCCCTATTGCCGCTAATCGCCATGACGAGAACATGCCTTACGTAATCCTGCGACAGAAAGGCTGCCTGCTGATCGCTAAGCGTCCACGCTTTTACTCCGGCTTCCTCGAACGGCTTGCCGCCATAGGTTCCCGTAAAAAATCCGCCGCTTGGAGAAGGCACGTTCTGATGGCTGCTGTACAGCATTAGTCCGGCAATCTGCTCAATCGTCATCCGGGAGGCAAGATCCTGCGCCCGTTCGTCGGCAGGCAGCCTCCAGTCCTCGTAAGGATGCAATTGTCCGTCCTTGCTTAAATCCTTAAACTTAAGACCATCCTGTTCGATGATCGTTACGCCGGAAGCCGGACAATACCCCAGCGTTGGACCGCCTTCATTGGTTACATACTGAATACTCGCCTGTTCGAGCGTTGCAGCGATCGGGTTCTTCATTCAAGGGACCTCCTAGCCGTTTGATGCAGCCCATGCATCCAGCTGTTTTTGCTTTTCCGCGATAATTTTATCGATACCCGCCGCTTTCAACTGATCGATAAACTTCGGCAGCTGAGTCTCCGGATCAACCGTCCCCGTTTCAAGAGCGACCTTGTATTGATTCGTTACGTTGGTTACGGCTGCAATTTCCGATTTCACGGCATCGGCATTAAAGATAAAGCCCATTGCTTTTGATTTGGTAGCGTTCTTGTTGAAATCCATTAACTGATTCCACAGGTCCGGGCTGTCTCCATTCCAGATGTAGGAAAGCGCCTGATTGCCAAACATCCAGCCCAGCTGCAGGTTATAGCCGGAGTTGGTAGCATCGACGCCTTGAGGGAAATCGATCACATTGTCCGATACCTTCGTGTAATGTTTGCCTTCAATCCCGTAGTCAAACAGATTAATGAGGTCCTTGTCCGTATACAGCAGATTAAGCAGCATCATAGCCCGCGAAGGATCCGCGGAGTTTCTCGCTACGCTCCACATAATGGAGGTAATATCGCTCGTTGTTGAGATCGCCGGTTTGAAATGCACCGATATCATCTCTCTAGCCGTATTTCTGGACTCCTGCGTCTCGATACCCGGCTTCATATGGGAAATCCACGAGAACGCTTTGCCCGCTTTCACCATGTTGTATTGCGTTTCGGTGCTTGTCGCGGCATCCTTCGCAATGTAGCCGGCCAAATACCATCTTCTTACCGTGTTCAGCATTTCTTTGTATTCCGGCGCCTCATACATGTCAACGAGCTTCAAGTTATTGTCATTGCCGGGAAGGACGCCGAACCCGTCGCTTAAGGTGTCAAACGCGCTTCGCACGTAAATGTCGATAATCGAATTGCCATACTTCACTGTCGGAACGATGTCCGGCTCATTGTCCTTAATCGTTTTGAAGATTGCATCCAAATCGTCAAGCGATTTGATCGAGGTGGTATCGATGTTATATTTGTCTACCAGATCCTTGCGCATCGTAATGCCGAAGTCCGCCGCCAAATCCCTGATGCTCGGTACGGCGTAAATTTTGCCGTCTATCTTCGTTGCGTTCAGAAACCCGGGATCCAGGTTGTCCAAAGCTTGCTTAACGCCATTTCCTTCATTCTCCAAATAGTCGTTAAGCTCCAGGAACTGGCCTTTCGCGACATCCTGGCTGTAGGTTCCGAGACCGCTGAGAATCAAGTCTACCTGCTCCTTGCCCGACATCATTAACGTTCTTTGCTGCGTCCAGGCCCCCCAGCCGATCGGAACTAGCTTAACCGTTGCGTTGATTTTCTCTTTCGTAATCTTGTTGATCTCGTCGGAGACAAGCTGCAAATCCTTGGGCTCACCCGCAGCCGGAAAAACCATGACCAGCTTCACCGGCTTTAGCGCTTCCTTTCCGCCTCCATTCGAACTGCTTGCTTCCGTGCCTGAACCGCTGCTTGCTGTGCCGCCATTTCCGCCATTGTTTCCTCCGCCGCTGCATGCGCCGAGCGCCGTAACGGACAACGTCAGTGCTAAAGCCAAACTTACGGAACGCATCTTTTTCATCTCAATGACCTCCCCAAAATATTCATCTGTAAGCGATTACATTGATTAGGATAACGGAAACCGGTGAACCCGGCTTTCACAATTCCGTCCGGCTGCTTTTCAATTTCCGGCAAGCCGTTATCCTTTTACGGCTCCGACCGTCAGGCCTTTCGCAAAATATTTCTGGAAGAACGGATAAGCAACAAGCAGCGGAACAACTCCGATCACCGCCATTGCCATCCGCATCGAGGCGAGCGGTATTCTGGCCGATAGGCTGCTGGCCTGATTGCCTGATTGCGTTGAAGACTGCAGGTATTGAATATCCAGCAGGATCCGGTTAAGCAGGTTCTGCAAGCTGTAATATTTGCTGTCCGTTAAATAAATGAGGCCGTTAAACCAGTCGTTCCAGTACAGAATGACATAGAACAGGCCTACCGTAGCCAGCACCGGAGTGGAAAGCGGCAGCACTATCCGGTAGAAGATTTTCCATTCCTTCGCCCCGTCGATATAGGCCGATTCAATAATCGCCGTCGGGATGGAGGTCGCAAAGAAGGTGCGCATCAGAATAATGAAAAAACCGTTCATCAGCAAACCGGGGATAATCAAGGCAAGAAGCGTATTTTTAAAATCAAAGTAGTTCGTGTACAGCAGGTACGTAGGTACAAGCCCTCCGTTAAACAACATGGTGAAAAATACGTAGAACGCGAGGGAGTTGCGGAAAGGCATCTCTATTCGCGAGAGCGGGTACGCCACCATGGCGGTTAGCGACAAGCCCGCTGCCGTGCCAATGACCGTAGTAAGAATCGTAATGCCGTATGCTCTGGCAATCTCCGAAGACGTATTCCATAAATAATGATAGGCCGAGAAGCTGATTTTTTCCGGGAAAAACGCATAACCGCTGCGGACAAGCTCCATATCGTCGGTCAAGGAGGAAGAAAACAGCAGCCAGATCGGCATCAGGCAGAACAGCGTAAATACAATCATGACGAGGTTGAGCAGCCATTGATAAACTCTAGCGGATGATTGCATGAAAACTTCCCCTTTCTAGAACAAAGCGTTGTCCTTGTTGAATTTGCGCACGACCGCATTGGAAACGATGACGAGGATAAAGCCGACCAGAGCCTGATAGAGACCGGCCGCCGAGGACATCCCGATATCCCCGAGATTAATCAATGCGCGGTATACGTACGTATCGATCGTATTGGTTACCGGCATAAGCGAGCCCGTATTAAGCGGCACCTGATAGAACAAGCCGAAGTCGGAGTAGAAGATCCGGCCGATGGCCAGCAGCGACATAATCGTGATGACCGGCAGAACAAGCGGGAAGGTGATTCTAACCACCTGCTGCCACCTATTCGCTCCATCGATCGTAGCCGCTTCGTAATATTCCTGGTCGATGCCGATAATGGCCGCCAAGTAGATAATGCACAAATTGCCGACGCCCTTCCAGACGTTAACGATCGTTAGAATCCAAGGCCAATACTTGGTCTCGGAATACCAGGAGATCGGCTCCATGCCAAGCATGGGAAGCAGGGTTTTGTTCATAAAGCCGTTCTCGACATCCAGGAACCCAAGCACCAGGTACCCGACAATAACCATGGAAATCAAATACGGCAGAAGGATAAGCGTCTGGTACGTTCTGGATAAAAAGCGCTTGCGGATCTCGTTAAGCATAATGGCGAGCGCAAACGCAATGGTCGTGTTCAGCAGGATAAACACGATGTTGTACAGCAGCGTATTCCGTGTGATGACATAAGCGTCTTGCGTCTTGAACAGGTATTCGAAGTTTTTAAATCCGATCCAATCGCTTCCCATGATTCCTTTTGCAAAGTTAATGTCTTTGAAGGCGATCACGATGCCAAACATCGGCAAATAATTGTTAATGAACAGATACAACAGACCCGGCAGCGCCATCAGAATGAGCGCCCGGTATTTCATAATCTTCTTGAGCTTTACTGCAAAAGCCGAACGCTTCTTCGTCCGCATTGAGACCTGCTCCACGGCAGCAATTCGAGTATTGGCATTCACGGACTTGACCACCTCTTTTTAGGATGAGTTGTTCTTCATAGCTTCATAGTAGCTTAAGGCATGCAACCCGGGCTTCCAAGAATCCGTCATCCTGTTTTCGAGTTTCCGACATGGCGCAAATCTACCTGCAGGCCCTGATTGCCGGCTGCTTCACCCTTCGATACTCCTGGGGCGTCATCGCTACTTCCTTCTTGAACAGCGTGGAGAAATACGAGAAATTGCAGAACCCTACCGCAAGGGCCACGTTGCTGATCGTTGTATCCGTCTTGGCCAACAGCTCTTTCGCAAGCTTGATCCGCTCGGTCAAAATATAATCCGAGACGGATAAACCCGTCTCTTTCTTGAACAGCTTTACGATATAATCCGGGCTTAGCCCGACATAATCGGCAATATATTGCCTCGACAGCTCCTGGTCGAGATTCAGGGCGATATAACGCTTGATCTTTTCGATAATAGACTCGCCCGCGTCAACCTTTTTCATCTGAACAAGGGCAGCCTCAAGCATCCCCTTCACCCAATTCTGCAATTCGTTAACGCTTCGGGTAGCGGTTAACGCCCGCGCAGGCGTCAAATGATCCGGGAAGATTTCATCCGCGCGTAGTCCATGCTGCTGCAGCGCATACAGCACCATCTGCAGAAAGTTTTGATAGAAGCGATGCAGCCCCTTTACCCCCAGGTTGTCGATCCGCTTCAAGGTGTCGAGATAATGCTGAGCCTCATCGATCACCTGCTTCATATTCCCTTGCTTGATCAGCTCCGACCACACGGGGATGGGAGGCAGAGGGATCTGATGGCGTTCGCATTCGTCCTTCAATTGCCCGTTATAAAAGATAACGCGGTCTACAATGTTGACCTGATTTTTCTTGAAATCCATCAATTGCTCGGTCATATTCCGCACTTCATGCATCGGTACGGGCTTACCGAAATAACAGGATAAATGGCAGCCCAAATATTGATTGCAGCCTTTGATAAAATCGATGCAGCGGCCTTGAATTTCCTTCCGGAATGGATCATGGTCCTCCGCCCTCTCGCGAGGGAAAACAATCATGAAATACTCCGGGCTGATCCGGACGATTTGAGCATGGGGAAAACGCAGCACGACAATCTCCTCCATGGCGTTGCGAAGCGCGTATTCCATTAGCTGCGCATCGCGGACGGATAACGGCTTTTCCCAATGCGAGATCGGAATCAAGACAGGCAGAAATTCCATCGATCCGGTATAAGACAGCTTCTGCTTCCGGATGACCTCCATCATTTTATCCTTGCTTGAAGGGATGGCCTGATTCAGCACATCCTGCCAGAACCGCTCCGCCTCTCTGCCGGCCGCTTCCCGCTCATCCCTGATTTTCTTGATCAGCCTCGACATAACAAGCTTTAATTCGTCCGGGGGCACGGGCTTTAATAAATACTCAAAGCTGCCAAGCTGCAGCGCTTTTTTGGCATACCCAAAATCGGCATGGCACGTAATAAAAACACATTCCGTCTGCGGATAATGCTCCCTCACCCATTCGTAAAGCTCCAGTCCGTTGCCCTGCGGCATCTCAATATCGCAAATCATAATATCAAAGGGCTGCTCCATGAATTTTTCCTTGGCTTGCCTGGCATTGTTCGCTATCGTAACGGAAGTAACCCTGACGCAATTCCAATCCACGCTAGCTTTAATGCCATTCGCAATGATCGCTTCGTCATCCACAATCAATAACCGGTACATAGCGCTTACCCCGTTTCCTTGTACATTGGCAAAATCATATCGATAACGGCTCCCTGATCGTTCGAGAACGTGATTTCTGCCTCCGAACGATACAAAAGACGCAGTCTGCGCCGGACATTCCAGATTCCGATATGCTCTCCGCCCTCATTCGTCAGATTCATTCCTTCGCTCAGCTTGCTTAAGACATCCTCGGAAAAGCCGCAGCCCGTGTCCCGGATCCGGATATGCAGCTTCCCTGCCTCCGTCACTCCCGTTGTCCCGACCTCGATCTCGATATGGGTCGGCTCATCCGTATTTACCGCATGCTTAATGGTGTTCTCGGCAAAGCTCTGGATAATCAAAGGCGGAATAACGCAATCCTGCAGCCCGTCCTCGGCAGTCACGGTGTAGGACAAGCTGCCGGGGAAGCGGAAGCCTTGAATTTTCAGGTAGTGCTCGGTTAGACTAAGCTCGTCCTGCAGCAGCGCATAATCGGTCTGGCTGCGGAACATGAACCGGAAGTAACGAATAAGCGACAGGGAAAGCTCCTGAATCAGGTCGTACTTCTTTTCCTGGGCCATATAGTAGACGACGTTCAGGCTGTTCAGGAAGAAATGCGGGTTGATTTGCAGCTGAAGCTGTTTAAGCTCCGCGCGCTGGCTGTTCAATTGCTCCTCGTAAACGTCAATCTTTAATTGCTGGAGCTCGCCTACCATGCTGTTGAAGGTCTTATTCATCAGCTCGAATTCATTGGAAGTGGGCCGGTCTGGTATTCTCGCCTCGAGGTAGCCCTCCTTGATTTTGCGCATCGCGGTAACAATCCGGCGGATGGGCAGCAGGACTACCCTGCGAAGGAAGTAGATTGAAGCAAGCAAGATGAGAATGGAGCCTGTCGCCATAAGCAAAATAACCCTCTGTAAGTAAGGCAGCCGTTCCAGAATCGTATCGTCTGGAACAACCGCCGCAAGCCCGAAATCCCCAATGCTTGAATTTTTCCCAATGACGAGATATTGCTGCTTGTTGCCGGTAAGACGGTAGTCGTCCGACTGAAAGGCAAGGTCGATCCCATGTCCGTTAATAAAGGCTTTGTCTTGTACGGCTGCATGGTCTCCATCCACAAGAAGCGCCCTTCCCTCGTCTCCCAGATCAAGAAGATCAAGAGGACCCATAACCTCGGAAGCGTTCACTCCGGCCCCTATGTACAGGCCGCCGACCTTTTGAATGTGGAGAAGATAATCCTGCTGCTGCATGGGAAGCACAGCCCAACGGTCGTAAGAAACGCTGGCGTTCTTCGAAGCTTGAGTATCGCGCAGGATCCCCATAATTGCCTTTTGGATCGGTTCGTTACCCGAATCGGCAGACCCCGCTACCTTCGGAGCGAACAGTAAATCATCGTTCACCGGCGAATAAACGAAAAGGTAGTCGAGCCCTTTGTAATAAATCGTGTTGTCTCTCAATTTGCTGAACAGCCAGATCCGCTCCAGATTGTACCCGTCCACATCCGATTTGGAGGAGCTCTCGAGAAGAATTAGTCCGGATTCCTCGGCGGCGAATTTTAGCAGGTACTGGTCGATATCGTTCAGCTTGTTGTCGATGATGCCCATGTACAGATTGAGCATATTGCTGTTTGACTGCGCAACCTGATTGCGGACAACATCCATCGAATAGAAATTGTTATAGATCAGAAAGGAAACCATCGGAGCAATAATAAGGAAGATTCCGGCTATAAGCTTAATGTGTAGCGAATTAAACACGGTCCGGTTGAATGGTTTCAAGCAGCATCCATCCCCTTGCGCCTTTGGAGTATAAGCAGGATCATGTCTAGCAAAAAAACAAAGGAACCTTCCCGTATAATGGAAGGTTCCAGGAACGGGAGGTTGATTAGAGCTCTACAACTTTTCCTGTTTCAGCCGATTTATAGATCGCTTCTAAGATTTGCGTCACCACGTAAGCCTGTTCCGGCTTCACAAGAGGTTCCGTATCGTTCAGAATGCATTCCAGCCATTGTCTCGCTTCTTTTACGCCATCCTCTTCGGCTCCGGGGCCGAAATAGGCAATGCCTCCGCTGACGGACGGCTTTGTTTCCACCAGCTGCCCATGCTTCACGCTGTTGAAGATAACATCCGACTTGCCCATGACGGAGCTTGCTCTCATCTCTGCCCCGCCTTCCGTGCCGCAAAGCGTTGTCATCGCTTCTCTCGAATCCGTTGTATTTAAAGCCCAAGCCGACTCAAGGAAGATGGTAGCGCCGTTCTCCATCTTAATAAAACCAAAAGCGGAATCCTCGACCTTATAGCTTTCCGGGTCCCAAGGACCCAGCATATTACCCTCGTATTTATCCGCCATCTTATGGAATACGGAGCCGGATACGGATACGGGCTTATAGTTGTCCATGAACCATAACGCCAAATCCAGCGCATGGGTGCCCAAATCGATCAATGGCCCGCCGCCCTGCTGCTCCTTGTCGAGAAATACGCCCCAAGTCGGAACCCCGCGTCTGCGGACGGCATGCGCTTTGGCCACATAAATATCGCCAAGCTCACCCTCGCGGCAAGCCTTATAGAGCGCCTGGGAATCGTTGCGGAACCGGTTCTGGTAGCCAATTGTCAGCTTTTTGCCCGTTCGCTCCGCGGCATCGACCATTTTCTTCGCTTCGATGGAATTAATCGCCATCGGCTTCTCGCACATCACATGCTTGCCGGCTTCAAGAGCATCCACGCTAATATAGGAGTGCTGCAGGTTAGGCGTGAGCACATGTACAACATCGATAGAGCTATCGTTCAGCAATTCCTTATAGTCGGTATAAACCTTGGCGTTCTCCCCGCCAAAGTCCTTGGCCGCCTTTTGAGCACGCTCCTCCACGATATCGCAGAACGCAACCATTTCTCCCAAATGCGGCAGCTTGGCCAGCGACGGCATATGTTTTTGAACGGCAATACCGCCGCAGCCGATGATGCCGATTCTTAGCTTTTGGTTTATCATTTTAACATCCACCTCCTGTTTTTATATGTACTTTCTGATAATCTCTAAATCTTGGCGGATGCTGGCGAACTTATCGGCTGACTCTCCCTCGTTCTCCACCAAGGCATACTGTACATGTCCCATTGCACGGATCTGTTCATAAACGCCTGCAAAATCAAATCGGCCGGTGCCAAGATCAACAAAATCCTGAGGACCCACGTATTTCTGATAAGCCTCGAACGGACTTTGCATATTGTCGCCTTCCCGCTCCGCAGCCTCCAATATATTAAGCTGGCCTTTAAGCTCGTGAGCCAAATCCTTCTGGTGAATGATATCGCAGCGCTCTCCAAGCTTGGTCAGGACCTGAACGGGATCGAGCCCCGCACGCATCACCCACGCCAAATCAACCTCGAATTTCAGATAAGCAGGATCCGTATTCTCGAGCAGGACATCAAACAGCGTTTCGTTGCCGATGGATTTGAATTCATGAGCATGGTTATGCAGATAGAACCCGAAGCCGTTATCCTTCATTTTTTTGCCGATCCGGTTCATTTGCTCCGCGGCTCTAAGCGTATCCTCCCGATTGGAAATCCAGACGGAGGGCAGTACGATCCGTTCGCAGCCAATCCCGCCGTAATAGCTCATCAAGCCATCCCAATCATTCGCCAGCAAATCTGCTCCCGGTTGCGCTCCTTCGTGAACCGCTATGGCGGTAAGGCCAAGCTCCCGACATTTGTCCCGCAGCGACTCCATCGGAATCTCGTCGATATAACGCGTGAAGGACTTCATGTTAAAGCCGATCAGCTCGATATTCTCATACCCTGCTTCGGCAACCTTTTGCAAAGTGCCAAAGTAATCCTCGCCAAGCTCCCTGTACACCGAAAAAATATTAATGCCCGCTTTCATCGTCATTTTCTGGCCTGCCTCCTAAAAAGAATTGTGAAGCAATTCTTACTTCGTAAGCGTCAACTTCATCGTGATCGATGATTTATCGTTCATCTGTATCATAACGAACTAGAGCCTAACTCTCTTTCGCGTAACCGACATCATCCTTTTGAATTTCCGCACATCACGACGATAATTAGAGCTGATTAAGCTGTGCCAGGAGTCCATCCAGCATTTCGTCCGTAAACGCGCCTTGGCTGAAAGAGACCATCGCCCGAAGCGGCATATATTTCATCATCTCGGCAAACATCTCGCCCATGCCTTCGCCCATCGCGTCTTTCATCGAATCGCTGTCCATCGAAGCGCCCATGCCTGACTGGAAGCTCTGAATGAGCCCTTGCACAACCGGCGCCCGGTCCGGATCGCTCATCAGATCGGCAAGTAGCGTGCTGCGGTCGACTTTTGTTTTTACTTTAACGGTAGATTCGACGGTAAGAGTATCGCTCAGCAAAACGTCCTCGGAGGACCGACCGATCAGGATTTCATATTGGCCGGATTCCACATGCCAGTCCTTTAGCAACACGTTGTAATAGGCGAAGGAGCGTTTGTCCAGCGTCAACGTTACCGTCGTTGTCTCGCCTGGCTGCAAGTCGACCTTGGCGAATTGTTTCAGCTCTTTCGTTGGACGCATGAAGGTGCTGTCCACATCCCGCACGTACAGCTGCACGATTTCTTTACCCGCCCAGGTGCCGGTATTCTGCACGGTTACCTGTACCTCCAGGGTATCCGTGTCCAGCATTTCCTTACGGCTCAGCAAGAGGTTGGAATAAGCAAACGACGTATAGCTAAGCCCATGTCCAAATGGGAACAGCGGCTTTACGTGCTTCGTGTCGTAATAGCGGTACCCGACAAAGATCCCCTCGCGGTATTCGACGCGGTTACCCTCGCCAGGGAAGAACAGAAACGAAGGGTTGTCGCTGAGCTTCACCGGGAACGTCTCGGCCAGCTTGCCGCTTGGATTTACGATGCCAAGCAATACATCCGCAATCGCGCCGCCAACGGCTTGGCCGCCCAGATAGGCTTCAAGCACCGACCCCGCTTGGCCAATCCAAGGCATCTCGACCGGGGAACCGTTGAGCAGAACGACCACCACGTTGCTTTGCACCGCGGCAATCGCCTCAATGAGTTGATTCTGATTGGCGGGCATCCGCAGGTGCTTGCGATCATAACCCTCGGATTCATAGCGGTCCGGCAATCCCGCAAAAATGATGGCGACATTGGCAGCTTTAGCTGCTTCGATCGCTTGTTCCAGCAGCTTTTCGTCGGTATCGTCACTATCCGCATGATAGCCTTGCGCGTACACCACTGACGCGGCATCGCCCGCAAGCTTTTGAATTTCCTCAAACGGCACATCGATCTGCGTCGGTTTAATATGGGAGCTGCCTCCGCCCTGGTATCTTGGCTTTTGCGCAAATGCCCCAATAACGGCCAATTTACGGTTTTGCTGCAGCGGGAGCAGATTTTGTTCGTTTTTCAGCAGTACCATCGTTTCCCCGGCAACCTTACGGGCAAGGGTATGATGCGCCGAACGGTCGTAATCTGCCTCCGGCTTCCTGTTATCCACGCTCTTGAAAATAAGGTTCAAAATCCGTTCAACCGCGCGGTCGAGCACCTCTTCAGACAACTGACCGTTCTGTACAGCTGCGACGATTTTCCGGTCATTAACGCCGCCGCTTGACGGCATCTCCAGCACTTGACCGGCAGCGAGGCCGTCCACGCGGTTATTGTTCGCCCCCCAGTCCGTCACGACAAGACCCTCATGACCCCATTCATCCTTCAATATATCGGTAAGCAGGTATGGATTTTCGGAAGCATACGTGCCGTTCACCTTGTTATAAGCGCTCATAACCGTCCAAGGCTGAGCCTTGCGTACCGCGCCCTCGAAGCTGGCCAAATAAATTTCGCGCAGCGTGCGCTCATCGACTACCGCATCGACGCCCATCCGGCGGTGCTCCTGATTGTTCACGGCAAAATGCTTCAGCGAGGTGCCTACTCCTTGGCTCTGAACGCCGTTAATGTGGCTGGCCGCAATCTCTGAGGATAGATAAGGGTCCTCGGAGAAATATTCGAAGTTGCGTCCGCAAAGCGGCGAGCGTTTAATATTGGCTCCCGGCCCAAGCAGGACGGCGACATCCTCGGCCTGGCATTCTTCACCAAGCGCCACACCAACGCTTGCGATCAGCTCGCGGTCCCAGGAGCTTGCCATCCCGGCAGCAGAAGGGAAGCAGGTCGCAGGCACGCTCTCGAAAATGCCAAGATGATCCGTTCCGCCCTGCTGCTTGCGCAGTCCGTGCGGTCCGTCCGTCACCATAATGCTTGGAATGCCTAATCGCTCCACGCCTTTAAGCCGCCAAAAATCGAGGCCCGAGCACATGCCTGCTTTTTCTTCCAGTGTCATTTCGGCGATTAGTGCCTGAATATCGCGCTCCATCTGAAATCCCCCTTTAAGAAATCTTCACCATTCTCGCCTTCATTTTCGCATGAATGCGCTTACTTTTATGGTATAATAGTCAGAAAAATTGTACCGTTCTGAGGTGGGAATAACATGGAGCATACCGTTTATTCACGCGATCTTTCTCATTTATGCAAGCTGATTCAGGAGAGTTGCCGCCTTCCCGTTTTTTACACCCAGGACAATCAGCTTTCTATAGACGCAGCTGCCGCAGCAAGCATTCCGTTAAGTCCGTTATTTCCCGATATGGAGGGTCTGGCTCAATCGCTTCTCGAACCGGAGACGGAATTCCCCTCGATTCGTACGACGAACTTTTGGGAGCAGTTCATCATTATCCCCGTCAAGCGTGAAAGCATGAACAAGGCTTTTATTATAGTCGGCCCTTCCATGGAGGAGCTTCCGGCAGAAGAGCATAGGGCCAAGCAGCTGAACGATTATCAAATCCCGTACCGGGAAATGCCTGACTGGGCCGCTTATTGGGAAAGCCTTCCCAAGGTCAATCGGATGCGCCTGCTTCATATCTGCGTGCTGACGAACTTGCTTGTTAATCAAGAGGCACTGGAAATAACCGATGTGCTTCAATACTGCTTCAAATATGCGCAGCCAAAAGCTTTCAAAAGGGATGTCGAACGCACCATATCCGCCCACCGGGAGTCCCTCACTTTTCACCAGAGCATGATGGAGGAAAAAAAGCTTTTTAATCTGATTCGGGTAGGAGATCCGGCGGGGCTGATGATCAAATTAGCGGAGTTTTCCTATGACGGGGCCGGCGTGTTATCCAAACGCAGTCATATCCGCAGTCTAAAAAACCTGGCGATTTGCGGGATCGCGCTTGGGATGCGGGCAGCGATTGAAGGAGGCCTGTACGAACAGCAGGCTTACATGCTGAGTGATTTGTACATTCAGCAAATTGAGGAGCTTCACGACATCCAGACGGTGAGGGCTGCCATGGAAGGCGCGCTGCTGGATTTTGCGGAGAGGGTCGAGCAATGCCGTATTCATGTTTTGTCCAAACCCGTCAAGGCTTGCCGGGAATACATCTACACCCATCTCTACGACGAAATTACCGTAGATAAGTTGGCAGCCGTATCGGGGTTGAACAGCGGTTACCTCATGCATCTGTTCAAAAAAGAGACGGGCCAGACTATAGCTTGCTATATTCAAAAGGAAAGAATCGAGGAGGCCAAAAAGCTGCTCCAAATGACCGGAGATAACATCTCGTCTATTGGATCCCGCTTGGGCTTTTACGATCAGGCGCATTTCATCAAGGTGTTTAAGAAACACGCGGGAACGACGCCGAAGCATTATCGGGCTACGTTATAGATAAAAGAAGGGCTGTCCCCCCAGCCGTTGACCTTAGGGGCAGCCCGTTTCATTACCGCATTGTTATACGAAAATGCAAATTACTTTTTATTTAAAGACTGACTGGCTAGCCATGTCATAAGCGTTGTTTTTTTTCCGTTTATTTTCTCAGATACCTGGTTGTTGTACACATAAATCCATGACCAGTGCCCGTCATATTCGAACGGCGTACCGTCCGCTTTTTTGTACAAGCCGGAAGTATCGATTACACGATCGAACAAGGAGAAGTGAACATCTTTGGCCCCCGCCTCGACTAATCGGTTATAGGTCGGAACGGCGTAATCCTGGACGGGAACGGTCTTATCCGTTTTTGCCGCTATGAACCAGATCGGAAGATTTTTCATGCTCTGAATGTCTGCATCC
Organism: Paenibacillus glycanilyticus NBRC 16618; assembly: GCF_004000805.1. Taxonomy (GTDB): domain Bacteria; phylum Bacillota; class Bacilli; order Paenibacillales; family Paenibacillaceae; genus Pristimantibacillus; species Pristimantibacillus glycanilyticus. The sequence continues at coordinate 90,626 of NZ_BILY01000025.1, forward strand.
GTAATGAGCGAATCCTTAAGCGCCTCGCATGTCGGAAAAGCTGCTGCAAAGTATTTAGAATAATCACGGATCATCAGCATGGTCATATACCCGCCGTTAGAATCTCCGCCAATATAAATCCGGCTTGGATCGATGTCTTTGTTCGTGCTGACATAATCTTTAATGAGTTTCATTAGCGCATCTTCATATTTGGAAGTGCCGTCTCCAAACCCGCTCAAACCATCCATCCAATAGGTTGGCGTTTGAGGGGCCAATACGTAAGCACCGCCAAAATAGGATTGAATCTGCTCGGAAGCAAAGTTAACGGCTTTATTGCCGGCAATGGCAAGCGTCGGATCCGTGCCGCCTTCTCCCATGCCATGCAGCCAAATAATCAAAGGGTTCTTCTTCTTGTCTTTCACCGGCGAATAATCAGCATAAGTTAATTGAACACCATTATACGAAGCTTTGCCCGTCGAGAAATCGTCTACGAGCACTCTTACTTCGCCTGCTAAGGTATCCATCACTAATCCGGAAACTTTCCCTGACGGCGTAACAATGTCCTTTTGCTGAGTAATCGTATACTTGCTTTCAATCCAATCATTAAGATAGGTGCTCATACTGAAATTCATGGCCGAACCTAATGTTACTGTCGGGCCGATTTCCATTTCGAGCACAACGTACTTCCCTTCTTTTACTGCGGCCTTTCCATCCTTATCCGCGACATAAGCTTTTGTTACCTTACGGTCCCCTTCTTCCAAAAACGGCTTTTCCAGCCGGAGATCGCTTCTGACCACATGCACTTTGAACGTATCCGCCGCTATGGATTTTACCGGGATCGGCTTACCTACATCGACAATGATCTTCGTTATTGCAGGCCCCCAATCCTTAATTTCCGTAACTGTCCGGTATGAGCCCGGCTTCGTCTTCGCTTCCGCATCCACGGTTCCCATGCCAAGCGAAAGGGTCGTACAAACTGCCAAGGTACATAAAAGTGCCGTTCTTCCGCGTTTCTTCATTGCCATTAAAACGCTCACTACCTCCTGATCTTTTGTCAGATTTGAAAACCTTCACAAATAGAAAGCGCTTACTTATTTTATTGTAAAAAAAGATTAGCTCATAATCCCATCTTTTATTATCTTGTCTATGGTCAAATCCTGACTTTTGCAGCTTCTCTTTTTTCTATATTGATAGGGCGTTTCATGGAAGAACGCTTTAAACACCCTGATATAGGACTTTTCATTCGGGAAGCCGTGGTTTAATGCAATCCGGAGGATGGGGTAATCCGTATTCATGAGATCGGCATACGACTTTTCAAGACGGACAGCCTGAATATAATGCAATACGGTCATCCCTGTGTGTTTATGAAAAAATCGGGACAGATATTCAGCAGATAAATGAAACCGGGTGGAGAGATGGTCGATCGTTAGATTCTGACGATAATTTTCTTTGATATACCCCGCGATCATGGACAACCGCTCCAAATATTTCTGCGTTGTAATTTTACCGTTGTTCGTTTTTTGAATTTTAAAGTTTTTTAATAGGATATAAATTAACTCGTAGGACAAACCGGTTACTTTAATATAAGCCAAAGGATCAACCTCAATCTTCTCGTAAGCGTCCACGATGGAATGGATATTGCCTCGCAGCTCTTCATACTGCGAGTTTCTTCCCGTATCGCCTGCGGATATGCAATGAAATGAAGTTTGATCAATAGCGGGATAAATATTCTCAATAAACTCATAAGGGATAAGCAAGGTGACCGCCTTTCGATTTTTCCCCGAATTCACTGAAAAAGAATGAATGGCGTTGGAATTGATTAAAACAACATCCCCCTGCAGGGATTCATATACTTTGCCGTCTATGTAGATTTCGTCAATTTTCCCGGAGAGAACATAGGATATTTCAATGCTTTCATGCCAATGTCTTGGTATATGCATCTGTACGTCTGCGGTATGAATGATAACTTTAACAGGTAACTGACCGTCGGTTTTAACCATTTCATATTTGTATTCCATTCCATAACCTCCAGCGTAAATAGGCGCATACAATGGATATAGCATCCTCATTCGTATTATATGATAAAGGTTTGCAACCAAAATTTCGAACAAGAAATTGATTATTTTATAGCACAAAGTTGACTTTTTTCGGCAAACTAGCCGGTGAGGAAAAAAAAAGATGACCTCTGTTCGTTACAGAGATCATCTTTATTAAATCCTATTCCCACTCGATCGTTGCCGGTGGCTTGGACGTTACGTCGTAGACGATACGGTTAACGTTGTCCACTTCGTTCACGATACGAACGGAGATTTTCTCGAGAACATCCCAAGGGATACGCGCCCAGTCCGCTGTCATGCCGTCGATGGAAGTTACTGCGCGGATGCCGACTGTGTACGAGTACGTACGTGCGTCACCCATAACGCCAACGGATTTCATGCCAGGCAGAGCCGTGAAGTACTGCCAGATCTCGCGGTCAAGACCGGCTTTTGCAATCTCGTCGCGCAGAATCGCGTCGGATTCGCGAACGATGTGCAGCTTATCTTCTGTTACCTCGCCAAGAACACGGATCGCAAGACCCGGACCCGGGAACGGCTGACGGTGAACGATTTCGTCTGGAAGACCGCATTCCGCGCCTACTTTACGAACCTCGTCCTTGAACAATGTCTTCAGGGGCTCAACGAGCTCGAATTTCATATCTTCAGGCAGTCCGCCCACGTTGTGATGCGACTTGATCGTCTGCGCCGTAGCCGTACCGCTCTCGACGATATCGGTGTACAGCGTGCCTTGTGCGAGGAAATCGAACTCGCCAAGCTTAGCCGACTCTTCGTCGAATACGTAGATGAACTCGTTACCGATAATCTTACGCTTCTGCTCAGGGTCGGTAACGCCTTTCAGCTTGCCAAGGAAGCGCTCGCTTGCGTCGATCTTCACGACTTTCATATCGAACTTGCCGACGAACGTCTCCATTACGCTCTCAGCCTCGTCTTTACGCAGCATGCCGTGATCGATGAACATGCATGTCAATTGATCGCCGATCGCTTTGTGAATCAGCATCGCAACAACCGAGGAATCTACGCCGCCGGACAGACCGCACAGCACTTTTTTATCGCCAACTTGGTTGCGGATATCACGAATCGTATCTTCAATAAACGATTCCATCGTCCAGTTGCCTTCGCAGCCGCAGATATTGTACAGGAAGTTACGAATCATTTCGTTGCCATACACAGAGTGACGAACCTCTGGATGGAATTGTACCGCGTAGAATTTACGATCCGTATTGCTCATTGCTGCGATTGGAGCATGCTCGGTGCTTGCGTCGACGCGGAAGCCCGCAGGCGGCTCGACTACAAGATCGCTATGGCTCATCCATACCGTTTGACGCTCGTCCAGGCCTTGTGCCAGATGGCTGCCTTCCGCAAAGTCCACTTCCGCTTTACCGTACTCGCGTTTGCCGGCACGCTCGACCTTGCCTTCGAGCTGATGCGACATCATTTGCATGCCGTAGCAGATACCAAAGATTGGAACGCCCAGATCATAAATTGCCGGATCTACCAATGGGGACTTTTCTTCATAAACGCTTGCCGGTCCTCCCGAGAATACGATGCCTTTCGGCTGCAGTTCGCGGATCCGTTCTACCGACGTGTTAAATGGCAGCAGTTCGCTGTATACGCCCAAGTCGCGGATGCGGCGCGCGATCAGCTGGTTGTACTGTCCCCCGAAGTCGAGTACAATGATAATTTCATTCTTGTTCATTACCGAGCCTCCCTCAATTAATGTAGTAATTATATATATAGCCCTTTGGACGAGTCAAGGTAGGGGAGCAGGGCAAAACCCGATTTATGTCGACTTTTCGGTGCATTATTGCAAATGAATGAGATCCGGTACGGTTACTAGCTCCATATTCTTTTCCTTTAATTGGGCAATGACCCGTCCAAGCGCTTCCACCGTCCCTGTCAGATCCCCATCCTCGCCACTCGCGGAATGCTGCAAAACGATACTTCCGTTTTTGGTTGCATTCATGATATTGGCGTACACTTCATCGGCGTTTAGCCCTTTCCAGTCCAGGGAATCCACGTTCCAATTGATGATTTTTTTCTCCATGCTGGCCAGCCAGTTGATCTGGTTCTCCGTCACTCCCCCGTAAGGCGCTCTCACAAGCGACGGAAGATAACCGATATACGTCTTGATCAGCCTGTCGGTCTTTTCGATTTCCCCCCTGAATTTATCGTCGGACAGCTTCAAAAAATTAGGATGGCTGTAGGAGTGATTGCCAATCGCATGTCCCTCGTTCACCATCCGCTGAAAAATATCCGGGTTCGCTTCAATCCGGTTGCCCACGACGAAAAAAGTCGCTTTGACGCCGGCTTTTTTGAGCTCGTCCAGTACCAGCGGCGTAAAGGTCTCGTCCGGACCGTCGTCAAAGGTCAGCGCCACGCGCTTCTCCTTGGAGTCGCCCTGCAGCAAAAAAATGCTTTTGTACTTCTTGCGGAGCTCCGCCAGCGTCAGCGGCTCTTCCTTGCGGACTACATCCTCCGGGCCGCCTACCAGCTCGGGCGTATCGTCTTCATTCTGTATTTGAATAGGAATTTCTTCTTCCGAATACGCATTAGGCTGAGGCTGTGTATTCCTGCCCTGTTCCTTCTCGTGATGGCTCGCGCATCCCGTTGCTGATGAAATAAGCAGAGCACCGATAACGAAAGCCGCAAGTAATCGAATCAATGGAAAATCCCCCTTCTGTACGTAATCATGTTGTAGATTTCCATTTTATTAGCATGGCAACTGTCGGGGAGAGTATGCATACGGTTAGGAAAGTGCTAATGCTCACTTGGATGCCGAATTTCGCAGTTTCGTGAGTTTTAAGGTCCCTGAGGGACCTTAAACTGCAGAGTAACGGCTTCTTTTGGGGTGTTAAGGCCCCTAAAGGGCCTTATCTTCTTCAAACTGGTCATTTGGATGACCGATTCCACGGTTTATGCAAAAAAAGCCCGTCCCCCGGTTAACATTCGGGGGACGGGCTTTGATTATTCGGCGGCTTGCACAGAGGCCGCCGGAACGGCTTTGCGGGGCTTGCCGAGCAGCGCGTTCATCGCGGCGGCAAGCTCCTCCGGAGGCGGGGCGGTCCATTCGCCCCGCTGCCCGAACCGGGCGGCATCGTCCCAGGCGATGAACCGCCGGAGCGCTTCGGCGCGCGCGCCGGGCATCGACGCCGACACGGCGTCCGCGTATTCGCGCGCGGTATGATGCGGCGGCCGCGCCATCATGCGGCGGCCGAGCAGGACCCACGCCGCGGCGGATACCGCGGCGAACTGCTCTTGCGCGGCCGCGGCGCGGCCTGCGCCATGCGCC
>NZ_BILY01000026.1 GCF_004000805.1 Paenibacillus glycanilyticus NBRC 16618
TATCGCGGCTTTTTCTTGTATTGAAAATCGAGTTATAAATCGAGGCCAATCATGGATTGCGCAAGAGTAGGGGTATCCGTAATCAGACCGTCCACCTGAAATTTAAGCATTTCCTTCAAGTTGTGACGACCGTTTACCGTCCACACCCATACCTCCCGTCCGGAAGCATGCGCTCGGTCGACGAGCTGTTTCGTTACCATTACCTGTTCAACCGTATAGAAGTCAACGTCTAACGAAGAGAGATTGCCAACGGCGAAATACATGATCTGCCCGATGCGGATATCCGGAGACAGCTCGCGGATTTGCCGCAGCATGTTGCTGTCGAATGATTGGATATAGACTTCATTCTCCATCTCGTTGGCATGGATCAAGCGGATCACTTCCCGTACGAGAGGTTCGCTTGCTCCATGGGGCTTCAAATCCAGCAGCAGCTTAATCCTTCCTTTTGCTTCCGTTAATACCTGCTCTAGCGTAACGACGGGAATTGGGACGCCATCCGCATCTTGTCCGATGGATAGCTTGCTTATTTCCTCGTAAGTTAATTCATTAACGGACTTGTTCACACCGGCCATCCGGTTAAGAGTAGCATCGTGATTCAAGACGGCAACGTTGTCTTTGGTTAATTGTATGTCGATTTCAACCGATTGAATCCCCTTGTTGATGGCACTATGAATGCCCGGCAGCGAGTTTTCAGGAGCGTTCTCCGTGTCGCCGCGATGCGCGGAGATAAGGACGCTCCATTTGGCATAGACCAAATGGCTGCTAGCTTTTAGACCAACAAATAAGGCAAGGCTTACATAAACAACGGCTAAAAAGGCGAATAAGGCCCGTTTGTGAGTGAACCGCTTCATCATCCCGGAAACCGCGTCTTCGAATCGTCCGATTGTGCTGCGATACAACTTCAGATTATCTTGCAAATGCTGTCCGTTTTCGCGTTTGAGCACGTAGAATAACCGGGTCAGAACGATAATGTTGAGAGGCATGATTGCCAGCGTCAACATGTACGTAAGAATAGTGGACAGCGTTAACGAATAATGATCGGAGAACGCCTTCAGCACATTGTGATTCAGCCAATGAGGCAATAAGGAGACTGACGAAAGCGTCGCAAAGCCTGTACCGATAACAATCGCATTTATTAAGAATAACGAGGTGAGCACCTTGAAATGCTTGCCCCTTGTCAGATCCAGACTGCTCCGGATTGCGCGGCTGATCGAATGTCCCTCGAGTACGATATAATGCAGCACAAAAATCCATCTAAGCACCAAATAGATGGCAGCAATCAAGATAAGCACGTAGACAATGGACATGACGACGGACAGGTTCATGACGCTGCGTTCGAGTACGATGGGGACATTAAACAACGCATAGAACGATTCCGACATCGGCGAATCGACGAACGGAATCAGCACGAGCAGCAAGACTAGCAGCTGCACGGTACCGAAGCCGAGTAGACTCGGCGTCTGACGAAGCGCGGTAAGAAGGGCGTCCGTAATAGCAATTCGGTTGCCGAAATAACGTTGTTGAACCAGAATAATAAGAACGCACAGCTCGATAAATATCGCATAGGATGCGACTAGGGCAATTGCGGTAAGTCCAACCATGCTCTGCCAGCTTAAGCCGAGCTGAACGACATCGTCGTTCATAAGCGAACCGGATCCTAGAACGGTCAGGATACGGCTGAAGATTAGGGTAATAATGGGAATAATGATAACGCTGGTTACCAGCATAAATAAATATTCAAACAATAAGAGCTGCGGATACGCTGCGCGGAAGTCGCGGATGCTTCTACTGAGCAGCTTGAACATGAGATTCATCCTTTCTTGACAATCAGCATAGCTGCCGGTCTCGGGTAGTTGTATTAACTTACCATATCGTAACTATAGTGACAATACCAGACTAGCTTGCGGGGAATGATTGACAGTGGTAATGATATCCAATATAATTCGAATAACTTGAATATTCAGATAATCGCGCGAGGATAACTCTCGTCCCTTCGGGATGGGAGCTTTTTTGTATTCATTTCTTTATAAATGAATGAAGGAGGAAGCATCATGAACCCTATTTTTATTGGCGGCGCCTGGCCGTATGCGAATGGATCGCTGCATCTGGGTCGGCTCGCAAGCTTGCTGCCGGGAGATGTGCTGGCCCGCTATTACCGGGCGAAAGGCAATCCGGTTCTGTATGTTTCGGGCAGTGACTGCCATGGCACGCCGGTTGCGGTGCAAGCGCTAAAGGAAGGCGTATCGCCGGGGGATATAGCGGATCGGTATCACCGGGAATTTACGGAATGCTTTCGGAAGCTGGGGTTTACGTATGACCTGTATACGAGAACGGACCAGGAGTTTCATCATAAGGTTGTAAAAGAGTTGTTTTTAAGCTTATTGGAGAACGGATACTTGTACAAGAAAACGATTCTACAAACCTATTGCGAGACGGACCGCAGATTTTTGCCCGACCGTTATGTAGAAGGCACTTGCCCGGTTTGCGGAAACCGAGCGCGGGGAGATCAATGCGATTATTGCTCCACTTTATTGGATCCTGCCGACCTGACGGATAAGACCTGTAAGATATGCGGCAATCCCCCGGTAGAACGTCCCACCGAGCATTATTATTTGGAGCTTTCCCGCTTTCAGGATATTCTGACGGAGTATGTAGAGCAGGCTCGCGGCTGGAAAGACAATGCGGTTCGGATAACCGGAAGGTATCTGAAGGAAGGACTGCAAGACCGTGCGGTTACGAGGGATTTAACCTGGGGAGTGGATGTTCCCGTCCAAGGCTTCGAGGATAAAAAAATCTACGTCTGGATAGAAGCCGTCAGCGGCTATCTGTCGGCAAGCAAGCAGTGGGCTGAGCAAACGGGAGGAAGTTGGGAGTTGTTCTGGCAGGAAGGCGAGGAGCCTATCACGGCCTATTACGTGCACGGCAAAGACAATGTACCTTTCCATACGGTCATTTGGCCGGCGTTGCTGATGGGTGCACGCGGTCTGCATCTGCCGGACCGGATTATTTCCTGCGAATATATGACCTTGGAAGGAAAGAAGTTCTCCACGAGCAACAACTGGGCAGTCTGGGTTCCGGACATTCTAAGCCGGTATCAGCCGGATTCCATCCGTTACTTTCTGATTGCCAATGGACCCGAGAACCGGGATACGGACTTCTCTTGGCGGGAATTCATTCATAGCCATAACGGCGAATTGCTTGGCGCATTTGGGAATTTCGTCAATCGTACGTTGTCTTTTATCGAGAAATCGTTTGAAGGCCTTGTTCCGGAGGGTCATCTAAACGATGAATGGAAGCAGACGATCGGCGACTGTTATACTAGAAGCGGAGCTTTAATAGAAGAAGGGCATATGAAAGAAGCCATTGAGCTGATATTCGCTTGCGTACGCCGGGCCAATAAGTATTTCGACGAACAGAAGCCATGGCTTCAAATCAAGGAAGATAAAGCGGCATGCGGGAATACGCTTCATGCATCGGTTCAGATCATTGCCAATCTGGCTCAATTGTTAAACCCTTTTATTCCTTTTGCCTGCGACAAAATAAGAAACTTCCTGACGCTTGATCAACCGGGATGGACGCCGGCTTCCGTTCCCGCAAACCGCAAAATCAAGGATCTGAGTATCTTGTTTGAACGGATTGACGTGAGCCGCATTGAGGAAGAAACAAACTTGTTAACGAAGCAGCAGGAAATGAAAAAGGATCAATAAACCAATACTATGATACAAAATGAAGACTAGGGAGGATGTCGATGGATCGAGGGAACCGAACGGTGCCATTTGGCCACGTTGAAGAGCCGGACACCCGAAAGGGGACGCTGGCGTATTACGACACGTTCCAGGATGTGTCTGAACGGCAGCTGGAACAAGCGGCTGCGTTAGCTAAGGCAAGGTCGTTTGCCAAGCTTGTCCTCTATCCGCTCCATGAAGAAACGGCAAGACGCATGTGGAAACGTCCTATCGAGCCTTATTACAAGCGGGAGGACTTCCTATTCGACTGGAGAAGGGAACACGGGGAAGAAGGTATGATTGCGATTGAGAATTGGGAAGGAAAGCGCAAGAAATATACGCCTATCGAAGCGGCTATCCGTCATCTGATGGAAGCATATCCGCCGCCGCTCTTCCTGTACGTTTCGCCGGAGACGGCCAACGCTTTTGCTTCGTATCATTCCTTCGAGGAATGGATCGGCAAGATTCGCTTGATCATCACGGAACCGCCTCCGGATGCACATCCGAATCTGACCAAGTTTAGACATCGTTGGGATGTAGGCTAGAACAGCATTAATCTCGTAGAAGCAGCTGCCAAGCATTGGCGGCTGCTTTCTTTATGTATGCCGCCTGAACGATAAGGACACGCATAATTTCCATCGCATTGGTAAAACCTGAGAAAGCATAAAGTCAGATTATGGTGAGTAGCAGGTGATGGAATGCCAACAAGAAAAGTCAGAAGATTAAACGCGAAGCTGCTTATGCCAAGCCCAAGCACAACGATGGATAAATACAAGGGACAACAAGTATCCGGAAGCTTAGGCGACACCATTGCTTTTTTAGACGGAATTTTGGGTATAAACGAAGATTTTACGGTCCGTAAATTCAACGTATTTGGCCAGTTTCCCGCTGCCATTATGTTCTTTTCCTGCATGGTCAATCAAGACAGCGTCAATTCGGATATTATGAAAGCGCTGATGTATACGCCGCCGCATCTTATTGGGAGATCCATCGAAACTAATCAGTTATCCGACGTAATCATGAATGACTCTCTCTATCACAGCAAAAGCAGCCTGCAGGGCGAATTAACCGCGCTTGTAGAATGCATTTTGCGGGGGGATACGGTCATTGCCGTTGACGGGATGAAGGAATCCATCATCATTACGACGCGATCCGTTGAAAAACGTTCCATCGAACAGCCTGCAACCGAGCAGGTTATCAGAGGGCCCCGCGAAGGCTTCATAGAGCCGCTTGGCACCAATATCTCCTTAATCCGCTACCGGCTCCAGTCTCCGGATCTCCGCATACAGACCATGGAGATTGGCCGCAGAACCAAATCAAAGGTAGCCGTCTGTTACATGGATGGTATTACCAATCCGGCATTGGTGGAAGAGGTTCATAATCGTCTTTCCAAAATCGATATCGATACGGTGCTGGATTCCGGCTATCTGGAGCAGTTTATCGAAGATAATCATTATTCACCGTTCCCTCAAGTTCAATATACCGAAAGGCCGGATAAAGTGGTTGCAAATTTGGCAGAAGGAAGGGTTTCTATTCTTGTAGACGGTTCGCCATTGGCGTTGGTTGTGCCTACGGTGTTCAACCAGTTTTATCAGACGGTTGAGGATTACACGGAACGATTTCTACTGATGAGCTCGATCCGTTTTGCCAGACTGATCGCCCTTGTTTTTTCGTTGGTTTTTCCGTCCTTGTACGTCTCGATTATTTCTTACAATCCGGAGCTCATTCCGACCGATTTTGCGGTAGCCGTAGCGGGAGGACGAGCAGGCGTACCGTTTCCGGCCGTTATCGAGGTCATCATTATCGAGATTTCCATGGAAGTCCTTAGGGAGGCCACGATCCGATTACCGCAGCAAGTTGGCGGAGCCCTTTCGATTGTCGGCGTATTGGTTGTTGGTCAAGCCGCCGTAGCGGCCGGATTCGCGAGCCCTATTACGGTAGTTATCATTGCTTTAACGACAATAGGATCATTTGCTACACCGGCCTATAACGCAGCCCTTGCGCTGCGGCTGCTTCGTTTTCCGCTCATTATATTAGCCGGGACCTTTGGACTTTACGGGGTAATGATCGGATTGATCTTAATTGCAAACCATCTCTTGTCCCTGAAGTCTTTCGGCGTTCCATACCTCAGCCCGCTTATTCCGGTTGACTTTCAAGGCTTGAAGGATCTATTGATCAGAGGGCCGTTGTGGCTGATGAACAAACGACCTGCTTTTCTGGATCCGGTCGAAGAAACAAGGGTATCGGAGTCAAAGTTTGACGAGCTCAAAAAAACGTCAAAGAACGTGTTGGATCCTTTAAATGATAAGAGTGAGTAGGAGGAATCGTTAGATGGAGACCCGCCAGATTACAGTCATACAGGCAGCCGCAGTTCTAGTCAGCACCATTATTGGCGTAGGCGTGCTCGCGCTGCCGCTATTTGCGGTACGCGCTGCCGACTCTGGAGGGCCTCTTGTCACCTTTATGGCTATGCTGCTTGCTTTTGTCGGGTTAAGTCTAGTGACTTGGCTTGGCATGCGGTTCCCCAATGAGACAATTATTCACTATAGCGAAAGGATTATCGGCAAGTGGCTCGCCTGGATAGGGAGCCTGTTTATCATTATCTTCTTTGCGGTACTAACCTCGTTAACCGCACGGGAATTTGGTGAAGTCGTCGTTACATCGGTTTTAAAATCAACTCCGGTTGAAGTTACGGTTATCGTCATGCTGCTTCTCGCAGCTATATCTACTCGGCACGGAATTACCACCTTCGCCCATATCCATACGTTTTACTTTCCGTTTTTGTTAGTCCCTGCTCTCGTCATTGCCGCTTTGTCCCTAAAAAATGCGGAAGTGATTAATCTGCTGCCAATCTGGGGCAATGAGCCTGGCGGAATGCTAAAGGGGACGCTAACGATTGCCGCCCTTTTCCAGGGGGCGTTCGTATTGACGGCCGTAATCCCGAGTATGAAGCACCCGGGGAAGGCGATGAAGGCTAGCTTTTGGGGCATGCTGGTTGCCGGAGGCCTCTATGTTATTATCGTGGCGGCCACGATAAGCGTGTTTGGTTCGGAGGAGATAAAAAAGCTTCTATGGCCGACTTTGGAGCTTGCCAAGGCAACGTCATTGCCCGCTAACATTTTGGAGCGGATGGATGCCGCTTTTCTCGCCGTATGGGTGACGGCCGTGTTTACAACGCTGTTCTCCAGTTATTTCTTTACGATTTATTCAATGAGTCATCTGTTCCGCTTGAAAGAGCATAAGCTCTTTTCCTATTTCATTTTGCCTTTTGTTTTTGTAATGGCCATGGTGCCTCAGAACATTATTCAAATGTACGAGATTATAGAGAATGTCGGCCGCATTGGATTGATTATTACCATTGCGTATCCGGGTTTATTGCTGATCGTTTCGATTCTTCGCAAGAAGAGGGGGAACCCTGTTGCTGACAACAAGAATGTGGATCAAAATCATTAGAACCCTTTGTGCGATTATGCTTGCTGTGCCGTTTCTTACCGGATGCTGGGACAGGCTGGAAATCGAGGAACGGGCCGTTGTACTTGGGGTATCTATCGATAAGGTAAACATGGAAACGGCGGAAAAAGAAGAAGACGAAATCTCCCATTTACGCGGAACGATTCCGACCCCGGAGAAAGGGATGGTGCGCGTTGCTGTTCAGATTGCGCTACCCGGAAGAATTCCGTTAGGTCCCGGCGAGAGCGGAGGAGGCGGAGGAGGCTCCGTTGGAAAAACGGTATGGGTGATCGACGTTGTTGGACATAGCTTGGACGATGCGATTATGAATTTGCAGCAGCAGGTATCCAGCAAGCTCTTTTTCGGTCATCTTCGCGTTATTGTTATATCCGAAGCCGTGGCAAGAAATGGTCTTGAAAATATAAATGATTATTTTCGCCGCAATTCCGAAGTCCGCCGAATGGCGTGGATGATGGTGGCGAAAGGACAAGCACGAAAGCTTATGCTAGCTGCTCCGCCACTAGAGCGGGTTCCAACCCTTTATTTAATGTCAACGCTGGATGAAGGCATTCGAATGGGGAAATTTCCGAAGGATTATATCGGCATTTTCTGGAGCAACGTTTCCAAGAAGGGACAGGAAGGCTTTTTACCCTATGTCGAGATCAAAAAAGAAGAGAATGTGGAGATTAAAGGTTTAGCTTATTTTGTAGGAGACCAAATGGTCGGGGTTACCAAACCCCTGGAAATTGCGGGTTATCTGGGGATTAAAGGGATAAATCCCGCGGGCTACAGAGTATTTGTTCAACTGAGCAATCCGGAACAGACGATCATGACGACCGCAACACACCGCCGTTCAAAAATAAAGGTGCAAATCAAGGACGGTATTCCCCATTTCACCATTGATATGGGAATTGAGCTTAACGTGGAAGGAAAGCTAAGCGACGAAATTCAGATCAATAATCCGGAAGTTCTGAGAATGATTGAGGAGAAGCAAACCGAAGATGCCGTCAAATCCTATTACAAGCTCATCAAGGATTCGCAAGAGAAAGGTTCGGATTATTTCGGATTCGGCGAAATCGTAAGGGCCAAAAAGCCTCATTATTGGAATAAACGGATCAAGACGGCAGAGGAATGGGGCAAAATGTACCGGAACTGTACTTTTGATATCAAAGTAACGTTGAAGGTGCGCAGGATCGGAATGAAAGGCGTTTAATATCCTGATTGGCGAGGAAGGGATTACGGATGCTTGGCGGTTACACGATAGGCTATCTGTACTACGCAATCACATTGTATATCATAAGCGGGCTGCTTATCATTTACATTGATGCAAGTGATCTGGGTAAGGATAAAAAGAAGAAAAAGGAATGGAAGATTTCGAGGTTCATCGGGTGGTTCAATATCGCGGCAGGCGTCCTTATGTGGGTTTGCGATGTGATTTTGAATTAATTAAAAGCTGCTAACAGCCTCAAGACGCGGGATTCGCGCCTTGAGGCTGTTTCATGAAACCCTCTTCCTCCATATTCGTAAAAAGTAAAAAAATCAAACATGCAGGAAGGAAGAGGCAGCTGAATGAGAACGCTGATGATTCTCTTATTCGTCGTTTCATCCATGACGCTAAGCGCTTGTTCTTTGTTTGAAAGCGCCAACCAAACCGTTCAATACGCGGATTCAGCACAGGAGCATATCAATAGATTAACGGATTTCGCGGAGCAAGCACCGCAAATGATCCAAGACGCGGCGACTAATCCCGAAACGAAGCGGCAGCTGGAGGAACGGCTAGTTGCGTTAAAAGAGGATATTGAGCAGTTTAATTTGATGGACGCCCCCGCCATGGCAAAGGATTTGCATCAACAAATAATCGAGAAAAATCAAGTATTGCTGCAGGAGATCAACGACGCCCTGGTTAATGGCCATCTCGCATTGGACCAGCTTCAAAATTCGCCTATCCTACAAACGATTACGGATATAACGGGCTTGCTTAACCGGATCGAAAATTTAGGTTTGTAACAGCAAAGGCCATCTGATATCACATCACTTAAAACTTTTTCGCTTGAGCTGTCACAAAACAAAACCTCCGATTGTCTTAATAACGTCACAACAAATTTGAGGAGGAACACAAAATGACACAACGCGTAAATTATATGCAGCAGTCGCCGGAGTTTACCAAAAAAATGATGGAGCTCAGCTATGCGGAGAAATCCAGCTCCATTGAAACGAAGATTATCCATCTCGTTCATATCAGAGCTTCCCAAATGAACGGCTGCGGATTCTGCCTGGATATGCATGTGAAAGAAGCTAAGATTCACGGCGAGAGAGAATTGCGTCTCTACCATCTTGCTATCTGGAGAGAATCCACCTTGTTTGACGCTCGGGAAAGAGCTGCGCTTGCTTGGACCGAGGTTTTGACGAAACTGCCGGAGCATGGCGTATCCGACGAGATCTACAACCTTGTTCGCGAACAATTCACGGAGAAGGAAATCTCCGACCTGACTTACTCGATCATGGCAATCAATGCCTGGAACCGTGCAAACGTTGCTTTCAGAACAGAGCCCGGCTCCGCCGATGCTGCGTTTGGCTTGACAAAAGCCGGCTTGAACTAATCGAAGCTTGGCACCAGGTTTAGCGACAGAATTGAATAAATAGAAGGAGATCCGGCATAGCGACGGGTCTCCTTTCTTTTTATTTGCTCCAATATTTCTCGAGTTCTTTGAATGGATGACTCCATCACCTCTGTTTATTGCTATCCCCGGTGGAACCGTTTATATTAGGTAATGTTCTACTTAAATTGATTTCGTTATGATTAGATATAAAAGAAAGTGGAGGAGAAGGTTGATTAGCGCGCATGATTTTTGGCTTCCTATCCGGCTATCCATACAAGTAGCCTTGTTCTCGAGCCTTTTTGTGCTGTTTCTTGGGGTAGCTGCAGCATGGTGGATATCCCGGACAAAGCTAAAAGGCAAGATACTCATCGAAACCGTATTTATGCTGCCGTTGGTCCTTCCGCCAACAGTTGTTGGTTTTTTATTACTTGTGATATTGGGAAGGAGAAGCTGGTTGGGGCGGGCGATCGAATGGCTGTTCTCGGCTCCGGTTATTTTCACGTGGTGGGCAGCGGTTATTGCCGCGGTTGTCGTTTCTTTTCCGCTGGTGTATCAAACCATGAAAGTTGGCTTTCAATCCGTCGATAAAAAATTGGAAGAGGCTGGACGGTCAATCGGGGCGAATGAATGGCAGGTTTTCCGGCACATAACATTGCCGCTGGCATTCCGATCGCTTGTTTCGGCATATATACTTGGTTTTGCACGCGGATTAGGCGAGTTTGGCGCTACGCTGATGATAGCAGGGAACATTCCGGGCAAGACGCAAACGATACCTACCGCCATCTATGTAGCCGTTGATTCCGGCAATACAACGCTGGCATGGGCATGGACAGGCTCCATCATTGTGATCTCGTTTATCTTGCTCTTAATAAGCAGACGATAACGGAAAGCAGCTGCCGATTTTTTTCGGAAGCTGCTTTTTTGTAATGAAATATTCACGATTCCTTCAATGAACAGCCACATGGCCAGCCATATGAAGTCATGTTGAACGTGTATAATCGACCTAAGGAAAGGAGTGCATTCTATGAAAAACAGCATATTAAAATCCCCGACCATGTGGCTCGTTGTAGCGATAATTATGATATGTGCTTTATTTTTCTTCTTCTTCTCCTCATCAAACACGAAAACAAATGCGGAGGCACCCGCCGTTTCTATGCAGGAAGGTTATCAGGTGGTTACGATCCAAGTCAAGAAGGACGGTTTTTACCCTTCAAAAATTGAAGTGAAGGCTGGAGTTCCCGTAAAGCTGAACTTTGTCAAGAATACCTCTTTTACCTGCATAACAAGCGTGGATTCGGATGAGCTCGGATTCGATCTTTATTTGAAAAAAGGGGAGAATTACACGACGCTGGATCATTTATCGCCCGGGTCGTATCCATTTGATTGCGGAATGTACATGTACCACGGAACGATAACGGTCGTTGCCTGATCAACATAAAATAAACCGTTAGCCAAAAAGCTGCAGATTAACGATCTGTAGCTTTTTACTGATTTTAAAGATAGGCAAAATTCATAGATTGGCTTGTTTGGCACCCTATGCCCGGGATACATAATGACCGCATTTCGGGTAACGCTATGAGATAGCACCTTATTGCGATTTCTAGGGTTAGGAGAATAAACGAACATGGCGAACAGCGAAAGTGTAGTGGATAAAATAAAAGAATCCTCAATCCCGCTAAGAAGCGCAGCGGATCTTGACCCATTAATCCAAGCCATTGGAGATGCGGATTTTGTATTATTGGGCGAAGCCTCTCACGGGACGTCCGAGTTTTATACATGGAGAGCGGAGTTGTCCAAGAGACTTATTGCCGAGAGAGGTTTCTCTTTTATTGCGGTGGAGGGGGACTGGCCCTCCTGTTATACCCTCAATCGATATGTAAAACAGTACAACGGCGCTGCTCCAAATCCGAGAGAGGCGCTCCGCGACTATAACCGTTGGCCGACCTGGATGTGGGCTAACGAAGAAATTTTGCAATTAACGGAATGGCTTCATGATTACAATCGTTCTCTATCTTCGAAGTCGAAGATTGGCTTTTATGGCATTGACGTATACAGCTTGTGGGAATCCATGGACGAAATTTTGAAGCATTTGGAGCAAACGGGCTCGCCGGAGCTGGAGACGGCGCGCAAGGCGTTTGCCTGCTTTGATCCTTATAACCGCGAACCGCAAAACTACGGGGTTTCCGCTGCATTTTTATCCGAAAGCTGCGAAGAAGAAGTTGTGCAGTTATTGAGAGACCTTCAAAGGAAAAGACAGCTGAGCGACAACCGTGACGAAGCGCTCCTCAGCGATGAGCTGAACGCACTCGTAGCCGTAAACGCCGAGCGTTACTATCAGTCGATGGTGCGTGGAGGACCCGAATCCTGGAACGTTCGGGATCAGCACATGGTGGAAGCGCTGAACAGAATCAAAGCCTTTCACGGCCAAGGGGCCAAGGCTATTGTGTGGGAGCATAATACTCATATCGGCGACGCCCGCGCAACGGATATGCTCGAAGACGGTATGGTGAACGTCGGCCAGCTGGTTCGGGAGAAATACGGGGAAGACCGTGTTTATGCCATCGGTTTCGGCACGCATAGGGGAACCGTTATTGCTTCGGATGAGTGGGGCGGAGAGATGATAACAATGAGCGTGCCGGATGCCCGTAAGGACAGCTGGGAAGACCTGATGCATCAAGCGGGCGCTTTTGACAAAATCCTGCTGTTCGATGAGCAAGATTTATCTCTATCGGAGCCGATTGGGCACCGCGCGATAGGTGTTGTCTATAATCCTCGGCGAGAGCGGGGGAATTACGTTCCATCTGTTCTGCCTCACAGATACAATGCGTTTATTCACATCGAGGAGTCGCATGCGCTGTCACCGTTGAATCAAGAAGTATTGCATATTTGAACGGGAAAAAGGGATATTCCTCAACCGGGAATATCCCTTTATTGCACGTTATACAAGGGCGCCAGCCTTCTCCGCGATAGCTACCGCTTGTTCATAATCGTCTTCATCGATAACGACAGTGAGAAGAATGTCGCGTCCGGCTGTTTCATCAGACTGTCCCCCGGAACTCATGCCGCTTGCGCTAACGTTGGCTGCCGCAAGGATGGCGGCATCCCGATCAGAGAAATCCCCTCCCAGAGTCAAGTAACCAAGTCCGGGGAAATCGCCTGTTATCGGGTTGCGAATCCGGTCCGATCCGTCGCCCGGATATCCGTCAAACCGGTTAATGGAGCTGTCTACAAGCTTTAACGCTTTTATTTGCTCGAGTGCTTTTTCTGCTTGCTCGGGACTTTTGAAATAAGCGAGAATATTTTTTTCCGCCATGGCAATCCCCCGGTTCTGCGTAATCATTAATCAGGTTCCACGCTGTATCTTGCGCGTATAGCCTTAGATCTATGCACTATAGGTTACCGGATACGCGCTTACTCGTATGAAATTGAAGATTTCGTCCACCCTAAAGTTGATCGCGAAATGAATCGTACAGTGGGGTGAGCTGATTTGTCCAATTCAACCGGGTTATTGACTCCGCCGGCACGCGATACGAAGGTATTCGTTCCGGAGCTTGTTTATTTTGAGCCTGATGCGCTGAACTATCCGAAAGGCCAACGAATACATGAATGGGCCAAAGAACAAGGGCTTCCTATTCAAATGACGACCTCGCATAACCGGATAACGAACTTGCCGGGGGAGAGCGATCTGGAGAAATACAGGATTGCGAAGCGTACTCTCGTCGTGGGCATTCGGAAGACGTTAAAATTCGACCAATCCAAGCCATCGGCCGAGTATGCCATTCCGATTGCTACGGGATGCATGGGGCATTGCCATTATTGCTACCTGCAGACAACGCTTGGAGCGAAACCGTATATTCGCGTCTACGTAAACACCGACGATATTCTTAACCAGGCTAAACAATATATCGAGGAGCGCTCTCCGGAGATTACCCGCTTCGAGGCAGCATGTACCTCCGATCCCGTTGGCCTTGAGCATATTTCCGGCTCACTGAAGGAATACATCGAATTTATGGGGCAGCAGCCTCTTGGACGGCTGCGTTTTGTCACGAAATACCATCATGTCGAGCCGCTCCTGGATGCGAAGCATAACAAGCATACCCGGTTTCGCTTCAGCGTAAACGCCGACTACGTCATCAAGCATTTCGAACCGGGCACGTCGAAGTTCTACGAGCGAATTACCGCAGCTGGCAAGGTTGCCCATGCGGGCTATCCGCTTGGATTTATTATTGCGCCGATCATTTGGCATGAAGGATGGGAAGACGGTTACGCCGAACTTATTAGTCAATTAAAACAAGCGCTTCCTCCGGAAGCATGCACCGATCTGACATTCGAGCTAATTCAGCATCGCTATACGAAAACAGCCAAAAATATCATTCAGCAGCGCTATCCCAAATCCAAGCTGGAAATGGACGAAGAGAAGCGGAAATACAAATGGGGCCGCTGGGGACAGGGGAAATACGTTTACCCCGATGAGCAAGCTAACGCGCTCAAGGAATTTCTTTATAAACGGATCAACGAGCATTTTCCGGAAGCCAAGATCGAGTATTTTACATGATACCAAAGGCCAGGGAACAGATTCGTGCCAGGCAAGCGGCCATGATATAATCGGAAGAAGCTAAGTTGCAGCTAAACAACTTAGCTTCTCTTTCTAATCGGTTTCCGAACGGTTTTGCGTACATATTTAAAGTTCCTCAAGACGACTGCTTAAGAAGCCCAAAGGAGGATCCTATGCGATATTTTCGAATGTTTACGCTTTACGCGACAATTTTTACGCTCCTCGTTCTAACCGGATGCGGGACGGCAGAGCAACAGCAGCCTGAAATCAGCGAGACGCCAAAGCCTGTCGATCCGATAGCCGAGCTTGTAGCATCCATGAGCTTGTCCGAAAAAATCGGGCAAATGATATTAGTCGGGATGGACGGTATGGAAATACAGCCCGAAATAAGCAAGCTAGTCAAGGATAGCCATGTTGGCGGAATTATTCTATACAGCAATAATATCGCGTCGGCATCTCAGACAATTAAGCTGGTTAACGATCTAAAGCAATTGAATAAAGATAACGGAGCAAAGCTTCCGCTTCTCTTGAGCACGGACCAGGAGGGAGGCCGGGTCTCCCGGTTGCCGAAGCAAATCAAGGCATTTCCGGCAAGCAGAACGATCGGCAAGACTAACGATCCCCACTATGCCCATCAGGTGGGCATGGCATTAGGCGAAGCGGTGAAAGCGATTGGCTTGAATACCGATTTCGCACCCGTACTGGATATCAACACAAATCCCAAAAATCCGGTCATCGGCAACCGCGCTTTCGGAACCACGGCAGAATTGGTCAGCAGCATGGGCGTGCAGGAGATGCTTGGCATCCAATCGGAAGGGGTTATACCGGTGGTCAAGCATTTTCCCGGACATGGCGACACTTCCGTTGATTCGCATCTCGGTCTGCCTGTTGTCGATCATGATCTGGAACGGCTCCGCTCCATTGAGTTTGTACCGTTCAGCTCGGCAATTAAGGAAGGTGCGCCAATGGTAATGGTTGCGCATATTTTAATGACCAAGCTTGATCCGAACACACCAGCCTCTATGTCAAAAAAGGTTATCCAGGATTATTTGAGAGGGGAGCTTAAGTTCGGCGGAGTCGTTATTACGGACGATATGACAATGGGAGCCGTAGGAAAGGTTAAACCAATCGGGCCAGCCTCCGTACAAGCCGTGCAAGCCGGCGCGGATATCATTCTTGTCGGGCATGACCCCATTCAGCAGCAAACCGTTATCGATGCACTGACTGCAGCTGCGCAGAACGGAGAAATCTCTCCGTCTGTTCTGGATGCCAGCGTGTATCGCATCGTCAAGCTTAAGCAAAGCTTCAAATTATCGGATCAGCCAACGTCTTCTATCGATATAGCAGCGCTGAACCAACACATTCAAGCCGCACTGAAAAAATGAGAATCAAATCGAAAAATGGATTCGAGAGCTTTCAGATCGCAAAAAATAACGTTAGCGTGGCCCGCAGAGAAACTGCGGGCTTTTTTGTTTTGTACAGTCCAATACAAAACGATTAATACAGTATTTAACGCCAAATACAGCTTTAATGTGCTGCTATTCGAGAATTGAACAGTTTCCATCTGATTCGTGATCAGGCACGATGAAGGAGTGGATAAGGGAGGTGAAGACTGATTCAGAGCGGTTAGCAGCAGAGAGAGGAACTTCTTAGCAATCATAACAGGGGAGAAGAAGCCGGAAGCATCTGTATGCCATTATTCCAGTAACGAAAGAGAGAGTGAACTTATGAGATTAGCCAAGTCGATACGGACTTCCAGGACCGACAAAAAAATCGCAAGCCTTTTATGCGCGACAGCCTTGCTGCTTCCCGTCATACCCGCGATGCCTGCTTACGCCGCAACCTTGAATGTCGCTTCGTACGGCGCGAACGGCACGGACACGGGCGACGACAGCGCGGCTATTCAAGCGGCCGTTAACGCGGCTGTCAGCGGCGATACGGTCTTTATTCCCGATGGCACGTATTATCTGGGAACCGCGGTTAGCGGAAAATCCGGCGTCAAAATTACGGGACAAAGCAGGGACAACACGATTATTAAATACAATTCGACCTCCGCTAATACGTTTTTCTCGCTCTACAACTTGTCGGGCGCCGAAGTGTCGTCCATGACGCTTGACGCGGGCAGCAGCGCGGTCCCGCAATCCGCCGTTGTATCGGAAAACGGCAGCGGCAATAAAATGCTCAATTTGAAGGTCAAGGATTTCGGCATGTCTTCCGGGTTCGGCCCGTTTGCCCTATACGGTGTCAACACGGATAATCTGACCATCGCGGACAGCGTGGTAACCAATATCGGAGTCAATTCGGACTGGGGCGGCGGCGTACGCGTTGGCTGGGGCTCGGATCATGCGCTTGTCGAGAATAACTATGTTGCGGAAACCGGACGCGGCGGCATCTTTATAAACGACGACAGCCCTTACGCAATTGTTCGGGGGAATACGGTCGCCGGCACAGGGAAGAAAATGGAAGGACTCGGCATCGAGCTCCATACCAACGTAGATTATTCCCTGGTTGAGAACAATACGGTCGATCATTGGATCAGCACGGTTCGGTCGGCTTATATCGCGGTTCGCAACAACTATGTCGGCTCCAGCACAACCGTGGGGAATATGGGGCTTGAGGTGATGGTTGACCACGGCGTCACTTCCGGCAATATGGTTGACGGCGGCCAGCAGGTCGGCATTCAACAATCGCCGGGTACCGGCTATCAGCTCTGGAACTACAACACGGTCCAGAATATGGTGATGTGGGGCATGCAGCTGCAAGGCGAAGGCACGGGACAAACGGAGCAATACCAATATTTTTACAAAAATACGTTTAAAGACGGTGCCGCCGGCAATCCGAAAGCAGCTTATCCCGGTTACGACGGCAACGCGGTCCGCATTCACGGCAATACGAAAAACGTGACGTTCGACAGCAATACGATTACGAATAACGGACGAAAAGCAATCGAAATTACTACCGCGGGCGGTACCGATCGACTAAGCTTCATTAATAACATCATTACAAACAACGCCGGGCCATCCATCGACCAATATCCTTCCTCGGCAGCGGACCTGGAGTGGAGCAACAATACGGTCAGCGGCAATGGCAATAACACGCAGCTTACAAGCAGGGGCTTCAGCGATCCGAAGCCGGTAGCGAACTTCACAGCTCCGCTTACCGTGCAGCTCGGTCAATCCGTGACGTTCACGAATACATCGACCGATAACGGTACCATCGTCGAGAATTTGTGGGATCTCGGCGAAGGACTGCCGGTTACGACAGTCAGTCCAACCTATACTTATCAGAAGCCCGGTACTTATCAAGTTATTCTTGGCGTTTGGGATAATGGCGGACGCGCCAGCGTAAAGGAACAGTCCGTTACCGTTATCGCGGGGCCGCCGGATACAACGGCTCCTACTACGCCAACCAATTTGACGTCTCCATCGAAGACCGATACAAGCGTTACGCTGACTTGGACGGCATCTACGGACAACATCGGCATTGCCGGCTACGACGTTTACAAGGACGGCGTGCTGGCGGGTTCGACGGTTGGCCCAACCACGACTTCCTTTACGGTTAACGGCTTGACCTCCAACACGGCTTACAGCTTTGCCGTCAAAGCGAAGGACGCATCCGGCAATACCTCCGGGCTGAGCAGCGCCATCAGCGTGACGACCAGCTCGATTCCGACACCCGTATGGGTAGCATGCGCGGGCGAGAACAATATGTGCAGCTTCACGGGAACGAAGGAAGTCCGCTACGGCGCCGCAGGTCTATACAATTACGGCACGTATACAAATGGCGTCATGTGCGCAAACAACATATTTGGCGATCCGGCTCCCGGACAATATAAAACCTGCGACGTAAACATGGCTGCCGGCGGTGGCGGAAGCGATACACAGGCGCCTACGGCTCCAACCGGATTGTCTACTCCTTCGAAGACATCGTCAAGCGTTAATCTGACTTGGTCGGCATCGACGGACAACGTGGGTGTTACGGGCTACGACATTTATAACGGAAGTACCCTCGCCGGATCAACCACGGGCGCCACTTCCTTTAACGTAACCTCACTATCTCCAAGCACAACCTATTCATTCACGGTGAAGGCGAAGGATGCCGCCGGCAACGTATCTGCCGCAAGCACCCCGCTAAGCATAACGACGAATGCTCCGGCTGGCGATACGCAAGCTCCAACGGCGCCAACAGGGCTTACTTCGCCATCGAAGACGTCCACAAGCATAAGCCTGTCTTGGTCGGCTTCGACGGACAACGTGGGCGTAACCGGATACGAAGTCTACAACGGAGCAACGCTTGCGGGCACAACAACGGGAGCCACGTCGCTTAATGTAACGGGCTTGTCTCCAAGCTCGACCTACAGTTTTACGGTGAAAGCGAAAGACGCCGCCGGCAACGTGTCGGCAGCAAGCGCTGCGCTGAACGTTACGACAAACTCCTCCGGCGGCCAGACGCCTACGGGCTCCATCACACGCGAATACTGGACGAATATTACGGGCAGTACGATTGCCAGCATCCCGACCGGTACGGCACCTACCGGAACCAGTTCGTTAACAAGCTTCCAGGCGCCGTCCAACTGGGGCGATAATTACGGCACGCGGATCCGCGGCTATATTGTCCCTTCTGTAACGGGTATCTATCAATTCTCAATCGCGGGAGATAATAACAGCGTATTGTATCTCAGTACGGATGCGAATCCTGCCAACAAAGCGCAGATCGGGGAAGTTGTCGATTGGGTATATCCGCTGAACTTCACTCAAAACACGGGCCAGCAATCCGGACAGATTACGTTAACGGCCGGCCAGCGTTACTATGTTGAAGTCCTGCATAAGGAAGAAGGAGGAGACGATCATGTCGCGGTAGGCTGGAAGACGCCGGGCAGCTCTTCTTATACCGTAATCGACGGGGCCAACCTTGCCCCAATTCAATAACGGAATCCTACAAAGAACCGCAAGCAGCGCTATGGCTGCTTGCGGTTCTTCTTTTTCCACCGGATTAATCGTCAAATCAAAGGACGCATATGCAAATACGAATAGATTCTTCAATGTTACGATAAACGAAAGGTCTGCTTATGCCCGGGAAAATGAAGTGCGGGGAAACGATTTTTATAGGATAATAGAGAAAGAGCGTGTAAGCGCTGCCAGCATATCAGGGAGGGGGTGGCGAATGAAAAAGTTTAACAGCGTTTTTAGGAGATTCCTCGTATCGTACATCGTTATTCTGATTATTCCGAGCATCGCCGGCTTCCTATCCTATCACACTTCCATCTCGGTCACGGAGAAGCTGTCCATTGAGAACAGCGTCATGCAGCTGCAGAAGAGCAAAGAGCTGCTGGAGCGAAGAATGGCAGAGGTTGAAGGATTTACGAGACAGCTTGCCATCAATCCGGATATAAATGTACTGATGAACGAGAAGAGCTCCGGAGAGCAGACGAATGTGTACGGCATCTGGCGGATCTTGCGCAGCGTGCTGACGTTTGGACAGACCAATGATTTTCTGCAGCAATTTTATATTTATCTGGGAAATTACAACGTCATTCTGACGCCAGGCTCCGCTTACGTTAGACCCGAGCATTTCTATGAAAGCTTCCGCTACGAAGACCAGTCATTGGCGGAATGGAGACAGTCCATTCTCGGACAGACGCACCGGAGCGAAATTATGCCGCTGCGCCAATACAACAATAGGGGAACCATTACTTCGGTCGTCACCTATATGCAGTCTTTGCCGCTGGACAGCTTCAGCGGTTCGTCTCCCGCCATAGTGGTTGTTACGATCGACGAGAAGACGATTACCAATCTATTAACGGGCATCACGGACAAATACGGCGGCTGGACGCAAATTAGCGATGCCAGCGGCCGAACCATTGCTTCGCTCGGGACCGGCGTGCCCGACATGCAGGCGTTAGCCAAGGATGCGAGCTTTGACGCGGATAAAACCAGCCAGTTCTACAAGGACGATCTAGTCATCACGATTCATTCCAATACGAACGGCTGGGTATACCGCTCCGGCATACCGAGACATGCTTTGCTTGAGTATGCGAACCAGATCAAATTCATTACCTGGACGATTACAGGCATTGCCATCGCCGTTGGTCTATTCGTTGGTTTGATGCTGGCTTACCGCAACAGCATGCCAATCCATAAGCTGGTGTCTGTCGTTAAGGAACAGTTCGGAAAAGACGACACGACGGAAAGAAACGAATACGACTTCCTGCACGGGAACATCGCGGAGATGATCCGCAGCAGCAATCAGCTGGAATCCGAGCTGCGAAGGCAGCTTCCGCTCATTCGGGATGCTTTCCTGAAACGGCTTCTTTCCGGAGAACTGCAGACGCGAGAAGAAATATTCGCGGCCGCTTCTCAAGCGAATACGGGCATTTACGGGAATTCCGGATTCGTATGCATTTTACAGGTGCAAGGCTATACGGGCATGGACAGCGTGGAGGTGCTGAATGAGCTTCATGCCGCAAGGCTGCTGCTGAAGCAGGCACTCCTCGACATCGCAGGTTTTACGTTGACCACCGATTGGGGCTCCGACCGGATTGTTATCGTATTCGCGTCGAAGGAAGCGGAAACCGGCAATACGATAGGAAGGGACGAGATTGCCAGTCTGCTCGATCAGCTGTCCAAGCATGCGTTCGCCGAATACCGGATTACGTTTATCGCGGCGCTTGGCGAAGCGTTCGCATCGGAGACGGAAGTCAGCGTCTCCTATGAGCAGGCGAAGCAGACCATGGATCAAGCGCTTCATGCCGACCGCAAAGGGATCGTCTGGTTTGAGGAAACCAGGCTCGAGAGCGCAACCTATTACTATCCGCTTGAGATGGAGCTGCGTTTGATCGGTACGATCCGGGCAGGAGAAACGGAGGAAACAAGCCGAATCGTCCGTACGGTAATGTCGCTCAACACCGAGCAGCGCGAGCTGTCCGTAGAGATGTGGCAGCAGCTGGCGGGCGAATTAAAGGGGACTTTGCTGAAGCTGCTCGATCAGAAGTCCTTTATGGAATCCGGCATGTTCGAACAACTGAAAGACCGGATCATTGCGCTGCACGCTACCGATAAACGATCCTTCCAGGCTGAAATCGAAGAAATTACGGGCGTAATGTGCTCGATCGTCGTCAGCCGCAAGAATGACGGACATACAAGGATTATTGAAGCAATAAAAACGTATATTTCCGGTCATTTCTCGGATTCCGACCTGACCTTGTACCGGGTAGCCGAAGCCGTGGAGCGACCGGAAAAATATATTTCCCAGCTCTTCAAAGAAGTAACGGGCTCGAACCTGTCCGATTATCTGGAGCAGGTACGGATGGAGAACGCGATCGCGCTGCTCCGCGAAAACCGGTATACGGTTGACGAAATATCATCCCGTGTCGGCTACAACAGCTCTCATTCGTTCCGTCGGGCTTTCAAACGCGTAACCGGTGTTTCGCCAAGCTCTTACAGGCAAACGGTGGAAGGGTGAAGGGAGGAAATGCGTTGAACAAGCTTATTCGTATAGCATGCACCGTTCTCTGCGTTTGCTCGGTTCTCCTGGCGCTCTCCTCTTGCAATACGGCGGAGCAGCATGGTGCCGAAACGAATAAACCGCTTCGGATCAGCGTCTTTGCGCAGCAAGACGCCGGCCAGAACCTGAAGACTAACGAATTCTCGAGATTATTGGAACAGAAGTTTAACGTAACCTTCGACTGGCAGACGATTCCGTACGAAGGAGCCAAGGAGAAACGGCAAATCTCGCTGGCTAACGGTCATTATCCCGACGCTTATATTCTGACCAGCTACATTGACCAGTTCTCGCAAGCGGACGTCATCCGCTACGGCAAGCAAGGAATCTTTTATCCGTTAAACGATCTTATAGAACAGTATGCGCCTCATATTAAGGCGGCTTTTGAACAAGAGCCCGGGCTGCGCGCGCTTAATACGGCCCCGGACGGCAACATTTACGGTCTTGGCGCCTATAGCGATTGCTTCCATTGCTCGTATCCGTACAAGCTTTGGATAAACGTTAAGTGGCTCAAAAAGCTTGGACTGGAAATGCCGGCAACAACGGAGCAGCTGCGCGAGGTGCTTCTGGCATTCAAGGATGGCGATCCGAACGGCAACGGCTTGCCGGATGAAATACCGCTCAGCGGTTCTACCGAGGAGTTTGGCGTACGCGTGCTTCCTTATTTAATGAACGGATTCGTGTACGATGACGACCGGACCTATTTGAACGTGGCTAACGGAAAAGTCAGTCTGGCGGCAGTCAAGCCCGAATGGCAGGAAGGATTGAGGTACGTCAAGTCCTTGTATGATCAAGGGCTTATCGACGTAGGCGCTTTTACGCAAAATTCCGACGCGTTCTACAAGCTTGGCGAGAATGCCGAAGCTCAGATATTGGGGGCGGGTACGGCCATGCACCCGGCGATATTCGTAAATACCGGGCCTGGCAACAAGAGAGGGAGCGATTACGTGCCGGTTCCGCCTATAAGTGGACCGCATGCCTCCTACGCGGTATATTATCCGTCCGGCATCATGCCGGGCGCCAAATTCGTCATTACGGACAAAGCTAGTCCCGAGGCGCGAATCGCGCTCATCCGCATGGCCGATTATCTCTTCACGCCGGAAGGTCAGGCGAATGCGGAGATTGGCAAGGAAGGCGTGGACTGGAGGAAGCCCGTGCAAGGGGAGCAAGCGCTCGATCCGGATATCCCGGCAGCGTTCGCCAGCATTGCGCCCAAAGAAGGGGATCCTCCGCATAATACGAGATGGAGCGGGATGGGGCATTTCTATATGCCGAAATCCTACCGGAACAGCTGGGTTCAGGACATGGATATTTACGCTCCCGGCGGTTATGAGAGAAGGCTGTTTCAAGCGACGAAATTATACGAAGGGCATGAACCGGAGGAATACTTTCCGATGTGGTCCGTATGGCTTGATCCCGAAAGCGCGGATGAAGCAAGTCTCTTGCAGTCCAATCTTAAAAACGAGATCGATGAGAGCGCCATGGAGTTCATTACCGGCCAGATGGATCTGGATAAGGATTGGACTTCCTATGTAACCCGATTGGAATCACTTGGATCCGACCGCTATATCGAGATCATGCAGCAAGCGTACGATACATGGCTGCAGGAAAAAAATACAAAATAAAGCTTTAGGCCGGCCGCGGCGCACGCGGCCGGCCTTTTTGATGTAATTGTACGGTGCCGCAAGGCCTAAATGGCCGTACCACGCGGAATTGTCCCTCGATTTTCGGGAGATTTGTACGCTGAATGACGCAATTGTACCTATTCCGGCACCCTTGAAATCCCCTATGATCAAACCTGTAGAAAGCGCTGTCATCCATCAAGACGCGGTTTACTCAATTTAATAGGGGGGATTCGTTTGGAAGCCGCCGGCAAACGTCTCAGCGCAAGAAAGAGCTTCGCTAGACACTGGCAATTGTATCTTATCGTAGCACCGCCGCTGTTGTTCTTTATCATTTTCAAATACTACCCGATGCTGAACGCGGTGCTGGCCTTCAAAGACTATTACGTCACGAAAGGCATATGGGGAAGCCCTTGGGTCGGATTCCACAACTTCAGGTTGTTTTTCGAGAATCCGATATTCGGCTCGCTTGTGAAAAACACGCTGATGCTCAGCTTCTATCTGCTGCTTGCCGGATTCCCGATTCCGATTCTGCTCGCATTGATGCTGAACGAAGTGCGAGCCCAGAAATTCAAACGGTTCGTGCAGCTCGTGACCTTCGCGCCTTACTTTATCTCCACGGTTGTTATGGTGTCGATTATCATGCTGTTCCTGGCGCCAAGGCTTGGTTTCGTAAATGTGCTTATGAATCATCTGGGGATGGAATCGGTCAATTTTCTCGGTAATCCCGGCATGTTCTCGTCGATCTATGTCTGGTCCGACATTTGGCAGACGGCCGGCTATTCCGCCGTCATTTATTTGGCCGCATTATCGGGTATCGACCCAACCCTGTACGAAGCCGCAAGAGTGGATGGCGCTTCGCGTTACCAGAAGATTTGGAACGTTGATCTGCCCGGTATTCTGCCAACGATCTCCATCATTCTCATTCTGAACGTCGGGAACGTTATGGCGATTGGCTTCGAGAAAGTGTACTTGCTCCAGAACAAGCTGAATATCGCCAACTCGGAGATTATCGCTACTTACGTGTATAAGATCGGCTTGCTGAACGCGAATTACAGCTTCGCAACGGCTGTCGGCTTGTTCAACTCGGTTATCAATCTTGTTCTCCTATTTACGGTTAACGCACTGGCACGACGGTTTTTGAAATCCAGCATCTGGTAATGAAGAGGTGTTTGCATGGCTAATGTAGCGAAGGTAAGGAATAAAATCAGAGAATCATCGGGCGATAAAGTATTTCTCATCACCATTTATATCATTCTTGCGCTTGTGCTTGTCGCCGTACTCTATCCGCTTATCTATATTTTGAGCAGCTCATTCAGCAGTCCGTCCGCCGTTTCGGCAGGCAAGGTCTGGTTGTGGCCGGTTGACGTCTCGCTGAAGGGATACGAAGCATTATTCAAAAACTCGCAGGTGTTGACGGGTTACGGCAACTCGCTGCTGTATACGGTATCGGGCACGCTCGTCAGCGTCACGTTGACCATTATGCTGGCGTATCCGCTGTCGCGGTCAACCTTCTTCGGAAGAAACGCCATTATGATGATTATCACGTTTACGATGCTGTTCAGCGGCGGCTTGATTCCAACCTACATGGTTGTGAAGAGCCTGGGCCTCATCGATACAAGATGGGCGCTCATTATCCCGAATGCGGTCTGGGTGTGGCAGGTTATTATCGCAAGGTCGTTCTTCCAGCAATCGATTCCGTCCGAGCTTGTTGAGGCAAGCGAAATCGACGGCTGCAGCGATCTGCGCTTCATGCGCAGCGTCGTGTTGTCGCTGTCCAAGCCGATTATCGCCGTACTTATCATCATGTATGCGGTAGGGCAGTGGAACGCCTACTTCGATGCCTTGATTTATTTGAAATCGGACACCAAGTATCCGCTGCAGCTTATTTTGCGCAGCATCATTATCCAGAATAACAGCGGCAGCGCCAATATGGACGCCTTGAAGCAGGTTGAGCGCCAGCAGCTGGCGGAGCTTCTCAAATACTCTTTGATTGTGGTGGCAACGCTTCCCGTGCTCATTATCTACCCGTTCGTGCAGCGGTATTTCGTGCAAGGGATGCTTGTTGGTTCCGTCAAGGGGTAATTCCGTGGACATGGAAAGGGGGAATGCCGTTCAAAGCGCAGCATGAAGCACATCTTCAATACAGCTAGCAAAACTTACCGGAATTCATTAAAAGGGAGCGATTGCACGTGTTAAAACAGAGAATGGTCATTCTGCTCGTGACAGTCTTAATGGTCAGCTTGGTCGTATCGGCCTGCTCGAAAAACAATGCAGGCAGCAATGCGCCAGCCAGCAACAAACCCGCTAACAGCGCTTCAACAAACACCGAAACCGAAAAACCAGCCGCACCGGTAGATATTAAGCTGTTCGCGGTACAAGAGCCTAACATCGACCTGGCAACGAACAAATTTACGAAATTCGTAGAAGAGAAATTCAACATCAAGTTTAATTTTGAAGCTATCCCATCGGACGGCGCCAAGGAAAAACGCCAAATTTCCCTGGCGAGCGGCGATTTCCCGGATGCCTACATGCTGACAGCCTACATCGATCAGTTCTCGCAAGCGGACCTGATCAAATACGGCAAGCAAGGCGTACTTATCCCGCTGAACGACTTGATCGATAAATACGCGCCAAACATCAAGCAAGCCCTTGAAACCAACGCGGACTTCAAAGCGTTCAGCGTGGCGCCGGATGGCAACATTTACGGCCTTCCCGCTTACTCGCAATGCTTCCACTGTTCGTACCCGAACAAATTGTGGCTGAATACGGGCTGGCTGGAAAAGCTGAACCTGGAAATGCCGAAAACAACCGAGGATTTCAAAAAGGTACTCGAAGCGTTTAAAAACCAGGATCCTAACGGCAACGGCAAAAAAGACGAGGTTCCTCTGAGCGGTTCGACCGAAGAGTTCGGCGTTCACGTTGTTCCTTACCTGATGAATGCTTTCGTCTACGACGACGACCGCAACCATCTGATGCTGCAAGACGGCAAAGTTGGCTCGGCCGCTGTTACGGACGAATGGAAGCAAGGCCTGGCGTACATTAAATCGTTGTATGACGAAGGCTTGATTGATCCGGGCGCGTTTACGCAAAATGCCGAAGCGTTCAAAAAAATCGGCGAAAACGGCGATGCTCAAATTCTTGGCGCCGGCGCCGGCATGCACCCTGCGATCTTCCTGAACATTGACCATGGCAACAAAAATTCGAAGGACTACAATCCGGTTCCTCCGCTTACCGGTCCTAACGGCGTATCGCTGGCAACGCATGACGGCGGCGGCGTATCTCCCGGAGCCAAGTTCGCGATCACGAGCAAAGCAAGCGAAGAAAAACAAATCGCACTCATCAAACTGGTAGACTACATGTTTACGCCTGAAGGTCAAACGAACGGCGCATCCGGCATGAAAGGCATTGACTGGACAGATCCGAAGGAAGGCGATCTTGCGCTTGGAGAGAACGTCAAGCCGATGGTAGCGCCAATTCCTACGACGGAAGGCGAAGCACCGCGCAACGCTGGCTGGAGCGGCATGGCGCACTTCTATATGCCGAAAGAATACCGCGACAGCTGGGTACAAGGCTCGGACATCTATGATTCCGCGAACTACGAACGTCGTCTGTATCAAGCAACGCTGCTCTACCAAGGACATGAGCCGAAAGAATTGTTCCCGCTGTGGGCGATTTGGCTTGATCCTGCCGAAGTAGACGAAGCAACCATGCTTCAAACCAACATCAAAACTTACATTGACGAGAACGAATTGCAATTCATTACCGGTCATAAGAGCCTTGACAAGGACTGGGACAGCTACTTGAAAGGCCTGAAAGATCTGAAGCTTGACCGTTACCTGGAAATTTTGCAGAAAGCATACGACGCCTCGACTTTCAAAAAATAAGAGGTATAGGCGAAGCAAGAGCGTTCTCTCCGCGATTTGGCGGATAGAACGCTCTTTTTAAACTTCACTCTGTTTATTTGGTGTTGACTAATTTTCTTTTGGCGGAAGTCATAATCCACAGACCTATCGGTATACCTATCGCGCATACCGGAATAACGATCGTTTCCCACAATTTCTGGAGCGTCATTATGGCTGCTTCATTAGGGATGGCCAACGCAATGATATAAATGAGAGGAGCGGTGAACCAGAATAGGCGTTTCCAGGACTTGATCCGGAAGGACTGAGCCATTTCATAGCTGGTAATGAACAAGTAAAGCGACATTTTCGCAAACACTCCGAATATCCAAATAAAAATGACAAGAATATCGACATTCTGAATGAAATTCAAAATGTTGATCGACCGAACCAGCATGAAATAAGGGAATCGAAGCTCTTGGGCAACCGTTGGACCAAACACCATAAGAACCATCAGCGTTGACAGGATAAGCATGCCCCCGGTTAACCAGACGCTTGCCAAGGCCTTCCTCACAATATGCTTGGGATTGGATACAAACGACAACAGAACAAGCACCATAAAAGATTCAGCCAGAAACGAAGTGGGCGCGAAGGAGGCGCTTACGATTTCCGTCAGGCTTGCATCGCCAACCACCGGCAGCAAATTAATCCATTTCGCGTTTGTTGCATTCAGAAGAAAACTCACCAAGAGGGTAAGAATCGTTAGAGGTCCCGCGATTTCGCAAAAACGACCGATCCCCTTAATTCCGCTTGTACCCGCCAAGTAAATGGCGGCAATCAGAATCATGGCCATCAGCACCCATACCGGCGTTTTGTCCAAGAGGACCAGATGAAGGAAATCCGCAAAAGAACGAAGGACATCTCCGGATAAAATAAACCAGGCCGTAAAATACGGAAGAATGACAATTTTGCCCAGCCATGGCCCAAAAAGCTCCCGGCTGAATTGGGCCAGACTTTGGCCAGGATGCAGCATGCCAACTTTGACAACCAGAACGGTGATCGCCCCGCCTAGCAGGCATGCAAGGAGCATGGACAGCCAAGCATCTTGTTCGGCTATCTTCACGGCAGGCGATATGCGAAGCCAGACAGCCATCACCACTTCCGCGGTTGCCACAATCCAGAATAATTGCCATCCCGTAATTTTCATTTCCTTCGTCCTTTCCCGCATGCCTGCTGAACATCATATCGAAGAATTCGTTTGTCCCGGATCCTCGTACCGAAGCTGTACCTCTACCGTGATTGGAAGCCTGCTGAACGTCTCGTTCCAGTTATTCTGCAAAGATTTCCATTCACCGGGGAACTTGCGGTGCACATGTTTGCCGATTCCGAAAATATCTGCTTTATATTGCCCCTGAGCTTTACGGACCAGCTTGTTTACGGCCTGTTCAGCTTCACGGCTTAAGCTTTCTTCGATTTTTCGGAGCTCCTTGCCTTGGGAAGGGTCCCGCATTGTATTGTTTTCCACAAGGTTTCCTTTTCCGCTTAATTGAATATGTATGCGCATGCCTTTCGAGTCTTTGACCACTCCGATCCGGCTCTTGAGAGCTTGCGCCCTTAAGCTGATACTGCCATTGCTTTGAGTTCCCGAGGTTGAAACGGTAAGGGCTCTTTGCCTTCCCTTAATCCAATTCGCATAATACGATTCGTCCGGCTTCAGAAATCCGCCCAGCCTATGCGAATTTTCCTTATTCAGAATCGCTGCTCCCGCGTAGATGAACCTTTTTGTACTCGCATTGTAACTAATGGCCGGCAACAATACGGCTCCGCCTTTTGTCCGCGAGTCGCACAGAAATTCCCTATAGTAATAAGGTTTCATCCCGAGCGCCAACTGAACGCTTCCCAATGCCGTGCTGATCAACGGATCAAAGACAGGCTCCGTGGCAAGGATTTCCTTCGCCGTTCCGTCTTTTACGACAAAAATGACGGATCTCATCTCCGATTTCGGATTTCGCACGACCATATCCAAATATTTGTCCATTCCTTGCTCGGCCATACGCTGGCCAATCAGCAGCGTCTGGCGATGCGCGTAGAACAAGGTGCGGGATAGCTGCGTCTGCAGATTCTGACCCGCATCCATAAAGTCCTTGCCGGTAGCGCTGACTACTACGAAGCTTTTTTTCTTGCTGGGTCCGGTATCCGGACCTCCCAAACCAGCCGGAACGGCAATCTGGGAGCTGACATCCAGCCTTCCTTCCGCATTTATATCCAGCCCTCCGCCGATAACAATCGCCAGCTGGTCAGGCTCTTTAAGATTCCAGCAGCCGGCCGTTGCCGCTGACAGAATCAATAAGCATATGGTTATCAAGTATTTTTTCATTGAATGGATCCCGCCTTAATTCATGCGCTTTCTGGGCCTTCTCAAAAAAACATTTTTCAGCTTGCTTTTACTGGTCGGCGCGATCGGTTCAAGATACGGCGTTCCAAGCGGGCTTAATTGAATCAGGTGGGACAGGATCATGATCAATCCAAGCGCAACGCCAAAGAGACCAAATAATCCGGACAGAACGAGCAGCGGGAATCTCAGCATTCGAAGCGGATAACCAAACCGGTATCGCGGAATAACAAAGGACGAGATACCGGCTGCCGATACGACGATAACAATAGGAGCCGAAATGATTCCCGCTTGCACGGCCGCTTGACCGATAACCAAAGCTCCAACGATGCTGACGAGCGGACCGATTTGCTGCGGCAGGCGAATCCCGGCTTCCCTTAATCCTTCGAACATGAATTCCATCAGGAACACCTCGATCACCGTTGGAAAAGGAGATTGTTCCCTAAGTCCCGTTATGCTCAGCATAAGTTTCGGAGGCATCATCTCGGGATGATAAGTAGTCAGCGCGATATAAATGGATGGGAAGAGAATCGAAAAAAGAGCGAACAAATAGCGGATCCACCGGTTCATCGTTACATACAGGAATCGTTCGTAATAATCATCCGGGGCCTGAAGACCGTCCCAGAACGTCATTGGAACGACAAGCACGATCGGTGATCCGTTAACGAAGACGGCAATTCTTCCTTCCAGCAGACCCGCGGACACAACATCGGCCCGTTCCGTGCTTTGCATTTGAGGGAATGGAGAATAACTTGTGTCTTCGATATATTCTTCGATATAACCGGATTCCAGGACGCTCTGAATGTCGATTGCGCCGATTCTGGTCCTTACTTCATTAACGAGAGCAGGGGTGGAAAGACCATCGATATACGCAAGAACAACCTCGGTTTTCGTCAATTTGCCGATTTGAAAAGATTCCATCTTCAGATCGGGCGTCACGATAATCCGTCTAAGCAGCGTTGTATTCGTTCGAAGAAGTTCGGTGAAGCTTTCGCGGGTGCCGCGCAGAGCCGCTTCGGTGGAAGGCTCTTCAATGGAACGCGTCTCGTATTGGGAGACATCCGCAAGAAGAACGAAGGGATCGCCGTCTGCGAGAAACGCAACATTTCCTTTTAAAATAAGGTCGGCGGCCTCTTCGAATTTGGTAATCCTCTGGGTCTGCAAAGCCGCAATAAGCTCCATATCCAGCATTTGCGCCAGGCTGCCAAGCGTCCCGAGACCTTGGGGAATTCCCTCATACAGCAATGGCTTAAGGATCGTGTTTTGAACGAGATCTTTATCGATCATGCCGTCGACGTACACAAGCAGCAGGAAGATGTTGCCTTGCATAGTCATGCGCCGAAAGACTACATCGGAACAGTTCTCGAATATGGAACGGAGCGTTTGTTCATTTTCCGTGAGGGAAGGACTAACCGCTTTAGCGGCATTTCTTTGCGAAACGGTGCGTTCGTTATGGGATGACATTGGAGTTGCAGCACCTGCCACTGGAAAAGTTTTGTGTTTCTTGATACTATACCCAAACCGTTTGCTCCCTACACTCCGTCACTGATTTGTTCCTTATGCCAAACAGCCTCCGCCCAATGTTGCGCGGAGGCTGTTTCATCATATAGGAGGAAGAAGAGAGGGAGGTCCGCTAGTTACGAACCCGTCGAGCGATAATGCCGGACGCCAATATGCCATAGCAGCAGGCAAGGGAGAATGAAGACTACGCCTGCGAGCGGAGACAGCATATACCGGAGCTGATGTCCGTCGGTTCGGCCAAGCACGTAGAGGAGCGGCAAATAATTGACGCAGCCTAACGGAATGACATAGGTGAAGAAATTCGTTACCCATTTCTCGTAGATCGACAGCGGGTATTTCGCCATCTCCCGGCCACCATCGGTAAAGACGTTGGCTACTTCTATACCTTGAATCGTCCAGAAACTCAGCGAGGCGGTCGCAACGAATAATCCCGAGAAGATCAGCACCCCGCAAACAATCATCAGCATAAGCGTAAAAAGCTTCGGAAAAGTAAGCTCAATCGGCAGTTTGCTCAGCGACCAGAACAATACGATCAAGCTCTGCAGCATCCGGCCAAGCCTGGCGAATTCGAATTTGGAACCCAGCACCTGCAGAATGGTGCTTCTGGGCCGGACAAGCAGACGGTCGAAGTCGCCGCTGCCAACCAGGCTTGAGAACATATCGAAACCGCGGGCGAACGTCTCGCTAAGGGCATAGCTAAGTCCAATAACCGCGTAACATAAAGCCGCTTCGTAGAAAGTCCAGCCCTTTACCTGTCCAAACTGCGCGAACATAAAGTATAATCCGGCCAGCACGGTTAGCGGAGTAAGCGCTTGCCCCACAGTCAGCAGCCAGAAGGAGAGACGATATTGCGCCTGCGATTTGAATAAGATGGATATATACTTCAGATACAGATACATGCGAATTAACCTCCTTGTACAACGACCTGGCGAAGAGCCCGCTTCAAGCACCATCGGCCAAGCAGGATTAATGCGGCAAGCCACACGAATTGAATGAGAATGCCCCAAACCGCCTCGGATTGCGGAATTTGCCCGGAATAGACGCGAAACGGAAAATCGGCCGTCCAGCGAAAGGGGAGCGCATAAGTAATGGCCTGCATCCAAGACGGCATCAAGGGAACCGGAATAATCATCCCGGCCAGAAATTCTCCGATCACGGCGATTACCAGGGTGGATCCGACGGGGGACATCGTCCAAAAGACGGAAATGTAGATAAACATGGAGATGGCGATATTGACCGCGAGTCCTAGCAGAAGAGTCACCACAAACAGGGCAAAGGTTGCTGCCGTAGGCGGCATGGTTAAGTTATACGGTTTCGGCAGCAGGAAAGCTACCAGAAGAATTGGGATACAACGCAGGATAGCGCTCGCTAAACGCTGGGCAAGCAGCTTGGCATACCAAAAGGAGTAGATCCCGCATGGCCTGCATAATTCATACGCGATATTGCCGCTTGTAATCAGATTAAAGATCTCATTGTCTCTGAACCAGAGCATGACAAAAGCGAGGAAAATTTGTTGCAGCCATATATAAGTAGCCAATTGCTCAAGCGACATAGAGGGCTGAGCCGAGCTGTGTGCATAGAAAGCGACATACACCATGATAAAAACAAAGCCGAAAAACAGCTGGGTAGCCATACCGGCAATTGCGGCAGTCCGATATTGCAGTCCGCTTACAAAACGCAGCTTCCAGACGGACAGGTACGTATTCATATCCGGTGCTCCTTGTAGAGCTCGAGCACAAGCTCCTCGACTGGCGTTGTGCCAACCTCGAGGTCAACGACCTCAACTTGCTCGGATAGCCTGGCAATTACGCTGGCTACCGGAGTGACTTCGATATCCATGCTGTACACGGCACGCTCCGGCGACCACGACAGACAAGTTACCCCGTCGATAGGTACCGGTTCGTAATGCTCGCGGTAATCGACCGTAACAATCCGCTTCGATCCGAATCGGCTGCGCAGATCGTTCAACGTTCCATCATAGAGAAGAGTACCTTTGCCAATCATTAGGATCCGGTCGGCGAGCGCTTCAATATCGTTCATGTCATGCGTAGTCAAGATGACCGTGACGCCACGCTCCTTATTGATTCGCTTGATAAACTGTCGAACGGCGATTTTGCTGGCGGCATCAAGACCGATTGTCGGTTCATCGAGGAATAGAATTTTAGGATCGTGAAGAAGGGAAGCGGCAATTTCGCAGCGCATGCGCTGGCCCAGGCTAAGCTGCCGGACAGGCGTCTGCACAATGTCCGTTAGCGCAAGCGATTCCGTCAGCATTGCAAGGTTGGCGTGGTATACATCGCCGGGAATTTTGTAAATATCGCGCAAGAGTCCAAAGGAATCGATGACGGGGACATCCCACCACAGCTGGGTTCGCTGACCGAAAACAACGCCGATATTCCGGACATACGCCGCGCGGTCTTGCCAAGGCGTGTAGCCTAAAATTTTGCATGTTCCATTGTCCGGTACGAGAATACCGCTCATGACTTTAATGGTGGTTGATTTACCGGCACCGTTCGGGCCGATATAACCTACGATTTCACCCGGGGAGATTTCAAAAGAGATATTGTGGAGCGCCTCGACAATCGTATGCTCCCGGGCGAACAGGGCTTTAACCGCTTGCCGGACCCCGGCTGTCCGCCGTGCAACCTTAAATGACTTATTAATACCTTGCAGCGCAATCATGGAATGACGCCTCCTTAAATGAATTTTAAGTCCAGAAAAGAAATATACCGATATTTTCTAATAAAGTATAGACTTATAATAAAATCCAGGTTATAATACTATTATGGAGATCGAGGATATCTCTGAATTGGAAAATATTGATTTTTAATTTTTTTAGGGACGAAAGTTGATTCGTTTCTTAATTTAATTACATAGATCGAGCATGAAACCTTGTATTTTGCTTATCGCAGATAAGGTTTTTTTATTGCGTTAGCCACATGATTAATTAAAAGGACATCTTCCCAGTCGGAGAAGATGTCCTTTTTTGTCATTCTATGAAAAAATTTTCAAGAGGACTGGTGATATGACTCAATCGTTCAACCCTCTAACTGTATACGCTAGTAAGTATGGAGATTGATAGTTTCCGAGAGAGGGAAAAGGAGGATGGAGCGATGAAAATTATCGTAAACGAGAAATAACTGAAGGAATATTTCGACGGGCTTGCCCGTCTGCTGCAAGTTAGGCCATGACGAGCGCGTAACATTCGATCCTAAAGTGTATTCGGCTGCCGATTATGTACGGCAGTTGTCGGGATTCGAAACGACGATCAACCTCAAGCTGCATGCCAATCTGCTATCTGCGGCGGCTAACGTTCCCTTTGTATGTATCGGCTACCGGTTCAAAGGCTTCGATCTGATGAACGGTCTGGACTTGGCCGATTGGATTGTTGCTTCGGACGACCGACAATTGGCCGACAAACTGACGCAGAAAGTTCAAGCCGCCGCGGCATGGCGGGAAGGGTATATCGGCAAGCTGGAAGAGGGACGCCAAGCTGCTTATCAATCGCTCGTTAAGCCGTTTGCGGAGAAGTTATTCTAATGTTGCTTTAAAAGAGATTGTCCGCTTATGAGAGGGCAATCTCTTTTTTGTTGATGCAACAAATCGATAATACCAACGTCTATAGAGTGTTTCTAAGGGTAGGAAATCGATTGTTGCCAAACCAAATAAAACTTTTAGATGAAGGTAACAAGGATTTCGAACATTCGTATAGTATTCATTTACACAGTAGGATTTATTTGGTTAGAAGGATGGCGTTTAGCAAGACTAAGAGGCGTAGGTGATCCTTTTTGTTTCTTATTGATTATATTGTGAATCTATCGATCTTTTCGCTGCTGGTTAGCGTTCCATTCATTTTCCGTTCATTTATAAATTTCAAGCCGCTGAAGCATCCGCTCTGGGGAGGTCTTTATGCGGGAGTTGTTTCCGTCATCCTCGTTTTATTAGCGGTTAAGCAGCAAGGCTATGTCTACGACATTCGATATTCTCCCGTTATTTTGATGTTTGCCTATCTCGGCCCCATACCGGGCATTATCACCGGGTTATTCGCGTTGTCCGTCCGTTTGCTTTCAAGCGGCAATTGGATGCCCGCCATTGAAGGCTGGGCTTTTATTATGCTGGCTTTTTCCCTTCTGCATATTTACTTCTCCCGCCGGCAGCTGCCGCCTATTAAGAGAAGCCTTGCATTTTCGGGCGCCTATGTCCTGCTGTACGCATGCGTGGTATTTACCTTCCGGATCCTGGTGAACGAACCGCTCTTTCATCTGCAGTACGTCTGTTTTGTCATATTGGGCGTATTGTTAGGCGCGCTGTTAATTGAATCCCATGAACGTCTGCGCCGCACCATCGCCGAACGCAACGAAATGGAGCTGTCGCTTCTCGAGAGTGAATACCAGTACCGGTTAATTGCCGAGAATACGTCCGACCTCATTGTGGTGATGGATCCTGATCACTCGATACGGTATTTCTCGCCGTCCCACGCGTTTGTGCTTGGATATTCTAGTCTGTCCTTGAACCGCGCGGAGCTGGACCGGATCATAAGTCCGGATGATGCAAAGATGTTTAACCAGATGATAATGAAAATAATAAATCAGAAAAAATCGCTGTCGATGGAAATTTGGTTCAGGCATACGGACGGCCGATTGATACCATTTGATTCGTTATGCAAGCCGGTTGAGGGCAAGGATGGCCGGATCGAGCATATCGTCATTATCAGCCGGGATATCTCCGAACGCAAAAAGGCAGAGGAGTTTCTGCTGCAATCCGAGAAACTCTCGATTGTCGGGGAATTGGCCGCCGGTGTTGCCCACGAGATTCGCAATCCGCTGACTACGCTCAAAGGATTTCTCCAATTATATAAAATAGAGAACCCTACTATGAAATATGGGGATTTGCTCCGGGACGAGCTGGAACGCATCGAAATCATTACAAGCGAGCTTCTGTCGATGGCTAAGCCGCAGGCGGCGATGTATACCGTCGTGAACGTCAAGGACGTCATTGAGCAAACGCTTGAATTTCTGACGCCGCAGACGCTGTTAAGCAATATTGAATTCATTCGCGAATACGAAGGAGATTATTTCCCGGTTACATGCGCCAAACATCAATTAAAGCAGGTGTTCCTCAATGTTTTAAAAAATGCGATCGAATCCATGTCTAACGGAGGGAAAATTCATATCGGCATGCAATTGGACGAAGCAGGTGAGTGTTTAATTTCCATTCAAGATCAAGGCTGCGGCATTCCGGAGGAACATCTTCACCGTTTGGGACAGCCCTTCTACAGCTTGAAAGAGAAGGGAACGGGACTAGGACTCATGATTAGTCACAAAATAATTAA
This sequence comes from Paenibacillus glycanilyticus NBRC 16618, assembly GCF_004000805.1. GTDB lineage: Bacteria > Bacillota > Bacilli > Paenibacillales > Paenibacillaceae > Pristimantibacillus > Pristimantibacillus glycanilyticus. Next base: position 36,540 of record NZ_BILY01000026.1, read on the forward strand.
GCAATATCACGGCCGTATCATTTATGACAGCAAAGTAGACATAGGTACCCGAATCGAAATCAGACTGCCGATTCATAATCATTCAAAAGATCGGGCTGGTAAATAAGCATCCGGAGAGAGAAGGTATAGGTATGAGATTGGAAGTTATAGCAACGTGCATGGACGATGCCTTGACGGCGGAAGCGAACGGAGCGGACCGTCTTGAGCTAATAACGGCGATTACGGAAGGAGGCTTAACGCCAGGAATCGGTCTAGTGGAGCGGGTGGTACAAGCCGTCCGGATTCCGGTATTTGTAATGGTGCGTCCACACAGCCGTTCGTTTGTGTACGCGGAGCATGATATCGATACGATGGCTTCGGAAATAAAAGCGATTGTAAATGCCGGAGCGGCAGGCATTGTGCTAGGCGCTTTAACGCCTGAGGGGAAAATCGACGAACAGGCGCTTGAGAGGCTTCTGCCGCTTACCGGCGGTTTGCAAGTAACGTTTCACCGAGCGTTTGACGAGCTGGCCGATCAGCATGAAGGACTTCGAACCTTGATGAAGTATCCGCAAATTACGCGAGTCTTAACTTCTGCCGGGCCAAGACCGGCGATAGAATCGGTGAAGGAAATGGCCGATCTTGTTTCAGCAGCCACACGAAGCCATCTTGCGATTTTGGCGGGAAGCGGTCTTACGACGGAAGGCGTTGCAGACTTTATAATGCGGACCGGAGTAGGGGAGGTTCACTTTGGATCGGCTGTCCGGTACAACAAATCCAACCTGTCGCCGATAGATCCTTCCGCGCTCCGGCAGCTGGCTGACAATTTACACCTGTTGTGATGAACGTATATAAATAAATATATATATATACAAAAAAAGAACCTGGGCAAAAGCCCGGGTTCTTTATATTGCGCATCCGTAAACGCAATGTTATAATCGGTTTACGACTGTCTTATAGGTAAAAGTCATAGTTATCTTATCTTACAATTTAATTGTAGCATGCCGATTCAAATCTTGTCAAATGTTTTTATTAAATTTACGATCGGGAGAGATGCGGAATGAATTCATTGGTGCTTGATTTGAAGGAAGCCGACCAAACTCAGATTTCGCTTGTTGGCGGAAAAGGATCCAATCTTGGCGAATTAATAAAAATGAATGGCATACACGTGCCTGAGGGATTTTGCGTGACCACCGAAGGCTATCGAAAAGCCATTGAATCAAGTCAAACGTTTCATGCTCTGGTGAACCGGTTAACGTCGCTGAAGCCCGAGAACCGAGGGGAGATCGGCTCAATCAGCAGCGAAATCCGTCAGACTATCAGACGACTCGAGATTCCGGCGGAGGTTGTAGCAGCCGTTGCTCATTACCTTTCGCGGTATGGCGAGCAGTCTGCCTATGCCGTACGCTCCAGCGCAACGGCGGAGGACTTGCCGCATGCCTCTTTTGCCGGACAACAGGATACCTATCTCAATATCGTCGGCAAGGAAGAGATACTCAGGCATATCAGCAAATGCTGGGCATCCTTGTTCACGGACCGCGCGGTCATCTACCGGATGCAGAACGGATTCGACCACGGTCAAGTTCATTTATCCGTCATCATCCAAAAGATGGTCTTCCCTTACGCATCGGGCATTTTATTTACCGCGGATCCCGTCACGGCTAACCGCAAGGTGTTGTCCATTGATGCCGGCTTTGGACTCGGAGAAGCGCTGGTCTCCGGCGTGGTATCGGCCGATTGCTATAAAGTGCGGGATGAAATCATTGTCGACAAGAGGATAGCAGCCAAAAAGCTCGCGATCTATAGCCAAGAAAATGGCGGAACCGTAACGCAGCCAATGGATCCTGACCGGCAGAACAATCAAGTGCTGACGGAAGAACAGATTTTGCGACTGGCACGGATCGGAAGACGAATTGAAGCCTATTTTGGCTGTCCGCAAGATATCGAATGGTGCCTGGCGGAGGATACTTTCCATATCGTTCAGAGCCGGCCGATCACAACCTTGTTCCCGATTCCAGAATCGAATGATGCAGGAAATCATGTTTACGTATCCGTTGCCCACCAGCAAATGATGACCGACCCTATCAAACCGCTCGGTCTATCCTTCTACCTAATGACGACTCCCGCACCCATGCGGAGGGCAGGCGGATGGTTGTTTGTTGATGTTACCCAAATGCTTGCTTCTCCGGAAAGCAGGGAACGGCTTTTAAATACAATCGGACAATCCGAACCGCTGATCAAGGACGCCTTAACGACCGTAATCAAGCGTGGAGATTATATCCAGCCCGTATCCACGGAAGCTTGCGAACCTCATCCCGACCGCAGCCCAAAAGCTTCTCCGCCTGCAAATGCACAAGCAGAACCGGAGCTTGAGCCTCATATGGTTGCTGATTTAATTAAGAATAGCGAAGCATCGATCGAGGAATTAAAACGAACGATCCTAACGAAATCGAGCACGGAGCTATTTGATTTTATCGTGGAGGATATCCAGCAGCTGAGGAAGGGTATTATTTAACCCGCAAAGCATTCAAATGATTATGGCTTCCATGAATGCTTTAACCTGGATCAACGAGAAGCTTTACGAATGGTTAGGCGAGAAAAACGCAGCGGATACGTTATCCCAATCGGTTCCGAATAACGTTACCTCGGAGATGGGATTAGCGCTTATGGATGTCGCGGATGTCATTCGTCCATATCCGCAAGTCATTGAATATTTGCAGAATGGTAAAGATGATTTGGAGGGACTAATCACGGTGGAGGGAGGACAGCAAGCCCTAACTGCGATTCATCATTATCTCGAGAAATACGGCATGCGTTGTCCCGGAGAGATCGATTTGACCAGAACCCGCTGGAGCGAAAATCCGGCTGCGCTTATTCCCGTTATACTTACAAACATTAAAAACTTCGAGCCCAATGCCAGCACCCTTAAATTCGAGCAAAGACGCCAGGAAGCTCTGGATAAGGAACAAGAGATATTAGCAAGGTTAAGGCAATTGCCCGATGGCGAGGAAAAAGCAAGCGAAACTAAGAAAAGAATTGATCTGATCCGGAATTATGCCGGTTACCGGGAGTATCCGAAATACGGGATGGTCAGCCGTTATTTTGTTTATAAGCAGGCCATTCTGAAGGAAGCCGAACAACTCGTGCACAAGAACGTCATACAAGAAAAAGAAGATGTGTTCTATCTCGCTTTTGAAGAGCTTAAAGAGGTTATACGCTCGAACCAGTTGGATGAGCAGCTCATCATTAAACGAAAAGACGATTATAAGCGGTACGAAAAGCTAACACCGCCACGCGTCATTACATCTGACGGCGAAATCATTGCAGGCGAGTACAGACGCGAAAATCTGCCCGCCGAGGCTATAGCGGGTTTAGCGGTTTCCTCCGGCGTTATCGAGGGCCGGGCACGCGTCATTCTGGACATGGGGGAAGCAAATTTGGAGGAAGGGGATATATTAGTTACCTCTTTTACGGACCCGAGCTGGACCCCTTTGTTTGTATCCATCAAAGGTTTGGTCACTGAAGTAGGCGGACTAATGACGCATGGCGCGGTTATTGCCCGCGAATACGGGATACCCGCGGTAGTTGCCGTAGAGAATGCCACGACTTTGATTAAAGACGGGCAGCGGATCCGGGTGCACGGAACGGAAGGGTATATCGAAATCTTGTCCTAACGATTGAACTGCATAAATCTGACCGGAAATACACAATCTAGATTTAGCTTTTGCAGAAAGGATGAGCCCGGAAATGTCCGATAACAGTAACTACAACCATAACCAGCATGATCATACCGACAATAATGATCAGCGGCAAAATAGCGTTCACGGCGGAGAGAACCGCAATGGACGTCTAAGCCAGATTAAAAATAGCAATCCGAATGGCGAAGAAGTGCAAAACGAATTTTTAAGCGAAAAAGAACTATAAGCCTCGAGACGGAAAAAATAACGGGAACAGCAGCCAAATCGGCTGCTGTTTTTTGTTGCGGGCTAGCCAGGCGCTTAAATTATTCCATTTTACGTTTGGTATCTTGCATCGGGAACGTATGTTTGGTATATAATAAATAAGAACAAATGTTCCTGGCGGGGTGAATTCGAATGGAGAGGTTTATCGGCAAAGTGGTACAGCTCATTTATATTGATCGAAAGCGCGAGGTAAGCATACGCGATGTTCGCGTTATATCGGTTAAAGCCGGTCGGCTGAAGGCGTATTGTTTTCAGGCTCAAGCCATTCGTATTTTCAATCTCGAAGGAATCGTAGATGTTGAAATCGCGCGAAAGAAAGAAGGGGCTTAACCTGTTGAACGATACGGAGCGGAAATTGCTCAGGATTCTATTTAATCGAAATGGCCATCAGAATACGCGTATCGTTATTCCGGAATTAGCGCGATTCGCTCAAAGGGAAACGGGGCAGATCCGAAAGGCGCTTGAGAAATTGCGCGAGGAGCGCTTCATCGAATGGGAAGATACGATGGATTACGTGAGGGTTATTCCCGGATGGCTGCAATTGCGTTAAATGTAAACAGCCCGCTTCATTAGAAGCGGGCTGTTGTTGTTAAATGGGCAAACTTCTTATTTACCGTTAAACGCGCTAAGCATCCAAACATGTTTTTCGAGCTTGGTATGGATGGCAAGCAGCATGTCCGCCGTTGTTTCGTCGCCGGCTTCCTCGGCTTCTCCCATTCCTTCCTTAAGTTCATCTATCACTAACGAGAAATCTTTAATAAGCTGGTCAACCATTTGTTCGGCTGTCTCCTTGCCGCTGGCCTCCTTAAGGGTGGACTCCTTCAGGTGGTCGCTCATTGTGGCGATCGGCTGGCCTTTTACCGCGAGTAAGCGTTCCGCGATTTCGTCGACATGCAGTGCCGCTTCTTCATAGAGCTCCTGGAACTTAACGTGCAGCGTAAAGAACTGCGAGCCTTTGACGTACCAGTGATAGTTGTGAAGCTTCGTATAGAGAACGCTCCAGTTGGCGATTTGGCGGTTCAAGTGTTGTTGGACGGTTTTGGTTGTTTTGGTAGTCATGCTACATTCATTCCTCTCGAGATTAATATTGAACTCTGGTTAGTAAATAAACAGGAAAACGATCATTGAAACAGCATCGCTCTATTTACTCCCGAACATCCGTTTGGTATAGTCGATTCAATAAGGAATCTTGAACGGCGAAGAGCGAGGAGCGAGGAGAACGTTATGACAAATACTGTGCAATTATCCGTGCGTGCGCTCGTGGAATACGCTTATAGGAGCGGGGATATCGATACAGCTTTCCGATCGGCCGTTGCGCTTACGGAAGGAACGAAGGCGCATCAGCAAATACAGCGGCAATATGGCGAGCAGGATGCCAAAGAGGTATACGTATCGGCAGAAATGGCTTTCCGGGATCTGCTGTTTGTCATTGACGGCCGTTGCGACGGCCTTCTTCAGACCGATGGCGGGTTAACGGTCGACGAGATCAAATCCACCTCCGGCAGACTCCCCGCCCTTATGGAAGAGACGCACTTCGTACATTGGGCGCAGGCGTATTGTTATGCCTATATGGTAGCAAAGGAGCGGGAATTAGCTTCGATTAACGTTCAGCTCACCTACATGCATATAGACACCGGGGAATGCCGCCGCTTCGTGCGGACGATGACAGTAACGGAACTCGAGCAGTTTTTGCTCGATACGGTTAGCAGCTATTATCCGTATGCCGCTATGAAAATTCTTCAAGCCGCAAAACGGGATGCCAGCATCAAGAAACTGGCTTTCCCGTTCTCCTCGTATCGGGCTGGCCAGCGCAAGCTGGCAGCTTCCGTGTACCAGACGATCGTGGATGGGCGCAAGCTGTTTGCGAAGGCGCCAACCGGAATAGGCAAGACGATGTCGACACTTTTTCCGGCTGTGAAAGCGATTGGGGAGGAACGGCTGGAGCGGCTCTTTTATTTAACAGCCCGAACGACAACGCGCACGGCTGCCGAAGACGCGCTTAAGATGCTCGGCGATGGCGGTCTGCATCTGCATGCGGTTACGTTGACGGCAAAGGAAAAGGTATGCCTGAAAGACGAAGTTCGCTGTTCTCCCGAGTACTGCGAATTCGCAAAAGGGTATTACGACCGCGTAAATGGAGCCATCCTGGACATGCTGGGCAGCGAGACGTCCATGACGCGCGAAGTCATTGAACGGTATGCTTACAAGCACCATGTCTGCCCGTTCGAGTTTTCGCTTGATGCCGCTTATGCGGCGGATGCGGTCATTTGCGATTATAACTATATTTTTGATCCTCGCGTAAACCTGAAGAGACTGTTTGAGGAGCAGAAGCGGAAGACGGCATTATTGGTAGACGAAGCGCATAACCTTGTCGACCGGGCACGGGAAATGTATTCGGCGGAGCTTAAAAAAGCCGATTTCCTCGAGCTTCAGCGCGCAAGCAAAACGATTCGTCCGCTCGTGTACCAATCGGCGAAAGCAGTTAACCAATATTTTATTGCTTTGCGCAAATCCATTGAGGAAAGCGGCAAAGAAGCAACCGGCACAAACATGGAGCGTTACCTGCCTGAGCAATTGATTGAACAATTGGAATCGCTTGTCCAAGCGGCGGAAGAGCAATTGGCTCAAGGGGATCAAGATCCGTTATTGCTGGACGTCTATTTCGGTTGCCAGCATTTCTTGCGCATAGCCAAGCTTTATGACGAGCGATACGTCACCTACGCCGAGAAGGAAAGGAATGACGTTCGCATCAAGCTGTTCTGCCTCGATCCATCGTATCTGCTTCGGCAATTTGCCAAAGGCTACAAAGCACAGATACTGTTTTCCGCTACGCTGTCTCCGCTTCATTATTTTATGGACATGCTTGGCGGAGATGCTGAAACGGATTACTCGGTCGCCATTCCCTCGCCATTCTCGTCCGAGCAGCTTGATGTCCGGATCGAAAAGCTGTCGACCCGTTATCAGGATCGCGTACGGACAATGGACCGGGTCGCGGGTTTGCTGCATTCGATGGCCGAACGGCGACGGGGCAATAATTTTGTGTTTTTTCCGTCATATGCCTACATGAACGGAGTGTATGAACGTTTAATGGAACTGTCGCCGTCCTCCGAAGAGACGACAACCTATACGACGATTGTCCAAAAGCCTTCTATGTCCGAGGAGGAGCGGGATGCCTATCTGGCCGCCTTTGCACCGGACAATAAAAAGACGCTTGTCGGCTTCGCCGTTATGGGCGGCATTTTCTCGGAGGGGATCGATTTGGTGGGGGACCGTCTTACCGGCGTGGCCGTCGTTGGAGTAGGATTGCCTCAGGTCGGGCTGGAAAGGAACATTATTAAAGACTATTTCGACCGGCAAGGGAAAAACGGCTTCGAATATGCATACGTCTTTCCCGGCATGAACAAAGTGCTGCAGGCCGGCGGGCGGCTGATCCGTTCGGAAAGCGACCGGGGAATGCTCATGCTGATTGACGACCGTTACGCGCAACCCCAATATGCCAGGCTTTTGCCGCGGGAATGGAGTAGGCAAGAGACAAACAAATCCGAGTAGGAAGACGAACCCAGCAGGGGGCGTCTTTTTTTATTCTGATAAAAATGGGATATGTTGCTTGCATTAAATATAGGTATGCGATATATTGCATATAAGATTGATAATCGATAATAAAGAGTAAGGATGATTAAAGCCATGCCCGTACCTAAAAATTTCGTCTCGCCTGCGCGAATGTCCGCAAAAGAAAGAGCTTTTTCCCAAATCCAACGATGGATTATCGACGGTACTTTGCAGCCAGGAGAAAAACTGATCGACGCCGAATTGGCGGAATCGCTTGGCGTCAGCCGCACGCCGATACGTGAAGCCTTTCAGCTGCTCGAAGTACAAGGGCTTGTATCCACGCATCCGGGAAAAGAAACGAAAGTAACGGAAATCGAGAAGGACGACATTTTTAAAATGTATTCTACGATGGCCGTTCTCCAGGCTTTAGCAGCCGACATTACGGCGAAAATTATTGTTCCCGATCAAATTGAGCAGTTAAGAGCAATCAATCTGGAATTTGCTGATTCCATTAAGAGCGGTCAAGCTTATCAAGCGATGGAGGCGGATGAACAGTTCCATAATTTAATCGTGGAGCTGTCGGACAATCCTTATATCGCTACCTTCAGCGCATCCCTTCAGATTCATATCCGGCGCTTTAAATATGTGTTCTTAAAACAGCCGATTACTGCTGCGCAAACGTCAGTCGATGAGCATGCACGAATTATTTCGGCCTTTGAGAAAAAGGACAGTGAGCTTGCTCATAACGTGATGAAGCAAAACTTCATTCGCCCGATGCAGGAATTATATGAATTACTTTAAGAGATAGGAGCGAGAAACATGGCAAATGGAAAAGATCTTCGAATTCGCAGCAAGGTAATTAGCGAGGGAGTTAATCGGGTACCAAACAGGGCGATGCTGCGCGCTGTAGGTTTTACGGATGAGGATTTCAAGAAGCCAATGATTGGCGTAGCCAGTACATGGAGTGAAGTTACCCCTTGCAATATGCATATCAACGACTTAGCCGCCCAAGCTAAGCAAGGAGTACGCAACCATGGCGGCGCTCCCTTGATTTTTAATACCATCACCGTATCAGACGGTATATCCATGGGTCATGGCGGCATGTTGTTTTCCCTGCCAAGCAGGGAAGCAATTGCGGATTCCATTGAAATTGTAACCGGAGCAGAGCGGTTTGACGGAATCGTAGCGATCGGCGGCTGCGATAAAAACACTCCGGCTTGTCTTATGGCAATCGGTCGAATGAATCTCCCGGCCGTTTACGTGTATGGAGGGACCATTCAACCCGGTAATCTGGACGGGAAGCAAGTTGATATCGTTACGGCTTTTGAAGCGGTTGGTCAATATCATGACGGAAGAATGACGGATGAGCAGCTTCACAAGGTCGAATGCAGCGTATGTCCGGGCCCGGGCTCTTGCGGCGGGATGTATACCGCTAATACGATGGCTGCAGCGGCGGAAGCAATGGGCATGTGTCTCCCAGGTTCATCTTCCACGCCTGCTATATCGCCTGACAAAGCTGCGGAATGCGCTGCAGCCGGGAAACAGGTTATTTCGCTGCTGGAACAGGAAATTTACCCTAAGGATATTATGACAAGAAAAGCGTTCGAGAATGCGATTACGGTTGTTATGGCTTTGGGTGGTTCCACCAATGCCTTCCTGCATTTGCTCGCCATTGCGCACTCGGTAGGCGTTGATTTAACCTTGGATGATTTTGAGCAGATCCGGCTTCGCGTACCTCATCTGGCAGACCTGAAGCCAAGCGGCAGATACGCGATGCAGGATTTAAACGATATCGGCGGGGTTCCGGGCGTTATGAAGTTATTGCTTGCCGAAGGCCTTCTTCACGGGGATTGCTTAACCGTTACCGGTAAGACCTTGGCGGAAAATTTAAACGACATTGCTCCGCTGCAACAGGACCAGGACGTTATTCGTCCATTGGACAATCCGCTGAAGCCAAATGGACCTCTAGTCGTGCTTAAAGGAAACCTAGCCCCGGAAGGCGCCGTTGCCAAGATGTCCGGCATGAAGAAGCTGCGGTTTGTTGGACCGGCCAAGGTGTATGATAGCGAGGATGAAGCAACCGAGGCTATTTTGAAAAATGAAATCCATAAAGGCGACGTGCTGGTGATTCGCTATTGCGGACCTAAAGGCGGGCCGGGCATGCCGGAAATGCTGTCGGTTACCGCATTGATTGTAGGCAAAGGCCTTGGAGGGGAGGTTGCTCTGCTGACGGATGGTCGGTTCTCCGGCGGTTCACACGGGTTCGTAGTTGGCCATGTATCGCCGGAAGCGCAAGTAGGCGGGCCAATTGCGCTGCTTAGGAACGGGGATATCGTCACGATTGACAGCGAAACCCAGCAGATCATGTTCCAAGTGACGGAAGAGGAATTGTCCGCACGAGCGAAAGCATGGGTGCAGCCTCCGCTTAAAGTAAGCTCAGGCGTATTAGTGAAGTATGCCAGACTGGTGTCCTCTGCTTCAAAAGGAGCGGTTACTGATCTTTAAGGCATCCATACAACCGCAGCAAAAGAGAGAATCAGCCGCTCAAATCCTTGTTTCAAACCCATCTTGAATGTCTAAAAGGGAGTAACAACGTTCAAGGAGGAATGGACATGCCCTGGAACAAAGACGACTATCCGGATTCTCTCAAAAACTTCATGGCTCCGATCCGCAACAAGGCGATTGATATCGCTAACGAGCTGTTGAAGGATGGCTATTCCGAAGGCCGCGCGATTTCCATCGCTACCGCCAAAGCCAAGGAATGGGGAGAGCATCACGATAAGCAAATCCGCAAGAAAGGCCACTGACCACCTTCGTTAATCCCGTTAATTAATTTGAGTAGCCGCTATTATGCGCGGTGCCGAAACTTTTTCAAAATAATTGAATTTACAACAGGGAGGCCCTCACCATACGGTGGGGGTTTTTCTGCATTCTTTTCCAGACGTTAAGAAATACTTTACTTGAATAATTGACGACTAGGAGAGAAATAAGATGAATTTTCGTCGTATTGTGGTTATCCCTTTAGTTTGTTTCCTGATTGTTTATTCAAGGGCTTATGCAAATGCTGATCCGAATCCACGTACGGATGTCCTTGAGAAAGCGATGCTGCAGGAATTAAACCCCGTGATCAAGAGCTCGCTGCAGATGATTTACAACGAAAAATATCCTCAGTTTAATTGCGAGAGGATTATTTCGATCAATGAACATTTTACGCTTAAAAAGAACAGAAGCCGCGCGCTCCCGGTTGACGCCATTCACGGAGCTCAATATTTTGAAATAGCGGTAGAGCTGTGCAAGACGGACGGCGAACGTGTTCAACTCTTATTAAAAAATGATAGCCCCGATGGAAGTTACGCGATGAAAGATCATAAAATCATAGCTGCTCCTTGATTGCATATCTGATGCCGCGTATAACGCGGCTTTTTAATTTTCCTGAAACGTGCTTCACTCTATCATGAGCAGGGTATATATCCTAAAAATTCACGTTTAATAGAATGCGAGTGTGATTTTCTATGGATTACGCAATGATATCGGTGAAGCTCGTCACGGGTTTCTTTGGTCTGTGGTTCATGACCAAGCTGCTCGGCAAGAAGGAAATATCGCAGCTTACTCCGTTCGATTTCGTTTCATCGCTTATGTTGAGCGAGCTTGTGGGGAATACGGTCTATGACCGCGATGCGCATTTTTCGATGCTCATCTATGCCCTCGCGTTATGGATGGCGTTATCGCTGGCCTTGGAGAAGGCAGTTCAGCTTATACCCGCCCTATCGATACCTCTTAACGGCAGACCGGATATCATTATTCGCGACGGCGAAATCGACGTGAAGGCAATGAAACGGAATCGGCTGGATATGCATCAGGTTGGCATGCTGCTAAGAGAGCAGGGCGTCTTTTCCGTTCGCGAAGTAGCATTTGCGGTATTCGAGCCCAACGGAAGTCTCAGCGTAATGAAAAAGCCAAGTCATGAATCTCCGACTCGGGCAGAGCTTCAGGTGGAGGAGCCTAAGGCAGCACTTCCGCGCATTCTTATCGAGCAGGGCAAGCTGCAGAGCGGCGAGCTTAAGGAGATTGGCCGAAGCGAAGAATGGCTGTTAACTCAACTGGAGGAGCATGGCATCAATCGCATAAAAGCCGTCTATTACGCTGAATGGACGGAGGAGAAAGGCCTGCATCTACAGTTAAAGGATACGGCCGAATAAAATCTTTTATTTCAATCCAAAGGACATACGGACCGGGACGGCAACATGAATGGTCTTTTATAAAAAAGAAGAAGGCATTTGTTCGATAACAAAGAATTATATTATCGTATGAACAAGTTAATGGACAAGGAGAGCGAAACATGAGGATTGATCTATCTGGAAAAGTAGCCTTGATCACAGGGGCGACAGGCGAACTAGGCCGCGTCATCGCACGTTCACTCGCAGAGTGCGGGGCGGATATCGCCTTGCATTACCATAGCAACGAAGCCAAGGCAGCTGAACTAAAAAGCACGATTGAAGCGCTCGGAAGGCGTGCGGTTGCTATTAAAGCAGACGTAACGAAGCAGGACTCCATTGGCGCGCTTAAGCAATCCGTCGAATCGAGCTTGGGTCATGTGGATATCGTTGTAGCGAATGCGGTCGTGCAGTACAAATGGACTTCCGTACTTGAGCAGCCGGCCGAGGACTATGCGAGCCAATTCGAATCCTGCGTCATGCAAAGCGTATATTTAGCTAAAGCTTTCATTCCGTCCATGATCGAGAAGAAGTCCGGGCGTTTCATCGGCATCAACACAGAGTGTTCAATGCAGAACTTCCCAACGCAATCGGCTTATGTAGCCGGAAAAAGGGGCATGGATGGCGTATACCGGGTGCTCGCGAAGGAAGTAGGCGAACATCAAATTACGGTCAATCAAGTCGCTCCAGGCTGGACAATCAGCGAGCGCGAGCGCACGAATGGCTTGGATGAAAGCGCCAATTACATCAAGAACGTTCCGCTCAAGAGACGCGGCACCGACCAGGAGATCGCAAATGCGGTCGCATTCCTTGCCTCGGATTTGGCCAGCTTCATTACGGGGGCTTATATCCCGGTTAGCGGCGGCAACGTCATGCCAACGATATAAATTAGGTTCAATAAAGCATACTTTAATTCATTTTTTTATGACAAGTCATCAAAAACCGGAAACGACATTCGTTTCCGGTTTTTGATTTTCCGAAAAATCATACCTGTTCATTCAACGGAAGCGTGATGTGATACGTGGTTCCGGCGCCTTCCTTGCTATGGACCTCGATCTTGCCGTTCATTCCCCGAATGACGCTGAAGATAACCATGGTCCCAAGACCGGTACCCTTGTCTTTGGTGGTATAATAGGGCGCCCCCAGACGGTTAAGCTGCTCCTCGTTCATGCCGATGCCGGTATCGGAAATTGAAATGATGACGTTGTTGCTGGGTTCGTTGACCGTATAAGACAAAGATAGCTTCCCCCCGGCGGGCATCGCCTCGATTGCGTTCTTGCCGATATTGATGATGGCCTGCCTGAACTTGGACTTGCTGCCGTATACCGTTGCGGGATGCTTTATGTTCGTGATGATCTCTACGTTCTGCATATTCGCGTAGGAGCTCAGGATTTGTGCCGCCTTGGAGAGTGCCTCATCCAGGCAGATGGATTCGAATCTCTCGATCTGAGGTTTAGCAAGAGATAAATAATCGGAAATGATTGATTCCGCCCGGTCCAGCTCCTCGAGTGTAATAGCGGAGAATTCTTTGCGTTTATGTTCGCTTAGTGCCGGATTGGACAGCAGTTGGATGAAACCGCGGACGGACGTTAACGGGTTGCGGACTTCATGCGCGACCGAAGCTGCGATTTCGCTGACAACCTTCATTTTCTCCGCTTGGATAATTTCTTCTTGCATCCGATTCTGCGAGCGGATCGTTTCAATCATGAATACCAGCATGACCGCCATGACGCATTGAACGAGGATAATAGGCAGACTTGGTATGAACGAAGCCATAAAGAAAGTCTCCTTGCCCTCGAGCAGGGCATAAAAATTGACGACCGTCACGCGCAAAAAAAAGCATATACCGGAAGCAAGCAGCATTCTTTTTTTGGCGCCGCTTTTCTCGTATGTCCTGATGAGAAGCAGCAGCAGAACGATTGTCGGCAGCAGCGAAAGGAAGTAATGAAAAAGCTCGATGCCGCCCAAGATCTGCCTGTACGTCAGCATGCTGCCAAATAGAAGCAAGGTCGTATAAATGCCGCCGTAGAGCGAACCGATGACGAGAGGAATAGCTCTGAGATCAAGCACCGAATCGAAGATTTTGACGGGAAAGGTCATTGTAATAATCAGGGGAATCAAAAATAAAACGTAAACGAAAAGCGGGTGTTTACGTTTATTGAAAGGTCCGTAAAAAATCAAAGGCAGGAAAATAATAAAAGCGTTGAGGATGAAGTCGGAATGAGAGATCATGAGATGTTCCTTTCGTGAGTGCTTGCCATTGTTTTCGAGAGAAGAACTGTCAATTCCTTCAAACCGGGAGAGTTAATTTTATATGAAGGTTGTGAATAGTTTGATCCGGGAACAGCGCAACTTCCAAAAGTAGGTAACGTATTCATGTCATACTATTTTTTAAGGAGATACGAATGAAAGGGGGATACGATTTGAAGAAAATGCTAGTGGTCCTATTGGCTTTGTCCATCATAACGGGATGTTCATTCCAAGCAAACTCCACTGATCGTGTACGTTACGTATACACTGTAACCATTAAAGATAAAACATACGGTCTTACTGATGTACAAGTACCCAAAGAACAAATTGGCGAGAAAATTGGAAATATCCCCGTAGACTGCAGTGTACCGGAATGTGCAGCACCTCCCGGGAATACCTTTTACAGCATCAAGGGAAAGGAAAGCAAGAAATATGTGGCAATGTTAAGCTTCGACGGAGAAACATATTACCGATGGACAAAAATAAAAGAAGCATAAGACAACAGACAAGGCTGCCGACAATTCCGGCAGCCTTATTATTTTTGTTGCAAACGATTACGGCGTAACCCGAATGGAATCCAGCAGCATATACGTGCCGGACTTCTTAACGGCCTTAAGCGTATGGCTTCCGCTCGTCAAGCCCGTCGCCTGGTACACGACTTGGTTAACTTGCCGAGTGGTACTCGCCGTGTTAACCGTTGCCTGCAAGACGTTGTCGATGTAGATATCAACGTTGCCTTGGGACGCGTCCTTCTCCGTAATGAGCTCGACGCCGGTGCCCGTGAACGCGAACTGCAAGGAATCGTTGTTCGTCTGGCTGAAATGCACGTCGTTGTTGTAATCGCCGAAGCCGCGATTGCCGTTCAGCGACCATGAACCGGTGTAGACGATGCCGGGATCGGTATCGTTATACTGGATGCGCGGGCTTTTGATTTTGAATTGATCGATCAGCATGTACGTGCCGGATTTTTTTACGGCTTTGATCGTATGAGTACCGCTTGTCAGCCCCATTATGCTATACACGGTTTGCTGGACGAGGCGCGAAGGGCTGTAGGTGTTTACGGTTTGCTTGAACACGTTATCAATGTAAATATCGACGTCGCCTTGGGCAGAATCCTTCTCCGTGACGAGGTCTATTCCCGTCCCATTGAACGTGTATTGCACGAAATCGTTGTTGGTCTGCGTGAAGTGGACGTCATCCTGATAATCGCCGAAGCCCCTGGCGCTGTTAAGTGACCATGCTCCCGAATAGGAAATACCCGGGTCCGTATCGTTTACAGCGAGTGGTGATGCTACAAAGAAGCGCAACTTGTCCAGCAGCATATAAGAACCGGATTTTTTGACTGCCTTTAGCGTATGCGTACCGTTCGTCAATCCGCTGACGCTGTACACGGTCTGCTGCAGCTGCCTCACGCTGTTATACGTACTGACTGTTCCTTTTAATACGTTGTCGAGATAGATATCCACATTTCCTTGGTCGGGAGATTTCTCGGTAATCAGATCGATACCGGTACCTTGGAAGGTATATTCGAAAGAATCATTGTTCGCCTGGGTGAAATGCACATCGTCCTGATAGTCGCCTAGCCCGCGGTTGTAACTGCGCTGCCAGGAGCCTGTGTATTTGACACCGGTATCATCGTCGTTTGCGGTTACGGAACCGCCGGAAGCAGTCACCTTGAGCAGCCGCGATGCATGGGGCGGCAAATTAACGGAGCTGTATCCCGCGTTGAACGATCCAAGGTCGTTGTGACTCCACAGATCGCGCACTGCAGCGGCGCCGTTCAGACCTATGTCGTTCCAATTCACCGTCACGGTAGCGGCGGAGGACCCAAGGTTGAACAATCCGACGGTATACGTTCCGTCGCCGTTATTGGCGTACCAGACTTGTTGATTAGACGCGGTCGATACGGGATGGGCTGGCCGGCCGGCCTGATTGACGGCAATGACTTCATCGTTCGTTAAAAGCGACAAACCAAAAGCGTCCAGGTTGGTCAGATCGTTGCCCGTATACAGCTGTGCCGAGGACATCGCCCACAGCGACATTGCCGTCTGCCGCTCATCCTGCGTCAAGCCGTCCATCGCTCCGTTGCCAACGTTAAGCGAGTCGAAGTCGTTCCAGCCGCCCGGCCCGGCATCCCGCCACCAGACAGCGGCGTCCGGGAAGAGTCGAGCGATGTTCGGCCAGCTCGTGAGCGCCGTATTGACGCAGTAGCATTCTACGTCCCAGTCAACGCGCCAGCCGTTGGCGTATTGCTTCCAATAATCGACGTAGTTATGGTCGAGCGCCCACGAGATCTCGAACCAGATGCCGCGCGAGCTGAGCGCCTGCGACCAGGCTGCCACGTCGCCGCGAGCGTCAATCGACGTATCGTTATGACCGGAACCGGGGGTAACGCTATCGAATTTCACGAAATCGACGCCCCAGGAATCGATAAGATCCGCGATAGAATCAATGTACTTTTGGGCGCATGCGTTTCCGAAGTTGATTTTGTAGTCCAACCCCCAATAATCCGCGGTTGTCAGCGGTTGGACGGCGATGTCCTGCATCGAGCAGCCCGGGGCGCCGTAGATCGGCAGATCGGCGTCATAAGCTTGAGGGGAGAGACCCGGAATGAAATAGAGGCCGAATTTTTGTCCGTTGGCATGCACGTAATTAATGACGTCAGTCAATCCGTTCGGATAAAGCGTCGTGCTTGGCACGGGCCGTCCGTAGCCGTCAAGGCCGCCATTCCATCCCGCGTCCACGTTAATATACTCGTACCCATGCGACTGCAGCTTCTGATGCATCGCGTCCGACTGCGCTTTGATCTGCGCCGCCGTGATCCAAGCGCCGTTGCCGGAATACACCTGCATGCTGTAGCTGCTCCAGCCCATAAGCGGCTTTAGAGCCAATCCGTTGTTCGCAGCCTCCGCGACTCGGGGTGGCAGAAAGCCGTAACCGCCGAAGACGGCGGTCAGCAGCAGGGCGAGTCCCAGGATAATCGCGCCAGCCGGTTTGAATGCTTCGGACAACCTTGCGGCATACCTTGCTTTGTACTGTACCTTCATGAATTCCTCTCCTTCGCATTGATAAATTGTCGTCAAGAAAACGTAGCTCTCCGGTTGGAGAAACCCTGCAAGACAGCGCTTTCTTTGCTCCGATCATAGTGGCTGCGAGGAGTCCCGGACAAGGTACAGTTAAGCGCTTTCAGGTACAATTTTCCTGTTTTGCGGAATGCTCCGTTCATATTGCCGGCTAATATCCGTGCATGGAAAAGCAAGAGATATGGAAGCAAATGAGATTGGCTGGTATAATGCCTTATTGAGGATCAACTGCTTTTCAACGGAGGATTAGATGTATCCAAATTTTAACGGCCATAATCTTTTTTTGCATGCATTCGAGAAATCTCCAATTGGGATGGCTTTGTTATCGTTTGATGGACGTTATTTAAAAGCTAATCCTTCTTTATGCAGCATGTTAGGATATAACGAAAGTGAATTAATAAATCAAACCGCTTTTTCCGGCACCCATCCTGACGATTTAGAAGCAGATCTGGAATTATGGCGTAGAATGGTACAGGGTGAGATCGATGGTGATCAAATCGAAAAAAGGTATATTCATAAATCCGGGACCATCATTTGGGGACTTCTAAATGTGACTGTCGAGAGGGATGTACAAGGGATTGATGGCAATCATGTTTTCATTTCCCAAATCGTAGATATATCGGAGCAAAAAAAGAAGGAAGAAGAGTACAAGAGGATTGAAGAGCTGCACATGCTTATTTCGGAGCACTCGCAAGACGTGATATTACGATTAACTCCCGACGGAATTATCTCGTATGTCTCGCCAGCTGCCCGTTACCAGATCGGATACGAACCGGAAGAACTAATAGGGAAGCACGCCTATGAGTATTGGCATCCGGATGATTTGAACGGCGGCTGGTTAAGGCGGGGCAATCCCGACCATTCGGATAGCAGAATATTCGTGTACCGTCTTCGGCATAAAAGCGGCCATTACATCTGGCAAGAAGCTCACTCTAAAAAAATTAGAAATGCCGCGGGAGAAATTCAGCATGTGATCAGCATGGGACGCGACGTAACCGAACGGGTTCATTCGGAAGAATTAATCCGGAGATCGGAGAAGCTCTCCTTAATCGGCGAGCTTGCGGCCGGGATCGCTCATGAAATTAGAAATCCGCTAACCAGCCTGCGAGGATTTATGCAAATGTATTTGAAAGAGGATAGGGATGGTTCAAAGAAATTGCGTAATGATGTCATGATATCGGAAATCGACCGAATCAATGAGATCGTAAGCGAGCTTCTTGTGTTAGCCAAGCCGTCGAATGAGGTCTATGAGTTAAGGGACCTGGTGCATCTATTAACTCACGTTACAAGATTATTCGAGGGACAAGCCAACCTATACAATGTTCAAATAAAGCAGGAATTCGACGCCAATCTGCCGTTGATTCAATGTCAAAGCAGTATCAATCAAGTCTTTATTAATGTTTTTAAAAATGCCATCGAATCCATGCCTAAAGGCGGAGAAGTAACTCTGCAAGCTAAGCAAATGGGGAATCATATAAACATTCGAATTAAAGACACGGGGTATGGAATACCGAATGATGACATAGCCAAGATCGGCAATCCATTTTTCACTACGAAAGAAACAGGAACAGGGTTGGGATTAATGGTTTCGATGAGGATTATCCAAAATCATAAAGGAACGATGCGAATCGAGAGTGAAGTCGGGAAAGGAACGATGGTTGAAATGAGTCTGCCGATCAACAAATAGGATTTAGGCCTGCGTATGCTTAACCTTTAAGTATACTTTAGGCTTTTTTATTTTTTACGGGAAAGGAGGATATTGCAATGATTCCACCTCGAAAAATCCGGCAAATATCCATCTTTTTCATCATTCTTTTATCGGCCATTGGTTTCGGGATATTGATCGGTCAGCAAAGAGAAGGCGGGGCGAAAACGTCATCCTCCGCTTGGTCGCCTGTCTCGCTCGTGACGACATTCAAGTCGGATCCTCATACAAGCCGGGCATTCACCTGGTACACGCAAAGCCCCGATTCGGGACCGTGCTCCAAGTGGTACCGTCCCTGTCTACAGATACGCCTACTTTCGAGGAGGCCGGTGTGCTTGCATTTAAGGGAACAAGCGACTCCATAGATACCGGGGATACCGGAATTCAAGGAGTTCATAAAGCGGAAGCAACAGGACTAGTTCCGGGAACAACGTATGCTTATCGGGTAGGGGATGGCAAGCAGGAGCACTGGAGCGAAGTCTATAAATTCACGACAGAGCAAGAGGGGACAACTGATTTTACATTTATCAACGTAGCGGACTCTCAGGGCATCACCCTTAGTGATTTCCAGGCATGGGGTAAAACGCTCAATAAAGCATTTCAAACGTTTCCCGATTCCTCCTTTATTGTTCATAATGGGGATCTGACAGAGAATCCCGACGATGAAACGGGTTGGGAAAATCTATTCGGCGAAGCTGGACAATGGGTCGCTTCATTTCCGTTCATGCCCGTAACCGGAAACCATGACGAAGTTGATGATAAAGCTGAGCGCTTTGTTTCCCATTTCAATGTACCCGACAACGGCTCGGAAAGCTCCATCGCCGGAACAACGTATTCCTTCGATTATGGCGAAGCTCATTTCGTCATGTTAAACACGGAATCGAAACTTAAAGACCAGGCTAAGTGGCTGGAGCAAGATCTTGAGGCTGCGAACAAAAAGTGGCTTATCGTCTCCCTCCATCGAGGGCCTTACGCGGGAAATCAGAAGGAGTCGGTGCTGAAGCAGTTCGTCCCGCTATTCGACAAATACAAGGTTGATCTCGTCCTGCAAGGCCATAATCATGAATATGCCCGTTCTTATCCGTTAAGAAACAACAAGATCGTAAGCGAAAACGAAGGAACCGTGTATGTGGTGACAAATACTTCCGGTCAAAAATTCAACGAGAAGAAGGAAGACCTGTTCTACCAGAAGGTTCATTTCCAAAACTATAAACAGATGTTTGCAGGCATCCGTGTAAGCGGGGACAATTTGAGCTACAAGGCTTATGACGTGGACGGCAAGCTATTAGACCAGTTTGTATTAACGAAGTAAAGAATATAGGAACAAGTCTGCAATGAGTAATCGGATTGTACCGCAAGTTATAACGAAAGGAGGCCAGCGGCATGCGCGTGCTTTATGAAGCAGCCATGGATGAAGAGCGCGACGGATTTGTCGTGGGCGACGTAGACGAGCTCTTTGGAAAAAAGGGAAACTTCCGGGTGCTGCAATTTTCGGATGCGGCCGTGCAGGGAGCGCTAGATCTGGACGATCCACAGCGGATCGTATTCGAATATCCACGGGCGATCCTCCATCTGCTGGAACATAACCAACCGGGGCTGGAGAACGTATTTCAAATCGGACACGGGATCGGGACGATCGCCCGGCATTGCCGGGGCGAACGGTTCAAGACCGCGGAGCTCGACGAACGAATTGTCCAAGCCAGCCGACAATATTTTGGTTCCGCCGGGGAATTGATCGCGATCGGTGACGGACGCCGTATTTTGGAAGGCGAGGAAGCGGAGTTGTACAACGGCATCATCGTGGACGCCTTCACGGACACTGGCGTACCGAGGCATTTGACAACGGACCGTTTCTTTGCGACAGCCGCGGAGAAGCTCGACTCCGGAGGGATGATTTTGCTGAACGTGACCGGCAAAGGACCTAGCGACCGGCTGATTGGCGCCCTTCACGCAACGCTGCGTGAATCTTTCACTCACGTATCGGCTTACATGCTGCCGACTGACCGGGCGTCCGAAACGCGGAACGTGCTGCTTGCAGGGCGGAATGGCCGAATCGAATGCCGGGCGCGGGATATGGCCGGCTTCGTTCCGTTTGAGCCCGCTCCTGGACATGTCATTAAGGAATCGGTCCCATTCTCATGCTGATCAAATTCATTTAATGCTAGGTTGGTTTATGATGCGCAGCCCGCCATTTGCTGGGAGTCATGCCGGTCACTTTTTTGAACACTGTGCTGAAATGCTGGCTGGTCTTGAATTCAAGACTTAAAGCAAGGCTCGTAATGGGAGTATCTGAATGCGCCAATAGCTGAGCGGCATACTCTACGCGTGAACGTTCCACGAATGAAGAAGGCGACTGGCCAAAGCTTTCCCGGAACAATCGGTAAAAATGGGATTCGCTCACCCCAATGGAGGCAGCGATGTCCCGGTTGTTCCAATGCTTCTCGGGGTTTCGCTGTATGTTTTCCACAATGGAACGCAAAGCGGCATGCAGATCTTCCGGGATATGCAAATCCGGAGGAGGCTCGGTCATGTTAAGAATCAGATCCAGCACCATATGGCGGACTTTCAGCTTGAGCCAGGGCTGCGCTTCCGTTTGAAGAACTTGCTTCAGCCTTCGGAAGCTTATTTTCAATTGATTATTGGTCCGCAAAACCCTAGGCAGATTATGCAGTTTTTCTATGACGGCATCGACTTCAATCGCGCTTAAACCAAGCCATGAGGAATCCGCTGAAGGCCGTTTTACAATCATCCACCAGATCGAGCAGGGCTCCATGTAGTCCATACGCGCCCGGTGAGGCTCATTCGGCCGCGTATGAAACATCTCGCCGGCCCTTGTCTCATAATCCTGTCCATTGACCTCCCAAGTTACTTTCCCGCTCTCTACGAACACAAATTCAAAGGCTCCATCATGCTCATGATGAGACAATCTTAGCGCTTCGGTGAAATGATCATAGCCAAGCATGAGAAGCTCCGGAACCTGTACGGCACCGGAATTGCCTTTTTCCTCCCCATCATATACCCAACGTCCCGAACGGTCTTTCCCGGCTGTCATTGGCAAGTCTCCTTGTGTCAAATCATATCTATGTACAAAATCCTATTCGATAGTTTCCGGGAAGTCAAAGTCTAAAAAAGTTGATATCTTAAGGGAGAATCAACAATTATAGACGAAGAGGTGGAATGATGGGTTTTATTCCTTATGAAGTAACTGCGCAAGATAAACGGGATTTCGAACGCGATGGTTATTGGATCAGCCCTAAGCTTATTGATGACGAGACGATTGAAAAGCTTCGACTGGCTCATGAACGGATATGGGCATCCGATTTCGATGGCGACGGTTACCCCATGCATGATGTTCGCATTCCCGAGAATAAGATAGCGTTGCGAAAACACGATAACGGCTGGTGGATTAATGACGAGGTTAAACATGTTGTTA
Source organism: Paenibacillus glycanilyticus NBRC 16618 (assembly GCF_004000805.1). Classification (GTDB taxonomy): domain Bacteria; phylum Bacillota; class Bacilli; order Paenibacillales; family Paenibacillaceae; genus Pristimantibacillus; species Pristimantibacillus glycanilyticus. The sequence continues at coordinate 58,715 of NZ_BILY01000026.1, forward strand.
CCCATCCGGATTTAGGACGCATGTCCGCTGATTTGATCGGTGAATCCTCGATTAGACTTTGGCATGATCAAGTCATCTACAAGCCTAGTGCAGCAGGTCAGGAAACGATGGCGGGCAATGTTGGATGGCATCAGGACTATGGCTTTTGGAAATGCAGCAGTACATCGAATATGGTAACCGTCTGGATTGCCTTGCAGGATACCGATCTAAGCAATGGGGGAATGAGAACGATATTGGGTTCCCACAAATGGGGAGTCGTTGAAGGGAGCGCTGCTTTTTTCGACCAGGATCTGGACGGACTTAAACAGAAGTTTTCCGGGTTGGGGGAATGGAAGGATGAGCCGTGCATATTGAAAGCCGGCCAGGCTAGCTTCCACCATGGATTAACATTCCACGGTTCCGGACCAAATCTGTCAGAGCAACCGCGGCTTTCCATTGTTGCGCATCTGATGCCCGGAGATACAGTATACAAATCGGGCAGGGGCAGACATGACAATGTTCGATTAATAGGTCCTCGGCCCTATGACGGGCAGCCTTTCAATAATGAATATTTCCCATTGCTTTACAGCAGATAAGCATCGAAGGGGGATAATGGTCAGAGAGCCTCTCGAAAAATAGAGTATCCCTTTACAATATAAGGAATTAACTTTAATATCTCAATCATAAGGAACACGATAAATGGATGCGAATGAGGAGGTACTGCCGATGATCGAAGAAACGCTGCTCTGTGCAAAGTCTACACTATAAACAACGGCGGTTGTTTGTATAGAGCGTAATATCAGTTTTAATTAACCGCCTGTGTGTTAGGCAGCTTGAACGTTTATAGTGATAGGCTTTGCCCCTAGTGTAATGGAATCTATTACGTAGGAGTGGAGCAACTATCATGAAATATGTTAAAGCGGACATGGTCTTGCCGGAGCAGCTGCTGCGGGAAGTTCAGAAATATATGAATGGCGTCATGATGTACGTGCCGAAGGCTGAGGGAGACCGTATAGGCTGGGGCGTCAAATCTGGCGGAAGACAGAGGCTTGAACAGCGTAATGGCGAAATGCGGGAGTTATTCTCGCAAGGAGCGACAATCGAGCAGCTTACGGAACGCTTCTATCTATCATGCGACACGATTAAAAAAATAGTATATGCCAAAACAAAATAGAAGAAGTTTATAACCTTAAGCCGCATAGGACCTGCTCCGATGCGGCTTTCGTGTAGGTCAAGAATGGGTTGAACGGTTTGTTGCCTATTCTTGGATGAGGAGCGGTTGCTAAAATAGAAAACGTTCCCCATTAATAATCAAGTTATTGCCCAGAAAGGAGAGAGTATGATCAAGCAACATCCATGTAAGCTTGCCGCTAACCACCGTGTCGGGGTTGTATGGTTTACCGGTTTATCCGGCTCTGGCAAAACGACAATCAGTCAGCGGGTGGAGCGGTTATTGCTCGATCGCGGTTATCATTGCGCCGTGCTCGATGCCGATAAGCTGCGGGCAGGGCTAAATTCTGATCTCGGATATACAGAGGCGGATCGAACGGAAAACTTGCGGCGTACAGCTGAGGTAACTGCCATGTTCTTGGATGTTGGCTTTATCGTCCTCGTTCCGATGATTACGCCCACGGAGGCAATGCTAGCGCAGATTCGAAGGCGTTTCGATGCGCATTCGTACACGGAAGTGTATGTGCGATGCTCGCTTGACACATGCGAACAACGAGATCCCAAAGGGCTGTACCGTAAGGCACGAGAAGGTATACTCCAAGATTTTACCGGCATTGATGCACGTTATGAACCACCGGCGCAGCCGGAACTAATCCTGGATACGGAGCATCGGTCGATCGGGCAATGCGCGCAGCAGCTTGTTGAATTTATTGATCGTAAATATTCAATTCATTAAAAAGGAGCAGGAGATTCAATGAAAAAACCAAAGCAAAGCTATACGATATGGTTCTCCCAACGCACGGGCAGCACGCTTCTCAATAAAGCGCTCGCTTCAACAGGCGTAGCAGGCGACCCATCAGAATGGCTGCATTACGGGTGGAACGATCCTGTAACGTTTCGTTTAGAAAATCTGGAGAATATATGGCAGCATGGTACGACGCCGAATGGAATCTTTGGCATTAAAATCGGTTACGAGCAGCGATGGATCGATGCATTCCGAGACATGTTCAATCTGTCATCCGAAATATCGAGCGCGGAGGTGTGGAGTACCGCCTTCCCGAATTGCAGCAAACATATCTTCATGACCCGGCGCAACAAAGTAAGACTAGCCGTATCGTGGTGGAGAGCCATCGTATCCGAAGAATGGCATCGAAGCGCAGGCACACAGCCGAAGGAATGTAACCTTGAAGACCAATACAATTACGATGCGATTCATCATCTCATTCAAGAAAGTGTCATGTTTGAGGCTGCGCTTGAAGATTTCTTCTCGAAAAACGGTATATCCCCAATGACTGTTGTCTACGAAGACTTCATTGAGGACTATGAAGGTACGGTCCTGAGAGTGCTTCAGTATCTCGGCATTCAGACAGAAGGCGTGAAGATAGCTCCGCCGGCATTCGATAAGCTCGCTGATGAGTATGAGGAGCAGTGGGTTCAACGTTATCGCACAGAAAGCCAGAACGGATGGATGAATGTAAGATGGTAACGTCATAGAAAAGGGGGGAGAAATACAGTGTTGCAATAAAAGGAAACATTAGCTAGAATGAATCGTGTATGATATATGAAACGGCAAGGCGATGATGTGATGAAAAAAAATTTAAATCGTTACGTACTAACGGAAGAAATCTATACGCTGCTTAAAAGCCATATTCTAAACCACGAGATTGCGCCAGGCGAGAAAATCAATATCGATCAGTTGGCCCGCAATCTTGAAGTCAGCAACATCCCGATTCGCGAAGCGCTGTCCCGATTAGCAGCCGAGGGCTTGGTGGACACGGTGCCATTCAAAGGCATGTTCGTAGCCAAGATGTCGCTGCAAGAACTGGACGAGATGTTCGAAATCCGAATGGAGCTGGAGTGTCTCTCTATCCGCAAAGCTGTTCATTCGATTCCGGCTTCCCAATTGGAACAATTGCAAAGAGAGATGGAAGAGTTCCCGCGTTCCGATCTATCGTCGGGCGAGCAGCGCATTCAGGTTATTGCTCAGATGAATGAGAGCTTGCATGGCTTGATTCTGAATCACTGCGGCAACCAATCGTTGAAAAGCTTGATCGAGTCTTATATTGAGAAAATTCAAAGATATTTGGCCTTGTACCAAAAGGATTTGAACGCTCAGCTCATTCAAGACGAGTGGGAAGAACATATGCGGATCGTTGAATTCCTGACGGTAAGGGATCAGCAGTCAGCGGAACAAGCACTCAAGCAGCATCTGGAAAACTCGTACAAACGGACGCGTGCGTTCTTTGTATAAGTTTTTTTATCTCGAATCATGTACGATACATGATAAAGGAGGATTAAAGATGAAGTTATCGGGTAAAACGGCTATTGTCACCGGAGGTTCATCCGGCATCGGTGAAGCCATCGTCCGCTTATTCGCAGCGGAAGGAGCAAACGTGGTTATAGCTGACCGGAAAGCGAACGATGCAGCACGTTTAATTGAACAAATTCAGATCAATGGCGGAAGCGTCATCGCCGTTCAGACCGACGTGTCCAAGGACGAAGAGGTTCGGCGGCTTATGCAAGAGACGGTGCTTCAATTCGGACGCATCGATATTGTGGTCAACAACGCAGCAGCCATCATGCCTAAATATCTGGAAGAGGTTGAAGAGGAGGAATGGGATCGAATTTTCAACGTGAATCTGAAAAGCGTCTTTCTGATGATCAAGCATTCCATCGCGGAACTCAAAAAAACGCGGGGATCGATCGTCAATATGTCTTCGCTGAATGGTCTGATCGGACAAAAAATGAATCCGGTCTATGCCGCAACCAAAGGCGGGATGAACGCCCTGACCAAGGCTTTGGCACTGGATTACGCCCCCTACGGCATTCGCGTTAACAGCATTTGTCCCGCGGGCGTTACGACGCCATTGCTGGAGCAATGGATCAGCCAACAGGCTGATCCGGTTCAAACCGTCCGGAATTTGAACGCCATGCATCCTTTGGGCAGACCTGCGACTTCGGAAGAAGTAGCTCAGACCGCACTTTTTTTGGCCAGCGATGCATCCGGTTTCGTGACGGGCGTTGCTCTTCCCGTCGACGGCGGCGCTTCGCTTGGTTATTAATAGATAACCATAATATACATACGAGGGAGCTTGTGAAGATGAAAATCACAAAAGTAGAAAGCTTTGTTCTGCATGTCCCGATTACACCCCCGATTACCGATGCCATTAACGTAGCCACGCACTGGGGATTATCCGGCGTTCGCATCCATACGGATGAAGGATTTATTGGTTACGGTTACACGGGTACTTGCGCGCACGGCGACGATATGATCGTCGATACGATCGACAAATACTACGCTCCGCTTCTCGTCGGTAAAGATCCGTTTATGGTGAAAGAGTTGTGGAATGAGATGCGCTTCGGGAAAATGCATTGGATCGGACGTTCGGGCGTGACTCACATGGCTTTGGCAGCGGTAGATATCGCGCTCTGGGACATCATGTCGAAGGCATCAAACAAGCCATTATGGCAGTACCTCGGCGGGGCGAAATCCAAACCTATCAAAGCCTATAACACCAACGGCGGCTGGCTTAATTGGTCACAGGAACGATTGCTTAAAGACGTAACGGAGATTGTCGAATCGGGCTTTACGGGTGTTAAAATCAAAGTTGGCAAGCCGGATCCCCGCGAAGATTATGATCGCTGCAAGGCAGTGCGCAAAGCGATCGGCGACGATGTGATCTTCATGATCGACGTCAACCAGCAATGGAACATCAATACGGCGATGACTTGGGGCAAAAAGCTGGAGGAATTCGATCTGTTCTGGCTGGAGGAACCGCTCAATCCGGACGATATTATGGGACATAAAAAGCTTGCTGACGAACTTAACGTACCGATTGCTTTAGGCGAGCACGTGTACAACAAGTATGCCTTCCGGGATTATATCCACAATGGCGCGTTAGAGTATTGCCAAGTGGACGTAACCCGCGTCGCGGGTATTACCGAATGGCTTCAAGTAGCCGGTTTGGCTGCAGCCTATGACGTGCCGATTTGTCCTCACGTAGGCGATATGGGCCAAATTCACCAGCACCTCGTCGCCTCGACGCCAAGCGCCATCATGCTCGAATATATACCGTGGATCCGGCATATTTTCGAAGAGCCCGCAACGGTGAAGGACGGACATTACGTGCTGCCGCAAATGCCTGGTGCTTCAACGACCATCTTACCTCGATACTTCGACGAATATCGCATTCGTTAACAATAAGATCTCGGAGGCACCCCATGAGATTAATCGATAAAGTCACTTTGATCACCGGGTCGGGATCGGGAATTGGCAGAAGTACGGCGCTTCGTTTCGGCGAGGAAGGCGCCTTCGTTATCGTGAACGACCTTGATGCCGTTAACGGAGAGGAAACCGCGCAGCAGATCCGCGACAAAGGAGGCAAGGCGACATTCATTCAAGCGAACGTCGCCGATCCGCAGTCTGTGCAAGAGCTTGTAAAACAATCGCATGAGAAATACGGCCGTATCGACGTGCTCTTCAATAATGCGGGAATCAGCGGTGTCGGCGCCATCCACGAGACCGAGCCGGAGCAATGGGACAAGGTAATTGAAGTCAATGTACGCGGCGTTTTTCTAATGAGCAAATACGTCCTTCCCGGCATGATGGAGCGTAAGACCGGTAATATCATCAATATGTCGTCTTGCATTGCGGAGATTGGACTTGCTCGCCGCGCCTCTTATTCGGCGTCCAAGGGCGCCGTGCTGGCCCTTACTAAATCGATGCAAGTTGATTACGCCCCTTACAACATACGCGTAAACGCCTTGCTGCCAGGAACGATACTAACGCCGTTTGTTGAAGATTTTCTAGCAAGATCGTATGACGATCCCCATATAGCCTACGAATCTCTGCGCAAACGCCAGCTGAGCGGTGACTTGGGCAGGCCGGAAGACGTTGCGCAAGCCGCCGTATTCCTCGCGTCGGATGAGTCTAAATTCATGATGGGATCCCCGTTATATATCGACGGGGGCGTCGTATTCGGAAAAAATGCTTAGGAGGAACTTATGAAACTATTAACCTTTATAGAGAACGGCGAATATAAACTTGGAATTAAAACGGACCTAGGCGTACTCGACGTCGCTTCCTCTGCACGGGAGCTCGGTATGGCCGGCAAGGTGCCAACGGATGTTCATTCCGTCATTGCCGAAGGAAAGCCGGCTGTCGAAGCGCTTAGCAGGCTTGCGGAAAAAGCCTCTTCCGCCGCTCGCGCGAGCTCCTATTGGCTCGAAGAGGATTCGCTTAACTACGGTCCTTGCGTCACGAACCCGCAAAAAATCATCTGTATCGGACTCAATTACCGCCGCCACGCGGAGGAGACAAATGCGGCGATTCCGGAATATCCGATTTTGTTTAACAAGTTCAACAACACGCTGACGGGGCACGGACACGATGTACCGCTCCCGCGAGTATCGAGCAAAGTGGATTACGAGGCCGAGCTCGCTATCGTCATCGGTAAGCAAGCAAAGTATCTTTCCGAAGAAAATGCGCTGGACCATGTATTCGGTTATTGCTGCGTCAACGATATTTCCGCGCGCGACCTACAGATGAGGAGCCAACAATGGCTGCTCGGCAAATCATGCGATGGCTTCTCTCCGCTTGGTCCTTACTTGGTCACGGCGGATGAAGTAGGCGACCCAAACAACCTGGCGATCCAAACGACCGTAAACGGAGAAATACGCCAAAACTCCAACACGTCCGATATGATCTTCCATTGCAGAGAGATTGTAAACTACGTTTCCCAGCATATGACGCTATTGCCGGGAGACATCATTCTTACAGGAACGCCGGAAGGCGTCGTGCTTGGTTACCCGCCGGAGAAGCAAGTTTATTTGCAGGACGGGGACATGGTCACGATCTCGATTGAGAAACTCGGCAGCATTACGAACCGAATGGTGAAGGAATAAGGTCATTAGGTCTTTCAATGATTGACTTGATTGCCGTGCTAGCATAAAATTTTATTATGTTAATTTCAGGCAATACAGTCCTTCATATGTAAGGGGATGATTCGTCAATGATTCATCAGCGTGAATGTCCGGTCGAGACGCTCCTTCATGTTTTAAGCGGCAAATGGAAGCCTCTGATTTTATGGCATCTGATGGAATCCAAGAAGAGATTCAACGACCTGGAAAAGCTAATACCCGATGTATCCCAAAAAATGCTCTCGCAGCATCTCCGTGATTTGGAACGAGAAGGCATTGTCGACAGAACGGTCTATCCCGACGTCCCTCCAAGGGTAGAATATTCGCTAAGCGAGTATGGCAAAACCTTGATTCCCGTAGCGGAAGCGATGTGTGCTTGGGGAGAAAATCATAATAAGCGGAAATATGAAGAGTCAGCGTCATAGAGCTGGTTCAAACAACAGGCTGCCACATCCCGGGCAGCTTTTTTTTGTATTCCTGCGGCTTCAATCCTGATACTTACTTTTAAGTTAGTACCCTACTTTAAAGTGGGATCTTAACAACATTTTGAAGCGGTGCTAAGCTTGAATTAACCAATATTAGGGTTTATTCAAGAGGAGGAATCAACAATGAAAATGATTGTTTTTGGAGCGACCGGCAATACGGGAAAAAGAGTGTTGGTTCTGGGGATAAAAAGGGGGCATGAAATGACCGCATTCGTGCGAAATGCCGAAAAGCTTTATGAGCAGCTAGGCGAGCATTACGCAAAGCATGTGAAGGTGATCGCAGACGATATTTTGGACCCGGCGAGTGTCGGTGAGGCGCTCGCGCATCAAGACGCCGCTATTCTTGCGGCCGGCCATGCGGGCCAGGGAGAAGAGTTTATTCGTATGGTCGATAACATGATCAGCCAATGCGAATGGCAATCCAGCTTCTCTGGACGGGTATGGATGATGGGAGGAGCAGGCCTGCTGGATATTCCGAATACGGACCTTATCGGTAACCATTTACCCGGCTTTCCGCCCGAGTATAGGAATCACAACCGGAATCTCGAAAGGCTGCAGCAGACGAAGCTTGACTGGTCCATCATGTGTCCGGGTACAATGATCGAGTCAAACGAGCTGCTGGCACATTCTCATCTGCATGTTACAACGGATGCTTTGCCCATTCCGATGCCGGAGACGATCAAGGAATATTCCGAGGCTGATATAGCCGGTCACTTGTTCAGCCGGCTTCAAGAACTCGATGTAACCTATGATGATGTCGTAACATGCATGTTGGACCATCTTGAACTCGGAGGAGCTTTTTATAGAAAAAGAGTTGGTTTAGCTTATCAAAGCCATATCACGGTGCGCTAAGGGGAAAGGAGATAATAACTTGTTTGGATTACTGCTGGTCGTTCATATATTCGCTTCGATCGCCGTCATTGGCCCCGCATTCGTAATGCCTATCATTAGAAGATCCGCTAGAACCGTCGGTCAATTGAACTTTGCTTTAGGTGTGACGGCTAAACTTACCATTATTCTCAAGATCGGCGGAACCGTACTCATTTTAACCGGTATTGGTCTTATGATCATAACCAAGTTGGGGTTATCTCAATTATGGCTGAATACGGCCATTCTGTTATCGCTCGCCATGGTCGTCATGATTGATGGATGGATTGAGCCGCGTATGAAGAAGATCTTTAAGCTTACTGCGGAAAGCCAGGACCACAGTAAGGAAATACCGGCCGAGTTCAGATTAGGGATAAAAAAGATCGTACCCATTGAGATTGCGGCACAGCTGCTGATGGTTGTTATATTGGTACTTATGGTCGTTAAGCCATTCTAATCATGCTGATTCGGAAAAAGCCCTTGCATAAGGGCTTTTCGTATTTTTGACAGGGGATGAGAAAAATCTTATAACTACAGTTAAACTACAGATGAGCATGCTATTTTTTTCAGGAGGAATATTTATGGACATACGAATTCTGCTTGTCGAGGATGACGAACATATAGGCAATACCGTCAAAACCTTTTTAATCGAAGCCGGCTATCAAGTAGACGTCTGCATTGACGGCAACGAAGCGTACAAAAAATTTTATAATCAGATTTACCAGCTTGTCATTCTCGACATCATGCTGCCCGGTATGAATGGCCATGAGCTATTACGGGAGTTTCGCAAGCTGAATAATACGCCCATACTGATGTTGACCGCTCTATCGGACGATGAAAACCAGATCAAGGCGTTCGACGCGGAAGCGGACGATTACGTAACAAAGCCATTCAAGATTCAGCTTTTGCTAAAACGCGCGGGAGCGCTGCTCAGGCGAAGCGGCGCGTTGGCAAAAGAAATACGCTGCAGCAACCTGACGCTTCTTCCGGATGATTTCCGAGCGCTTTACCGTGGCGTAGAGCTGCCCCTGACGCTCAAAGAATTTGAGATCCTTATGCTATTGGTTCAGAATAGGGGCCGGACGTTATCCCATGAAATCATCTTATCGCGAGTGTGGGGCTACGATTATGACGGTGACGGCAGCACCGTGCATACGCATATCAAAAATCTGCGGGCCAAGCTGCCTGAAAATATCATCAAGACGGCACGAGGCGTAGGCTACCGATTGGAGGAAGACACGCTTTGAGAAGAAGCGGAATATTCATCAAAGTATTCATTTACACCATCATTTTCTCGGGGTTGCTGGTTGGCGCGACGGCAGCTCTATTTTCAACGCAAATCATGTCTTATTATTCCGGCCTCCAACTCCAGAAAATTAGCGGAACATACAAGCAGTTAATTGAACAGTCACAAGGGAATGCCGATATTACGGAGATCGCGGATCAATTCCATGCTCGAAACCAATCGTTTCGTTTCTATATTACGGACGAAGGCGGCAGCATTGTTTATGTAACGCCTGCCGCTAATCCAGCCAGCAGTTTGACTGACATAAAGGCCGAGAGAGAAAGATCTTCGTTCCTCGTTTATCTTGGAAACGGCTATGCGCTCCACGTATTCAACGACGATGTGTTTTCGCTTAAATACGGTAACTTGATTGCGCGCGTGATGGTTATATTGTCCGGCATGCTAGTCGTCTGCGTCCTAGCATCGTTTATCTTTGCCCGCCAGATGACGAAACCGATCAAAGCTTTGGCGGATAATACAACCAAGATGGCGAATCTCGAAGAGGTCCCGCCTCTCCCGGAGCGCAAGGATGAGCTTGGGGTATTGGCACGCGACGTTCATTCCATGTACGACAGGCTGAAGAGAACCATCTCCCAATTAGAGGACGAAATCTTGAGAGAACGCGAGCTGGAGGAAACGCAGCGTTACTTCTTCTCCGCGGCTTCCCATGAGCTAAAAACGCCTGTCGCGGCAACAAGCGTTTTGCTGGAAGGAATGCTTGAAAATATAGGCGATTACAAAGACCATCCCAAATACCTGAGAGAATGCTTAAAGATGATGGACGCGCAAGGCAAAATGATTTCCGATATCTTGGAGATTGTCAGTCTGAACGACGGAAAAATCGTACCCGCTCCCGAAAAACTCGACATCAGGCGTATCGTTAACGACATGCTGCTTCATTTTCATCCCTTGTATGAGGCAAAAGGGCAACGTATCGTTACGGATATTCCTGAAGGGCAGACCTGCCTGGCAGATCCTAAAATGTTAAATAAGGTGCTTTCAAACATCGTATTAAACGCGGTGCAAAATACGCCGCACGGCGGGGAGATCCGGGTATGGAGCGCTACCGTCGCCGGTCAATGCCGTCTTTGCGTTTTGAACAAGGGGGTGAGAATTGACGATGCGGCACTGCCGAAGCTGTTCGATCTGTTCTATCGGGTAGATAAAGCGAGGAGCCGGAATAAGGAACGTAGCGGCTTGGGACTAGCCATTGTCCGCAAAACGTTAGAATCCATGCGCGTTGATTTTGCTTTGGAAAACACGACGGACGGCGTTCTGTTTTGGATGCTCTTGCCCGTAATAACGAAGGATGCATAGAAGGAGATTTTATGAATACGCGACAACGAATAGAAACCATCATTTTATATGGCGTTTGCATCTGCTACATAATAGTGTTACTAAAAATATTATTCCTATCGAGAGTTTCGATAGCGGAGATCTTTAATACGGAAAGGAGCATAACGAGGTCTATCAATCTCGTACCCTTTCACAGCATAACGGAATTCATAGCCGGCAGCACGCCTAATTTAAAAAGATTCGCTTTTGCAAATGTGATTGGCAATATCCTTATTTTTTTCCCTCTTGGGGTGTATCTGCCTTTATTTAAGAAAAATAACATAACGAATGTTTTGTCTATTATAGCGTTGAGTTTGTTCGTTGAAATCACCCAGGGTCTTTTAGGCATTGGAATCGCGGATATCGACGATATCATTCTAAATTCAATAGGCGGATGTATTGGCCTTATCGTTTACCGATTTTTACTCTTTATATTGCGAAATAAGAACAGGGTCATGACTGCGATCACCGTCATATCGGCTATTGTTGGATTTCCGGTTACTTACTATTTATTGTTTATGATCAAAATGAGATTTTAAAGATCTGTTAATGCTTGCCTGACTCAAGCCTTCTCGATAATAAGCTGAATTCCGGGGTACTCTAAACAACGGAATGCTTACGCTTCTTATTGAATGGAGGATAAACAATGAAAACGTTGGTCATCATCACTCATCCTAATATGACGGCTTCAAGAGTTAATAAGGCATGGCGCGAAGAATTGCAAAACCATAAAGATATCACGATTCACGAATTATACGCGACGTATCCCGACGAAAAGATCGATATTGCCCGCGAGCAAAAACTTATCGAATCCCACGACCGGATCATTTTCCAATATCCGTTGTATTGGTACAGCACGCCGCCTTTGTTAAAGAAATGGTTTGACGAGGTTCTGCAATACGGATGGGCGTATGGAGCCGATGGCAGTAAAATAGCCGGCAAAGAAATTGGCGTTGCCGTTTCAACCTACGGTACAAACGAGTCGTATCAGCATTCAGGGTTTAATCGATTTACGCTTGAAGAAATTCTGCGCCCAGTCGAAGCATTGGCTCATTTCATCAGCTGCGAGTACCTGCCGCATTTCGCCTTAAACGATGCTTCAAATCTGACCGACGAGCGGCTTGCTCAGAGCAAAGCCGATTACATCAACCATATTCGCAGCGTTAAGCCAACCTTGGTTCACAGCTAAGCTTGTTTTTCCTGCGAGGAAACCGCCCCTTAGGGGCGGTTTTTTAATGCGGCAAGCAGAAGCGAATGAAGGGGATAACCAAAGGGAGAGGCTGGAATACTATCCTCAAAGAAAGGGAGGACTCGCATATGAAGACTTGGCGTAAAAATATCTGCTTCATGCTGTTATTCGCGGTTATTCTGCTTGGCGGATCGGCATGCGGCAATAAAAACAACGATAACGGCGCAAATACCGGCACTAATAACGGGAACAACGGGACAGCCGGTACGGGAAATACGACGAATAGCGGTAACGCGGCATCCGATAATTCACTGAAGGCGATTAAGTCAAATGGCGAGATCACAATCGGCACGGAAGGTACATACGCACCGTTTACGTTCCATGACGCAAGCGGCAAGTTGACGGGGTTTGATGTCGAAATCGCCGAGGAAATCGCTAAGCGCATTGGGGTTAAGGCGAAGTTCGTTGAAACGAAGTGGGACGGTATGCTTGCCGGATTGGATGCGAAGCGCTTCGATATGGTGGCAAACGAAGTCACCATTCGAGACGACCGGAAGGCGAAATACGATTTCTCCGACCCGTATATCCTGTCTAAGGCGGTTCTGATTGTGAAGGAAAGCAATACGAATATCAAAAGCCTGACCGATCTCAAAGGGAAAAAGTCCGGCCAGTCGCTTACCAGCGATCTTGGCGACATTGCCAAAGCGAACGGAGCGCAGCTTGTTGCGGTGGATGGATTCAATCAGGCTATCGATTTGCTCACGTCCGGACGGATTGATGCGACGATCAATGATAAATTATCCTATCTGGATTTGAAGAAAGCGCGTCCTGACGTTCCAATAAAGGTGGTTGCGGAGACGGACCAGGTGTCGCAGAGCGGCATGCTTTTCCGTAAAGGAAGCAACGAGCTAGTTGCTGCCGTAAATAACGCGATTAAAGAAATGAAGGCGGACGGCCGGTATTTGGAAATTTCCAAAACCTATTTCGGCGAGGACGTTTCGAAATAAAAGGGCGGGTAGGGTATCATGAATGAACGAACTAACCTGGATATTTTCACCGATTCCTTCCTGCCCCTGCTGCATGCAGGAATCGCATTCACGGTTCCTCTTACGTTGATTTCATTCGCGCTGGGACTTGTGCTGGCGCTATTAACGGCACTCGCGCGGCTGTCGGATTTTTATCCGATTGTTTGGATAGCGAGGTTCTACGTCTGGATCATACGCGGGACTCCGCTCTTGGTCCAATTGTTCATTATTTTCTACGGGCTTCCCAGCGTAGGCATTCTAATCGACGCGTTCCCGGCAGCGGTCATTGGGTTTACGCTTAGCGTGGGTGCCTATGGATCGGAGATCATCCGGGCGGCAATCGTATCCATTCCGAAGGGACAATGGGAAGCGGCGTTCTCGCTTGGGGAAACGAGATTGCAGGCGCTGCGCCGCATAATCCTGCCTCAGGCGGCACGGGTCTCGGTGCCGCCGCTATCCAATTCGTTCATTTCCTTGGTAAAAGACACATCGCTGGCGGCAACGGTGACGGTTACGGAGCTATTCCAAAAAGGGCAGCAAATCACTGCGGCTGTCTACGAGCCGCTGTTGATCTACTGCGAGGTCGCTTTGATCTATTTGATTTTCTGCTCGATACTGGCATTGCTGCAACGGCAGCTGGAAATCTTTTTTAATCGATATTACACGGCTTAACCGGTGCGGTTCATTCTTAGGAGGATTATCCCCAATGATCGAAGTACGCGAATTAACCAAATCATTCGGCGACACTCCTGTGCTTCGCGGTATCAATTTGACGCTGGAGCAGGGGCAGGTGCTTGTGTTGATCGGACCTTCGGGTTCCGGAAAGTCAACCTTGCTGCGCTGTTTAAATGTGCTCGAGATGCCTACATCGGGGACTGTCGGAATCGGGAAGGTTCGGCTCGAATTCCGGCCGAATTCGAAGCCGCGAAAGGCGGATGTGCTGGCGTTGCGCCGCCAGTCAGGCATGGTGTTCCAAGCCTATCACTTATTTCCTCATTTCACTGCGCTTCAGAACGTGATGGAAGGCCAAATAACGGTTCGTCGCAAACCAAAGAACGAAGCACGGACAAAGGCGTTGCAATTGCTTGCGAAGGTCGGATTGGCTGAGCGTGCCGATTCTTACCCGCATCAGCTGTCCGGAGGGCAGCAACAGCGGGTAGGCATTGCCCGGGCGATGTCTACTGACCCGGAGCTGCTGCTGTTCGACGAGCCGACTTCCGCGCTGGACCCGGAGCTCGTCCGCGAGGTATTGAGGGTCATTCGGGAATTGGCGGAAGAGGGGAGAACGATGATTATCGTTACCCACGAGATGAAGTTCGCCCGCGAAGTGGCGGACCGTATTGTGCTGCTTGATGAAGGCGCCATTGTGGAGGAGGGGCTGCCGGAGCAAATTTTCAGTCAGCCCCGCGAAGCCCGTACCCGGCAGTTTCTTTCGTTGTTGATGGATCAAAGCACCGTGTAAGAGAGGGGTATGTATAAGCAATCTCATAAATATCCGCGTAGATCGCGGTTTTTTATGATTTATTTGATTTAATTAGTCTATCATTTTTATAGAAACAGCGATATTGATAAATCAATTTGATTTTCATAGAATGAACTTGTCAGTTCGATAGTCTTCGAACTCTAAAATAGAGGAGTAGAGGAGAGGTTGAAGATGTCCAATTTTATCGCGGATATAAAAATCCCGGATAGTAAGCTGGCCATAGAAGCAGCTGAGCTATTGCGCGAGCATGGGGATGAGCTTTTGTGGAACCACTCGAACCGGGTATTTTTATTTGCGGCAATGAAGGGTAATCTGAATCAAATTAAATATGACCCTGAATTGCTGTACATCAGTTCGCTGTTTCATGATATTGGTCTTACCCCAACATTCCGAAGCGCAGATAAGCGGTTTGAAGTCGATGGGGCAAATGCAGCCCGCTATTTTCTGCACAGTCGCGGAGTGCCGGAAGAAAACATTCGACTGGTCTGGGATGCGGTAGCCCTTCATACTAGCATCGGAATCGTGGAATATAAGGAAGCGGAAGCTGCGCTTATGAATTTTGGAGTGGGATACGATGTAGTGGGGAAGAACTTCGATCTCTTCTCGGCTGAATTACGGGAGCAGGTTGTCCAAGCTTTTCCGCGGGACAATTTCAAGCATGACATCTTGCATGCCTTTTTGGAGGGCTTCAAACATAAGCCTGAAACGACTTACGGCACGATTAACGCCGATGTGTGCGAAATGTTTCTCCCGGGATTCAAACGTCCTAATTTTTGCCATAGCGTGCTTCATTCCCAATGGGATGAGTAAATAGAGCCATCAGAGGAAATCAAACGTCATTATTCCCAACAAAACCGCGTAGATCGCGGTTTTGTTGTTTTGTTAAGGTTCCGATTCGCGGAACATTTGAGGCGATTTGCCGGTGTACTTGCGGAACGTTCTGGAAAAGTAATGCACGGAGCTAAAATGATATTTGTCCGCGATTTGCATAATGCTGAGGTTGGACGAGCGCAGATCCTCTTTTGCCCGGCTAACGCGGAACTGATTGATGTACTGGACCGGCGACAGACCGGTTGTTCGCTTGAATAATTCGAAGAAGTAGCCTCTGCTGACGCCAATTTCATTATAGTACCGCTCCAGTTCGATTTCGGCGCCGCCGAGCAGCTCGGCTTCTATTCGCTCCAGCAGCTTGCTGATACGAGGATCAGGGATATGGGAATCTTGCAGCGAGAACGCGAGAAATTGATGGACGAATTCAGCAAAATGGCTCTGCGCCGACATACTGCGCAAAAAAGTCCGTTCATTCGTATGCTCGTTAGAGATAAAGCTCCTCTGCAGCAGATCGGTCCAGTTTAACAGCGATGCTCCTACATTTGAGACTTCAGGCAGCGGATATGGAAATGTCTCGCCAAGAAGATCCGTTCTCAGCATATTCCGGTCATAGCAGATAGGGGCTGCCTCATCCTTAAACGATTCCGTGCGGTCGACGTAATGCCAATCGAAATAGCAGCATACATGCATCATAGGCTCGTCCGCATCCGCAATCCAGTCATGTGCTTGACCGGGTTCCATATAGACCATCATGCCGGGTGAAGCTTCATATTCGGTGCCCCCGAGACGAAAAATGCCTTTTCCCTCCGTAACGAAATAAATAGAGCTCGCGTAAACGTATCGGTTAAGACTTGTCTGTCCCCGGTAGAACGGATACTTCGTAGCGTAATAAACATACGGGTGGAATTTGGAAAAATCCATCATGCGATGCTCCTTTCCGTATCAATTCATAATCATTCAAATTCACCTGACTATTGTGCAACAAGCTGACTGTAAGCTAAATACAAATCGGGCGGCCCCAGGTACATTAAATATATCACAAATACTTGTTAATGAAGGGGCTGCCAACCATGTCGAATGCGTTAACTTTGTTGAATGACGAGCAAATGATTCAGTTTATTACGAACGGATATCTTGTCCTTCAGAACGATTTGCCGGAAGAGCTGCATCGAAGCGTGATGAATCAAATCGACTTTGTCCTGCAAAATGAAGGAAATCCCGGCAATAATATTTTGCCTCGCGTACCGGACATCCAGAAGTTCTTTGAGACGCCGGTAACGAAAGGCGCGTTGACTAGCGTCCTGGGAGCTGACTATTATATGCACCCGCATCGCCATATGCATTTCAATCAGCCGGGTAACGGAAAGCCGGGAGGCGGAGAGTGGCATAAAGACGGCTTCTGGTCCTCTATGCGCAGTCATCGTCCATGGTGGGTCATGATGTTCTACTACACGCAGGATATTACGGAAGAAATGGGCCCGACGGCGATTATGCCCGGCTCCCAATACAATGAGAAATTCCCAAACCAATCTACGCTGCTGCCGACAGGAAAGGCCGGTACGATCGCTCTCGTGCACTTTGATCTATGGCATAAGGCATCCCTGAACACGTCCCATTTAGACCGTTACATGCTTAAGTTCCAATTTGTCCGTTTATCCGAGCCCAAGTCGCCAAGCTGGAATCATACCAACGCTGAACCTGTTTTTCCTTCTAACGCGGCGGATGCGCACTTGAATTTATGGAACGATGTTTGGCATTGGCTTAAGGGAGAAGGGAACAAGGCGAGGGCCGCTGCCCGCGATGATATAGAGGTGCCGGCTTTAATCGAGGCATTGTCCAGCGGGGATGAAGTCGTTCGAAGCCAGGCAGCCGACAAGCTTGGCATCGCCGGTAAAGCCGCAGCGGCTGCCGTTCCTATGTTGAAGCAGCTTATAAGCGATTCTTCGGAAAATGCGGCACTAAATGCCGTCTATGCGCTTGGTCATATAGGGGATTCAGCCACAGCGGCGTTATTGAAGGAAGTTGGAGAAGGATCCAGGTTAACGGCACAGCGGGCAGCTTATGGGCTTCAAGCTTCCGGCGAGGAGGCCATTCCCGGTCTGGTTCAACTGCTTGCTCATCAAGACGAGAATAAAAGGGCTCTGGCCGCATTCGTGCTGGGGATGCTGGGATCTACAGCTGCCTCCGCGGTTCCCTCTTTAATTATCACGTTGAATGACGCAAGCGAATGGGTGAGACGCAATGCCGTCGAAGCGCTCGGAATGATCGCCGAGCCGGACGAGACGGTACCCGCATTGGTTCGGACCCTCGAGGACGCGGTTGCCCGGGAATCCGCCGGTAAGGGGGATATCAGCACAAGCGCTTACGTGCACAATCAAGAATATATAACGAATAAAATAGCCTATACAGCGGCATTATCCTTACTGCGAATCGGAAAATACGGGGACGCGGATCTCGTTATCAATGGGCTTGAATCCGGCCTGCAAAGCCAAGACCGGTATACGAGAGCTTACTCTTTCGAAGCGCTGACGGCTATACGCACCGATAGGGCGGTAGACGTGTTGATTAAGCAATACCGTGCCGCGCGCTGGTGCCCGGACACGCATAAAGAAAGCACGTTTTAATTCAGGCATCCGTTCAAATTATCGACATGGCTTTCATTCCTAATGCCCTTTATTGAAGATGGTCGTCGTGCTAGACTAATGTCATCACGAGAAGTAAGGGGTTAACTTAAATGATTCATGCTGACATGATTAGCCAACGGTATAATGACGATGAAGGATAAACGAATGAAATGGACGACAACGGCAATCATCGCTATGATGATGATCCTGATGGCAGGTTGCAGTCTTGGATCAAAGCCATCTTCAAGCCCATTCCTGGATGATCTGACTGTTTCGATGGAGGACACTCCAAACACCGGCGACACCACAGCCCATGCATACAAGTTGACGATTAAAGATTCAACCGGCAGCCTGGTAGATGTCGACCTTGTTCGAATAAATATGTCCATGTCGATGCAAGGAATGAATCATAAAATGAAAGCGCAAATGGAGAGAAGCGCATTGGGAGAATATAAAACCAAGGTTTATCTTCCAATGAACGGTGACTGGAGAGCGATTGTTTCGCTGAAGAAAGACAAGCATGAGAGAAAAATCAGCTTACGTCTCTAGGTATGAATTGCCATGAAAGCTCACGCGACAAACAGTTTGACATATTGCAAAACTGTAATATATAATAAGCGACATGACCAACCCAATTGAAATTTTCAAGGCACTTTCCAATGAAGCGCGGATTCAAATTTTAGAATGGCTGAAAGATCCAACAACCCATTTTCACCCCCAGGAAGGGATTGATCTTGTTAAAGTTGGGGTATGCGTTAGTCAAATTACCGAAAAATTAAACATGAATCAATCTACTGCTTCGCAATATCTCTCCATGCTTCAGCGAGCAGGACTGGTCCATGCTACGCGTTCTGGGAAGTGGACCTACTACAGAAGGAATGAAGATGCGATTAATGATATCGGCCGGTTCCTTCAAAAATAATCATAGTAACCATACGGAAAACTGAATTCACTTCCGAATTCAGTTTTTCTAAAAGTCATCATATCGACAGTTTGCAAACTGTTAATTTTTTTTGGTTTAACGAATCTATAATTTGCAATGTGTAGATATCATTTTGAGGAGGTGGTTTATTCACAACCGTTATCTATGAAAAAAACTGCTGAAAAACGAATTAGTACGAAACAAAAAATATAAATCGAGAGAGGTAAAATAAAATGGACAACTTTGAATTTCATAATCAGACGAAGATTTTGTTTGGAAAAGGTCAGGTAAGCAGCTTAAAAAATGAACTTCCGGCATACGGCAACCGCGTTTTGCTGGTTTACGGCGGCGGCAGCATTAAAAAAAGCGGTTTATACGATAAAGTGATCCGTGAATTGAAAGAAATCGATGCTACTGTCATTGAGCTAGCCGGCGTTGAACCGAATCCACGGCTCACGACGGTCAATAAAGGGATTAATCTCATTAGAGAAAATCAACTTGATTTTATTCTTGCGGTCGGCGGTGGAAGCGTTATTGATAGTGCGAAAGCCATCGCGGCAGGCGTGCCTTACGATGGGGACGTATGGGATATCATAACCAGCAAAGCAAAAGCACCGTCTAATTCAGTACCGATCGGCACGGTTCTAACTATTGCGGGAACGGGATCGGAGATGAACGGAAATTCCGTTATTACGGATTGGGATACGAATACGAAAGCCTTTTTCAATTCCAATCACGTGCTTCCAAGATTCAGTATCCTAGATCCGGAGCTTACGTTCTCCGTGCCTCGGGACCAAACGGTATACGGCAGCGTGGATATTATGGCCCATGTCTTCGAACAGTATTTCCATGCTTCGAGCAATGCGCCTCTTCAGGAAAGAATCGGCGAAGCGATTCTTAGCACGGTCATCGAGACGGCGCCTAAGCTCGTGAACGACCTGAATAACTACGAGTATCGCGAAGTCATGTTATTAAACGGAACATTGGCCTTAAACGGACTAACTGGCATGGGCGTCAATCCGGACTGGGCGACGCATCTTATCGAACATGCCGTATCTGCTGTCCATGACATTCCTCACGGCGGCGGAATCGCGATCATTGCTCCGCATTGGATGGAACATGTCGCATCGGTACGATCGGAGAAAGTCGCGCAGCTTGGTGTTCGCGTATTCGGTTTGAACCGGGCAGGAAAAACGGATGCCGAGCTCGCGGCTGAAACGATCCAATCTCTCCGGGAATTCTGGAAATCGATTGGAGCGCCGACAAAGCTGTCGGACTATGGAATTGATGACAAGGAAATTGAGCTGATGACGGAAAGAGCTATGCTCGCCGAGCAAATTGGCAATTATGTTCCTCTCACAAAAGAGGATGTCAGAAAGATTCTGAGAAATTCTTTATAACGCATGAATAAGGACAGGGCTGCCTCAAATAGAGGCAGCCCTGTTTGTGTCCTGTCGAGCAAATGAACAAAAGACTTTTACATGAGCTGTTTTACAAAATGGCATTTAGTTAAATAATACAAAAGAGAGATTTCTTATAGTGGACAAACTGCGTACACTATGCCCGATAAACATACAATGATGAGGTAAATGGAGGCTGTGAAAAATGGGTAAGATTGCGATTTTCGGATTTGGACGCATCGGTAGACAATTACTGCGCGTCGCGCTTGGGGACAAGCTCTTCGTTCCGGTCTCGATATCCGATATCAAGGACGAAGGCACGCTAGCCGCTCTGTTTGAAGTGGATTCCAACTATAAGCGTTGGCACGAAGACGTATCCGCCAAAGAAGGCGCGATGGTTATTGGCGGGCGGGAAATTCTATATATTAATTCCTCTAAGGAAGTGCCGGACTGGAAGTCGCTCGGCGTGGATCTCGTCGTCGATTGCACGGGCCGCGCAGTCGTTCGATCCGTAGCTCAAGTACATCTGGACCGCGGTGCGAAGCGCGTTCTGATTAGCGGTCCGAGCAAATCACTCGACGATTGCGACGCGGTGCTGCTCAAAGGTATAAACCTCGACAGCTTCGATCCCGACAAGCACCGGATTATCAGCATGGCCAGCTGCACGACTAATGCTTTGGCTGCCGTCGTCAAGCTGGTCAAAGAAAACTACGGGATCAAATTCGGTCTGTTCTCTACGGTGCATTCCTATACCAACACGCAATCGCTGACCGATCAGCCGATGCGAGACCGCCGTGACTCCTGGGCGGCGGCCGAGAACATCATCCCTTCTTCGTCCGGCGCGGCAAAGGCGCTCAAGTTCATCTGGCCCGACTTGCAGATCACGGGGAAAGCGTACCGCGTTCCGACCCGCACGGGAAGCATCGCCGAGCTCAATTTGATCACGGAGAAGCCTTGTTCGGTGCAGGAAGTGAATGACATGTTCCGCCGGGCCTCGCGAGAAGGTGCCCTGAAGGGCGTCATGGACGTCCTCGAAGGAGAATGGGCATCGTCGCGCATCGTTGGAGACCCGCATACGTCAATCATCGATCTGCCGCTCACGCATGTGGAAGGAGAGCTATTGTCCGTCGCAGCATGGTACGACAACGAATGGGGCTTCGCTACGCGTCTGGCCGAGGTTGCTGAGTTCTTGTCGAATAAATAGTTAGTGTTCTATGTGCAAACAAGCGAGGGGAGACTACCGAGATGAGACCGTTATCCTCCGGAAACTTATGGAAAATTATCGGCATTTCCGCGATTTTGTCGACCCTGCTGTTAGTCGCGGGGTTTGGATTCGCCGTCAAGGACATGCTTTATCCGAAGGGTGAGTCGTTCGAGGGAAGAGCAAACGAACCGGCGCTGCCGGCAGGAGGAAAGCTGAGCGAAGGCAAGGGCATTGCCATTACGGCCATCGGTGACTCGTTGACGAAAGGAACCGGCGACGCGTCTGGCGAAGGCTACGTCAAGCAGCTCGTCGAGCTGATGAAGCAGAAATACCCGGACACGTCCGTCCGTCTCAACAACAATTTGGCCGTCAATGGACTGAAGACCAATCGGCTCGCACAACTGCTTGAAACCGATAAGGGCTACAGCTTTGCGCTTAAGCAAGCGAATATTATCGTCTTCACGATCGGCGGGAACGATCTGTTCAAGATCGCCTCGGGCACGAGTAGGGGGAAGACGGTGGGCGAATTAAACCTGGATAAGCTGAAGGCCGAGCTGCCACAGGGCTTAAACCGGCTGGCGCGGATCGTGAAACGGCTCCATGCGATCAATCCCAATGCGCAGGTCGTCTACGTCGGCTTGTACAACCCGTTTTACGATATACCGGAATATCGGAGCGGCTCGCTCCAAATCCAGCAGTGGAACGACCGGGCTTACGCGCTGCTTCACCAATACCCCAATATGACGATGGTCCCGACGTTTGATCTGTTCGAGAATGCAATTGGCCGGTACCTGTCGTCGGATCATTTTCATCCCAATCACGACGGGTACGCGCAAATCGCAGTCCGCATCTCACAGTCTATGGAATAGGAGGTAACGCGCATGCAACTAGCAAAACAGGAGGCCGGGCAGTCCGCTCCTCAAGACGCCGTGCTGCTTGTTCGCAACGTCAAGAAGCAAATCGGCGGCAAGCCGATTATCAAGGACGTCACGTTCGAAGTCCGCGCCGGGGAAATCTTCGGGTTTCTCGGGCCGAACGGCGCCGGGAAAACGACGATGATCCGCATGCTCGTCGATTTGATCAAGCCGTCTTCCGGCGAGATACGGATCTGCGGCGAAGACATCAGCCGCCATCCCGAAGCCGCGCTGCGCCAAGTCGGCTGCATTGTCGAAAATCCCGAAGCCTATTCCTACCTGACCGGCTGGGAAAATCTCGAGCATTTCGCGCGCATGCAGCGCGGCATTGATAACGAACGCATTCGCGAGGTCGCTGCCATCGTAGGCCTCGACGATCGAATTCATGATAAAGTAAAAACCTACTCGCTGGGCATGCGCCAACGGCTTGGCATCGCGCAGGCGCTGCTCGGCCGGCCGAAGCTGCTCATCCTCGACGAGCCGACTAACGGGCTTGATCCGAAAGGCATCAAGGAGCTGCGTGAATTCGTCCGCATGCTGGCCAATCAAGGCTTCAGCCTGTTTATATCGAGCCATCTGCTGAGCGAGATTCAGCTGATGTGCGACCGCGTGGCAATCATCAGCCACGGCAAGGTGCTTGCCGTTGGAACGGTAGAGGAGTTAATCCACGACGCTGACAATTACGTCGTCTGGCAATTCGAACAGCCGGAGGAAGGGCGGCGCCTGCTCGCGGGCGAGGGCGGCGTCGAGCTCGTGCAAGAGCACGAGCACCGGATTGACGAAAGCTTGCTCGCGGGGATGAAGGAAGCACTCATCACGGCGATGAGCCCGGACCGGATCTCGTCTCTGGTCGAGAAGGCGGTAAGAGCCGGCATCGGCATCGTGTCGGTACACAGCATCGCGCCAACGCTGGAGCAATTATTTTTACGGATGACGGAAGGTGAAAGCATTGGATAGACTGCTCCCGCTCATTCAAAACGAGACGCTCAAGATCTGGAAGAAAAAGCGGTTTTTCGTCATCGTGCTCGTACTGCTGATTCTCATTCCGATCTTTACTTACGCCCAGTTTCGCATCAACGAAACGAATAAGAAGAATTTCAAAGATTGGCGCAATCAACTCGTGCAGCAAATCAGCGAATACCAAAACATACTTTCCAGCGACAGGATACCGGAAGAATGGAAGCGCTCGCGGCGGATCGCCGTGCAGCAGCTTCAGTATTACCTGGATCACGACGTCAATCCGAATTCGCCGGACGGCGTCACGTTCACTCGAAGCTTTCTGTCGAACGCGGTTACGCTTTTCTTCCCGCTGCTCGTGCTTGCCCTCGCTTCCGACCTCGTATCGGGCGAAAGTACGGCAGGAACAATCAAGATGCTGCTGACACGGCCCGTGCGCAGATGGAAGATCCTGCTTAGCAAACTCCTGGCGCTCAGCCTCTACGTATCCTTAATCATTGTGGTCAGCGCCGTCCTTTGTTATCTTATTTCTGGCGCGGTCTTCGGCTACACAGGATGGGATATGCCTGTATTTACGGGATTCGTCATCAAAGGTTCTTCGGTCGAGAGCAGCTTCGTGCACGCGATTCCGCAATGGCTCTATCTGCTGATGGAAGCCGGGCTGATCTGGGTGTCGGCCATGTCGGTGGCCTTGCTCTCGCTGATGGTGTCCGTGCTCGTGCGCAGCACGGCCGCGAGCATCGTGACGATGATGGCGGCCGTTATTTCCGGAACTCTCTTATCGAATATGACTTCTTCCTGGCACAGCGCGAAGTTTATTTTCTCCGTCAATCTTCGGCTGACCGATTATTTGGAGGGCTCGCCGCCGCCGATCACGGGCATGACGCTTGGCTTCTCGCTTATCATTTTAGCCTGCTGGGGAATTGCTTCCCTGGCCGTTTCGTTCTTCGTCTTTACGAAACAGGATATCTTGAATTAAAATAGCTGGAAGTTCGTCATTCATCGGATTGCGGAATAGATTAAGATAAGGAGGTGTTCTTATGGATTTGCTGAAAGGCATCGGAAAGCTGGCGGGCGATTTCACGGGCAGAGTTCTTGGTGGTACCGTGCGCGTTGCCGGGGAACTTGTTCATAGCGATTACGTGAAAGAAATCGGCAATGACGTGGAAAGAGTGACGGCGAAAACAGGCGAGCTGGCCGGTCAAGCGGCGAGCGGCGTATGGGATGTTGGCGCTGGCCTGATAACGTCGGATAAGCAGCAGGCGAAGAGCGGACTCCAAGATCTTGGAGATGCGGTTGCGACTACTGTCAGAGGAGCTGGCCAAGGGATCGAATACGTCGTCGAAAGCGGAAAAGAAGTTGTGACAGGCATTAAGGAAAATGATAAGCAGCTGATAAAAGAGGGCGCCAAGAAACTGGGTAAAGCGGCAGCAGTCTCCGTAATCGCTGTCGGTGTAATCGACATCGTTGACGGTCCGGATGGAATGGACACATAAGAGACAGTCTAATAACCATAAAAGCATCAAAACGACAGCTGATGGCTGCCGTTTTTTTATTATTAGCGTTATGGGGAAAGTTTGTCGAATTGAAGGGTTTTGATACGGCCGTCTCGAATAGTTGACGAGACTTAAAGAAATGCCTGAGGAGGGGTTTCCCATGTTGAAAAACTATCGGCTGACTAAAGCAGACAAGCGTGGTCTGAGCCGTTTCGATCCGAACGATACGGGCGGCTTTGCAAGTAAAGAAGACATTCAAGATGAGTTTGAACATATGGAGCGGAAGCTCCGCAATCTGCAGGACAAGTTGTTTGCCTCCAAGACCAATGGCGTGCTCGTTTTGTTCCAGGGAATGGATTGCAGCGGGAAGGACGGCGTCATCAAGAAAGTACTTTCCAACCTGAATCCTCAAGGTTTTCGAGCGGAAAGCTTTAAGAAGCCGACTACGGAAGAGTCTGCTCATGACTTCTTATGGAGAACGCATAAGGTTGTCCCTGCCAAAGGCTATATTACCGCATTTAACCGTTCTTATTACGAGGATGTGCTCATAACCCGGGTGCATGGCATGATACAGGATGAGGAAGCAGCAACCCGGATGAAGCATATCCGGCATTTCGAGAAGCTTCTAACAAACAATGGCGTGCTGCTGATCAAAATTTTCTTGCATATTTCCCCTGAATTTCAACTGGAGAAAATCCGCGAACGACTGAGCAACCCGGAGAAGCTATGGAAATTCGATGCAAGCGATCTGAGCGAGCGGCATTACTGGGATTCCTACATTGACGCATACGAAGATGCCTTCCGGCACACGGCAACCAATCACGCTCCGTGGCATATTGTTCCGGCCAATGAAAGATGGTTCCGCGACTACTTGGTGCTCCGGATTATTTTAAACGCCATGGAGAAGTTGGACCTTTCTTATCCCGAACCGGATATTGATACGCAGAAGCTTCTGGAGCAGCTTCAATCAGGCGAACCTAAGGAATAAAAATAATAGCGTTCAGCCGCCGCCGCAATCCATCCTTTAGCCATTACCGGCAGCAAGAACGCCGTTATGAGGGTTATTGGTGATTCAAACTTCGTAATAGAGGGTATATCTTGAAAAAGAAGCAGCCTTCAACGCAGCACTAACTATTCATTTTGCATTTTGAGAAGAAGAGAACCAATCTGAACTGTCAGAATCGTTTCATTCTTTTGATGCCAGCCTGCATCCAGGTCTTGTTGAACACTTGCTCCTTTTTGGTAGTCCATGGAGCAAGTGTTTTTTTGTTTGGGATATTCCATTAAATAAACGGGGGGATTTTCGATGAACAAACAATCGTTGGATTTCATTAAGCAAACGCTTGAAGGGTTAAAGCAAAGGACGGCTTCTGTACTGGAGGAGGGATTGATTGAGCATGTTATTCTGATGCTGGATAGGAAATACCCTTCGTACCTGTTAGAGGAAGGCTCCATAAATGAACACTCTGCTCGAACACTGACTAGTCATGGCGGTAAACGATAAATTTTCGATTTTTGAAGAATACCATAACAAGCATAAAAGACCTCCGAAAAGGAGGTCTTTTATGCTTGTTGTATATTTACGATTAGTAGTACCCTTTACCTGTGCCTACGCCGCCAACTTGTGGGCCGTAACCGCCGCCCCAGCCGCCAACAAAGCCACATCCGCAGACGATAATCACCAGCAAGATGAACAGTACAAGAATTCCACCAACATGATTGCCATGGCCAAATCCTGACATGATTCACAACACCTCCTTACGTCTGGAGTATACATTACAATATGTGCGGGGAGAGATGATGCTTGGGTATTTGCCTCAGAGGCATTCATCCAATTCCATTTGCCTATATAGGCATAGACCAGGGGTGCAGACATTTGAAGTAATGTCGGAGTTGTTAGAGCCCCGCGGGCGGAATAGCTGATATAATAGAAAACGAAGTTTTTTAAAATACATGACGGCGTAACCGGGAGTCAACGGATTATGGATATGGACTACATGCTGGATGACAGCGCTTGGAGGCAGCTGCTGGATGGCGTTGCCGCGCGCTTCGACGAATTAACGATTATACGGGGATTTCAATATTATAAACAAGGACGGGTCGAGGAGCTGGCGCTCCGCGATGACGGCGTGCACGTGGATGCGCGCGTCAAGGATAACCGGATGTATGACGTTGCCGTGGATCTGGACGACCTTGCGGCAAGCGAATGCGCTTGCTCCGCGAACGGTGCTTGCACCCATATGGCCGCAACGCTGATGCGCTACGCGGAGTTGTGCGGCCGGCCGATCCAGGCGCTCGCCAAC
This sequence comes from Paenibacillus glycanilyticus NBRC 16618, assembly GCF_004000805.1. Classification (GTDB taxonomy): domain Bacteria; phylum Bacillota; class Bacilli; order Paenibacillales; family Paenibacillaceae; genus Pristimantibacillus; species Pristimantibacillus glycanilyticus. The sequence continues at coordinate 86,103 of NZ_BILY01000026.1, forward strand.
GCGCGCAGCGCCTTGAAAAACTTAGCGGCTAGCGGCAAGCAGGACGGCGGAAGCGGCGGACCTCGAGCAGGTTCCGAAAAGACTTCACCTCAGCCTGTCAGGCCGACCTTGACGGAAAAGGAGCTGACCGAGCTCCCCGTTAATAAGTGGCACGAACGGTTCCAGGAACGCCGCGGAGCGGTGCACTTGCACGTACGTACAGCACAAGAAGCCAGCGAGCTGCTCGCTGACCTGCAGGCCATGCGGCCGATGCTGCCCTTGGCGCTGGAGCAGTTGTTCACGCTTCATGCTCTGCTGTTCGTGCTGGAACGGATGGTCAAGCCGGCTCAGACGGACTCGCGTCCATCGGGCCTATTTATCGGCTACCATACGAAGCTCGCGCTGGAGGGACTGTGCAGCCAGGCGCGAGCCCTGCTCGGGGACAAGCTCGCGCTTGCTGACGACAGCTCCGCATACTGGGACCGGTTGATGGAGACGGCGGATTTTCTCCGGGAGCGAATGCTGACCGAGGATAAGACGCTCGGCTGCTTCGCGCCGCTTTACGCTTCACTATGGCTGCACTGGCTGGGCCCGGGCTCTGCCGGAAGCGCGGCGCTCTATGAGAAGGAGCTATTGCAGCTTCGATCAGCGGAAGCGGAGCTGGGTTCGACCTTGTCTCGGCTGCCTTGGACAATTGCGCAGTGTCTGCTTCTGCTTTACCTGGCGCGCGACGCGGAGGCACTTGCAATGCTCGCCAGGGAAGGAATCAAGCTGATGCTGAAGCCCGAGCATCTCGCGCTGCTGCTCGGCTTCCTCGAGCGCTCGGAGCAATGGGCCCGGCTGCGCGACTGGCTTGCGGAGACCGGAACACTGCTCGTCGGCTCCCGTAGTGAGGACCTGGCGTCTTATGGCGACTATTGGGCAAATGTCGTAGCGCGGCTACCGGAAGCGGAGCCGTTGATGTGGCGAACGCTTCAGGAGATGATGCCGTTCTCGCGAACCATTTACGAGGACGCACTGGCGGCGCATGGGAGGTGGGAACGGTGGATCGACCTTCAGATGTGCATGGGCGAGGAGCCGCTGTCGTTCCGCGTGACCGCACTGAAACCGATCGAGAAGGAAGCGCCGGAGCTGCTGCTGCCCTTCTACCATCAGGCGGTAGAACGATACGTGCTGCAGAAGAACCGCGACGGCTACAAAGCGGCGGCGAAGCTGCTGAAGCGGCTAGCCAAGCTGTACTCGCGGTTGAAGAAGGACGAGAGGTGGGAACAGTTCATCTCTGCGTTCGCAAGCCGGAATAGCCGGCTTCGGGCGCTGCAGGAAGAACTACGCAAAGGAGGTCTGCTATCATGAACGCGTATGCCGATACGTTAACGATTCAAGTGAGTCTGACCGAACAGGGCGACGCGCTGATCTACGGCGCGGACTCATCCGGCTACGCGCCGGGTTTACTCGTCAAGCAGAGGCTGTTTGCGTGGCACGAGCCTTCTTTCTATGGCACGGAGCTCGAGATCGAGAAGCTGCGGGACGAGCTGGAGCTCGTCGTGCTGCCGGCGGAAATGGTCATACCGTTTTTCGCTAATTCCGAATTACTGCCGAAGCATGTGGCCTGGCGGCTCGAAGGAGATGCCGCGCTGCTTGCCTCGCTCGCGCCGGCGCTGGAGCAAGGCGTCGCGGAGCGGAAATTCATCCCGAGCTTCGAGGCTTACAAGGCCGGAAAGCTGCGGTGGACATGGGACGCATTGGAGCTCGATGCAAAGTCGCGCCGGGCGATGCGAACCCTCGAGGCCGGCGGCCAGTATGGCGGACCGGACGATGAAGGAGATAGGGACTTGCCCGACGGCCGGGATGATGAATACCAAGGCACGGAACGCGCAGACGCCGCCTTTTTAACCGGCCTTGGCGCCGCGTTCTCCGCGTCGGTATTTCATCGCCATTACGGCACGGAGGAAGCCGCCGGCGACCTGCGCCGCGACTTCCCGCTGCTGTTCTCCCGAGACCGCGATGCGGCGGTCGCGGGCCTCGACGAGCGAGGCTGGCTTGTCGCTACAGGCTGGAAGGCAGACACGCTGCCGTTCCGGCCGCTCCTGCAGCTGCTGGAGCCGGAGGAAGCTGAAGCCGCCAGCTGGCGCCTCGCGCTTCTGCTGCAGGACAAGCTCGAACCGGCAAAGCTCGTGCCGGTTCGGCTGACGACTAACGGGGAAGCCGTAGGGACGTGGCCTTTCGGGTGGACGCCTCACGTGCACGAGCGCTCCGCGACTTGGCTCTCGCATCTGCGTGCGAGCCTGCCGGCGGACCGACTGGCCGGCAGCCCCTCTGATGTAATGAGCGCACCGCTGTCAGGCGACGACGCTTGGCGATTCCTAACAGCGGATAGCCAGCGACTTCTGGCCGCAGGCTGGCAGGTGCTGCTGCCAGCCTGGTGGGAGGAGGCGAGCCGCAAGAAGCCGCGTCTGCGCGCGAAGGTGCGCCCAGGCGAAGGACAAGCCGAGCGCGCTGGCGGCAGCCGGTCCTTCTTCGGTCTCGACGCGCTAATCGAATTCGATTGGCGCGTGTCCATTGGCGATACGGACCTCAGCGAAGCGGAGTTTCGGGAGCTGGTCGCCCGCGGCGAGCGGCTCGTGCAGTTTCGCGGCCAATGGGTTCCGCTTGATCCGG